>CAJSZQ010000003.1 GCA_910574185.1 Lachnospiraceae bacterium
TTTTCGCAACTCAATTATACCATAAGCAAGCGGTTTATGCCTTTTTTATGGATTAAAGTATTGATTTTTCAAGGTTCAGCACACCAAACAGTGTGGGAAGTTTGAGACATATAATCAATTTTACACGCTCGTCAGGGAGAAACTGATAATAATCCTCATACTCCTTTTCATCCAGTTCAGCCAGAATCTTTTCCTTATTTTCAGCGGTAATGAGAATCCCCTTTCCACGCTCCGGTTCCAGTGTTTCTATATTATGTTCGATTAGCCATTCATTAATTTTACAAATATCATAATAGAGACTTCTTCTGGAAATCCCTGTTTTATCCAGTAATCTGCTCAAAGGCACATACCCGCTTTCATGGGTCAGAATACTCAGAATCCGCTCGCAGCGCTGATTGAGATTACTCAATTTAATCACACCTCCAAATAATGAACCTTTCATTGCATTAGTTACATTATTATTGTCTCACACCAGGCATAGATTAAACAATCTATTTTGAGTACAAAAGATTGCACGATTAACGGTTCTCCTCTGGATTCTCTATAAGAATCTCCCTCTGGCCAGACGCAGATTGAATCAGAAGCATAATTACCACAGTAGATTATCATTGTCTATACTTTTATCTGTTCCCTGTCCCGGATTCTCCTCTGTTTTTTCCTTCCCGTCTGCATTCTGTTTATAAAATGCACGCTCGTCTTCACCGTTTGTCTGATTATACGTGGTAATATCATACCGGATTTTATAAATATCTCCCCGGCTGATTGCACATTCCAAAAGCTTTCCCTCTCTGTCATACACTCTTGTCTTTGTATAACAAATCGGAGCTCCCTCTTTGAGTCCCAGATGAAACGCATCATATTCATTTGCTTTTCGAGCAGTAATGCACCGTTGAGCACGAAACGGCACATATCCATGCCCGGCCAGCGTGTTGTGAAGAGACCGCTCCGCATAATCATAGTTCAGAAGCTCCGGGCACAGCTCATAATCAATATAAGAATCTGCCAGTGTCCAAAGTTTCCCATTGATGTACCGCAGTCTTTCCAGATGAAAGACCATACCGCCCTCGCGGATTCCCAGAAGCTCCGCAATCTCAGGATTTACTATCTCAGCTTTCTGAGTCAGCACCTTACTGCTGGTATAATCTCCCCGCAGTCTGACTTGATTATAAAATGCAATCTGTGAAGACGCTTTATAATTGTTTCCCTGCTGTTTTTTATTACCGATAAAAAATGCACCCTTTCCTGCAAATCTTGTAATGCAGCCCTCTTCTTCCAGTATTTCCAACGCCCTTCTAACTGTCGGACGACTTACATGATAAATCTCACATAACTCCCGCTCGCCCGGCATCGGAGAATAATAGGGTTTATTTTGATAATCTTTTAATATGTTCTCTCTTAACTGCATGTAAAGGAGCTGCTTTTTTCTCATAGCCATACCGCTTCCTGCCTTCCTGATTTCCATCCATGCAATAAGTATAAACATAATCCAACTTGATTTCAAATATATTTTTATCAATGTACCCGGAATCCTTTTCTGAATTGTGTCCGTTTGTACTTTGTCTCCAGAGTATATTTGAAAACCGCGGCATAACCGGCAAAGCATTTTAAATACATTTTTAATATGGAAGAGAACCTGATTTTAAAACCGTATTACTACCCTGAATTTATCTCCCCTCACTGCAGATTCAAAGGCTTTTTTATAATCTTTGAGCTCATACACTTCTGAAATAAATGGTTTCATATCCACGATTTTCTGTGAAATCATTCTGGACGCTTTTATAAAATCAACCGTATTTGAGTTTGCCGTTCCTAAAAGTTTCGCCCCGCTTTTATGCAGCCAGTCCGGACTGATGGAAACTGGAGTATCTGGATAGAAGGAACTGTACAATACCAGCCGTCCGTTATTTGCCACTGCCTGAACCGCATGCTCCGCCACAGCAGATACCGGCGTTGTATCAAACACTACCTGAGCCTTTGTCCCTCCGGTAATCTCCCTAACCCGCTCTTCTAAACTCTCTTTTTCGGGATTTACAGCACAAGACGCGCCAAGCCTTAAGGCCAGCCCCATTCTCTCTTCGTTTGTATCTGACACAATCACCGACGCGCCTCTCCTGATTGAAAGCATCACATGCAGCAGTCCCATAATACCGCATCCAATTACGACAACCATATCTCCAAACTCAACCCGACCTGTCTCCACACTGTGAAGCACACAGGATAAAGGTTCTGTAATCGCCGCTTCCTCTGGCTCTACATTGCAAATATGAAACAGGTTAACCGGGTCAACCAGTAAATGCGAACTAAATCCCCCCATCCCCTTTTCTGGAAGTCCTTCCAGATGTTTACTATGATTAAAATTCTCACAATTTTGTTCATTTCCACTCTTGCACTGGTAACAGTTTCTGCAAGGAAGCGTCACTCCCGCAACCACCATATCTCCTACTGCCCATTGTTGCCGGTCCACATTTTTTCCCATGGCAATAATTCTTCCTGACATTTCATGGCCGCCAATAAAAGGAAATTCCACTTTCTTCACTCCTGTGTATACCCTCTGTTCCCAGGTACAAATCGCACTGGCGTCTACCTTAATCAGAACTTTATCATCGCTTACCTCTGGAACTGGATATTCGCGAATTTCCAACTGCCTCTCTCCGGTAAATACCAGAGATTTTGCCATTTCACTCATTTAACCTTACCTCCATATCAGCACATTCCTATTATTTAACCCAGAAATCCAATGACACCGCCTATCAAGCCGATGATAATCAGAATTCCCATAACCGTAGTTGCCTTCATCTTTTTGTTCTTTAACAGATAGAGTGTCAGCATGGTTACGCCCAGCGGCAGAATCCCTTTAAATAAAGCGTCAAATACCGTCTCCTGAACATTCATCTCCAATGCGCCAAATTTGATCACCGCCGCACAATTTACCGTCACAAACTGGCTGGACAAAGCTCCCAATACAATCGCTCCCATTGCCGACGCTCCTGTAATCAACATCTGAAGCTGATTTCCGCCAAGAATTTTTTCAATTCCGTCTTTGCCAAGCTCATATCCTTTCATCCAGCAGATATACGCTGCCGGGAACATCACGCCAAACATTAACAATGTATAAACCAGAGGCCCCATCAAATTCCCCTGGGAGCCCAAGCTAATTCCAAATGCAAGCAGAATCGGCGTCAGCGTACCCTGCCACAGAGTGTCTCCAATTCCTGCAAACGGCCCCATCAGACCAGTCTTTACACCGTTGATAGCCTCATCCGTAATTGGCGCCCCGTTCGCCCGCTCTTCTTCCATTGCAAGAACAATTCCTGGAATCACACCGCCAATATGCGGCTCTGTATTAAAAAACTGCATATGCCGTTTGATACAGGCTCTATACTCCTCTGAATCGTCTCCGTACAATTTTTTAATTATGTGTTTGTAAGAGTGAACCAATCCTGTAGCTTCCAAACGCTCGTAATTATAATTCGCATGGGAGAAAAAAGTCCATCTCCAGAATGCTTTTACCACATCTTTTTTACTTAATCTTTTTTCCTCTGCCATCCTAAAAATCCTCCTCGTCTTCATCAATCACTGCCTGTGAAGTTCCTCCTAACGCTACCTGCGGCAAACTGTTATGATTCAGTAAAACAGTATAGAAATATCCGATTACACCGCCCAAAACGGCCACTGCAATTACTGGCAGTCCAAGATATTGCACCAGAATAAATCCAACCATATAAAACAGCAGGGTGCCCGGTCTTGAAATCGCACGAAGGTTCATTGCAATGCCAAGCGCCGGCAGCAATCCGCCAATCACCTGTAATACCGTCAGCGGCGTTCCCGTCAACTGTTCAATCAATCCCTGTACTGCTGTGGAGCCATAATATGTAGCAATCGTCGCCGGTATGACACAGAGACAAAACATCAATATCTGCGGCGGCGCTACATGATAGAAACAAATTTTTTCAATATTTCCTTCCTCTGCCGCCTTATCAGCCATATGTACAAACGTTACATCCAACGTCATGTGCGCCACCCATATCATGGTACCCAGAAGTCCTAATGGCAACGCAATCGTCACTGCCGTCGCCGGATCTACGCCTGCCGCCATAGCCCAGGCGGTTCCAACTGTTCCTGCAAGTCCTGGGTCCTGCGGCGCCGTTCCTCCGGCCGAGATAAACGCCACGTACGGAAGGTTAATTGCCGCTCCAATGATACATCCCTGCACCGGATCTCCCAGAATAAATCCAACCAGCGTGCCAGCTACCAACGGTTTGTAAACAACGGAAATACTGCCTAACAATGACAGCCATGGCGTACCAATATTACCAAGATAATATACAACGCCTATCAAAATTGCCTGAAATAATGTAATATGCATTATTGTTCTCCTCTCTGTCTAACTCAATCCTGTATCTTTCTCAATTATTCGTCCGAATTACAACATCTTGGCAATATCTGTTGTATGATCTTCTGCAATAATCCTGACACTAATCTTCGAACCGGCATCAGCCAACTCCTTAAGCATAACCTTCTCTTCCTCCGAAGCTGAAATATTCCGGAAAAATTTCTTTCTTGTTCCGCTGACTCCCATTCCCCCAATATTGATTTCATCAAATACAATGCCTGCCTCCATTAGACGATACAGCGTCTCTGGGTATTTTACCAGAATGATGCAGCGGTCCCCTGTAAATCCTTTCCGAAGCCTTGAAACCGCTCTTTCAACCGTAAATGTTGCAAGTTTCACATTTGCCGGAACACATGTCTTCAAAACATTTTTCATAAAAGGATCTCCCGCAACTTTATCATCAATAATCATAATTTTATTCGCGCTTGTATAATTCAGCCACGACGTCATTACCTGTCCATGAATCAGCCGGTCATCAATCCGTACCAGTACAATCCCTTCTATCTTCATAAAATTTCCTCCTTTCTCATCCTCATATCCATTCTATATTTGCCAGCAAACAATAACCAGTGGTTATTATAATAATACCATCGGATATAAATAAGTCAATATCTTTCCTTCTTCCATCTATATTTTTGTAAAAATATATTAATATCTTCTCATATTTTTTGTATATTTTTCACAGGAAAGTCTTTATTCAGCAAGCTTTTACATCCCAACTTGACCATTCGACAAAAATATAAACTTAATCTCAGACAACTTATTGACACTTTAATTACCACTGGTTATAATATTGTCATCAAATAACGAAATAGTTACGGAGGTATAATCGATGTTAGTTACCATGAAATCA
The DNA here is from genome assembly GCA_910574185.1 of Lachnospiraceae bacterium. Classification (GTDB taxonomy): domain Bacteria; phylum Bacillota; class Clostridia; order Lachnospirales; family Lachnospiraceae; genus Claveliimonas. The sequence continues at coordinate 5,247 of CAJSZQ010000003.1, forward strand.
ATCTTAGATGATGCAAAAAAAAGACGATATGCCGTAGGCGCCTTTAACGTACCGAATCTGGAGTCCATTCAGGCCGTCATTTCCGCCGCTGAAGAATTACAAGTTCCCGTTATTCTCCAACATGCGGAAGTTCACGAAAATCTTATCTCTCTGCCAGAGGTCGGTCCAATTATGCTTGATTATGCAAAACGCTCTTCCGTTCCGGTATGCGTTCACTTAGACCATGGCGCCTCCTTTGAACTGTGTATTCAGGCAATCCGGTCTGGATTTACTTCCATCATGTATGACGCATCTGCAAAAAGTTATGAGGAAAATTTGAGAGAAACAAAAGAAATCGTCAAGATTGCCCATGCAGCAGGGGTCTCTGTAGAGGCAGAATTAGGACATATATTCACTTCTTCTCTGGGTGGAGGCGAAGGTCGTGGAACAGTAGGCGCTAAAGATTTTGCCTCTCTTGACGACTGTTACACTGACCCAGTTACAGCCAGAACGTTTGTCAAAGAAACCGGCGTTGACGCCCTTGCAATTTCTTTCGGCACTACCCATGGGGTATATTTGACAGAGCCTAAGCTGGACTTAAACCGCATCACACAGATTCGGAATGAAATAAACATTCCACTCGTCATGCATGGAGGCTCTGGTATTTCCGACGAGGATTTCAAGACCGCTATACGTAATGGAATTACCAAAATTAATTACTATACATATGGGTCTATGGCCGGCGGAAACAATGTCAGAGAACTGATTGCAAACGCCGGTAATGAAAAAGTATTTTATCATGATATCGTAACGGCTGCAAAAGAAGGTATCAAAGCAGACGTTAAAACTGCAATGACTATATTTGCAAGTTCTATCCTTTAAAGAATTTCGGTTGTGTTCTTTTACATAATCAAAAAAACAACAAAGAATGTGCTTCCGCACATTCTCGCGTCTGGCGCGGTCGCTCGCGGCATACTTCTTCGCGCCAGCACGCATTCCCGAAAGATTTTTAAATCTCATCTTCGTTATCTTCTTGCTGCATTTCTTCAAACATCTCATGAAGAAGTATCGGCGGTTTGGCTGCCGTCTTCAAAACCGACGCATACACTTCGTCCGCATCCATTACCTCCCGCATGGTTACGGCCTGAATCACCATTGGCATATTGACTCCTGCAAACGCCCTAAACTTCTTTTTCTGCAAATATCTGAATATTGTATTCGACGGCGTTCCGCCAAGGATATCCACAAATGCTAATACTCCGTCTCCATCGTCCAGTTCATCAAGCGCCTTTTCTATCTTCCCGCCAAATTCTTCAAATCCGTCTCCATGATACAGTCCAATTGTTTCAACCTTCGTCTGTTTCCCAAGAATCAGTTCCACCGCACTTAAAAGCCCGGCAGCAAAATCTCCATGTGCAGCAATTAAAATTCCAACCATTCTATTCCTCCTTAAGCAGTCCAAATTCTATGTCCTTTTTATACTATGTTCATTATACTATAATGCACAAAACAATACAAGTGGTAATATTACCACTTGTATTGTTTAATAAACTGTATGAACGTCTATATGAAATATCATCGACATTATCTGCCCCTTGCCGTTAATATTCCATCCAATTCGTCAATCTCAATCGTCTGTCCTGCGCTGATTCCTCCTTCCAGCATCAGCCTTGCCGCGAGTGTTTCCACATGCTTCTGAAGATAACGCTTTAGTGGTCTTGCGCCATACATCGGCTCATATCCGCCTTCCACTATATTGTTCTTCGCCGCTTCTGTAAGTTGAAGCCGGATTTCCCGGTCTGCCAGACGCTTATTGACATCCGTTACCAATAAATCAATGATGTCATAAATATTACCTTTCGTCAACGGCTTGAATAAAATCGTCTCATCCAGACGATTTAAAAATTCCGGCCGGAAATGCGTCCGCAGTTCATTCATTACCAGCTCCTGACTCTCGGCGCTGATTGCTCCATTCTCATCAATTCCCTCCAGCAGAAAAGCTGAACCAATATTGGAGGTCATAATTAAAATGGTATTCTTAAAATCTACCGTTCGTCCCTGGGAATCGGTAATACGCCCGTCATCCAGTACTTGCAGCAGCACGTTAAATACGTCCGGATGCGCCTTCTCTACCTCGTCAAACAGTACCACCGAATAAGGCTTTCTTCTTACCGCCTCGGTAAGCTGTCCTCCCTCGTCATAACCTACATATCCCGGAGGCGCTCCAATAAGACGAGATACAGAATACTTCTCCATATATTCGCTCATATCAATCCGAACCATATTGCTTTCATCATCAAACAGGCTTTCTGCCAAAGCTTTGGCAAGCTCTGTCTTTCCCACGCCGGTAGGCCCTAAAAACAGGAAGGAACCAATCGGCTTTGTGGGGTCTTTGATTCCCGCCTTAGAACGAATAATCGCCTCAGTTACCAGTTCCACGCCTTCATCCTGCCCAATTACCCGCCGGTGAAGCTCATCTCCCAGATGAAGGGTCTTGCTCCGCTCGCTCTCATTGAGTTTGGCAACCGGAATTCCTGTCCACCGGGATACTATCTTAGCAATCTCCTCATCGGTAACGCTCTCGTGCACCAGCGCCCGGTCTTCATCTTTAGCCTGGGTCTCCAGCTCGGCAAGCTGTTTCTGAAGCTCCGGAAGCCTGCCGTACTGCAGCTCCGCCGCCCTGTTTAAGTCATATGTCTGTTGTGCTTTCTGAATCTCCTTGCCAATATTCTCAATCTCTTCTCTGACGCTCCTCACACGCTCAATGCTATTCTTTTCATTGTCCCACTGGGCCTTGGCGCTGGCAAATTCTTCCCGGAGTTCCGCAAGTTCCTGCTGTAAATGTTCCAGCCTCTCCTGACTCAACCGGTCTTCCTCTTTCTTCAGAGCCGCCTCTTCTATCTCTATCTGCATAATCCTCCGCCTCAGCTCATCCAGTTCCGCAGGCATGGAATCTAGCTCCGTCTTAATGAGAGCGCAGGCCTCATCTACCAAATCAATTGCCTTATCTGGCAGAAACCGGTCAGAAATATAACGGTTTGACAAAGTTGCCGCCGCTACCAGCGCGCCGTCTGTAATCTTCACGCCATGGAACACCTCGTAGCGCTCCTTTAAACCTCTCAAAATCGAAATTGCGTCCTCCACCGTAGGCTCATCCACCAGCACTGGTTGGAAACGACGTTCCAACGCCGCATCTTTCTCAATATACTGACGGTACTCATCTAAAGTTGTAGCGCCAATACAGTGAAGTTCCCCCCTTGCAAGCATGGGCTTCAGCATATTGCCCGCATCCATAGCCCCATCGGTCTTTCCTGCGCCCACAATGGTATGCAGCTCATCAATAAAGAGGATAATCCGTCCGTCACTGTTCTTTACCTCTTCCAGAACAGCCTTTAGACGCTCTTCAAATTCTCCCCGGTACTTTGCGCCTGCCACCAGCGCGCCCATATCCAATGAAAAAATCGTCTTATCTTTTAGCCCTTCCGGCACGTCTCCTTTTACAATTCTTTGAGCCAGGCCCTCTGCCACCGCAGTCTTACCCACGCCCGGCTCGCCAATCAAAACCGGATTGTTCTTTGTCTTGCGGGAAAGAATCCGAATCACATTCCGAATCTCCATATCCCGTCCGATAACCGGGTCCATCTTCTGTTCTCTGGCCCGTTCCACCAAATCAGTCCCATACTTATTCAGCGTATCATAAGTAGCTTCCGGATTATCGCTGGTAACTCTCTGATTCCCCCGCACTGTAGAAAGCGCCTGCAAAAACCCTTCCTTGCTAACGCCCATTTCTCGAAGCATTTCTTTCGTTATTCTGCTGGGATATTTTAGCAACGCCAGAAACAGATGCTCCACAGACACATACTCATCACCCATCTGCTTCGCCTCGTCTTCTGCGTGAATCAGAACATTGTTTAAATCCTGACCCACATACTGCTTGCCGCCCTGCACCTTGGTTCGTTTCCTGATTGCCTGTTCCACCCGGTTGGTGATTAGATTCACATCCAGTCCCATCTTCTCCATCATCTTCGGAATCAAACCATCCTCCTGGGTAAGCAGCGCATAAAATAGATGTTCCTGCTCAATCTCCTGATTTCCATACTCTATAGCAATCTTCTCACAATCCTGAACTGCTTGAATCGACTTCTGCGTAAATTTATTAATATTCATAACCATTGCCTCCTTGAAAATTAATTTCTTTGTTCTAGTTGGAGTATAACACTGATTGTTAGCCAGGTCAAGTTGTGAGTGCTAATTTTTTCTGATAATTTTTGCAAACCGCCTGAAATCAATGGTTTGCACATACTTTGTTTTCCTGTAATTGTCCTTTTCATAGGTTTTGACACCAATTTTTATATTTTTGTGTCAGAAATTTACCGCCATACTATCCAGCCTTGCAATTTCCTGTTCAATTCTTTCTCTGTCTCCCAAGTGGTTATACACGTCCATTGTCACATCAATATGAGCGTGCCCCATGATATACTGCAATACTTTAATATCCATACGGCACTCTGCCATTCTGGTACAGGCAGTATGACGCATAACGTGAGCAGATACTTTTGGAAGTAATTCTGCTTTTCTATGTTCTTTCTTTGCTTTCTGTACTTCCTGCGTCATAGGTATAACTCGGATACCAGAATCAGTCTTGATAGTAAAATAGGCAGCGTAGGTTGTCATGTCCTCACTGGCTACTTTTAAGTACCGCTGGCTTTCGGTTATCAGGCAGCGGGTAGGACGGATAAGGTCATACCGCTTTACCAGCGTTTCACGTTTCAATCTTTTTATAGGGAAATCGTACCCACTAACGCCTGTGTCTGCTGGTCTATCTTCTCACAGGCAATGTCATATAGCCGCCCTGTGATTTCTTTTTTGGAACGCTCCTGTGTGGCTCGGATACTGGATTCTGTACTTATCTGCAAGGCATGGATTTTCCCGTCACGGCTCTGTGCGATAAGCTGACGGAAGTTGTCATGCACCAGATACTTTTCCTCCGGCGACAGGAACGAATAATTGTAAGGTATCAGCTCATAATAGGCGAAACATTCGCCGTCATGGTTGAATACAAGATTGTTTTCCGCATCAATCGCATCTCTGCTTTTTAATTTATTTTCACTCATTTTCTCACTCCTCTCTGCCTGTAACGCTGTTAATATTGCATATCAATAACAGGCACACAAAAAGGGACACTCATATACCGAATGTCCCCCGCCTGCGTTTCATCACGCCCGATTATTTTTCACTGTAATGCATATCAAACTGCCGCACTGTCTTATCTTCCTTATCTGTCATTATCCTTTCCTCCATTTCTAAATTTAACTGCATCTGAAAGGAGATTAGGACGGGTGGTAAACGACAGTGTGGCGTTAAATGCAAAAAAGCGTTCATTGGTCTTCCTCCAACAAACGCTTTCCAGCCTTAATACCTAACTCGGATCAGTATTATATTTCTTACTTTAAAAAATTATTCCCACTTACTCTACATGAATTTCCTTTGAAATGACAGCCCTCTCTGCAATGCTGCTGTTCATTCCTTCCTGCTCCATCAAAGACCAGTCATCAGGATTGTCAAAAATGTAGACATACAATGTTTTTATCTCTTTCCCCTGAACAGCAAATACGGCTCTGCCTGACATTTCCATATCTGGGTGAAGCATTTCCCCATCCTGATTAAAGCAAATTGTAGAGCAGGGTTCTCCCGGTGTTGTCGCATGGACAATTACCTGATACGGAGATACCACTACATCTTCAAGCGTAATATTCCCTTTTTTCTCACCCACTTCGATTGTTTTTGCATCTGTCGTGTTTATCCCAAACGGAATAGCAATATTCCAACTACCATCCGTCCAGTGAGATGCCGATATTTCCTCACCGTCAAGCCTCCTGTCGTCATCATAACCAAGACCGTTTACATTTAAGCTAAGTTCGCCGTTGCCTGTATGTTTCTCTGCAAGGTTTATCTTCAGCATACCTGCAAACGTATGGCTGTCAATCACCTTTCCATCAAACGTATTTTCGAGCCATTCAGGTGAACTTCCATCCACACTCCATGTTCCTCTGATATAAAACCCTGCGGATGTTCGGTTATCCGCAGCGTTCATGCCTGTATAATGTTCTGGAATATGCGTAAAATCCGCATCTTCTGATTCAATATTTACTGTAAGGAATATGGAATATCCATCACAATAGGCTTCTGATGCAGTCAGTGTGATTCCTTTATCAGACACGGTATAGTCCGATGTATCCAGATTTCCCACAGAATCCTCATTTGTCAGGACAGTCTTCTTATCCGTATAGTCTCCGGAATATGTGGCATCATCCTCAACCTTTTCAAAAATCTTTCCAATCAGTGGAATCTTTGCTGCAAGTACCGGATTAAAATATCCGAGTCCAGCAATTCCAATAACCGCCGCAGCCACTACAGCAGCCACACATTTTCCTATTTTTCCGAATTTATTCATTTTATCCTTCCTCCTTCTATGTATCTGGATTTCTTTGTCACTTAATTCAGGAGCAAGGGCCTGCTTTAAGATTTGATCCAATTTTTCATCTGTCATATCCTATCGCCTCCAATTTTTCCTTTAACTGTTTCTTTGCTTTCCGCATCCGGCTTTTGACGGTTCCTTCCGGCAGCCCAAGAATCTTAGATATCTCATTTATCTGCATATCTGCTGAATAATACAGATAGATTGGTATTCTGTACTTCTCCGGCAGGGTTTTAACGAATCCCTGAATCATATCTATCTCATTTTGCTTTAATACAATGCGTTCAGGGGAAACTTCGTTATCATAATCAGTAAACCCATATCTTTCATCAGACATCTCGTCCATACTGTCAATCGGAACCAGCCTCATCCTGTTTGCATATTTTTTCTTCTTATTTTTCCAAAGATAAATTGAAGTGGATAAAGCGTAACTTTTTGTATTCTGCATAGAGTCCAGTCTTTTCTTTTTCTCCAGCAGCTTGAGCATAGTGTCCTGATACAGTTCGTCCCCATTTTCCGCATCTCTGGCTGTCATCCGGCAAAACCGCAGAATATCTTTTCCAAACCTCAGGACAAACCGCTCGAATTCATCATTATTCATAGCAGCCATCCTCCTTCTTCTTTCAAGTCGACTTGCAAAGATTTGCCCTTGCATGTATATATTGTCGTGGCACCGGAAAAAGTTTTCAAATTCTCAAAATTTTAACATTTTTATAGCCAAATAAAAACTATGACTGGAAATCCACAGTCAATAAGATCAATGTTTTCCTTAAATCTTGAAATGTTTTCATTTAGCCTACGTCTAATTTCTGGCACTGGCTGATTATGTATCTCCGCAATCGTCTTATCACAGATACACTTCTTCCCTTCTCCAAATCCTCCAAGCACTACAGGAATTTCTTTCCCCATGAAATTCTGTTTTCCCTTTACAATTAAATTATTCATCTGCAATATCCTCCATTTCCCTATACCAAGAATTTTGAACCAATCCGTAACCAGCCGATTCACTGGTCGAGGTTATGCCGTTGCCCCGAAATTTCGGTGATATTAGCCAGCCTCATCACTGAAAAATATATGATGATTAAGTTACTTTCTCAAATAATTCCATAAATGTATCAGCATAGTAGTATGGCTGTGTTTCCTTTTGATTTTTGTCGCTAATAAGGTTTACTCCATATTTTCTTCCTGTTTCCGTCAACGATTTGTAAGGCTTCATGGTTCCTTTGCTTGATTTTCTTTCTTTTACTTCAAGAAATCCTGCACTTATAAGTAACTGATTAAACTTCGGCGTGCTCATTCAACATTCATTCATTTTCAAAAGTTCCGTAGCAGACAATCTTTCCCTATTTCCGTTATTGCCATAAGCACCAGCGATTGTGCATTGCTTAAAAACCAGTTGTATAAATTCTGTCCAAAATTCATTCTTCATTTCCCCTTTCAAATTTCTGTCTTTGTATCACTTCCTCTGGGGAAGTCGTTTGTTGTTTTATCAGTTTCTTATGACGCTCTGTAAACTCCACATCATTTAAAATGTCTCTAAGAAAATGTGTGTCGTTGGCACTGTCAATCTTTTGCAGCATTTTCCATGTAGGGGCAACCTGCCTGTCTATCCAGTTCTGCGTCATAATAATTCAGCAGGTCACATACCGCATGGTAGGCTCTTTCGTTTTTGAGCCGGATTTCAAATCGGTTTTTGATTTTCGTATCCCCTATGGGAATCCCATTTTTTACATACTGCTCATAATTCTTTTCGTAAATGCAGAAATATACTTCTGATTTCAGAGAACCGATATACAGCGTATTCCCCATACTGTATCCGTCTTGTTCATGGCTACGCACCAGCTCGCCGCTGCGATAGCTCTTGAAACTGCGGAATACAGAAATGCATTCTTCTTGGTTACATTTTTCAGTCAGATCTGGAATATCCAGCATACCGGCCATATCGTTAATGGCGAGGTCAAGCCGTTTCATCACGCCGCCGTCACCTAAAGCGTCCATCAGAAAATCGTACCAGCTCCTATGCTGTGCCAACAGATAACCCTCCATCTGGCGGCAGCCTTTCCCTTTCAGTTCCAGCAGAGTACCCTTTTCTTCATCAGCAGAAGTAACCACAAACACATCACCTATGACATAATGCTCCGAATAAGAGTAAAAACCGAAATCCTCATGTATCATCATATCCGGTTTCAGTCGCAGAATGTCCTCTATCACATGCTTTACATCCGTTGTCGGAAAACGTATTCGTACATAGTCAAACAGCATGGTAAGCGGTGATTCTGGATTATATTTTTCCAGTGCCGTAAGTAGCTGTTTCTGGATTTCTTCTGTCAATGCCACCTTGCCGGATTCCAGACGGTTTAAATGTTCTCTGCTGATTCCTGCTTCAACCGCCAGCTTATTTTGAGAAATACCATAGGCAGTACGCTTTTCTTTAAAATCCTTTATCCAGTCTGTTTCATTCAGTCAACCCCCTCCTAACGTAAAAAAGTGTGACAGGATTAAAGCCTTTTGTCACACCTCTAAAATCTATCGGAAATACCTGTGCCATAAAGGATTTTTAGATTTCCGAATCTGTTTTCAGTTGTATTTGCGCCCCCCTGTTAGATACCGGGGGCATATGGCAGGTGCGGCACGCCGCACCTGCACAGGCTAGTCCGTACCTGCGGCTTTCGCTTTGCACGCCGCCTGTCCGTCCTGCCTGCCGCCCAAGCATGACTATCTGTTTCAGCTTGTTAAGGACAGCAGCGTTTTCCTTTGTCGTCAGCATTTCCATAAACGCCACATATTCATCAAAGATTAAAAAGTGCGGCTGCAATCCCAAGTAAGCATAGTTCTCACCCGTCTTATAATTCTCCATGAGTTTCATAGTTTCCGAGCGTTCCATCATGCCGTCATAGAAACGGTCGATACAGGCGGTAATATCTTCCTTTTTGTAGTAGACTTCGGGCATGACAGCGGCGAGGTCGGCAAGGTCAGCGTTCTTCGGGTCTAACACATACATCACCAAATCACAGCGTAACAGAGTTTCGATAATGGTAAGGATAAAATAAGTCCTTCCTCCACCTGTACCGCCAGCAATCAGCATGTGGGGGAGTTGTCATACTCCCACCAGACATTTTTCATCAGCCGGAGCTTGCCTTTTTCTGCCCGTACCTCATTGATGGTAATGCGGTTTGCAATCGTATCATAGAGCAAAATATACTCTACGTAGGATTCATGTATCTCTTTGGATATCAACTCACAGTATAAGCCTGTCTCCAGCTTTTTCTCCAAATGTAAGAGCTGGTCATGATATTTTCCCAGCGTGATTTCTGTCTGGATATGGAGCAAGCCCTTCTCCATGCGGTAATACATCTTTGGAAAATAGAAAATCCGTTCCTTTTTCCCGTCTGACGGCAGGTCTTTGAAGATACTGCCGCCCTGTGAAGTATCCGTTTCATACCAGCCATTTTCCAGAATCATACGTGCCAGCTTTTGGCGGTGGAAGAGCTGCTTTACCTTGTCATATCGGAATCGGTAATAGAGCAAAGCAGCAGCTAAACAGGTAAATGCTGATATAATGAGCGTAACTATCCTGTACGGTGTAAGGTGGAACTGTAGGTTGGCGTCGCTAAAATGCGTGACCGAGTTCCAATCGGTTGTTATGATTGCTTTTAGGTTCAAGAGTATCATTGCCATAAAGAACAGCAGGAGCAACGAGCCGGTAGCAAAGCGGAAAACCAGAGATTTATCACTGGCTCTGATACGATTTCCTTTCTTTTTAAATCGTTGCATAATCTTTTCCTTTCCATGAAAAAAGCAGCGAATCCTGTAGAATCTGCTGCTTACTTATATGTTATTTATTTATCATTTTAGCTATTTTACAAAGTGTTCGATACCCTTCAATTCCTGCGATTTCTAATAGAACATATTGCTTTAAAAGTAACTGTAGTGTTGATGAAATTTGTTCCGGTGTATATGGCGTTAAAGAATCACCGTTAGTAATAGAAATAAATCTCTTTCGTTTACTTTGATAAATACTCCAAAATCTGCCCATATCAATATCAGGATTATTTTGTTCAATCTGCTTGACTAAATTAGTCAAAATCTCCGATTGTTTTTCGGCACTCGCCGTAGAAACTTCTTGAAAAAAGGATTGTAATTGATTGCTAGATACAGAGCTACAATCAACCTCTTTTAATGTTTCAATTATAAATGAAATTTCCACATTACATATAGCATTTTGCTTTACATAGAAATAATTTCTTTGTAGATTGCGTAATAATTCCTGTTGTTCTTGCATAGAAGTAACATACTGATAAAATTTATTTATACTATCGTAGCTTTTATTATCTATTTTACGAACAAATAAATGCTTATAATTGTTCCAATAATTAACGTCAATTAAAGGAAGAGACTCATAGAACGCGGTTAAATTTAATCCTTGATTAGTTATGTAGGATTGAATTTCCTGTACACGCTTTTGGAGTTCATTTATTTGTAATACAATCATGCAAGCTGCATCACGTAATTTCCCTTTTTCCTGCATTTTGTAAATCCATACAGCAGATAATCCCACCAAAATCAAACCAAGATTGACCCAATTGGCTTTTAAGAAATCAAATAATTCCATATATATTGTCTCCTTAGAATATTTTTATCAATTATATCACTTTCAAATATTGGACACAATGTATATATAGGTATGTTCTTGATTTTTTCAGAAACCGCTCCGTCGTCATCTGCTTATATACTTTACATCGCTAAGAAAAACTGCTAATCATAGACTACTGCTTATACTTCTATTATCTGATTGAGAGAACAAATTATAAATGCTTATCCGTATCTCTAGCACCATACAGCAAACGCCGCACTTCCATTACATCATCAATCACCACATAGTAAATAACATACTTCTCACATAAATTCTATAATACGGATAGTCTCTCTTTTTTGCGGAGACGTATGGCTCAAAAGCAAGCGGATTATTCAGTCTTTCCAGAATCGCAGCCTCCACATCGTCAACCAAACGCAAAGTAGCGTCCTCATTCTTTAAAACATTGGTGATGTAACTCGCTGTACTGATTAAATCCTGTTCAAAAATCGGCAGATAGCGAAGATGCTAAACTTTATTTTCCATGTATCATAATCCAAGCACTCCTTTTATTGTTTATTTTATCATGATTTTATCAGAATATTATCGTACAGGCAATGCTTATTTAGGATTCTTAATTTCCTTTTTTTCATGCGAACTAGGATTCTGTAGGTTTCCCGTTGAGTTCCCGTCTTTATTTTTCAAGACAATATCCTCCGCCTTGATATACCAGTCCACGTCTGCCCCCCCTGAAACGTAGCCGTCGCCACTGTATCCGCTACAGGATTGATAATCTCAACCTCCGCATTATAATCAAATTCCTTTAACGGCACAGCAGCGGGAATACTCACCTGTATCATGCGCCCCTGTCCTCTGAATTTCAAATCGTAGGTGCGTTCCTTGATTTCTTCAGAAACCGTTCCATCCTCGTTCTGCTTATGCACTTCACGCCGCAATGCGGAAAACTTAAGCACTCCGAATGTCTTTTCCTTGTCGATAATGATTCCATTTGCTAATCCCATAATCTCTGATACCTCCTTACGCTTTCACCATATCGTCGGCAGACAAGATATAGTTTGTAAACCCACGGTTGCCGATTTTATAACCCTCTGCGGTAATCTTCGGGTTGATGAGTTTCACCTTTTCCTCAACCTCAAAATTCTTCTCCCCGGAAGCAGCAGGCAATGCTACGATAATATCATCGGCTCTCTGTACGTCCGAATACAGGTTGTAGCTACGGGAAATCACAGCCATACGCCCGTTGATTCTCCGCTGTTCTACCTTGTTCTCACCTGCAAATTCCAGATTCTATAATTCCTCAAAGGTCACAAGCTCCTTTCCTGCAAGCTCACTGGCATTGAATGTAAAAGCAAGCTGGACTTCCATCTTAGAATCCTTTACGGTGAATGTAAGGTCATTTTCCACAGGCTTTCCGTCAATCAGAAGTTCCATATTTTCCGATTTCACCATTTCCCAGCCTTTAAGCTGGTATTTTGTACCTTTCTTTAATCCGTCCAAAGAAACAGTATCAACAATCGTCACATTCTTACCAGCTATGATAGATTTCTCCCCTGTAGCCTTATCCGCAGCGGTTGTATGAATTGATAGCTCCGGCTCGTATTCGTCGGTCAGCGTTCCTATTCTCTATAGTAAGCATAAAAATAGCCCTCCACTTTTCCTTATTAATAAAATAAGCCGATAACCCAAGAATATTTTATTCTCGGTATTACCGGCTCTGCGTCTTAGCGTCTGGCTCTTTCGCAATGGATACTTTCTGCTTCTTTACATTGATTAAACTTTCTTTTCTGCACTTCGGACAGTATAGAGGAAAGTTTATCAGTTCCGTATCCTTTCGTATTTTAATTCTTGTTTTGCTGTCACAAACAGGACACATAACCCATTGTTGGCTTATCATTAATTATCTCCTTATCCTATTCTACTTTGTCAGTTAAAAACTTTTGCTTTGTCAATACTAATTCCTTATGTAAATGCAATGCCATAAAAACAGTGATTATGGCAGAAAGAACGTCTGCAATCGGCTGTACATACAGAATCCCATTTATCCCCCAAAGTGCCGGGAAAATCAAAATCACAGGTACAAAGCAGATACCCTGTCTGCAAGCTCCCAAGATGAATCCTGCCAATCCTTTTCCAAGCGCGAGGAACAATGAGGAATACACCGTATAAAACCCGAACAGGATAAACGAAATACCATTTATGCGTAAGGACTGTGTTCCTGCTTGAATCATTTCCAAATCATCTTTTGTAAATTGAGATATGATTCCCTCTGAAAATATTGCTAATATCAACCCATAAATGACACAAAATACCGTAGACCATAGGATAGAAATTTTGATTGCCTCCTGTAACCGGTCGAACTTTCTTGCGCCATAACTATATCCTGCAATCGGCTGAAATCCTTTGATAAATCCGAATACCATCAGACTTCCCATAGATACAATCCTTGTCACAGCGCCCATACCGGCAATCACAGAATCCCCGTAAGCCATTGCACGTGTATTGACAAAAGAAATGGAAAGGCTTGTCAATATTTGAAACACTAAAGCAGGTATTCCAATCTTAAATATCTCCGACATGATTTCTTTCGTAAAAGAGCAATCCTTAATCTCAAAACGATAGATACTCTTTTTCTTTAAGAAAAATACCAAATATACAGACGTTGAAACAATTTGCGAGATTGCGGTTGCGATTGCCGCACCAGCAACCCCCATATCAAATACATAGATGAATACAGGGTCTAAACCGATATTCAGTATTGCGCCAGCCATCAGCGCACACATCGTTGTCTTTGCCGCACCCTCGCTCGTTACAATATTGTTCATTGTGACATTAAATACATTGAAGATACTGGAAATAATATAAATACCGGCATAAGTCACCGCATAGGGCATGATACTGTCCGTTGCCCCCAAAAGTTTTAAAATAGGGCGAAGAAAAATCATAGATAAAATAATCATAGCTGCACCTGCGGTAATGCTGCTGTACAATGCGGTACTCGCTACTTGATTTGCTTTTTCCGTATCTCCCTTGCCTAATAATCTGGAAAGATAGGAGGAAGCACCATTTCCGAACAATAGTCCCAAGCCTACAACCACCTGTCCGAGAGGGTAGACGACTGAAATCGCTCCCATCTGGCTTGTACCCAAACCGCCTACAAAATAAGCGTCCACCAGATTATAGGCGGCATTTACCATCATGCCCAGCATAGTAGGGATTCCCATAGCCATAAGAGCCTTTGGTATTGGGGCATTTCCTAAAAGTTCCATTTTACTGCTCTGCTTGTTCATGTAAAAATCTCCTTTCTCTTGACATAGAGTATAAAATATAATAGTATAAATTATAGTAATTTAACCGCAAAATTCATGCTACTATAATTTATAGTAGTTGTCAAGAGGACTGGAGGGCATTTTATGGCAACGATTGATTTAATCGTATTAGGGATTCTTAAAAAAGAATCCATGAGCGCATATGATATTCAAAAACTGGTTGAATATCGGAATATTTCCAAATGGGTAAAAATCAGCACCCCCTCAATCTACAAAAAGGTCATTCAGCTAGAGGAAAAAGGTTACATCACCAGTACACAGGTTAAAGAGGGAAAAATGCCGGAAAAGGCAGTTTATACATTAACCGATTCCGGAAATTCCCAATTTGAAAAACTGATGGTAGAAATATCTTTAAAGCCGATTCATATTTTTCTGGATTTCAATGCGGTAATCGTCAACCTTGACAGCTTATCCAGAGAAAACCAGCAAGTTTGTCTTGCTAATATTGAGAATAATATCAAAACGCTCAAATCATATCTTGAAGAAAATGAGAATCTTAAGAAAAATGCTCCCGAAATCCCCGAAACAGGAATGGCGGTTTTAGAGCAACAGCTTATTCTTATACAGGCAATCGAAACATGGATTGCGTCAATGAAAGAGCGTTTTGACCTATAAACTATTCCCACTTAAAAAATTGAAGAGGCATTCACTCATTTCGGAAGAAGAAGCGGAAGAATCCGGAAAAGTCTCAATTTACAGCATTTGATAAAAGAAAATTTATCAGTGAATGACCTCATAACGCAATCGCAAATATGAGTTCTCCAAAATCACACATTCTTGCAGTTTCAGAACGCCTAATTTTGACAATTCTTTTTGTGTAAACAAGGATTCGCCATCAATTAAAGTAGACGTATCTTTGCCGCCAATCAAAACCGGAGCAACGACAATATCAACATAATCGAATAGTTTTTCACGAAGAAATAAGCCATTTAGCGTCCCGCCGGTTTGTATCGTTATTCTCTCACAGCCATATTCTGATTTGAGCTTTATAAGCGCATTTTTTAGCGCTAATTCCTCTTGATATATGATATGCAAATTATCTTCCTCAATGTTAAATGCCGGGTGTTTTGCATTTGACGTAATCAACACAAACATTTTTGATAAAGCACAAAAATACTTTATACCATTTTCATTCAAATGCTTGTTATCTATTACCACAAAAGACACTGGCGTTCTATTTGGCATTGTCTTTGTATTGACACCGATTTTGGCTTGAACCCGACCAGAATTGAGCGTCCATAAATCTGTTGTCTGCTCTATTTCATAATATTGGTGTAAGCCTTCGCTAACCCCTGCAATTTGGGGAAAATCTTTGTCCACATCTAAATCGTCCGTTGCGCCAGTGCTTATTTTTCCGTCAACCGACATCAGCATAAACAATGTTGTAATAGGTCTGTCCATTTCATCACTCCTAAATTCTTATTTGTCGTTGATATATTATACATCCATTTCTTTAAAAATAAAAGCCGTTTCTCTATGCTTTAGACTGTTACAAAAAAGCAGACGAAAATCCGTCTGCTTTTCCTGCTTATTCAATTGTAATTCCCTTTCGGAGTCCTTTCCCGGCCTGCCAGAGCGTCCAGCGATACGTCAAAAATATCTGCTATTTTACACAGCATAAATATATCCGGAAGTCTCTTTCCTATTTCATAACCGGCAAGGGATGTCCTGTCTATCCACAATTTCTTCGCCAACTCCGTTTGTGACAAATTTTTTGCTTCTCTAAGCAACTTAATATTTGTCCCGATGGTTCCTCTTTTTTCCTCTTCTGTTTTCATACGGACCTTCCATATTCTCCCTCAAATTTTTCTTAAGATCCATCACTGCCCGACTGATAATTTTTAATTCTCCTGTGCTGCAGTCCTTTAGGGCTTCCATGATTTCTCCCTGATAAATCTTTGAGGTATAGTCCAGGCTATCACACAGAAGTTTGTCAGCGGACACATGTAAGGCATTGGAAGCTTTCACCAAAAAGTCTATGCTGAGAGTGGTTTTGGCATTTTCTACATGACTGATATGAGGAACTGAATATTCAATCTCGCCGGCAAGCTGTTCCTGCGAATAATGCATTGCCTTTCGTGCCTGTCTGATTCGTTTTCCCAGCTTTTTATAATCCATTGTCTTACCTCCAGTGCTCTTACAGCCATTGTAATAAAAATGTTACTAAATGACCATTAATCACATGGATAGTTATGTGCTATGAATTTAAATATTATGAAATAATTTTCAAATTTCGTGAAATTTTCAACAAAAATATCCTTTTAAGACTATTTCTTACTATTTTAACAACAAAAATCATATAACAAACGCCCTGAATGAAAACTACTGATAAAATAGTCTCAACTAACAAACTGGAATAGGGCAGCAGAACCATAGGAACGAAAAAGAATGGAATGGACGCGACAGAACAAAAAATATTGTTTGCTACCTTTGCGGGAGCGTCTTCATGAGGATTAAAGTGTAAGCAACAGTCAGGACAATCATAATAAAAACATGAATAATCTGCTTTTCCACCGTAAATCCCACTTCATTTGCAAAAGTACTGAGAATGTTAATAGCAGAATGGGTAAAAATACAGGGAAGCAGACTTCCGCCACGATAAAATATTGTTACAAGCAGGAAACCTACCGCAATCGCAAAACAAATCTGACACAAGTTGCTTACCAAGTCCATGCCACTTCCATTGAATAAATTCACCAAATGTCCCATGCCAAATGTTACGCTTGAGATAATAATTGCGGACTTCGGATTGTCTTTTGCTATTGCTTTGAATAAGAAACCTCTGAAAATTACTTCCTCTGTAAATCCCACGCAAAGCATACCGACAATACGGCAAACAGTACCCGGCAGCGAATAATTAACTGCGACACCGTTCCAAAGATTTCCTGTGGCTAAGACAAAAAGCGGTACATAGTAAAAGAAACAACGGGCAGGTACAGATGATTTACAAAGTCCATACCTTTTCAGTAAGTTATTTTTCCGAATAAAAACCAAAAGGATAACGGACTGTAAGATACAAAAAATAGCACTTGCAGAATATTCAATCCCTATTTTTTCATTCAGTGGATTAGCGAAAGATTGCAGAACACAATAAATCACAATCCATACAAGCGCAAAGGTCAGTTCGTTTTTCTCGTATAGCCGTCTCATTTCGTTTCCTCCTGTGCGGCTAATATCGCACCAGTATACGCTCGTTTCATATGCGCTTTTACGAGTTCTTCATCATACTCTAACGAATTGTTTGCGATAATACTCGCATATCCATGAGCAAACAAAAAAACTGTCAAAAAAATTTCTTTCACCTGCTCTATGCTTCCTCCGACTGCTCCTTGCATTGCCAAAAGAACAGGCGCAAGTTCTTCCGCATCCATCATTTCAAGCAAAGTCGTTCCAGTAAAAAAGTTTGATTGAAAAAGGAAGCGGAACAAATGCGGTTCTTCAATCGCAAAGCGGATATAATTCAGCCCAATCCCAAATATAGCGCCCTTCTTCGGGTCTTCAATATTCATCAGGTATTCAGAATGATAGCAGTCTGCTTTTGCATAAGCAGCTTTTTTCAATTCCTCAATCGTTGCAAAATGATACATGACTGGCTGTGTGGAGCAGCTTAGCTTTTCTGATACTGTCCTTGCATTGATATTTTCCATGCCCTCTTTGCGGGCAATCTCAAAGGCAGCGTCTACAATCATCTCTTTTGTAACTTTTGGTTTTGCGGGCATATACGAACCTCCTTGATTTATAACTCGTTTTATATATAATGCAAATTATAAATCAAGGCAATGGGTTTGTCAATTCCTCCGTTTCCAAAAATTCTATATAAATCCTTTTATTTTCTCCTGCACCTCAGTGCGATTCCCCCTATAATAAACAAAATCCCCGCCGCTGCCAGCGCCCATTTTTCTGTATAACTCCCTCTGACCATGGAAAACGGATAAAAAAACTTTAAAAATTTGCTGCCGCTCCCTATAGCTGCAATATAGTACATAATCGGCATCATATATCCGATAACCAGATTATCGCACAGCCCATAGAAGAACAGTCCAAGCCCACCCATAAACAACATTTCCACATACGTCCCCAAAAAATACGGTATCACCGGAAATTCACAGTGATTATTCTTCAGCATAGCGACAAACAAAATTAAAAATACAGCAAGTGCCGCGCTGTTTCCTACAAACCGGACTGCATAGACATAAGCGCTTTTCATATATTTAGATGCCGTCAAATCCCGGATTTCTTTTGCCTGCTCCGGAAGAAATACAGGCGTAAGCATAACGATTCCGATTAAAGCGACGTACATTTCCAAGACTTTGGCGCTATCTTGCTTTCCTAAATTAGCTACTCCCATAAGAACCGGCGCAAGTCCTAAAATTATGATACATACCAGAATGTGAAGCGCCGCGTTATATTTAAAGTTTACTTTCTCGATTTGCCAGTATTTTTCCACGAATCTGCATCCTCCCTTTTCTTTTTTGCGAATAAATGACTATTGTTAGTGCAACCAAAACCAGCGCCAACGCCACATAAAAAATCCTGTTCGCCATAAGCTGCGAAAAACCGTCGTGATATTCGCTCCAGTTCAGCTCAGTATTGTGTCTGGGTATCAGGTTCCATCCATACATTCCGCCTCTTATGTCCTGCATACTTGAAAATACACTGACAAACCACCAGGCTCCCTGCACCAGTACTGCAAGCGCCGTATCAGTAAGCTCTGTCAGAAACATTCCCACAGCCAGAGCCGTCATAATGGTAGGAACAAGCCATCCAAAACAATATTTTACAAAGGCAAAGAAATCAACGGTCACTCCGGCCGTACTTCCATATTCTATACACTGTGCCAGTGGAATCACAGAAATCACCAGTACCGGAATAAGCAGCATGACCAGCATAGCAAGAAACCGGCTTCCTACAATCACAATCGAAGAACTTTTTCTCGTATAAATCAGCTCCTGCACCTGTGCTCTTCTATCTCTTAAAATTCTGGTTACCGCTAAAAATACCGGCACAATGCCAAGAAAGATAACCATATAATCTGAAAATAATCTCGCATAGCCTCCGCTCAGTTTATCCTTTTTAATTAAAGCCTGGTATTCCTCCAGAGCGTCTTCATAGGTCATAGGCACAACTGCATTCTGTTTCCGTTTTGCAGCTCCGTATTTGGAGCCTCCTCCGAGAATATCGTCAGCCTCCTCCATTAGTTCAACAAACTTATCGTAAGACAGTTCGTCTGTCGGTTTATATTTCATACTCCCCGCCATAACCATCTGCTCTGAATCCTGCTCCTGCCCAGCGTACCAGTCGTCTATTGCCCTGTCAACCTCTTCTCTTCCGTCAAGGCCGGTAGCTTCTTTGATTATCTCTTCTAATTTGCGGGTTTCCATATCACTCAGCGTAACGCTTTTATAAAATCCAATCGGATAGGTGGAATAACTCTCTCGATAATACTCTTCTAACAGAGCTCCCAGCGTTGACTCTATGATAACGTCTTTATCCTTACTGTAATGAACCCCATACTCTTCCTGCCCCTTCTTTGGCTCAGGCATGATTTCTAATTTGCCGAGCTGGCTGGAAAAATCAAGTACCAGTACCAGTACAACCAGCCAGTATATCAGACTTTTTACCGTCTGACGAATTTCTTTTATAAATAGCTGTCCAAACATGCGCTCTCACCCCTTTCTGCCTGCATCAGATACATATAAGCATCCTCCACGCCTGCCTCGCAGAGCTGTGCCGACGCAAACGGCGGCTCTTCAGCAAGAAACCGCACCATTACATTATTTCCCAAAGTAAGCATACTGGTAACAATATAATTCTTTTTCAGAAGCTCCAGCTCCCTCTTACTGATTTCAGCCGAATATACTTTTCCTTCCGCCATTTGAATCAGGCCTCCAACCGTTCCCCGGTATATCATCTCCCCCTCGTCCAGTACCGCGATATTTTCACAGGTCGCCTCAATATCGCCTACGATATGGGTAGAGAGAATGACAATCCGCTTTTCGGCAATCTCGCACAAAAGATTGCGGAACCGGACTCTCTCTTCCGGATCTAAACCGGCAGTCGGTTCATCCACAATCAATACTTTCGGATTGTGCAGGATAGCCTGTGCAATCCCAAGCCGCCGTTTCATACCGCCAGATAGCGCCTTAACCTTCTTCCTGGTATCATCCTGAAGATTCACCCGGTGAAGAAGCTGTGGAATCCTTTGCTTTCTCTGACTTTTTTTAAGTCCAGACAAAACTCCCAGATAATCCATCGCCTCATAGACGGTCATATTGGGATACATAGAAAATTCCTGCGGAAGATAACCCACAATTTTTCTCACACTCTGCGCCTGTTCCACATTCCTCCCACATACAGTAACATCTCCTTCCGACTTTGGCAGCAATGTGGAAAGAACCTTCATTAGAGTCGTCTTCCCGGCTCCGTTCCTGCCAAGAAGCCCAAACATCCCTGTTTCTATCGTAAGATTCACATCCTTTAGAGCCTGCTTTTTCCCGTAATACTGATTTAAATTTCGTATCTTAATCGTTGTTGACATTTGAAATCCCCTTCCTTCATATTAGTTATATCAAAATAGGAAACGGCATAACTTTTTATGACGTTTCCTATAGCATAGAATATAATTCTCTATATTTTCCCTACAAAAAATTAAGAATCATGAAGGATTTTTCTAAATATTTTAAATATTTTCTGCCTGTGCGGATGGGTCGGCGCCCCCGAAGGGGTAAAGGCTTTGCACGCCATATCCCCGGCCCCGTAAACAGCGGTATACGAAGCAAGGTATTTAAGAGATGTTTTTAATGAAAGCAAAATCCACTGCTTATGGAGACTTAGAAACGAAGGCTATCCTGAGTTTCTTAGTCTCCGTTAGCAGTTAGTTTGCTGGAATGTTATCTCACCTTGCTTCGTATACCGCTGTTTACGGGGCCGGGGATATGGCGTGCAAAGCCTTTACCCCTTCGGGGGCGCCGACCCATCCGCACAGGCAGAAAATAGCCTACCGAAAACAGAAAGAGGCCGTCACTACTGCCCCGCCCTGAATACTGTTTGCTACGCTTAAGGTCCCCCCATGCTTGAAACACAGTTCTCTGCAAATATGCAACCCGATGCCAAAATGTTCTTCTTCCGCTTCTGCACTGTATTCTTTATGATAGGGCTTTACCGCCCATGCAAGCTGTTCTTGTGAAAATCCCGGACCATCGTCTCTTACCATGAATACCGCCTCTCCATCAGGACCTTCATAATCCATCTGGACTTCAATACGGCTTCTGGCATAACGGATAGCATTGGATAAAATATTTTCCAATACTTCCATTATGATACTGTCATCTGCTTCTATTACATCGGTAATCCGCGCAGCCCCCTGGTATTCTATCTGGATTCCCCCTGTCTGATTCAGTGCAAATATTACTTCTTTTATCCGATTTTCCAGAGCTTCCAGGGTCGTCCGCCTGGGGGACAGCGGTACGTCTTCTATACTTCGTATTCCTTTCATTGTATAGCTATAATCCTCCAGACGCCTCAGATGCTCTGCCATAAGCTTTAAGATTTCCTGAAGTTTATCCTCGCTAAGCTTTCCTTCCGGAATATATCTGGCAAGAAAATCTGTGTATCCCTTAAGCACTGTAAGAGGAGTTCGCAGGTCGTGGGCAAACGCAGCGTTTAACTCCTTCTGTCTCTCAATCAGACGCCACATCTCTTCTTTATTCTTTTCCAGCTCCAGACGCATCGCTTCTACCGAATCGCATAATTCTCCAAACTCATCCCTGCTGTCGTAAGATATATGAAAATCCAGATTATTTTCCCTGATATTATTCACGCTCTTATTCAGAAGAGAAAGCGGCCGTTTCAGCCGCTTCCGATAGAAAATAAAAATTGTCAGGACAATTCCTGCAAATGCATAAACATATCCGCACCATTCACCGGCAAACGGAATTTTCTGATACCGGCAGAAAGCCTGCGTCACATAGGTCAGGACAGCCGTAATCACAGCAAGAATGAAAACGTATGCAAACATCGCCCGGCGAAAGGACAGATTCTTGATATAGCATAACAATTTATCTAGTTTTTCATCTAACCAATCCATCTGTAACCAACTCCCCATACCGTTTCTATATACGTCCGCTTTGTATATTTGCCTATTTTACTCCGGATTCTCCGGATATGCTCCATGATAATACTACTGTCCGCACTGCCGTCATAGCCTCTCACCTTCTCGTACAACTGATCCTTGCTGAATATTTGTCCTGGGTTTAAGGATAACTGTTCAATAATCCTAAACTCCGTTTTTGTAAACGCGACGGGCGTTTCATCATAGTAGATACTTTTTTCCTCATAGTGAATTGCAAGCCGGTCAAAGATTTTCACTGTCTTATCCGTATTCCGGCGGTTTTCTCTCCGCAGATGCGCCTCTACTCTTGCGCCGAGCTCATCAATGCTAAAAGGTTTCAGAATATAGTCGTCGCCCCCCGTCATAAATCCCCGGATTCGGTCGGCTTCTTCTATCTTAGCCGTCAAAAACAGAATCGGACAGGAAACATGGGCGCGGATTCGTTCGCACACCTCAAAGCCATCCAGCATAGGCATTGCCACATCTAAAAGTATCAAATCCGGCTCGCTTGAAAGCTTCGCCAGAACCTCCAGCCCATCCTTTGCTCCAGTAACTTTATATCCCTGCAATTCAAAATAATCCTTCAGCAACTGAAGGATTCCCGGTTCGTCATCTGCAATTAACAGCTTTGCTTTTTCGCACATCCTATATCACCGCCTTTTCCAACGCAGATATTCCTGTCAATTTACAGCAAGCGATTACCCTCCGTTTACAACAATACACGCCCCAAGCTTTATCGTTCGGCGGCTGGCTGCCGCAGCAAAAAGACAGTTATCTCAATCCATTTATTTTATATACATCGCATCCCCAAAGGAGAAAAAGCGGTATCGTTCCTGAATCGCCTTTTCATACGCCGCCAACGTATGCTCTCTCCCCGCCAGCGCAGACACCAACATAATCAAAGTTGATTCTGGCAGATGGAAATTAGTAATCAGACTGTCCAGCACTCGAAACTGATATCCCGGATAAATAAAGATATCCGTCCATCCGCTGCAGGCTTTTAACTCCCCATTCTTATCAGCCGCGGATTCTATAGTCCGGCAGCTCGTTGTTCCCACGCAGATTACTCTGCCGCCATTTTTCTTTGCCCGGTTAATTTTCTCCGCCGCTTCCTCGTCTATCTGGTAAAATTCCGAATGCATATGATGTTCTAAAATGTCGTCCGCCTTCACCGGACGGAAAGTCCCAAGCCCCACATGAAGAGTCACTTTTGCAATGTCTACGCCCTTTTTCTCAATCTGTTCCAAAAGCTCCGGCGTAAAATGAAGACCTGCCGTCGGCGCTGCAGCAGAGCCGGTGTGCTCCGCATATACCGTCTGATAACGATTCTTATCCTCCAGTTGATGGGTAATATAGGGCGGCAGAGGCATCTGCCCCAGACGGTCTAAAATTTCCTCAAATATTCCTTCATATTCAAAACAAATCAACCGGTTTCCTTCATCCACAATCTCTGTAATCTCACCTGTAAGAATCCCTTCCCCAAAGCTGATTCTTGTTCCCGGTCTTGCTTTTCTCCCAGGCTTTACCAGAGTTTCCCATACATTTCCTTCTCTTCGCTTCAGAAGCAGAACCTCGATTTTTCCTCCCGTATCTGCCTTAGCCCCAATCAGTCTCGCCGGAATTACTTTGGTGTCATTTAGAACCAGGCAGTCGCCTGGTTCTAAATAGTCTGCTATCTCTCTGAAACTGTGATGGGAAACTTCTCCCGTCTCTTTATCAAGCGCCAGAAGTCTGGAACCTGCGCGGTCCTTAAGGGGGTCCTGTGCAATCAGCTCTTCCGGCAATTCAAAATAAAAATCCTGACGTTTCATACTCTCTCCTGTCTTATTTACGAAGCTCAATCCCCATCTCTTCTAAGGCTTTTAAAATCTTATCCATAGCTTTGGAGATATCCGCCTCCTCCAGCGTCTTATCTTTGGCGCGGAATACAATCGAATATGCTACCGACTTATAGCCCTTCTTAATCTGGCTGCCCTCATACAAATCAAACAATGCATAGCTTTCCAGATATGAGCCTCCGCGCTTTTCAATCACTTCCTCAATCTGCCCCACCATGATATTCTTCGGAACCACCATGCTGATATCCCTGTTTACCGCCGGGAATCTGGCTATTCCTTCGTATTTTCTGTCAAAAGCCGCGCGCACGACAATCTCCGGCATATCAATGACTGCAACATACGCCTTTTCCCCAATTCCATAGATATCCGCCACATCTGGATGAACTTCTCCCAGGTAACCTACAACCGTACCGTCATACATAATATTGGCCTGTCTTCCCGGATGGAGATATGATTTGCCAGCATTCGGGTCATAGACCTCCTTGCCCCGAAGACCTACTTTGTCAAAAAATTCCTCTACAACGCCTTTCATGGTAAAGAAATCTCCCTCGCCGTACATTCCCAGCGTAAACTGCATTCTCTCTTCTGGAAGCTCTGTAAGAGGCAGGAGTTTCGGCAGATAAATATTTCCCAGCTCGTATAGTCTTACATTCTTATTCCTCCGGTTATAGTTGGTTGCCAAAGAGGTCAACATACCGTTTAAGGAAGTGGTCCGCATAATGCTGTAGTCCTCTCCCAACGGATTCATAATCTCCACTGCCCGGCGAAGACTGGAATCCTCTGGAATCATCAATTTATCAAATACTTTCGGACTCTCGAAGGAGTAGTTCATGCCCTGGCTAAAGCCGCAAAATTCTGCAATATTTCTTGCAATCTCTTCAATCCGAAGCTTATAGGACAACTTTCCTGTGGTAGCTTCGCCCTTAGGCAGAGTCGTTGGAATGTTGTCATACCCGTAAAATCTTGCAATCTCCTCTGCAACGTCCGCAAGACACAGAATATCCTGACGGAAGGTAGGCGCAGCCACCTCGTTGGTATCCGCATCGTATGAAAGCTCTACCATGTTCAGATAGCCAATCATCTCTTCCTTAGAAATATCTGTTCCTAAAAGCATATTAATCCGTTCTGCGTCAAAAGGCACACGCACTGGCATTCTCTTTTCGGCATATACGTCTACCATGCCGCCTACTACCTCTCCCGCGCCCATTTCCTCTACCAACTGGCAGGCCCGGTCAATGGCTGCCTGTGCATTTTCCGGATCAAGTCCCTTCTCGAATTTGCCCGACGCATCGGTACGAAGTCCCACTTTCTTTGCCGATTTACGGATATTCGTCCCGTTAAAGCATGCCGCTTCAAAAAGCATCGTCTTTACCTGCCCGGTAATCATGGAATTTTCACCGCCCATGATACCTGCAATGCCTACCGCCTTCTCACCGTCGCAAATCATCAGGACAGAATGATCCACTTCCCGCTCCTGACCGTCTAAGGTTACGAATTTCTCGCCGTTTTCCGCCCGTCGGACAATAATCTCATTGCCTGCAATATGCTCCAAATCATAGGCATGCATGGGTTGTCCATACTCTTCCATTACGTAGTTAGTAATATCGACCAGGTTATTAATCGGGCGGATTCCCACCGATGCCAGCCTTCTCTGCATCCATTCCGGCGAAGGCCCCAGCTTGATATTTTTCACCACTCTTGCGGTATATCTGGGGCAAAGCTCTGCATCCTTTACCGTAACCTTAATATAATCGTTGACGTCTTCCTCATTTCCGGTAGGCGTTACCACCGGCGGTTTAAATTCCTTACGGAAGGTTGCCGCCGCCTCTCTGGCAATTCCTACCACGCTATAGCAGTCTACCCGGTTAGACGTAACCTCGTATTCAAATACAACGTCGTCAAGCCCCAGAGCCTCTATCGCGCTGCTTCCTACTTCCACGTCTTTCTGAAAAATATAAATACCTGACTCCGGCGCTTCCGGGTACATATCCCGGTCAGAGCCAAGCTCTTCAATTGAGCACATCATCCCGGCGCTTGGAACCCCGCGGAGCTTCCCCTTCTTAATCTTAATGCCGCCTGCTACTTTCTGCCCCGGTTCATGACCTCCAGCCACCCGGCCGCCGTCAAGCACCACCGGAATCTTATCGCCTTCCTTAACATTCGGCGCGCCGGTAACGATTTGGAGCGTTTCATTTCCTACGTTTACCTGGCACACGATTAGTTTGTCTGCATCTGGGTGCTTTTCAATCTTCTCAATCTGTCCTACCACAATCTTTTCCAAATCCGCATCCAGTTTCACAAAACCTTCTACCTTCGTACCGGAAAGTGTCATAGCGTCAGTATACTCCTGCGCTGTCACATCCAAGTCCGGCACATATGCTTTTATCCATGATAATGAAGTATTCATCTTTCTTCTCCTCTCATATATTGCTGCTTCCCTTTTACGCTCTTTGTCTTCTCCAGAATCCTGCCGCTTCGCATCAGCCGTATCCCTTGCGGGATACTCTCTGCTTCTGCTTTTCGCTCTTTGTCTTCTCCAGAATCCTGCTGCTTCGCATCAGCCGTATCCCTTGCGGGATACTCTCCGATTCTGTCGCGCCGCTCGCTTGCAGAAGCAAATACTCTCTTCGTTCGTGCTTGCTTCTCCTTTACGCTCGCTAGAACTGTTTCAGGAAGCGGATATCGTTCTCATACAGCAGCCGCATATCGTCAATCTCATATTTCAAAAGTGCA
Source organism: Lachnospiraceae bacterium (assembly GCA_910574185.1). Taxonomy (GTDB): domain Bacteria; phylum Bacillota; class Clostridia; order Lachnospirales; family Lachnospiraceae; genus Claveliimonas. The sequence goes on from CAJSZQ010000003.1 coordinate 32,305, forward strand.
ATACGCTCCAGTCCTACGCCGAATGCAAATCCGGTATACTCTTCTGAATCGATACCGCACATCTCCAATACATGAGGATGTACCATCCCGCAGCCAAGAATCTCAATCCAACCGGAGCCTTTACAGAAACGACAGCCCTTGCCTTGACATTTGAAGCAACTTACATCCACCTCCGCGCTTGGCTCTGTGAATGGGAAATGATGGGGCCGGAACTTGGTCTTTGTGTCTTCCCCAAACAGTTCCTTTGCAAATACCTCCAGCGTACCTTTCAAATCTGCAAAAGATATATTCTTATCAATTACCAGTCCCTCTATTTGATGGAAGGATGGAGAATGGGTCGCATCCACTTCATCAGAGCGGAACACACGTCCTGGAGCAATCATACGAATCGGTAATTTCCCCTGCTCCATAACCCTGGCCTGGACCGGTGAAGTCTGGGTCCTTAACACAATTTCCTTGTTGATATAGAAGGTATCTTGTTCATCCTTTGCCGGATGGTCCGCCGGAATATTCAGTTTCTCGAAATTGTACAGGTCATATTCCACTTCCGGCCCTTCCACGACCTCATATCCCATACCGATAAAAATACGCTCTACTTCTTCTAATGCAATTGTATTAGGATGACGGTGGCCTGCCATGTTTTTCTTCGCAGGGAGGGTAACGTCAATAACTTCGTTCCTCATTCTCTCTTCTCTGATTGCCCGCTCCATCCTGTATTTACTGTCCTCTAATACCTTTTCTATTGCCGCCCGGACCTCGTTCACCATCTGGCCCACTTTTGGACGGTCCTCAGGCGCAACATCCTTCATCCCTTTTAACACCGCCGTCAACTCCCCTTTCTTGCCAAGGAATCTTACGCGGACATCATTTAATTTCTCCGGCACATCGGCAGCCGATATTGCCTGTAATGCTTCTTCCCGAATGTTTTCCAATCTCTCTTTCATTCTCTTCTTCCTTTCTTTATAAGATAAAAAGCCCCGTCCCCAAAAGGGACGAGGCATATCTCGCGGTACCACCCTGATTCCCGTCTTATGACAGGCTCTTAGCTCCGTGTAACGTACGGCTTACGGCGCACTCTACTATCTCCGTCAATCGAAAGGAAAATTCAAGCGCACAGCTAACGCGGGAAATTCAATCACTGTCTGAACCCGAGGAAACTTGCAGCCCATGATTTCCTCTCTCTGTTGGAAAACAGCTCTCTACCAGAGTATGTCTCAAACACACTCCAACGCGGTCATTGCTTTTACTGTTCTAAATTCTACAAGTTATTGTATCACAGGAATTTACAATGTCAAGCAATTCTTTTTAAAAATTGTATGTAACCGTTCAGCCGGGATATTCCAGAGGCTTCCTTACCCAGAGTAAGAAATCAGAACTTGTCCGTACATCGCAGTAAAAGCTCTCTTCTCCTCATAAACATCTCATACTCCTGCTGCCGGTTCCTAAACCATTCGGCTTCAATCTCCCTGTTTTGGTTTAATCCAATCTTTGCCACTGCTTCCTCAGCTGCTTCTCTCTGCGTCAAAATCCTCGGCCGCACCGTCAGACAGTTTGTACCGTCCAATGTATCATAGCCATGAAATGCCCGGTTAAAATCCATCAGCGGATGCAATCCTTTCGGCCGATTCGTCCGGTTATCCACCAGAAATCCCCAATTCCCCCAATGCCTGTCTGTATTTCCCACCAGATAATCCAAAATATTCATCATGTAATAGGAATAACCATCCAACCCAAGAATATATTCCAAAGCATCTATTTCACGATTTACTGCATAAACCTCAAAAGCCTCCCGGGAAGCAATCGAATAATCTTTTGAAGTCATAAGTTCACTGACCGACACTTTCGCCCCATCGTATAGTTCTTCCCGATACGCAACCTGACTGCATACAAAGCACTGACAGATTCTGCTCGCAAGAACCTCCCGCTCTACAGCGTCCGTCCCTCCATCCTTCAACAGACGGAATCCTCTCTCTTTCCTTATCCATGCTTTGGGAAAACAACCATTTGTAGATAAATCCCGCGCAATCTGGCAATTCTGTACCGTAATTTGTTTTCCCCGAAGCGATACGTCTACAAACGCATTGCTCAAATGATTATCGTACAGATTAACATCCTGAAACCGACTCTCATCTCCCTGTTCTTTCACCCAGTAAACATCTGTCAAAGACACACACCGGTATGTCAAAGCAATCCGGGCGCGGTCCCTGTCTGTAACAGCCTGACTTACTCCGATACTATTTAGAATCTCCTTGGCATACTGCCTGTCCAGAGTCAGTATCCTGGTAGCACACCAATAGTAAAAATTCGTTACATTACTAACCAACGTATCAATCTCTTCATCCGAATCATCCAGATACAGATTCCATGGCATAAAATCCGCTTCAAAAATAACACAATGTCCCTGCGTATCAATCCTCGCGCTCCGACGCTCTCCATACATGATTTCATACACTGTTTTCACACGAACACCTCAATTTTCCTTATTTCTCATTGTCTTTTCCGGTAAATAATTTGTCGTGAAGCTGTACATTTACCTCTGCTCCCAAAAGAATACAATACATGCAAAAGTACAGCCAAAGCATAATCAGCACAATGGTCGTCAGACTTCCATACATATCTGAAAACCCTTGAAAAATATCCAAATATATGGAAAATACCCAGGATACCACCTGCCATCCTATCGCGGAAAATAAAGCCCCTGGAATCTGTTTACAAAATAAATCCCTGCGGTTTGGCAAGAATTTATACAAGAGAAGCAAAAACCCCATAAGAACTGCCGGAGTCAAAATAATTCTTAATTCTATCAGTTTATCTGTCACAGGCTTAATCGCCGGTATATGAGATGTTGCGAAAATATGAATCGAATTTCCAAATACAGAGAGTATCAAAAGCAACAGGATAACTCCCACAAAAAGAACCGTATACAACGTCGCACGAATACGGAGATAGATATAATTCCGCGTCTCCGGACATCCAAAAATCGCATTCAATCCCGTAGTAATAGAAAGTACGCCTTTCCCAGCCGACCAGAGCGCCACAACAATCGTAACCGGAATCACTGTACTGGACTGATTATATACCTGATTCACAATTGACGTAATCAACGTATCTACTGTCGACGGAAAAACCTGCACCACCGCCGTCATTACATCTGCCTTCGTCACCGGCGTATATTGAACCATAGTAAGCAGCAGCAATATAATCGGAATTAAAGACAACACAAAAAAGTACGCTGCCTGCGCGGCATATGCGCCAACATGATGTTCGCCAATATCATCCGATACCCTTATCGCCTTCCCAATCCATTTTCCAATCATACTATTCCTCCGTAACTTTATGGCAATTTTACCATTTTCCCCCTGTTCTTTCAAGCTTTAACCTTTTGCAGTTCCCACGCCGCCTGCTCTGACGCTCCAGCGCACAGGATGTTCGGCTTGCACCGAAAGCTTTCGTATAGGAAGCGGGGTAAATCAGAGACGTTTTTAATGGAAGCGAAATCGCTGCTTATGTAGTCTTAGAAATGAAGGCATTCCTGAATTTCTTAGACTACGTTAGCAGGGAGTTCACTGGAATGTTGTCTCGCCCCGCTTCCTATATGAAAGCTTTCGGGGCAAGCCGAACATCCTGTGCGCTGGAGCGTCAGAGCAGGCGGCATAGGAATTTATATTGCCTATCCCACCGTCACTCCCTGATAGAATAATTCCAGAATCTCTTTATAAGTCTTCCCTTTCTTTGCCATCTCATTCGCCCCGTTCTGGCTCATTCCGATTCCATGTCCATAGCCGCCGCCTTCAATGATGTATGTATTCTCCTGCTTCGTTATTGTAAAGAAAGCGCTGGGTAACAGTTTCTGACTATCCACTGTCGTACCGTCGTTTTTGACTATTGTATACCCTGCTCCTCCAAGCGCTGTCCGAATCTTATTTTCCGTTGCCACAGTAACTGTATTTTCCGTACCTGTGGCAGTCAGTTCCAGCGCTATGTCTCCTGGTCCGCGTTTTGTAACCTCCACATTTTGTAATGTACCGAGATTCTTATTCGCATATCCGCCAATCAATCCGGCAAGAGTTTCCGCACTGATTTCAGCCCTCCAGTGATACCATGGAAGCTCCTTTTCATAGTCTCCTCCCTCATCGCATATTTGAACATTCTGAAGATAAGCGTTCCCTTCATTGGGCGCGCTGCCCCATGCCTCCATCGTCGTCGTTCTGCCGCAGGAAGTGGAATAATAATAAGTTGTCGCTATATTTTCCTGATAGCGCACCACCTCTCCCGCAGTCTCTGTCACAGCTTTTGAACTGCTCTCCGCCGTATAGCTATTGTTATACACTTGAAATTCTGTACTGTCATTAACATGAGCCTCATACTCGGGATATGCATAATCTCCCATCTGTCTCACAGCATAGCTTCTCGCACACACTGCCTGTGCTTTTAACGCTTCCATTTCATAAGAAGAAGGCATCTCGCTTGGCACCACCTTGCACAGATACTGGTCCAGTGGAAGCTCATTAATAATCGCCATGCCTTCCTCTCCAGACCAGACCTCTATCGTACCTGCATAAGCAGGGATTCCACAGCCACGTTCAATATTCTCTACACGAACCTCCTCTCCCTCACGCAAGGGACGCACCAAAACTCTTCCTTCCCCAAATCTTGAATCATCCGGCGCAAGGGTAAGAATACCGTCTTTCCATTCCTCCTCCTTATCCCCGTAAGAAACTAACAGACCGCCGTCCGCTCCTAAACTGACCGAGTCGTGCAGAAAATCCCCATAACCGGAAGTCATAAGAAGCACCCGGATATTATCAGCCGGAACAGAGCCTTGATTCTTCTGAGCGGAATCCTCTTCCGGCAGTTCCAACTCACTCTCTGTATTCCCTTTTAATTTTCCAGTATCCGTCCCTGTAAAACGAATTATCCCCAAAATTACGCACAGCATTGCCATAACGCCCAATATATATCCAAAGTTTCGATTTCTTCCTGTCATCTTCTCCGCCTCTTGTCCTTCTTTTCTCTTAAGTGTATGTATGATTTTACCAAATGATACGTCCTGAAGTATTTCCTGCAAACATTCAGTATATAGAAAAAGAACGGCCTTACGGCCGTCCTTTCATCTTTGGTACATCCCCAAAATGCCGGTTCCTGTATTTTGACTCCTAGCCATAGCTAGGTGGGTGTCCGCATCCGCTTTTCTGTCTTCCCCTGCGCAAATCGGAGGCCTGACATATTACGGAGATATAAGAGTCCCGTTTAAAGTTTTGTAGGTTCAAAATAACAGGAATTATCGTACATCCCAGGTTGCTGGTATTATTATAACCCAAGATACGGCATTTTTCCACTATTTTAGTAAAAAATAGAATAAAAATTTTTCCAATAGTTACTGTTTCCCAGATAGCCGGTAAACAGCAGCTTGCAAAAGTAATCGCGCTTATTTGTTTGATGCGAAATATTCGCGAACCAGTTTTACCATGACTCCAGACAACAGGAAGAGAGCAACTAAGTTCGGGATTGACATCAGTCCGTTACAGGTATCGGCAATACCCCATACCAAACCTAAGTCGATAGTAGCGCCTACAATAGCAACCAGCGCATAAACTACATAGAACGGTTTTACAATCTTTGTTCCGAACACAAACTCTACACAGCGCGCACCGTAAAGCCCCCATCCAAGAATGGTGGAAAATGCGAAGCAGCACATAGCAATCGCTGTAAAGACAGATACCCAACCTCCATAAGTTGCGATAAATCCGGAAATTGTAAGCTCTGCTCCAGCCGCCTCTCCATATGTAATGCCAACGCCGCTGCAAAGAATAACCAATGCAGTCAATGTACAAACTACGATGGTATCTGTAAATACCTCAAAGATTCCGTACAGCCCCTGCTTTACCGGCTGGTCCGTATCTGCACAGGAGTGCGCGATAGAACCGGTACCGATACCAGCCTCGTTAGAGAAGATACCGCGGGATACGCCTCGCTTCATACTTACAAAGAGACTTCCTACTACGCCGCCGGTAAAGGCTGACGGGTTGAACGCTCCGGCAAAAATAGACTGGAATACTGCCGGAACTGCGCCTGCATGCAGAATCACTACGCCAAAAGCTAAAATAATATAAAATGCTGCCATAAATGGAACTAATCTCTCTGTAACGCTTCCGATACGCTTTACGCCTCCCAGAAGCACGATTGCAACCAAAATAGCAATTACAATACCAATACATAAATTCACAAAACCAAGACCGGAACTCTCTGCTATTCCATAATTTACCAGTGCAGAGTCAATCGACGCAACAATCGTATTGACCTGGGTTGCATTACCGGTTCCCATTACTGTCAGAGCGCCAAGCAATGCATAAACACAGGCCATCCAGTACCAGTTCTTTCCAAGACCGTTCTTGATATAATACATCGGTCCTCCTACGTAATCGCCTACTGCGTTTTTCTCACGAAAATGCACTGCCAGCGTTACCTCTGAGAATTTGGTACACATGCCAAGGAGTGCGGAAATCCACATCCAGAATACTGCTCCCGGACCGCCGATTGCAATTGCTCCGGCAACACCGGCAATATTACCAGTGCCGATGGTAGCCGCCAGTGCGGTACATACTGCCTGAAATGGTGTAATCGCCCCTTCTTTTGCTTCCTGCTTTTGAAAAATCTTACCGATTGTGTTCTTTAAAGCATATCCGAATTTGCGGAACTGAATAAATCTAGTCCGAAAAGATAATACCAGACCAACACCGATAATGCAAATCATCGCCGGGACGCCCCAGACAAAATCATTTATAATTCCATTAATGCGTTCAATTGTTTCTATCATATTTTTCCTCTCTTCCTTTTAATCCATATCCTTTTGTATCCTTTTTAACCTTTTAATCCCTTTATTTCCTTTATTATTCTTTCCTGTTTCTATCCTGTAATTATCAAACAACCGCGTCCGGCTGAATCTGATAAATATGCAAAAAGCATATATTCCTGCAGGGAATCCCTTCCTGCCTGAAACATTCTTTCTTTTCCAATTATATACAAATCCATTGAAATCTGCGGCTATGTCATACACAGAAGATACCTGCCGCCGGCAGTTTCTCTGCATTCGATGGCATAAAAATGGGGAGCGTAAGGACCCCATACTGTTCTTAACCGCTCCCCCTGCTTGAATGTGTACTTAACGAATTACTAATGTTCGTTAAGGTATGATTAGATTAATGAGCGTGGATCTGTGTATTCCTCGTTGTAGCTGTCTGCCACATTCTTACAGGTCAACTTGCCATCGTAAGTATTGATTGCAGAATAGATAACATCATTATCTTTGCATGCCTGCTCCAATCCCTTATTTGCAATCTGGAGACCGTAGCTTAAGGTCGCGTTGGTAAGTGCAATCGTAGATGTTCTCGGAACTGCTCCTGGCATATTACCTACGCAGTAATGAACTACACCGTCCACGATAAATACCGGATCATCATGGTATGTAACCTTGGTTGTCTCGCCGCATCCACCCTGGTCAACTGCAACGTCTACGAAAACTGCGCCCGGCTTCATCTCCTTTAAATATTTCTTCTTGAAAATCTTCGGTGCAGATTTTCCAGGAATCAGAACGCTTCCGATTACTAAGTCTGCTTCCTTAACAGCCTTCTCAATGTTCGCATCGGTAGAAACCAGCGTCTGGATTCTTGCTCCGAAAATATCGTCCAGATAAGCCAGCCTCTGAAGATTGATATCCATGATGGTTACGTTAGCGCCCATACCTACAGCAATTTTACAAGCGTTCGTTCCAACAGAACCGCCGCCTAAAATTACAACATTTGCCTTTGGTGTTCCAGGTACGCCTGCTAACAGTACGCCTTCTCCGCCGTAAAGTTTCTCCAAATACTTTGCGCCTTCCTGAATACTTAAGCGTCCTGCAATCTGGCTCATAGGCGCCAGAAGCGGGATGCTTCCGTTTCTCTCAATCAGCGTCTCGTAAGCAACGCCCTTAACCTTAGAATTTAACAGAGCGTCTGTCTGCGGTCTGTCTGCCGCAAGATGCAGATATGTGTAAAGAATCAGTCCTTCATGGAATAACGGATACTCTTCCGGAAGAGGCTCTTTCACCTTAACCATCATTTCTACGCTGTCCCACACTTCCTTTGCGCTATCGATCATCTTCGCACCGGCAGCCACATACTCTTCATCTGTAAATCCGGAACCAAGACCTGCTCCAACCTCAACCAAAACTTCATGACCTGCATTCACATAGCTCTTCGCATTGTCCGGTGTCATACCTACGCGAAATTCGTTATTTTTGATTTCCTTTACACATCCGATTCTCATTTCTCAAATCCTCCTAAATAATAATAAATAGTTAAAACGGTTATTGAAGAATATTATTCAAATTATTTTACTTGTGAAGAATATTCGTCTATGGCTTTAGTATATTTCAACAAATTTTATTTGTCAAGAAAAGATATTTTGTTAACTATCACGATAAATGTGTAACAAGCCTGTTAAAATATCGTCGAGAAACGTCAGTTAGAGGTTGCGTATGAGGCAGGATTAATTGAAGCGGGGAAACTGTGAATATCCCGTCTGTATTGTCGCTGTATTTTGGGCGATTTTTTCATTTGACCAGTCCCACCATTTGATACAAAGCAAAAAAGAGAGCCGCTTTTCTTTAAGCAACTCCCCATAATTACTTTTGATATATTATTTTTCTAAGGGCATCTATTAGACAGCTCACTTTCTATTTCCTCTACTGTCGGCAGGCTACTCTTAAATTCCTCACGAAGCACCTTTGTCAATTCATATTCCGCAATCCCGTTTGGCTGAGAGATATCATCGAGTGCATATTCAGCGACAACATCATCTTTATCTTTGCAAATAAGTATTCCTATTGTCGGATTATCCTGCTCCGTTTTCATCTGTTTATTGACAGCCGTGACATAAAAATTTAATTTACCCGCAAACTCTGGTTTGAATTTTCCGTTTTTAGCTCCACAACAACATAACAATGGAGACAGACATGGTAAAAAAGTAAATCCATATAGAAATCACTTTCACCGACATGCAAATGCACTTGCCTGCCAAGATACGAAAAACCTGACATATTAGGAAAAGTTTTTCGTAAATCCTTGCTCATTGTCGCAAGAAACGACTCTCCCCATTTCGCATTTTTTTGCTTGACAACAATATCTCTGCCTATATCCCAATACAAATCAAGCAACTCATAATTTACCTTAACAGAAGCCTTTATCTGGCTATGTTTTATTCTGTCTTTTATATTTTCTATCCATACTTTATATTCATCATCCACAACAAAGCCAACCTCACTGCCCGCCATTTTTATATTCCTCCAATCAGTATATCCTATCCCATGCCTGTATATGTGTACTTGGTCTTACCATACATACACGAATCTTTCCACTTTCTCAAATGAAACAACGGTATTAGATTTTCACCAATGCCACTTTCAAAGTCAATTATAAATAAGTTCTGCGAAATTAATTTCGTCCGCCTGTTGTCTGCTGCAATTCATGAATTGTGTCCATTTTAATTCTCTAAAATGCTCAAAGGGACATTTCCTTATGTGAAATGTCCCTTTCGCGCCTGTTTTTATATGACAGTAAACGAATATTTCTCTGATTTTTATAACTGCGGACCTGCAGAAACAAGCGCTTTTCCAGCCTCATTTCCTTCATATTTGGCAAAGTTCTTGATGAATCTTCCAGCCAAATCTTTTGCTTTGGTCTCCCACTCTGCAGCGTCTGCATAAGTATCGCGTGGATCAAGAATTCCTGTGTCTACGCCGTTAAGCTCTGTAGGTACTTCAAGGTTAAAGTATGGAATCTTCTTGGTCGGTGCATTCTTAATATCTCCGTTTAAGATTGCGTCAATAATTCCGCGGGTATCTTTAATGGAGATACGCTTTCCACTTCCATTCCAGCCTGTATTCACAAGGTAAGCCTTTGCTCCGCTCATCTCCATTCTCTTAACCAGCTCTTCTGCATATTTGGTTGGATGCAGCTCTAAGAAAGCCTGGCCGAAACATGCGGAGAAGGTAGGCGTCGGCTCGGTAATTCCGCGCTCTGTACCTGCAAGCTTTGCAGTAAAGCCTGACAGGAAATAATACTTGGTCTGCTCTGGCGTCAGAACGGATACCGGCGGAAGTACGCCGAATGCGTCTGCTGACAAAAAGATTACTTCTTTCGCTGCCGGCGCTGCCGATACCGGACGTACAATCTTCTCGATATGGTCGATTGGATAAGATACACGTGTATTCTCTGTCACGCTCTTATCTGCAAAATCAATCTTGCCCTCTGCGTCCAGCGTTACATTCTCAAGAAGAGCGTTGCGCTTAATTGCATTGTAGATATCCGGCTCGGATTCTTTGTCAAGGTTGATAACCTTTGCATAGCAGCCGCCCTCAAAGTTAAATACGCCGTTATCATCCCAGCCATGCTCGTCATCACCAATCAGAAGACGCTTCGGATCCGTTGACAGAGTTGTTTTACCTGTTCCGGACAGACCAAAGAAGATAGCTGTGTTCTCTCCGTTCATATCTGTATTTGCTGAACAGTGCATAGCAGCAATACCCTTCAGCGGCAGATAGTAGTTCATCATAGAGAACATACCTTTCTTCATTTCTCCGCCGTACCATGTATTTGCAATTACCTGCTCGCGGCTGGTAATATTGAACATAGCAACCGTCTCGGAATGAAGACCCAGTTCTTTATAATTCTCTACTTTCGCTTTGGAAGCATTGTAAACTACAAAGTCCGGCTCGAAGTTTTCCAACTCTTTTTCGGTCGGTGTAATAAACATATTCTTAACGAAATGAGCCTGCCATGCAACTTCCATAATAAACCGGATTGCCATACGCGTATCAGCATTTGTTCCGCAGAAAGCATCCACAACAAACAATCTCTTATCAGACAGCTCTTTGATAGCGATATCTTTGACTGCCGCCCAGGTTTCCTCAGAAGCCGGATGATTATCGTTCTTATACTCGTCAGTAGTCCACCATACCGTATCCTTTGAGTTCTCGTCCATAACAATGAATTTGTCTTTCGGCGAACGTCCCGTATAAATACCGGTCATAACATTCACCGCGCCCAGCTCGCTTACCTGACCTTTTTCAAACCCCTCAAGTTCCGGTTTGGTCTCTTCTTCAAATAACAATTCATAAGAAGGATTATAAACGATTTCTGTAGTTCCTGTAATTCCATACTTAGTTAAATCAATCTTTGCCATGTTCGTTTTGACCCCATTTCTTAATATTAATATTCGCAACACAATTCTGTGTCCCGTTTATATTATACATATCTTAGAAAAAAAATCAACTTATTTTTCGTTATTTTTTTCACATATCACTTTTTTCTCTGTTTTGCCTATAAATTCAACAGATTTCTCACTGTTTGTTCCATATTATCCACATCACATTCCAGCGTATGAAGAATATCCGCATTCAATATTTCCTTAATTGCCCCTGGAAGCTCTGTCCCAGATACGCGCTTCAACTCTTCCAAAAGAGGAAATTCATCTTTATCCCCATAGTTTTCGTCAATTGCAGTCATCACGCTCTTAACAAATTTATACGGACTTGCCGTAGACGCTACCACACATTTCGCCGTATCCTTCGTTCTGTTCCGGTACTCTCTGCATACGAAAGCCGCTACTGCCGTATGGGTGTCCATCACATATCCAGTCTCTTCATACACTTCGCGGATTGTGTCTGCGGTCTGTTTCTCTGATGCATATCCGGCCTCAAAATCCTTAAGCTCTGCCTTCATATCTTCGGTAATCTGATAGACGCCCTCTTCATTAAGGGCTCTCATAAGTTCCCGGTTTCTGCCGTCGTCACACCCGGCAGCCTGATAAATCAGACGCTCCAGATTACTGGAAATGAGAATATCCATAGAGGGCGATGTGGTCAGTACAAATTCTCTGTGCTTCTTGTCATAAGTTCCTGTCTGGAAGAAATCAAACAGAACCTTATTCTCATTGGATGCACAAATCAACTTCCCAATCGGAATCCCCATCTGCTTTGCATAATACGCCGCCAGAATATTGCCAAAATTCCCAGTGGGCACTACTACATTGATTATCTCTCCAGACTGTATCTGTTCATTTTCCAAAAGCTTGGCATAGGCATATACATAGTAAACTACCTGGGGAACCAGGCGCCCGATATTAATGGAATTGGCTGATGAAAACTGATATCCGCAAGCCTCTAATTCCTTCCCAAGCTCCTTGTTCTCAAACAGAGCTTTGACACCGCTCTGAGCATTGTCAAAATTACCATGGATTGCCACAACTGCTACATTCTTTCCCTTCTGGGTGACCATCTGCAGCTCCTGTACTTTGCTGACGCCGTTCTTCGGATAAAATACAATAATACGGGTTCCCTCCACATCCGCAAAGCCTGCCATAGCCGCTTTCCCTGTATCACCGGAAGTCGCAGTCAAAATCACAATCTCATTCTGCACTTGATTTTTCTTTGCAGAGGTTGTCAGAAGATGAGGCAGAATTGACAACGCCATATCTTTAAAAGCAATTGTTGCCCCATGAAACAGCTCCAGATAATACGTATCGTCCACTTTAGCCAGCGGCGCGATTTCATCCGTATCAAATTTAGCGTCATATGCTTTGCAGATACAATCCTTCAATTCTTCCTCTGTAAAATCCGTAAGAAATTCCTTCATTACTGCATAAGCCGTCTCCTGGTAAGTCATCCCCTTAAGCTCGTCCACAGATACGGACAACTTTGGAATCCGTTCCGGCACAAAAAGTCCTCCATCGTCTGCCAGCCCCTTTAAAATTGCCTGAGAAGCCGTTACCGTTATATCAGAGTTCCTCGTGCTTTTATATCGAATATTCATTGATTCTCTGTCCTTTCCCAGAATGTGTCTGAGCATTGCATTTTGAGGGATGCCATGCCAAGTTCCAAACACACTCTAAAACTTTCATACGCCCAACAGGACTTATTTTTTGCGATTTGTATAGTTTACCAGGCCCCCGGCGGCAATCAGCTCCTGCATAAATTCCGGAAACGCCTGACCCTGAAATTCAGTGTCTTTCGTGCGATTATAAATTCTGCCGCTGTCAAAATCAATCTCCACCTCGTCTCCGGCTTCAATCCCCTTCGCAGCTTCCGGACATTCAATAATTGGAAGTCCGATATTGATTGCATTCCGGTAAAAAATTCTTGCAAAGGTCTCCGCAATTACACAACTTACCCCAGCCGTTTTCAGGCAGAGAGGCGCATGCTCTCTGGAAGAACCGCAACCAAAATTCTTATTGGCGACAATGATATCTCCCGGCTGAACCTTCCCCGCAAATTCCGGGTCTATATCTACCATGGCATGGCTTGCCAGCTCTTTGGCGTCAAAAGAATTTAGATATCTTGCCGGAATAATTACGTCCGTATCTACATTATCTCCATATTTAAATACATGTCCCAACGCTTTCATACTCTGTCACCTCCAACTTTCTCCGGATTTGCAATATATCCCGCAATCGCGCTTGCCGCTGCGGTCTCCGGCGAAGCGAGATAAATCAGGGATTCCACGTGTCCCATTCTTCCCACAAAGTTACGATTCGTGGTAGATACACATTTCTCCCCTGCCGCCATAACGCCCATATGACCGCCCATACATGGTCCGCAGCTCGGCGTATTAACCGCGCATCCCGCATCTATAAAGATATCCAATAAGCCTTCCGCAATACATTGCTTATAAATCTTCTGCGTTGCCGGAACTACCATAACACGCACGTCCGAATGTACCGTATGGCCTTTTAGGACCGCCGCCGCCTTCCGCAAATCAGACATACGGCCATTCGTGCAAGAACCAATAACCACCTGGTCAATCTTAATCGGCTCCATCGCCTCTATCTCATCAATGGTTTTCGCATTGCCCGGAAGATGCGGAAAAGCAACTGTCGGACGTACCTCAGCCAAATCTATCTCAACCACCTCGTCATATACCGCGTCCTCATCAGCCGTATATACCTTATATTCCTTCTTGCAGTGCTCTTTCAAGTATTCCTCCGTCTTGTCGTCAACCGGGAAAATACCATTCTTTGCACCCGCCTCGATTGCCATATTTGCAATCGTAAAACGGTCGTCCATCGAAAGATTTTCAATACCGTCTCCGGTAAATTCCATAGATTTATAAAGCGCGCCGTCCACGCCAATCCTGCCAATAATATGAATGATAATATCTTTTCCGCTGACATACTCCTTCGGCCTGCCCTTCAGAACAAACTTCATTGCACTCGGCACCTTAAACCACAATTCTCCCGTAGCCATTCCCGTAGAGATATCTGTCGTACCTACGCCGGTGGAAAATGCTCCCAGCGCTCCGTATGTACAGGTATGCGAATCCGCGCCGATAATACATTCGCCGGCCGTCACAACTCCCGCCTCTGGCAGAATCGCATGCTCCACGCCGGATTTACCCTGTTCAAAATACCAGCTCAATCCCTGCTCTTTTGCAAACTCCCGGATAGCCTTGGAATTTTCCGCCGATTTAATATCTTTATTCGGTGTAAAATGATCCGGAACCAGAACTACTTTATCTTTATCAAATACCTTATCTGCCATCTGTCTGAAAATCGGCAGAGCCATCGGTCCGGTGATGTCATTCGCCATAACCACATCCAGTTTCGCCATAACCAGCTGCCCTGCCTCCACACTGTCAAGACCCGCATGCGCTGCCAGAATCTTCTGTGTCATCGTCATTCCCATGATGAAATACGCCTCCTTTTTACCTTATCTTTGTTCTACGTGCCATCATAACACAATCAACCGTAACCACGCAAGAAAAAATAGAATCCTCAAACTTCAACAGCCTTTATTTGTTACAGTTCACAGGTCATTTGGTAAACAGTGGGTTGAATCAGGATGTCTCTAAGCAGACAATTGAGGAGCGCTTTTCATGGAATTGAAATAGCAGCTTATGCAGACTTAGGCGCGAAGGCTTTCCTGAGCGGCTTAGTCTGCGTTAGCTGATCGTTCAATGGAATGTTGCTCCGTCTGCTTAGAGACATACTCCTGATTCAGCCCGCGTCCGGCAGGTGACGTGTGAACAGTAACCTTTATTTTATCTGTGTTTGAATGCTTTCCTTTAATTCCCGAAGTATATCCTTATATTTTCTCGATTCCATACCCGGAAATGCCTGCATCAGACGTTCGCCCACCGTTCCTCTTTCCCGAAGCATCTTTTCATAGCGCTCCCGAAGTTCCTCTCTCTTCGCCCGCATCTCCTTATAACGCAAACGTACTTCTTCTTTTTTTGTCAGTATTTCCTCGTAATGCGCATGTGCCTGCGCGTCGTACTCCGCTTTCAGTTCTCTTCCGGCTTCCTTCACAGATTCAGCCTGTCTTCTAAATTTCTCTTCTTTTTCCATTCCTTCCTTTACATTCTCGTAAATATTCTCTCCCATCCTGTCTGACAGCTCACGCAGTTCCGCCGCTATCTTATTCATCGCTTCCAGTTTTTTGTTCAGTTTCAGCACTTCTGCCGACGTTACAAACACATCCGCTGTCATTCCAATCAAACACACAATTAGAATTATCAATCCAAAAATAAACGGAATATGTATCACAACGCCTCTGACCGCAGGCTGAAAAACCTTCATGATGAACACACAGAATACGCCCCAAATTAATGAAAACAGCAGACATACATATCCGCCGATATTAAGCGGCTGGTCGGAATAATCCCACCATTTATGATGAAACAACCTGTCCATCACCAAGCCGGTAAGCCCTTCGATTACCGTTACAAGTATCACCGAAGTCACATACAACGCCACGATATTCCCTTTTACTTCACTCAGACAACAGATAACTGATACCACTCCCACGCCATAAATCGGACAGATTGGACCATTTAAAAAACCCCTGTTTACAAATATTCCCTGTTTCACTGCCGCATAAGCCACTTCCACGCACCAGCCCAGTATTCCATATATAAAGAAAAATGCCGCCAAATAATATAATTCCATTTTATCCCCTCCGTATATCATGAATCATTATATGTCAGATTGTAAATTTCGTCAAATGATGCTATACTTTTCCGGTAGTAAAAATACAATTGCTGCCGTCAGCGCTCTGACCAGTGCAAGCGACGGGCGGATAGTAACAATGATACAGCGAGGTCTTATTATGGTCTTAAAAGAAGGAAAAAATCATCACACATACAAAGTCCTGTCCATTCATATAGAGCCGCAGCTCGAACGGCGTCTGGAATCTTTGGGCCTAACCGAGGGGAGCCTGATTACAGTTCTTAACAATGAAAAAAAAGGAGCTCTCACTGCAAGATTCCGGGGCACCCGGTTTGCACTGGGGAAACGAATTGCTGATAATATTGAGATTGCGGAGGTAAAGACAGATGAGCAGAATTATTAACGTAGGATTCATTGGAAATCCAAACTGCGGAAAAACAACTCTGTTTAACGCATATACCGGCGCCAGCCTAAAGGTCGCCAACTGGCCGGGCGTTACGGTTGAAAAGAAAGAGGGCCGCACCACTTATGAGGGTGAGGAATATAATCTGATTGACCTTCCTGGTATCTACAGTCTTTCTTCCTACACAATGGAAGAAAAGGTATCCAGAGAATGTATCTTAAGCGATGAAGTGGATATTATCGTCGATGTGGCAGACGCCTCCAGCTTAGAACGTAATCTCTATCTGACCCTCCAGCTTATTGAGCTTGGGAAACCTGTAATTCTGGCTTTGAATATGATGGATATTGTGGAAGAGCGGGGCATGGAAATCGACTTACACCGACTTCCTGAAATGCTGGGCATCCCAGTCATTCCGGTTTCTGCAAGAAAAAAGACCGGGCTTTCGATTCTGATGCACGCCGTTGCACATCATCATACCTACGGCAGCCAGGGTCCGTTAATTCATCATCACCATACCGGAAGAAGCGTCCGGCACAAACACAATCATCATGAGGAATACGCCATGGTTTATCCGGATTCCATCGAAGATAAGATTGATTTATTAATGGAACGAATTACCAGTACATATCCAGATTTTACCAACAAACGCTGGCTTGCTATCAAATATTTAGAAAAGGATTCGTCAGTGAAAGATTCCTGGCCTATGGACGTCTCTGATATATTAGACCACAGCTATGAAAAAGAAATTATCAATCAAAAATACGATTTTATTGAGGAGATTATCTCTGAAACGCTGGTAAATAAATCCAGCAAGGAGGAGAGGACCGACCACATTGACAGGTTTCTTACTGGTAAATACACTGGACTTCCCATTTTCCTCGCAATTATGGCGCTGGTTTTCTTTCTGACTTTTTTTGTGGGAGATTTCCTGAAAGGATATTTTGAAATCGCGCTGGAAGCTTTATCCGGACTTGTTTCCGGAGCGCTGTCGGCCGTTCATGCAGGAGATATGATTACTTCTCTTGTGGTAGACGGAATTATCTCCGGCGTGGGCGGCATCCTTACTTTCCTGCCGAATATTTTCATTCTGTTTCTGGCCCTTGCTTTTCTGGAAGACAGCGGATATATGTCCAGGGTCGCATTTGTTATGGACGATATTATGAGCCGCCTCGGTTTATCCGGCCGCGCGTTTATTCCGCTTCTTCTTGGCTTTGGGTGCTCTGTGCCTGCTGTTATGGCTTCCCGGGCTTTGGAACACCGCAGAGACAGGATGAAAACTATATTAATCACGCCGTTTATGTCCTGCAGCGCCAGGCTTCCGATTTATGTGCTGTTTTCTTCCATGTTTTTTGGTACATATGCTATGGCGGTCTGCTATTCCATGTATTTGCTCGGAATCGCCGTTGCAATTCTTACAGCGTTTATTCTGTCAAAAATTGACGGGAGCAAATCCGAGCAGGCGTTGCTCATCGAGCTCCCAGAATATAAAACGCCCAATGCCAGAACAATTGCAATCTACGTATGGGAGAAAATCAAAGATTACTTAACCCGGGCGGGAACCATTATTTTCCTGGCCTCTGTTGTGATGTGGATACTGCTTAATTTCGGCCCCACCGGATATGTGACCGATATCAGCATAAGTTTTGGCTCCTATATCGGTAAATTTATCGTCCCCTTATTCCGTCCCCTGGGTCTGGGATACTGGCAGATTATCGTGGCTCTGATTGCGGGAATTGCCGCCAAAGAAGTTGTCGTTTCAAGCTGCGGCGTACTCTTTGGTATCCAGAATATCGCCACTGCTCAGGGTATGAGCACAGCCCTTACCGCCTTAAATTCTATAGGCTTTGGTATGGCAAATGCATATGCCTTAATGGTATTCTGCCTGCTCTATGTACCATGTACGGCAACTATCGCCACAATTCACCGGGAGGTGGAAAGCCGGAAGACCACCGCGCTATTCGTTCTCTTCCAGCTTGCCACAGCCTGGGTCGTGAGCTTCCTGTTCTATCAGGGATTATCACTTGTCCTGCGCTAAAACATATAGCAGAAAATATCTGTTATCCTTTCAAAAACAATACAGAGTACAGTTCTGTCTTTACTGAACTTTCTTAAGCAGGGCCAGCTTATTTTTAAATGGCGCATAGCGGATAGGGATGTCTATCAGCAGCGATTTCTTCATGATACTTTTCCTGTGGGTGAAGGTATCGAAACTATCTTTGCCATGGTAGCCTCCCATTCCGCTATTTCCAACGCCGCCAAAAGGCATATAGGAGGTTGCAAGGTGCACTACCGTATCGTTGACGCAGCCTCCTCCGTAGGAAATGTGTCTTAGTACTTTGGCTTCTCGCTTTTTGTCCCTCGTAAAGTAATAAAGCGCCAGGGGCCTTGGCCGCGCATTTACCATCTGGATTACTTCTTTCATATCATAGAAAGTAAGTACCGGAAGCAGAGGTCCGAATATCTCCTCCTGCATCACCGCGCTTTCCCAACTTACCTGGTCTAAAACCGTAGGAGCAATCTTGAGGGACGCCCGGTCGCTTTCTCCGCCGGACACAATATGCGCATCGTTGAAAAGTCCCAGTATCCGGTCAAAATGCTTCTCGTTGATTATCTTTGGATATTCTCCATTTGCCAGCACATCCTTTCCATACATCTTTCGGATAGATTTGGCAATCTGCTTCATCAACTTGTCCTTCACACTTTTCTGTACCAGAATATAGTCCGGCGCCACGCAGGTCTGACCTGAGTTTAAGAATTTCCCCCAGACAATTCGCTTAGCAGCCAGCTTAATATCCGCCGTCTCGTCTACAATACAGGGACTCTTCCCTCCAAGCTCTAAACTCACCGGAGTTAAATGCGCCGCCGCCTTTTCCATTACATATTTTCCCACGCTTACACTTCCAGTAAAGAAAATGTAGTCAAACTTTTCGTCTAATAGAGCCTGATTGGCTTCCCTGCCACCCTCTACTACTGAAATATACTCCTCCAAGAACAGCTCCCGAATCATTCCGGCCATCAGCCGGGTCGTCGCCGGCGAATAGGCGGAAGGCTTTACCACCACGCAATTTCCGGCGCACACAGCGCCAACCAGAGGAGCAATCGTAAGTTGGAACGGATAGTTCCATGGAGACATAATCAATACTACTCCATAGGGCTCAGGATAAATAAAAGATTTTGACGGAAATTGGGTAATCGGCGTTCTCACCGGCTTCGGCGACGCCCATTTTCGCAAATGCTTCAGCGTATACTTAATCTCTTCTTTTACAATCCCAATCTCCGTTGCATACGCTTCAAAAGGAGATTTATTCAAGTCTTGATGCAAAGCTTCCATAATCTCCTGCTCATGTCCGCAAATCCATCGGTACAACTTTTTAAGCTGGACGATTCTAAAATTCACATCCTTGCATTCCCCTTTACCAAAATACGCCCTCTGGGCATGAAGCATGCTTTTATATTCTGTCAAATCCTTCGCCTCCTTAAATAAAGTTCATATAAAAGATTCATTTATTCACAAAATACATATTCTCTCAGCCGACGGAAAGCTTCTTCTACCCGCGCAAAAGGCAGCGCCAGATTCATACGGATATGGCATGGACCACCGAACATTCGCCCGTCCTGCCAGAGTACCCCGGCCTTACAGCCTGCCATTTGTACTTCGTCTATCGTCTTCCCATGGTTTTCACACCATTTTCTACAATCCAGAAACAGCATATAGGTCCCTTCTGGTTTTGCAGCCTCCACGCCGTCAAAATGTTCCCTGATATAATCACAGGCATAATCCACATTTCCCGCAAGCACCTGACACAGTTCATCCACCCACCGATATCCTTCTGCGCTGTAAGCTCCAATCAATGCATGCATAGACAATACGTTCATATTGTTGTAATGGGACAGGGACGACTCCTTATCTATTCTGTCCCGAAGTTTCTCATTATAAATTATATGGTAACTGCCCGTTAACCCGGCCAGATTAAAGGTTTTAGACGGCGCATACAACGCTATGGTCCGATTCCTGGCGTCCTGGCTGACAGACTGGGTAGGGATATGCCGGTTATCATGAAGAATAATATCCGACCAGATTTCATCTGAAATCACTGTCACATCATATTTTTCAAACAATTCCATCGCCCTTTGAATCTCGTCGTATTCCCATACACGTCCGCAGGGATTGTGCGGGGAACAAAAGATTGCTGTGTGAATTTTCTCATTCACAATCTTACGCTCCATATCCCCGTAATCCATACGCCATACGCCTGTTTCATCCTGAATCAGAGGCGAGCTGGACATATGATATCCGTTATTACTCAAAACCTTCATAAACCCTGTGTAAGCGGGCGAATGTACCAGAACGTGCTCTCCTCTGGAACAGCATACATTCAACGCACTGACTACGCCGCCCAGCACGCCGTTCTCATAACCAATACACTCGCGGGTAAGACCCGTCGCACCATGTCTGATTTCCTGCCATCGGATGATAGAATCATAATACTCTTCTGAGGGAAGAAAATAACCGAAAGCCGGATGACTAAGTCTCTTACCGACCGCTTCCTGAATACCGGGAAATACGGGAAAGTTCATATCCGCCACCCACATAGGAATCAGTGTAACGTCTTCCTTCCACTCAATAGCTTTTCCCAGCGCCTCCTCCGGTGCGTCCAACGCCAGCGCGTCATGTCCCTTTCGCTCAATTATCGAAGTAAAATCATATTTCATAGTACAAATTCTCCTCTATGACAAAAGGTTATTGCAAAATCTTAATTTCCTTCATATTGAATAACGCTGTCCACTGCGTACTTAGCCAGCTTCTCTCTTCCTTTGAGTCCTGCAAGTTCCATAAGGAATACAATCTTTACTACTTCGCCGCCAAGCTGTTCCACCAGCTTCACCGCCGCTTCAATGGTTCCTCCCGTCGCAATCAAATCGTCAATCAGCACTACCTTCTGACCTGGCTTCACTGCATCTTTATGCATCTCAATCACAGCGCTCCCATATTCTAATTCATATTCCATAGATACGGTCTCCCTTGGGAGCTTCCCTTTCTTTCGCACCAATACAAACGGTTTATGCAGATTATATGCCACCGGCATTCCAAAGATAAATCCTCTGGACTCCGTACCGGCAATCACATCGAAATCAACACCCTCCAAACGCTTTTGAATCTCATCAATGGCAAGATGGAGTCCGTCTGCATCCTGCAGAACGCTGGTCACATCCCGAAAAATAATACCTTCCTCCGGAAAGTCCGGAATACTTACCACATATTCTTCAATATTTTTCATGTATATTCGCTCCTTTGTAACATATTCTGCCTTCCAGTATAGCACAATTCCTGGCAAATAACCATCCTTACAACGCCCCGTCCGCAAGATATGTAACAGTTCAGCCTTTGGCTTCGCTGTTACGGAATCTGCCCATTACAAATCGCCTGCAGCGATGGACAGATTCCCTCTTGGCCAAATTTACACATTCTCACGAACTTTGCAGCAAGTGCAAAGTTCTAGTGTGCTGACCGCATTATATCTGGCGAAACTCCGCAGAATATTCGCTCATCTGCAAGGCGGATTTTCGACGGCGTAGCGGTGGCTACGGATAGAAAATCCAACGCGGCAGATGGACGGATAGGCAAGGAGGTTTGGCTGAATATAATGCGGTCAGCACACTAGGCTGAACTGTTACTTTTTGTGTATCAGTTCCGCCTTCCGGCTTCACTGTTACGGAATCCGCCCATTCTTAAGTTTGCCTGTGGCAAAGGGGCGGATTCCTGGCTACTCAGGTTCATTGGCTGCTAACTGCGCAGTTTACAGGCTAAACGGTCTGTTGCAGATATCTCGCCACGTGAACGCCGCTGGCCGAAGCATGGGACAGAGAATGGGTAACCCCGCTGCAGTCCCCGATTACAAAGAGCCCCTTATGCCTGGTCTCTAAGTTCTCATTGATTTCCACTTCCATATTATAAAACTTTACTTCCACACCATAAAGCAGCGTATCATCATTGGCTGTTCCCGGCGCAATCTTATCCAGGGCGTAAATCATCTCAATGATGCCGTCCAGAATACGCTTCGGCATTACCAGACTCAAATCTCCCGGCGTAGCCGCTAATGTAGGCGCCACATAACTCTCCGCAATTCGTGAAGGCGTGCTTCTTCGTCCCCGAATCAAATCGCCGAATCTCTGTACCATCACGCCTCCGCCCAGCATATTCGACAACCTTGCAATGCTTTCGCCGTAACCGTTGCTGTCTTTGAAGGGCTCGGAAAAATGCTTGGAAACCAGCAGTGCAAAGTTCGTATTCTCTGTATGCCGTTTGGGATCCTCATAACTGTGTCCATTTACCGTAATAATTCCATTCGTATTCTCATTTACCACAACGCCCCGGGGATTCATACAGAAGGTTCTTACTAAATCTTCAAATTTTGCGGTGCGGTACACAATCTTGCTCTCATACAGTTCATCCGTCAAATGAGCAAATACTTCTGCCGGAAGTTCTACCCTCACGCCGATATCAACGCGATTCGATTTGGTTGGAATCTCAAGCTCTCTGCATACCCCTTCCATCCACTTACTCCCACTGCGGCCTGCAGAAATTACGCAATTCTTACAAGTATATGCGGCATCCTGGGTGTAAACTTCATAACCGTCCCCACTTCTGCACACTTTCTCCACCGGAGTCAGGAAATGAAAGGTGACTTTATCTTTTAATTCATTATATAAATTCTCCAGAACAATATAATTAATATCTGTTCCCAGATGGCGAACCGACGCATCCAGAAGATGCAAATCGTTCTGTAAGCAGGTCTTCTTTATTTTCGTATTCGTGGTAGAGTATAACTTCGTCCCCTCCCCGCCATGGGAAATGTTAATGGCGTCCACATACTCCATCAGCGAAACCGCCTCTTTTTTTCCGATATATTCGTGGAGCGTCCCGCCAAACTGATTGGTGATGTTATATTTCCCGTCGGAAAATGCCCCCGCGCCTCCAAAACCATTCATAATCCCACAGCTTTTACAGTGGATACACGCTTTAACCTTCTTTCCGTCAATGGGACATTTCCTCTTTTCCAGACTGTTGCCTGCCTCGAATATTCCAATCCTCAATTCCGGTTTTAATTTTACTAATTCATACGCCGAGAAAATCCCTCCTGGCCCGGCTCCGATAATAATTACATCATAATCCATATCTCTAAGTTCCTTTCTTTCTAATTGAATCTGCTTCCGCTTGCCAGTACTCGAAAAATAACCGTAAAACTAAGTTTAGTATTTCCGCAAAATATCCACCGTATGTCCCGCGGCCCCCATCAAATCCATCCGCTCACAGGTTGCCAGATGATACGCCAGAAAATATTCAAATTCTTCTTCATCCAGCGCATTCAAAAATGGCCTCATATAGTTCGCCGCTCCGTCTGCTGAAATAATCTGAATGCGCTTAAGTTCTGCCTCCCTGTTCAGTTTGTCTATATCCTCCAGCCGCACCATGCTGTATAGCTCATTGGCTTTTTCCGTACAGTGAAAGGTCCCATCCAGCATTCCTGCCTCAAGGGATTCCCTGATATGTCTCTCTTTAAATGCGTAGGTAATTACGCTAAATTCATTCATAACATAAGCAGTCAGAAGATAACCCTCTTTTGTTAATACCCTTTTTGCTTCCGTCAGCGCCTTCAACTTATCCTCTTCTTTATGAAGATGATACAATGGACCAAATAAAAGCGCCATATCAAAGCTCTCATCTGCAAACCGCTTAAGGTTCATAGCATTACCCTGATATGCTTTTACCAAGCTGCATTTCGCCTTCAGTCTGCCCAGATTGTGCTTCACAAGCTCAACGGCCGATACGTCATACCCCTCTTTCGCCAGAGCAATGCTGTATCGGCCCGTTCCCGCTCCAATATCCAGAATCCGAATCTGCGCCTTTTCCTTCCCGGATACAGCGGCAAATTCTTCCAGATACCGATGAATATACTGCATCGAAGTCCGAAACTCCACCTGTCCATGACGGCTGTTTAACCGCTTGTCCTCATTAAATTTGTTATAATATGCTTCCAGCTCAGTCATATAAACGCCCTCATAATCTTTTTCTATACTTATCGCTGCCATCTAAATTTGCACATTCCTACAGCCATTATATCAAATGTAAGCCCTTGCGCAAATTATAATCTGTAGTTCAGTATAACAGGAGGCGTTCCAGACCGCAACCTTGCAGTTCTTCTCTTTTACATGGATTTGCAAACCAGTTGCAGTTCACAGGTCATTTGGTAAACAGCAACAAACAAAAATCGCCGTATCCCTCATATAAAACATGAAGGATACGGCGATTTTTATTGTGAAAACTTTACAAAAACTATTCCTCTATATATCCGTACTGGAAATACCAGTATCCGTATGGACTGTGCCATGTTCCCTTCAGAGAAGGAGACTGCAGCCAGAAGTCATTGTAGAAAGCAACCGGAATACATGCATAGTCTTCCATCATGATCTTTTCAGCCTCATGAAGCGCTGCGTAATGCTCTTCCGTATCTGCGCATCTGGATTTGTCGATTGCCGCGTCAAATTCCTTGCTGTTATACTTTCCGTCGTTATTTCCGTTTGAAGAATAAAGCAGCTCAATCATATTAGACGCATCGTTGTAATCATAAACCCATCCGTTACGAGCCATATCGTAATCACCGGCGCGGCGCTGCGGAGTAAAGGAAGCCCACTCAACCTTATCGATATTCATCGTAATTCCAAGCTCCTTATAACAGCTCTGGAGATACTCGGCAACCGCTACATGATATCCCTGATCATTGGTAGAATAAGTGATTGTCGGGAAACCTTCTCCATTCGGATAGCCTGCGTCTGCAAGAGCTTTCTTAGCTTCTTCCAGATTTGCTTCGTAATCTTCGCTGATGAATGGCTCTCCTCCATTCGCATCGCTGGCTACGTCATAGAACATATTCTCCGGGTCTGCATCAATAACGCCAGGACCCACAAAATTATATGCCGGGCTGTATGTTCCCTGCATAACCACATTGGCAATATAGTCGCGGTCAATGGCAAGATTCAGGGCTTTCCGTACATTCACATCGTTGAATGGCTCTTTCTGTGTCTGCATGCTTAAATAATACGTACCAAGCATTGGATCTACATAGTAATCTCCGCCGTCCTCTACCGGCGTAAGGCTTGGGATTTCCTCGGTAGGAACGTCCTTAATCATCTGAGCCTCTCCGCCTGTATAAGCAGCGTAAGCCGCGCTGGAATCCTCAAGCAGAAGGAATGTCAACGTATCGGTAACAATACGGGATGAATCCCAGCCGCCGTTATAATTCGGGTTTTTCTCACATACGATACGCTCGCTTGGAGTCCACTCTTTGATCATGTATGGTCCGTTGCATACATAGGTCTCAGGAGCAACCGACCATGAGTCGCCGTTGTCTTCAACAGTAGCCTGCTGAACAGGGCTCATTGTAGCAAATGCAGCAATCTTGTCAAAGTAAGAACATGGATAAGCCAGCGTAATGGTAAGAGTCTTTCCATCCTCGCTTGCAACAACGTTCAGTTTATTAATATCAGGCTCTGTTGTCGTCTCGCCGTTTTCATCCGGATTACCAATTGCATCATCATAACCGTCAATCATACCTACGACAGTCTCTCCGTAAGGAGCTGCAAGTTCTGTATCACAGAGACGCTTAAAGGTATATTCAAAGTCTTTCGCCGTAAGGTCGGAACCATCGCTCCACTTTAAACCGTCGCGCATGGTAAACGTCCATACAAGGCCGTCCTCACTTACTTCATACTCCTCAGCCTGTCCCGGCTGTACCTCATTATTCTCGTCAATGATGAGAAGAGGCTCGAACAGTGTAATAAGCATGTTTGCACCGTCAATAGCGCTGTTAAGCGCCGGGTCCAGTGTCTCCGGGTTTGGTCCAATCTGTACGGTAATCTCTCCGCCCTCGCCAGAAGCGCCGTCAGAAGTCCCGGCATCATCAGAATTGTCGGAGCCTTTTCCGCCGCAGGCTGCAAGAGAAAGCGTCATACAGACTGTCAGTAGCATTGCAGCTAATCTTTTTGCTTTCATAATAACTTTCCTCCATTTTTTATTTGCATAAACTGCTTTATATCCAAAATATGCCTTAGCATATGGGATACCACCATTAATTCAACTTGTCCAGATTATGACAGGCTGCCCAGTGTCCCGGACTAATCTCTTTAAACTCCGGACACTCTTCGCCGCACTGTTCTGTCGCATAGGGACATCTTGTCCGGAAACGGCAGCCGCTG
Organism: Lachnospiraceae bacterium; assembly: GCA_910574185.1. GTDB lineage: Bacteria > Bacillota > Clostridia > Lachnospirales > Lachnospiraceae > Claveliimonas. The sequence goes on from CAJSZQ010000003.1 coordinate 58,943, forward strand.
GGCGGATTTAAGGGACTGGGTACGTCTCCCTGGAGCGGAATCCGCTTAGAAGCCCTGGCTGTTCTCGGGTCTGCAATCGGAATAGCAGAAATTAAACTGCGCGTATACGGGTGAGCGCTCTGAGTAATCAGTTCATAACTGTCAGCAAGCTCCACCAGCTTCCCAAGATACATAACGCCGATACGGTCGGATATATGCTTTACAATACTTAAGTCATGAGCAATAAACAGATACGTCAGCCCCATCTCTTTCTGAAGATCCTCAAACATATTGACCACCTGCGCCTGTATCGAAACATCCAGCGCAGACACCGGCTCGTCACAGACAATAAATTCCGGATCTACTGCCAGCGCCCGGGCGATACCTACACGCTGTCTCTGTCCTCCAGAAAACTCGTGAGGATACCGATTAGCATGCTCGCTGTTCAGTCCCACACGCTCCAGAAGCGTAAGAATACGCTTGCGTCTTTCTTCTTTACTATTCGCCAGCTTATGGATATCAATCGGTTCTCCTACAATATCTCCAATCGTCATACGAGGGTCCAGACTTGCATAGGGGTCCTGAAAGACAATCTGCATCTTGCGCCGGTAGGGCAGCATATCCTCAGCGACTTTTGCGCCGTAAATGATTTTACCGTTTCCATCCATCTTAGGCGTACCGTCCGGATTCTGCAGCGGATGCTTTCCACTGTCAAATATAATCTTTCCATCATAGATAATACGCCCGTCCGTAGGCTCGTACAGCCGAAGCATTGTACGGCCGATGGTTGTCTTGCCGCATCCCGACTCGCCTACAAGCCCTAATGTTTCTCCCTTACGGATTGCAAAGGACACGTCGTCGACAGCTTTCACAACCCGCTTATTCTTTCCATAACCTCCCGCAGGAAAATACTGCTGCAAATGCTGTATCTCCATCAAAATCTCTTGCTTATTCACAGCCCCTGCCTCCTTCCTCAAACTGTTCTTTCTGAAGCAGCCAGCAATAACTGTAATGTGTATCGCTTAATTCGGTCTTCGGCGGCATCTGATTGAGGCAAATCTTCATACAGCTTGCGCATCTTGGTGCGAAAGGACACCCCTTTGGCGGATTCAGAAGGTCAATCGGCTGTCCCTCAATGGGCACCAAACGTTCATCTTCTTTTGTATCAAGCTTAGGAATTGATTTAATCAGTCCCTTTGTATACTCATGTTTCGGCTCATAGAAAATTTCGTCCGCCGTTCCATACTCTATAATATGTCCCGCATACATGACCGCAATCTTTTCACACATGCTTGCAACCACGCCCAGGTCATGGGTAATCATAATGATACTCATACCCAGCTTCTCTCTCAATTCCTGCATCAGTTCCAGTATCTGCGCCTGTATCGTAACGTCAAGCGCTGTCGTAGGCTCGTCGGCAATCAGAAGCTTCGGCTCGCAGGCCAGCGCAATCGCAATCATAACACGCTGACGCATCCCCCCGGACAACTCGTGCGGATACTGCTTCAGACGCTTTTCCGGCTCATTGATTCCAACCAGCTCCAGAAGTTCTTTTGCACGCTCCTGCGCTTCTTGTTTGGTTTTATCTGTGTGTAACAGAATCACCTCTCTGATCTGATTTCCAATGGTATATACAGGGTTTAAACTTGTCATCGGGTCCTGGAAGATAATGGATACTTCATTCCCCCGCATTTTTCTAAATTCCTTCTCGGTCATCGTATCTACCTGATGTCCGTTAAAGCGGATTGTACCTCCCACAAGCTTCCCAGGATAAGCGGTAAGACCCATCAGCGAATATGCAGTAACGGACTTTCCCGAACCGGATTCTCCAACGATTCCAAGAACTTCCCCTTCCTCCATGGAGAATGAAACTCCGTTTAAAGCCTTCACTTCACCGGCCGGAGTAAAAAAGGAGAGGTATTCATCTTTAATCTCTAAAAGTTTTTCTTTCAAAACACTCGTACCTCCTTCAGTTCTTAAGCTTCGGGTCAAATGCATCTCTTAATCCGTCGCCAAACAGGTTAAATACCAGTATAACAACGCTAATCATCACAGCCGGAAGAATCAAAAGATGCGGATACGTATTCATACCCTTTACTGCATCCGTTGCAAGAGACCCCAGAGACGGCATAGGCGCCGCAACTCCCAGTCCAAGGAAACTTAAGTAACTCTCTGTAAATATCGCAGAAGGTATCTGCAGCGTCGTCGTAACAATCAATGTACCGATACAATTCGTAAGAAGATGCTTCTTTACAATCCTTCCTCCGCTTGCGCCAAGGGCCCGGGCCGCCGTTACATACTCTGATTCTTTCAGAATCAAAACCTGAGAACGGGTAATACGGGCCATTCCAACCCAGTAAAGCAGAACGAACACAAGGAAGATTGCAATCAGGTTCGGACCCATTTTCTGCATCCATCCAAATCCGGGGCGGGTTGCCAGATCCTGCAACGCAGGCTTTATGGCCATAGAAAGTATGATAATCAAGAGAATATCCGGTATCGTATATAGAATGTCCGTAATACGCATCATGATATTGTCCGTCCATCCGCCGGCAAATCCTGAAATCGCGCCATAGGTGGCTCCTACAATAAGAACAAGCGCCGCGCATACAAGACCTACGCTCAGGCTGATACGGGTTCCCATCATAAGACGAATCGCAAAGTCGCGTCCCAACTTGTCCGTGCCGCAGATATGAGGGAACACACTCTCGCCCTTATCGAGCAGCGCCTGCTCGTTCTTGCCATATTCAAACGGGGCTAAATTCTCGCTGTATTTGATCTGCTGTTCATAGCTATATGGCCAGAAAGAAGGCAGAACGTATGCAAATATCATAATTAAAATAATACAGATTAAACTGATCATTGCAATTTTATTTTTACGCAGGCGGCGTATACCATCCGCCCAGAAATTAATGCTTTTACGCATTATAACAAGACTCTCTTTTTCCTCTGATGAAGCCGGAAGAAAATCTTCTGCTTTCAACTGGAGGCTGGGTAATTTATTACTCATCGTACTTTTCGCACCTGCTCTCTACTTTAATTTAATTCTTGGGTCTATGATCTTGTAGAGAATATCTACAATCACATTCGCCGTAATAATCAGGGTCGCCAGAACAATCGTCGTCCCCATAATCATCGTATAATCACGGTTTGTAATGGAAGATACAAACTCCCGCCCAAGTCCGGGAATTGTAAAAATCTTTTCCACAACAAAAGAACCTGTCATAAGTCCTGCCAGCATAGGTCCTACATAAGTAATTACCGGAAGAATCGCATTACGAAGCGCATGTTTGAACAACGTCTTAAAACTCGACACGCCTTTTGCCCTTGAAGTACGTACATAATCCTGTCCCATAACATCCAGCAGACTGGAGCGCATCAGACGCGTAATATATGCGGTTGGATAAATTGCCAAAGCGGTTACCGGCATAATATAGGACGACAGTGTGTTAAGCCCAACCGTCGGTAAAATACCCAGTTTGCTTCCAAAGGTATATAAAAGCAACACACTGCTGATAAAGCTCGGTATGGCAATTCCGCAAGTCGCCAAGACAATAATGAAATTATCATAGAACTTCCCTCTGTTATACGCCGAAATACATCCAAGCGGTATCCCCAGCGCAAGCGCCAGTACAACAGCAATCCCTGCAAGCTTTGCAGATACAGGAAACTTAGAAAATATAATGTCAGATACGGTACGTCCCCTCTGCCTGAGACTATATCCCATATCTCCTTTCACAAAATCCGATATATATGTGGTATACCGTTCCACTAACGGCTTATCCAATCCATATTTTGCCTCCAGCGCCTCCTGCGCCGCCTTGCTAATAGACTTTTCAGCCACAAACGGTCCGCCTGGTACAAGATTCATTAGAAAAAATGTTAATGTTGCGACGATAAATATACTCGCAATGCCAAGTGCCAGGCGCTTAATAATATATTTTTTCAATTCCGAACCATCCTCTCTGTATTCTCTTTCTCCTTTGTATCATGTACGTTTACCCCCCCCCGCACATAATGACTGGTGTTATTTTAGCACAATACATTAGAAAAATCAATTAACTTTTCTTTTTTGCACATCTTAGCCAACTGTAACTCTGTCGGAAAATCGACGCTTAACCGTTCGTTGGCTGCCTTGCAGTTTTTTTCTCTTCATGATATATTACAACCATTATACGATATTTATACAACATTCAATTTTCGGAGGATAAAATCATGTTATACTGTACTGAATGCGGAACCCGACTGATTAAGAAACATTTAGACAATGAAGGTGAAATTCCTTACTGCGAAGCCTGCAGCGCGTTTCGCTTTCCCACTTTCAATACTGCAATCAGCGCCATCGTATATTCCCCTGACGCCAGAAAAATCCTGCTGATTAAGCAATATGGAAAAGACCGCAACATTCTAGTAGCAGGCTATGTGAATAAAGGTGAATTTGCCGAACATGCGCTGGCAAGAGAGGTTCGTGAAGAAATCGGTCTGAACGTGGTAAGCTGCTGTTTTAACCGAAGCGAATACTATGAAAAAAGCAATACTCTGATGCTGAACTTTGCCTGTCTGGCAAATTCTGATAATTTAAGCGGCGTTACCGCAGAAGTTGATTATGCAGCCTGGTATACTCCTCAGGAAGCAAGAGAAGCAATTTACCACGACTGTCTTGCAGAGCGATTTCTTTTGTGCTGGCTGGATAAGCGGGAGCGCTACGATACTACATATGAAACTTATCATTTCCTTAATTCTTTGTAAGCAAATATAAATGAATGTGCCCTGGCACATTCTCTCGCCGAACGCAGTCGCTTGCGACAAACTTCCTCTTCGCGCGAGTACGCATCCCCCCGAAGGGTTTTTATGATATAGGGAACGAAGTTTCCTATATCATAAAACAAGAAAGTGTCTTCGACACTTTCTTGTTTTAATTTCCGTTTCCATGATGTCTTCGATGATGTCTCCCTTTTCCCTTGCACTGGCCCCCATCATTTCCTGAACTGTCATTTTCAGAAGTCCCCTCTTCTGAACTGCTGTTTTCTGACCTGCCATGTCTGTATCTCTTGCATGTCTTGATATTATCGCAGATTTCTCCCATTGTCATTCCATGACAATCTTCAATGCTTACTGTTTCATCATACTGTGTAAGCTCCTGACAAGCCCGGTATTTGCCAAAAGACATCTCATACTCATGCGCCTCTTCCCTGCATGTCATATCACTGGTGTAGGTAGAGACCTGATACTCCCTGGCCAGCTCATCCTTATTAATTTCCTGCATAATGATATCTGACTTATCCGAAATAACAGTAAAAACTAAATGAGAGCCTTCTGTCAGATATACGGCATAATCTTCGCTCTGAAGCAGTTTATCAATCGCCTGTGAATAGGACATATTTTTTAACTTTATATGATTAAGAATATTCTGACCGTCTGCATTGTACGCGTCTGTGGACACCACTTTCCCAAAACGGTTGACCCCCAGCTCTATGGAAGGATTCACATCAATACTAATGTATGAAACCGGTCTGGCATACAGCCTGTAGCCTCCTACTGTCAGAAAAAGAAACAAACATGCCGCTATAGCCGCATAACGCCATGCCATACGTGGTCTGGCGCGCTTTTTTTGTTTCTCCAGATAATAAAGCGTATTTTTTTTCAGTTCTTCCGACGCCCGAATATCTTTCATGCTTTCCTGTATCACATTCATGCCCATTCACCTCCCAGCTTTCCCCGCAGCATCTCTTTCGCTCTCATGAGCCATGTGTAGATTGTATTTTCTTTCCGGCCAAGTATCTTTGCAATCTCTACCGCAGAGTATTCTTCATAATAATAAAGGTAAATTACATTCCGATATTTTTCAGGCAGTTTCAAAACCGTCTCCAAAACTTCTGACCGCGCGCCGCTTATCACTTCTCCCTCATCTTCCATCACATCCAGCGGCACCCATTTTCTGCGTGAAAGATACCTTAACTGGTCTTTGCACGCATTAATGGTCACCCGCGCAAACCAGGCTTTTTCATGCTCATTGCTTTCAAACGTCTTCTCATGGAGCAGATATTTTAAATATACATTCTGAAAGATATCCTCTGTATCATATTTGTTTTTCAAATGCACAAAGCATATCCTCCGTACCATATCAGCATAAGCCTCCATGGCTCTGCTTAAATCCTCATCGCTTTTCAAAAATCTCCCTCCATTCGTTTGCTCAGACAGATATTCTCCTATTGTGTAAAAGACGTACGGTCAGCTATCCAAAAGGCTACCTGTGATGGTGTCCGGCGCCATGCCCTTCTGAATGATGGTAACCCCAATTACCGTTTTCTGAATTACGATATCCTGAATCACCGTTTCCTGAATTACGATACCCCGAATCACCGTTGTTCGATGCGTCGTTACCGTAATAAGAATTGTGATGCGTCGCATCATGACAGTTATCGCAGATGCCGTCGCCATCTGCATCGTAATAATCCATGCAGAAGTGATCCCCACTATCGCAAATACCGTCATGATTATCATCTATATGATTTCCACTATGATAATGCACATCCCCATAATCACAATATCCGTCATGGTTCTCGTCTGTAAAAATGCAGGCTTCTTCTCCAGGAACAGACGCCGGAACTCTGTCATTTTCCACAGGAACCGTTTCCGCAGACAATATTTCCCCTGTTCTTCTGCCAAAATGCGCCAATGCAAGGGTTGATGTTCCCAATGCCAACGCTAATACGCCGGCTGCTCCAATTATAACTATCTTCTTCATTCTGCTGCCTCCTAACAACTTTTTATAAAAAAGAATGTGCCCTGGCACATTCTCGCGCCGAGCGCGGTCGCCTGCGACAAACTTCTTCTTCGCGCGAGCGCGCATCCCCCGGAGTTTTTTTATGATATAGGGAACGAAGTTTCCTATATCATAAAAAAACTCCGTCTACTGATAATACGTCTGTGAGCAGAAAATCCTTGCATCTTTTTTATAAATATTTACTGCATTTTCCATTTATCGAACACAAATATAAACCATATATACCGCATATACCACAAGCATCAGAAACCCTTCCTTCCTATCCAGCCTCCGTTTGGTCCAGGTAAGCCTCCAAGCCAAAAAACTCATTGCCATCAGGCATACAATGTCAATCATATTTTCTGTGCCAAAGTCAATCGGACTGATGGCAGAGGCAAGTCCTAATATCAGGAGAATATTAAAAATATTTGAGCCCAGTACATTGCCGATTGCCATATCCACTTCATCTTTTCGGGCTGCCACAATGGATGTCACCAACTCCGGAAGACTCGTTCCCATAGCGACTATAGTCAGACCAATCAGATTCTGGCTCAACCCCAGATATCCAGCCACGGTGGTCGCTCCATCCGTAACAAAATCTCCGCCAAATTTAATTGCAACCGCCCCGCCGACAATAAACAGTATGCATTTTGCCACCGGCATAACTTTATACTCTTCCTTCGCCGCCAACATTCCCGCTCTCGCCTGCATTGCCGAACGAATCATCCACAGCAGATATGTGGTAAAAATCAGAAGCAGCAGCGCTCCGTCTTTTCTGTCTACCTTCATTCCAAAATATCCAAACAATAATAAGATCACCGCACAGACCATGGAAAACGGATACTCTTTTTTCAAGGTATCCATCTGCACCTTTAGCGGAACCACCAGGGCACAGGCCCCGCACACCACCATAAGATTAAATATATTGGAGCCTATTACATTACTGACTGCCAATCCATTATTCCCGCTGATGGAAGCCGTCACACTGACCGCACACTCTGGAAGACTGGTTCCCATGGCAACAATCGTTAAACCGATAATCATAGAAGGAACCTTTAAACGTTTCGCAACGGAAGAACTCCCTTCCACAAAAAAATCAGCTCCTTTAATTAATAATACAAATCCAAGCGCCAGTGCTAAAATACAATGAATCATTGTTCTCATATCTGTATCACATATCCCTTCTCTGTTCATTTTAATCCTTTTTCTGCACATTATAACTTATATTCTACAAAACACCAAGTGCATTCATTAATATTTTACATCCCAGCAAAATCAATATCAGTCCCCCGCACAGTTCCGCCCTGGATTTGTATTTCGCCCCAAACAGACTTCCAAACTTTACCCCCGCTGCCGAACAAATAAAGGTAACACATCCGATAAACGAAACAGCCGGTATAATAGCCACTTTTAAGAATGCAAACGTAACGCCCACTGCCAGAGCGTCAATACTGGTTGCCACCGCCAGAAGAAACATCGTTTTTACCTCCATAGTTCCATCCAACTGACAGGTTTCCCCTTTTCTCACATCCCCAATCATGTTTCCTCCGAGATATAAAAGCAGAACAAACGCAACCCAGTGCGCATATCTGGCAATCATATCTGCAAAAAAACTGCCAAGAAAATATCCGGCCAGCGGCATCATAGCCTGGAATCCGCCAAACCATGCCCCTGCAATACACATATGCTTCATCTGAATTGCCCTAAGCGACAATCCCTTACATACAGATACTGCAAATGCGTCCATCGACAGACCTACTGCCAGGACAAATAACTCTGCAAGTCCCATTTCCTTTACTCCTTTCGCATAAAATTCCTCATATTGTACAAAAAAGACTCAGAGAACAGCCAAACCAACTGTCTCCGAGTCTCATCACTTAAAGTAATACCGGACACTCCCTGTGTCATGATGTCGATGTTACTACATATTATTCAATATGCCGATTACTCCCTCGAGGGGTTTTTATATTCTATCACTAATAAACAGATTTATCAACCATTTTCAACTAAAATATTTCAAACAGCAGTTAATTGTGATAAAATAGGATTGTTTATACGCTGACCGGCGGATGTGAACTGATTAAAAGAATCTCTCCTGACGGACAGGGCAACATTCCGCCAAACTGCCAGCCTCTGAACGATAAAATATCATAACAGCAGAAAGGAAATTATGAACATGAAATTGCAAAAAACAAGCGCGCTGTTAACGGCCGCCGCCATAACATTCTCTGCCGGACTGACCGCCAGCGCCGAAAATACAAATATCTACCCGGATGTCAACCGGGGAGACTGGTTTTATCCCTATGTGAAAAATGTATCCGAACAGGGGCTGATGACCGGGTACAAAAACGGAGACTTTGGCGTCACTGATAACCTGACCAGAGGACAGTTTGCAACCGTTCTCTGGAGAATAGAAGGCGCCCAGTCTGTCGGATACGACGGACGATATCCTGATGTAGAAGAAGGAATTTTCTATGCAGCGGCCGCTAAGTGGGCGGGTGATAACAATATTATTACCGGATATGAGAACGGATATTTCGGCGGCGAAGATGAAATCACCCGCGAGCAGGTAGCTACAATCCTTTCAAGATATGCGGCCATAACTGGAAAAACCGTAACCAAAGGAAATATTTATGATTTTCCGGACGGCGGCCAGGTAGCTGACTTTGCAAAAGACGGTGTTGCAGATGCAGTCGGAAGCGGCTGGATAACAGGAGACAACGGATGCATCAACCCAAAAGGGACTGTATCCAGAGCAGTTTCGGCAACGCTGATTTCCAGATATACGTCAGATTTTATACCGCCTGTATTTGAATCAATGCCAGAACAATTTGTCTTTTCCAGCGGAGCCGGAGGATGGCAGACGGAATTAATCCTTGCAGACGACGGCACATTCACCGGGGAATACTATGACTCCGATATGGGCGACACTGGCACCCGTTATCCAAACGGAACGGTCTATATCTGCAATTTCAGCGGCAGCTTTACACAGCCGGAGCAGGTGAATGACTACACTTATAAGATGAATTTAGAATCTCTTCAGATTGAGAGAACTCCGGAAGAAACCGAATACCGGGACGGCGTCCGGTATATCTATTCTGAGCCTTACGGATTAGACAACGCAGATGAATTTTACATCTATACCCCGGGCGCGCCAGTTTCTGATTTGCCATATACATTTGTACTATGGACCTATGCACTGGCAGACATGCAAAATGCCGAAACGCTCCCCTGTTACGGAATATACAACGAGGGCGGAGGAGCAGGATTTATCGGCATGCAATAAGTTACTGTTAACAGAATGCAAATTGCGGTATGGAAAACTTAATTCATGATATGAGGAGGATTGATTTATGGAAAATGTTATCGAACTGTCACACCCGCTGATTCAGCACAAGATATCCCGGCTCCGGGATAAGAACACCGGAACCAATGAATTTCGCAAGCTGGTGGAAGAAATCTCTATGCTTATGGGTTATGAGGCTTTGAAAGACCTTCCCCTGCACAATGTTGAAGTAGAGACGCCGATTGAAACCTGCCGCACACCGGTCATTGAAGGTAAGACTCTTGCAATTGTTCCCATTTTGCGGGCGGGCCTTGGAATGGTAAACGGCATGCTGGCTCTGGTTCCTTCGGCCAAAGTAGGGCATATCGGCCTCTACCGGGACGAAGATACGCACGAACCTCACGAATATTACTGTAAGCTGCCAGACCCGGCAGACAAGCGTCTGATTGTCGTCACAGACCCAATGCTGGCCACCGGCGGTTCTGCCGTCGCCGCCGTAAACTTTATCAAACAGCGGGGCGGCACACATATTAAATTCATGTCTATCATTGCCGCTCCTGAGGGCGTAAAGCGTTTTCATGAAACTCACCCGGATGTTCAGTTATACGTAGGCCATATCGACCGGGAGTTAAACGAAGCCGCATATATCTGTCCGGGTCTTGGCGACGCCGGAGACCGAATCTTCGGAACCAAATAAAACATGAGGGAGGAGCTTATGAAAATTGTATTTCTGGATGTAAAAACTATCGGAGAGGATATAGATTTATCTGGCTTCAACAAGCTGGGCGAGATAATAAAGTATCCCTTTTCCACCTCGGCGGACGTACCGGAACGAACGTTGGACGCCGATGTTCTGATTGTTAATAAAGTACAGATTAATGAGCAAACCATCGGTCAGGCTAAAAATCTGAAGCTGGTATGCGTAGCAGCCACCGGTACAAACAATCTGGATAAAGCTTATTTAGACAAGCGCGGAATCGCCTGGCGCAACGTGGCTGCTTACTCTACGGAGTCTGTGGCGCAGCATACCTTTGCCATGCTCTTTTATCTTTTAGAAAAGCTGCGGTATTACGACGACTATGTAAAAGAAGACCGATATACAAACGATACAATATTTACTCATTTTGCGGAACATTTCTATGAATTAAAAGATAAAACCTGGGGAATTATCGGACTGGGGAATATCGGACGGCGGGTTGCCAGGATTGCGGAGGCTTTTGGAGCAAGAGTCATCTATACTTCCCCCTCCCACAGCGCGCCTCAGGAAGGGTATCGCCAGGTTGAAATGGATACGCTGCTTGCCGAATCCGATATTATCTCCGTTCATGCACCGTTAAACGAATATACAGAAAACCTGATTGATATGGAAGTCTTTAAAAAGATGAAAAAAGGCTGTATTTTCCTAAATCTGGGACGGGGCCCCATCGTTGTGGAAGCCGATCTGGCCGACGCCTTAGAACAGAATATTCTTACCGCGGCAGGCCTGGACGTTTTATGTGAAGAACCCATGAGCGAGGACAACCCCCTTCGCAGAATCAAAGACAGCAAAAAGCTCTTCATCACCCCGCATATCGCATGGGCCAGCGTAGAAGCCCGGACAAGACTGATGTCCATTATTCTCGGTCAGGTAAAGGAGTTTTTTTCACTGTGAATTTACTTTGCCTCTTTCCAAATACATGGGAGAAAGTTTCTAACGCTGCTCCGATGAAAATGGCAAAGTCTCCCAGATTATATGTAATTTCTGTTACCTTCGGCCATCTGGTCTTAAAGCCAATATAGTCGATGACCCTGCCCCGCAGAATACGGTCAAAAATATTGCTGAAAGCTCCGCCGGTAAACAGCATCATCCCTGTTTTTTCCAAAAAACGGCGCGGCTTTCTAAGCAGCAGGGCGTCATATAGAAGCGCAGCTATACCCAGCAGAGCAGATATCTTTTTTAAGACATCTGCTCTGTTCTTCATAAATCCTAACGCTGCTCCTTCATTATACACCTTCCGTATACGCACCTTTCCCCCGGCAACAATTCTTTCTTCTCCGGGAGTGAAAGTTTCCTCAATAGCCTGCTTAAGTATGACATCCAGACCAAATACCACCGCTGCAATTCCGGTAAAAACACAGGGTATCATTTATGCCTCTCCTTTGATTTTGGCAATCTTTATCTTGGTCTCTCCTATCTGTGCATATCGTTTGTCAATCGCCTCGCAGAGCGCCGCTACATCTCCGTCAACAACTTCTCCGTCCTGATATCTGTCGTAAATTAACTTACCGATATCTGTATAATCTCTGTCATTTCCCCTGTTCAAAGAGCGAATATCGCTTTTCAGCTTCTGAATTTCAAGCGTATCCTCCGTCTTTTTCCCAATCTCTGTAGCTGCGTCAGTAAGCTTCTTTCCTAAATCTTCAAAAAAATCTGACATATTCCTTCTCCTTTTCTTCTATAGTTCTCTGATCATCCTAAGGGTTCCATATAAATTCAGCGTTCCATACCCCCATTCTTTGTTCGGATACTCCACATCAGGTCTTCTCTCAGCGCCAAGAATAAACAACCCTTTTAGCTGCATCGTATTATATCCGAGAAAACGTGAATTCTGCATCAGCAGCCATTCAGCCAAAAGCGCGCTGGCCCCTGCCGTAACTGCCGTCGCAGCGCTGGAACCAGTTCTGCTCGCAAATCTTCCTCCCGGAAGCGCGCCTGTTACATTTACTCCTGGCGCGGCAAAATCTGGTTTGACTATTCCATGTCTAGTATATCCCCTCCCTGAATTAATATCAATACTATTCTCTATCCCATTGTAATGAGATACTGTTATCAGTGAATCTGCCGCCGACGGTTCTGTCAGCGTTGTATCTGGATTCGATTCCAGGAAAATTACTTCTCCAGTCATAAATTCTTTAATGGGAAGCCATATATGGAAGCCTCCTCCTGTCATCCGCAGAGGTTCCACAACAATCTTCCAAATACCTGGGACAGGTTCTCGAAAGCGAATAAAAATAAGCTGGGAAGTGTTGAATCTTGTCACAATCTGATTATCTAAAAAAACTTCTGTCCGTTCAAAAACAAATCGGAACGAAAAAGCTCTTCCCTGTCTGGCGGAAACCATCGGCAGCACCTCGCCAGAAGGCGAAACCACCGATACTGACATCAAATTCGGGATATCCGTCCACATCTCCATAGAAAATGCCTCTACGCCTTCTCCTACCTGTATTTCAGCTTCTTTTCGCTTTACAGTCTCACTAAACTGTCCCTGGTAATGATGCCTTTGGTTCGCCTCATTTCCGGTTCCTGTTACCACAATACAGTTACTGGTATTCGCGCATACCTGCAGCATAATCGCCAGAGCACTAGAGCCGGTATGTCCGCCAAAATTCGTTCCTAGCGCCACACATATCACCAGCGGCATCCCATAGCTGTCCGCCAGATTCTTCAGATAAGTAACTCCCAGCATAATATCATTTTCCTGGTAGCATTTTGTGTTCTCTGATATTCCATAAAATTCACGAATATATTTTTTAGCCGGCTTAAGCTTCACCATAGCTATTGTCGATTCCGGCGCTGCTCCAAGAAAACGATTTGCTTCATTTCCACTGCCGCAGGCAACGCTGGCAAGATAAGTTCCATGTCCTTCCGTATCCTGCGCAGGCACAAGCTCCCCAGGTGTTTCTGATTTCAAAGCTTCATTTATCTGCTCTTCTGTATAGACGCTCCCATACCCCAGACCATCCGGAAGATTCCCCGTCTGTATCGTCTGATCCCAGATACCTGCAATTCTGGTGGTTCCGTCCAGATTACGAAACACATCGTTTGTATAGTCGATTCCTGTGTCAATAAATCCCACCATAATTCCCTCCCCCATCAGCTCCAACGAGGGATAATACTGTACCTGACTGATTCCCGCTGCATTCATCGCATCTATATCCTCCAGGGCATAGCATTTAGGGATAGAATTATAAACGTACTTCTGATAATTCATGGGATTTACCAGCGTCTGCTCTAAATAAACCATCTCAAAACCGTCTCCCGCCCTCTGATAGCAAGGTTCTTCTGAAGGCAGCGGCAGCTTTGCTTTTCCTCCTCCTTCCGATATGATAAAATCCCAGTAATCCTCCGATAAAATATGTTTCCTGCAAGTTTCCGCATCCATATAAAAACACCTCATATACCTTCTTTTCAGTATATGAAGTGTTTTATTCTTCATGCAGTTTTTCAGCAACATCTGGATTTAGCCATTTAGTCTGATTGGCTCCTGCCCCCGCAGCATAATCAGCGGTCCTCCGGTTCCCTCTATATATTCTCTGGTTATCGTCACCTGACCGATGCTGTCATCCTTAGGAATCTCATACATGATATCCATCATAAATTCCTCAATTATAGCGCGAAGGGCGCGCGCCCCTGTCTTCTTCTTAATCGCCTTTTTGGCAATCGCATGAAGAGAATCATCATTGAACTCTAATTTCACTTCGTCCAGCGCCAAAAGCTTCTGATACTGTTTGAGGATTGCATTCTTAGGCTCCCTGAGTATCTTCACCAACATCTCCTCGTCCAACCCCTGCAACGTAAATATGATGGGAAGCCTACCTAAAAATTCTGGAATCATCCCGAAATTTCGCAAATCTTCAATGGTTACCTTCTCAAGAATTTTCTGATCTTTATCGTATTTATCCTTCAGCTCCGCGTTAAAGCCAATGGCTGCCTGTTTCGTCAGACGTTCTTTAATTATCTTATCCAAATCCGGAAACGCGCCGCCGCAGATAAATAAAATATTCCTTGTATTCACTGTTGTAAGCGGTACCATCGCATTCTTGCTGTTGGCTCCCACAGGAACCTCTACTTCGCTTCCTTCTAACAGCTTTAGCATTCCCTGTTGTACGGATTCCCCGCTTACATCCCGCTGATTGGTATTCTTTTTCTTCGCAATCTTGTCAATCTCGTCAATAAAGATAATCCCTCTCTCCGCCTTCTCCACGTCGTTATCCGCAGCTGCAAGGAGCTTGGATACAACGCTTTCGATATCATCCCCAATATATCCTGCCTCAGTCAGCGAAGTTGCGTCGGTAATCGCAAGCGGCACATCCAGAAGTCTCGCAAGAGTTTTAACCAGATAAGTCTTTCCGCAGCCTGTCGGCCCAAGCATCAGCATATTCGATTTTTCAATCTCAATATCGTCCATGGTATCTGTTGCCACACGTTTATAATGATTATAAACCGCAACTGACATTGCCTTCTTAGCGTGCTCCTGACCAACGACGAAATCATCCAGCTTTGCCTTAATCTTATGGGGCGCCGGAATATCCTTAATATCTAATACCGGCTTCTTTTCTTCCCCTTCCTTCTTTTTCTTCAGTTTCTGCCTCTTTGGAACCGTCTTTTCCATATCGCTGACACTGAATATCTGCATTCCCGGAATGTTCATAAGCTGGCTATAATCAAACTGTCCGTTGGACATAATATCAAAACTCTTCTGCATACAGTCCTGACAAACACAGATATTATTCGGAAGATCCATCATCTTACCGGCTGCGCTCTCCGGCCGCCGGCAGATAAAACACACCTTCTCATAATCGTCTTCCTGTTCTTTGTCCTCAACGACAACCTCTCCGTCTTCAACCTTTTCAACTTCCGTCTCATTTACATAATCTTTTTCTGACATGATTTTTCCTTCTTCCTTTTTTTCAAAAGATTATCTTCCCAGAACACTCTTAAGCAATTCTTCCATATAATGCCCGCCCCTCTCTAAGAGCGCTCTTCTATCATACTAAGAAATTCTTCCTCGGATATGATTGGAATTCCAAGTTCTTTTGCCTTTTTATTTTTAGACGAAGCAGATTCTGCATTGTTATTAATCAAATAGTCTGTCTTCGAGGAAACGCTGCCTGTCACCTTACCGCCCTTTGCCTCAATCAAAGCTTTTACTTCATTACGGTTGGCAAAACGCTGGACGCTTCCGGTAATTACAAAACTTCTCCCTTCAAATATCAACTCTTCTCCGGTACTTTTCTCCTCCGGAATATGCAGCTCTTCAAGAAGTTCCTCATACACCCTCCGGCGCGTCTCATCTGCAAAATAATCTACATAGCTCTTAGCAATTACACCGCCTACACCGTCAATGGCGCTCAGCTCTTCTTCTGTAAGTCGTACAAGCTTCCTGGTATCGTATCCCGTCTCTTTACAAATCAGTTTCGCATTCGCAAGACCAACATTCGCGATTCCAAGCCCGTAAAGAAGCCTCGGCAGCGTCGTCTCTCTGGCCTTCTCAATACTATTCATCAGATTTTGATAAGACTTCTCTCCGAAGCCTTCCATTGTCTGAATCTCTTCCTGATAACGCTCAAGATGAAACAAATCCGTATAGCTGTGAATAAATCCTCTGGCAATAAACTTCTCCAGCGTCGCTTCCGACAAACCGTCTATATTCAAAGCGTTTCTGCTGACAAATAAAGCATAAGACTTTAACTGTTTCGCCTGGCAGGACGGATTCATACAATACAGCGCTTTCGCGTTGCTGACCCCTCGTATCTCCGTAGGCCCTTTACACACCGGACATACATCGGGAATCTCCTTCACTCCACTCTTTGTCAGATTACGGGCAATCTGAGGAATAATCATATTCGCCTTATAGACTTCTATCTCATCTCCAATTCCCAGTTCAAGCTCCTCCATAATGCTGATATTATGAACGCTGGCCCGACTTACTGTAGTTCCTTCCAACTCCACCGAATCAAAAATCGCAACCGGATTAATCAGACCGGTCCTTGAAGGGCTCCATTCAATCTTCCTCAAAACCGTTTTGCTAGTCTCATCTGCCCATTTAAAAGCAATTGAATCTCTCGGAAATTTAGAAGTACGGCCTAATGATAAACCATACTCTATATCATCATATACTATCACAAGTCCATCCGATGGAAAATCATTTGAAGCTATTTTTTCTGAAAATTTAATAACTTCCTGTTCAACGGACTCTCTGTCAGCCATATGGTGTTCCACCACCTCAAAGCCCTGTTCTTCCAGCCAGGCAAGCTGGTATGCCCTGGAGTTACGAAAATCCACATCCTCCGCTCTCACAAGCGAAAAAGCGTAAAATCTCACATTCCGTTTTGCAGTCACTTCATTATTCAACTGCCTTACAGAACCGCTGCATAAATTCCTGGGATTCTTATACTTTGCATCTACTTCTGCAATTTCGGCATTGATTTTCTCAAAGTCTCTGTATCCAATTACCGCTTCCCCCCTGAGTATCAGTTCTCCCTGATAGGGAATCTGCAGAGGAATGTTCCTGAATACCTTAGCGTTATTCGTAATGACCTCTCCCACTTCTCCATTTCCTCTGGTAACCGCTTTCGCAAGCGTCCCGTCCCGATAGGTCAGGACAATCGTCAGTCCGTCCAGTTTCCAGGAAACTACTACGTTTTGCTCACCGGCAAATTCCTTCAGTCCTTCTGTATCTTTGGTCTTATCCAACGAAAGCATTGCGCTCTCATGCCGTTCTTTCGGAAGTTCGCTCAGCGCTTCATAGCCCACATGAACCGTAGGGCTTCCTGCAAGCGTTACCCCAAGCTCTTTCTCTAATTCTGTAAGTTCATCATAGAGCGCGTCATACTGATAGTCGCTCATTATCTCTTCCGCATCCTGATAATATGCTTTTCCCGCCTGATTCAGAAGCGTTACAAGCTCCTGCATTCTCTTCATCTTATCATCCTTATTCATCATTATTCCTTCCTGACGCCCGCATTCTTACTTTATAAAATATCTGCACGCTATGGTATTATAACACAAAAAGTCAGGAACTTATACTTTTTCAAGTCCCTGATATAACTCCTTTAATTCTGCATCCGTCAGCTTCCTGAATGCTCCGGTCTTCAAATTCCCAAGTTCAATATTCATAATCCTCACCCGCCTAAGTTCTGTAACCCGGTATCCAAAGGCTTCGCTCATTCGCCGTATCTGACGATTCAGCCCCTGAGTCAGAATAATTCGGAATTTATATTTGCCCGCCTTTTCTACCCTGCATGGTCTTGTTATCTCGTCTAAGCCCTTTTCTTCATCCACAATGTGTACGCCCGCTGCCATTCCCTTAAGAAATTCTTCCGTCACCGGCCTGTTGACCGTCACCTGATACTCCTTCTCATGGCGATTACGGGCGCGCATAATCTGATTAATCAGTTCGCCGTCGTTGGTCATCAAAAGCAGTCCTTCCGAATCCTTATCCAGCCGTCCGGCATAAGTAACCCTGACGGGATATTTTAAGAAACGGACGATATTATTCTTTATCCGCATATCTTCTGTACAGACTACTCCTGCCGGCTTATTAACCGCCAGAACCACCCTGTCGTCCTTACCGTCGATTACTTTCTTTCCTACCGTTACTTTCTGCCCTGGCAGAACCTTCATACCGCAGGCCGCCCGCACCCCGTCAATACATACCTTTCCCGATTCAATCAGCCGGTCTGCCTCCCTCCGGGAACAAATTCCCGCGTCGCTGATATACTTATTTAAACGTACCGGCTTCTTACCCTGGCTCTTGTTAATATCAGCCCCGGCAGGGGTATGTGTCAAGGAGCGCCCTTTGGTATATTTTTCTGCAATCCTGTTTCTAATATTTCGCTCCGACATGTATTTCTCCTTTTTTCTCGCTGCGCATCGCACATCTTTACTCTTATATCTTCTTTACGCTACTGTTTGCAAGGTATCTGATAAACAGTAACACTATTTTACCGGTTTCTTAGTTTAAAGTCAATTTACCGCTTTTCTTTTAGGGTGACATATGCTATACTGGTTACAGTTCACAGGTCATTTAGTAAACAGCGGGTTGAATCAGGAGCATGTCTCTAATCAGACAATTCAGGAGTGCTTTTCATGGAATTGAAATAGCATTATGCAGACTTAGACGCGAAGGCTTTCCTGAGCGGTTTAGTCTGCGTTAGCTGAACGTTCAATGGAATGTTACTCCGTCTGATTAGAGACATGCTCCTGATTCAGCCCGCGTCCGGCAGGCAATATGTGAACAGTAACCTATACTGTTGTTACCATCCGCCAGTGGACGGTAATGATTTCAATTGTGACTATAATATAATGGAGTGAATTATGATTCATCTTACCCTGGATACGAAAAAATGCATGGCAGAACTTCTTCTGCAAAAAACATTTGATGATTTTCTCTTTATTGAAGGAGAGATTACTACGTTTAATAAGTTTTCGATTGATGGATTCATACATCAAGAATTTTATGGAACAGAATCTGAAAAAACTTCTTTGGAAGAAATCCACAGTACATGGGATAAGCTTCGGGATTTCTGCTTTTCACTAATAAAGGGAAGACGGACGCCATTGAACTTCCGGTTTATTTTTTCCCTTTCCAAAGCTAAAATCCGCCAGTTAATTTCAGAGAAGCAATTGGATTTTCACCCGGATACTGTGCAGGGACTTTACATTAATTTCAGGTATGACGGTTCAGTACTTACCTGCACCACAGGAACGTCTTTGAACACATTTACATTAGATAAATCTTTGGAACACGCCTTTGATAAATGGGTTGGAGAATTTTTTTCGATAAATGAAATTAATTGGAACATGCAGTAAATACTTCATCTGCAATTTCATTCGGCCCGCCGCCTACGCCGACTGATTTGTAAGGCAGCAAAATGGACTGTTGCATTTTGCGCAACAGCCCATTCGTCAGCTCATATTATTTCTTAATCTCTGTCAGAACCTTCTTCGCCTGCAGATACTGACATACGGTACACTCCTTTGCCTCTGCCTTCACTTCTTCCTTCTGCTGTTCCGTCAGTTTACCCTGAATGTCCACGATATAGAAGAAATCCAACTGATTTTCCTCCAACTCGGACCAGTCAAAATCTGCCTCAATCACAACCTTGTCATAACTTAAATTTTTCTCTTTTAAAATCCTTTGAATTGTCATATTCAAACATGCCGCAAAAGCAGAAGTCAGAATATCTCCCGGACGCTGATATTGATTCTTACCGCCGGATTCCTCCGGCACGTCTGCGTAGCTTACATGCTCTCCGTCTGACAAACGTATTACATAGTCTTCCCCTGTACTGGATGAAATAATCATAATCCACAAACTCCCTTCCGCAACTGCTCGTTATTTCCACATTTCCGGCAAATTCTGCACTGGCATCCGTACTGGTTCTGGATAAGACTTCCCATGAAGTTCGAGTTCCACCCTGTCAATCACCTGCGGTTTCACCGGCGTATTAACCTCAACTCCCGCAATCGGAAAATCCTTTACCGGCACAGTATCTACCTTTTCTAAACGGTAAATCTCCTCCATACCTTCTAACACTTTCCCAAATACTGGGTAAACTCCCTTGTGCTCCGGACAATCACGAAGAGGAAAGAAAAATTCTCCCCCGGCAATCCCATCCTCTCCATAGCCTCCCATACAGACGCAGCCCGGATGTGAATCTAACGGAGTAATATCCGGATTCAGGCGAAATTCATTGGGTATCAGATACCGGGCCTCTTTTTTTCCAAACCCTGAATAGCTGATATCTACCCAGTTCCCTGGTACAATCCGCTGAATGGCATAGTGATCCATCAGTCCTGCGCTGGCAATATATATAAAACTATTTACCGTATTAGGAGCAGCTTCGGGAAGAAGCTCAATAACAATTTTATTTCCATTTTCCATATAGATTGTTGCAATCGGGTTCATCCTCGCACCTCCTATTTACCGTCGATTACTTGTAATTCCTTGGAATAGTGATTCAGCACTTCCACACCGTCCTCTGTTACCAGAACCAAATCCTCAATACGCACTCCTGTTTCTCCTGCCAGATAAATACCCGGCTCTATAGAGAATATCATGCCCGGCTCCGCCGCTCTTTCATTGGCAAGCGACACGTCTCCATATTCATGCTCCGAAAGTCCGATAAAATGTCCCAATCGGTGATTGAAATGCTCACCGTAACCAGCTTCAGTGATAATATCCCTGGCTGTCCTGTCCAATTCACACAAGGGAACTCCCGGCTTAATCTTCGCAATCGCGGCTTCGTTCGCCCTGCGCACCAATTCGTAAATTTCCCGATTCCTGGCTGTCACTTGTCGGTAACAGAAAGTTCTGGTCATATCTGAACAATATCCCTCTTTGATACATCCCACGTCAAAGAGAACCACATCTCCAGAGCGCAGCGTCGTATTGTCCGGCATATGATGCGGATCTGCCGCGTTCGCCCCAAAAGATACGATGGGGGAGAACGAGAAATCCTCTCCTCCAAGCTCCAGATAAATTCCAAGGAGCCGGTCTGCAATCTCCTTCTCTGTAACCCCTTCTCTTACCAGTCCCTTAAGCCTTTCCATAGCCTGGTCATTTACCACAGACGCCGCCCGCATTTTCTCTTGTTCTTCTTTATCTTTGATTCCTCTGGTCAAATCAACGGCAAGAGAAGCATTCACAAACTGCTCCGTTTCTCTCCCTTCCATCAAAGGCAGTAAAAACCGGGCTTTCAAATCCTTATCCACGCCCAATACCGCCGACTGTTCCACATATTCTTTTACGTAATCCATCACCGGCTCGGTATCGCTGTACCAGACTTTCCGGAACTTCACTTCCTCCGGTATGCCAAACAGATGATTCACAAACAATACATGGTCTCCATCCTTCCTAAGAAGCATCCCATAAAAGCGTTCCCCCGGCTCTACTTTAATCCCCGTCATATAGAAGACAGACACCGGGTCCGAAACCAACATCTGTGTGATTCCCTGTTCCTCCATCGCTTTCATAACTCTGTCAATTCTTGTCATCTTATATCCTCCTTGTATCCTTCCGCCCACATCAGCAAAAAAGCCGCAGGAATAACTCTGCCCAGCAAAGATTTCCTGCGACTTATTATACCAAAATGGATTAAAACTCTTTCCTGAGTTTTGGGTCCAGTAAGTCTCTCAACCCATCGCCGATAAAGTTCGCACCAACTGCCATTGTAAAGATAGCAAGTCCCGGAAATCCGGCAATCCAGAACTTATTAAAATAATCCGCTCCGTCAGAAACCATCATTCCCCATTCCGGCGTCGGCGGCGCCGAGCCGAGTCCTAAGAAACTTAATGTTGAAAACATCAATATTTTATTACCGATATCCGTTGTAGCCATAATCAATACCGAGTTAATACTGTTCGGTATAATCTCTTTCATCAGCACCCGCATTCTGGAAGCGCCAAGCGCAATCGAAGCAGTCACATACTCATTCTCTTTCACACTTAAAACTACGCTTCGCATCAATCTGGCATAGGTAGGCCAGGACACAATTACAAGCGCAAATAGTGTGTTAAACAAATCAGAGCCTAATACGGCGTTAATAATCATAGCAAGTACCAGCGACGGAAAGGAGAGAATCATCTCAGAGAGTCTCATCATCACATTATCCACCATTCCGCCCACATATCCGGCAATCGCGCCATAAAATGTGCCGATAATGCCGGACAGTATTACCGTTACAACACCTGCCAGAAGCGAATATCTTCCGCCGTAGATTACGCGGCTGAAAATATCCCGTCCGAAATTGTCTGTTCCAAACCAATGGTCTCCCGAAGGTGGATTTAACCGGACGCTTAAGTCCTGTACAATCGGGTCGTAAGGCGATATTACCGGTGCAAGGATTGCTGCCAGAATCCACGCCAGACAGATAATTACGCCCAGCGTAAATAAGTAATTCGATTTGAATAATTTCTTTAACGCATGCATGGTCAGCTACACCTCACTCTCGGATCAATAATACCGTACAGGATATCTACAATCGTATTTATCACCATATAATTCAACGCAATCAACAGCGCCACACCAATAATCGACGGAAAATCTGCTGCCGTTACCGACGCATAAGCAAACTGACCCACACCCGGCCAGTTAAATATGGTCTCCACAAGTACCATACCTCCAAGAAGGTTGCCAAGTCCCATACCGATTACTGTAAGTACCGGTATCAGAGCATTGCCAAGCGCATGTCTTGATATCAGCTTGGATTCGGAAAGTCCCTTCGCCTTAGCCGTCCGAATATAATCTGTAGACATAACATCCAGAATATTAGAACGGGTTGTTCTTGTAATCAGTCCCATGGTAAATGCAGCCAGAACTACCGACGGCAGAATCAGATGGGACAATGCATCAAGCGCCTTGGCTCCGTTTCCTTCAATCAGGCTGTCTATTACATATAACCCCGTTACAGTCTCCGGCGCCGCATAAATATTGCTCAGCCGTCCCGGTCCCGGGAATATCTGAAGCTTATAATACAGGAAATACAGCGCCAGTAACGCAAACCAGAAACTTGGAATACTGACGCCGGTCACTGAGATTACGCGAACTCCCTGATCCAGAGCGCTGTTTCTTCTTATTGCCGAAATAATCCCAAAGAGGATGCCAAAAATTGTTGCCAGGATAATTGACATCAGCGCCAATTCAATTGTAGCCGGAAAACACCTCTTAAGTTCAAAAAGCACCTCGTTATTTGTCCGAATGGATGTGCCAAGGTCCAGATGAAACAGATTCCCTATATAGATAAAATACTGTGCTAATAACGGCTTATCCAGACCGTATTTCGCCCGATACGCTGCCACAACCTCCGGATTGCTCATTGCGCGCTGTCCTAAGTTCGCCACAACCGGATCTCCCGGTATCAGCTTGGTAAGAATAAACACCATCGTTGCCACGCCGAA
Source organism: Lachnospiraceae bacterium (assembly GCA_910574185.1). Taxonomy (GTDB): domain Bacteria; phylum Bacillota; class Clostridia; order Lachnospirales; family Lachnospiraceae; genus Claveliimonas. The sequence continues at coordinate 82,637 of CAJSZQ010000003.1, forward strand.
CAACATGACTATCATATACAATAATCTTTTTCCTATGAATTTTAGTCGTTCCATAAAGCCATCCTCTTTTGCTCTAAGAGGTTCCGGAATCCATCCGGAACCCCCAGACATTTTAACTTAAAAATTATTCTGCGATATTAATCATCGTCACATCCAGTGTATATGGGTCGGATACCGCCACTCCTGTTAATCTTGTGTTGTATCCGATATGAGCCGGAGCCTGTGCAATCATAGCAAACGGACCATATTCATAGGTTGCGTCCTGAATCTCCTCCAGAATAGCAGTACGCGCCTCATCCTCGGTTGCTTCCATACAAGATTTCGCCATCGCCGCAATCTCCGGGTCCATATCTGCCTCCCATCCTGCGCGCAGACCTACCAGACCGCCTGGCAGGAACTCAAGCTGTACATTCGGGTCGGCATAGTCAACTGACCAGTACATTACAGTTAATCCAAGGGTCCCGTCACGATATGCGTCGCCGTAACCTGCTGCCCATGCCTGTGTTACGATGTTACAGTTAATACCAATCAGAGCCAAATCATCCTTTACCTTCTGTCCAAGGTCGGTAAGTGGAGTTCCTTCAAATGCAAGGTCCGTAATGATAAGGTCAATGTCAAATCCATCCGGGTAGCCTGCGTCCGCAAGAATCTTCTTCGCCTCTTCAACGTCTGTATAACTTACGTCTCGCGTGCCCTTGCTTCCCATGAATCCATCCTGAATCAGCGCATATGGAGTAATAGTTCCAGAACCTACTATCTCCTGCACACCCTTGTAATCCAATGCTTTACGGATTGCCTGCTGTACCTTCGGCTCAGAAACCGGTCCGCCAATGTTCTCATCCATGTTCATCATAACAAAAGCAACCGTCTTAGTCGGATCGTTGATAACCGCTACACTGTCATTACTTTCCAGCTCAGATACCGTATCGTCTGTCAGATTCAGAGCCACGTCCACATCTCCGCTGGACAGCGTCATCATCTGAGTATTGGCATCGCCCTGAAGCTGGATGATATACTTGTCTACATTAGAAGCATTTTCTCCCCAGTAATTCTCATTCTTCTCAAGTACGATTTCCTCATTCGGCGTATATTTGGTCAGAACATACATACCGGAACCTGCGCTTGCATTGTCCAGATAATTACGCGCCGTATCTGTCTCTGCCGCATCCTCTGCGTCGGTAGCTCCGTTTTCTTTCGCCACTTTGCTGTCAAGAATTGCTACTGCATTGTAAGTCAGTTTAGAAAGAATCGCACTGTCAGGCTCTGTCAGATGAAATACAACCGTCTTGTCATCCGGCGTCTCAACGCTGTCAATCGTATCAGCGATGAAAGATGGATTCCCCTTTAAGTTCTTACAACGGTTGATAGAAAACGCAACGTCTGCAGAAGTCATCGGGTTACCGCTGGCAAATTTAATACCGTCCTTAAGGGTAACGGTAAGCGTCAAGCCATCGTCTGAAAATTCATAAGTATCTGCCAGGCAAGGCTCTGCTGCGCCGTCATTGCTATAGAACTTAAACAGATTTTCATAACATGCATTCATTACTACATGCGAGTATTTCTCATATACATAACCTGGGTCAAAGGTCTCAAGTCCTTCTCCCTCCATTGCAATCACAACTGTCTTTGAGCCTCCGTCTGCCGACCCGGAACCGCCGTCCTCAGGCGAAGCGTCTGGTCCGCCGCCGCATGCTGCAAGAGATAGTACAACTGTAAAGCTCATAACTAATGCCGCAAGTTTCTTCTTCATAAAATCGTCCTCCTTTAATAATATATTGAGACACCGAATGTCATGTTTCAGAGAATCCCTCTGCTTCCAGACAACCGGCAGAATCTCTTCATTTATCACTTCACTTTGTCTTGATTTTCTTCGTCATACAAATGACAGGCAACAAAATGTCCCTCTGAAATCTCTTTCAATACCGGCCGGTCTATACTACACCGCTCGCATGCTTTCGGGCAACGGGTATGAAAACGGCATCCAGACGGCGGATTGCTTGGGCTTGGAACTTCTCCCTCCAGATGAATCCGTTCTGACTGCGCTTCTTGATCCACCTGCGGAATCGCAGAAAGCAGCGCCTCCGTATAAGGATGGTAACGCTTCTCATAGAGCTGGTCATAAGATGCAATCTCAACCATGTTGCCAAGATACATCACGCCGACCCGGTCGCTTACCTGATACACCACATTCAAATTATGGGAAATAAAGAAATAGGTAAGTCCAAGCTTCTCTTTCAGCTCCTGCAAGAGATTGAGCACCTGCGCCTGTACGGATACGTCCAGGGCCGAAACCGCCTCGTCACAGATAATAATCTCAGGCTCTAACGCCAGGGCCCTTGCAATTCCTACGCGCTGTTTCTGTCCTCCCGACAGCTCATGGGGATATCTGCTCAGATGATAATCATCCAGTCCCACAAGCTGTAACAGCTCATGGATACGAGCCTCCATATCAACCTTATCTTTCAGATTATGTATCTCAAAAGGCTCCATCAGAATCTGCTTCATGGTTCTTCTGGGATTTAAGCATGCGGAAGGGTCCTGAAAAATAATCTGCGCCTTTTTCCTCATCTCTTTTAATTCTTTTCCCTTTAAGGAAGAAATGTCCTGCCCATGGAAATAAATATTGCCCTTCGTAGCGTCCAACAACCGGATTAACGTCCGTCCCAGGGTGCTTTTTCCACATCCGCTCTCTCCCACAACTCCAAACGTCTCACCTTTCATGATTTCAAAGCTGATATCATCTACCGCCTTTACGGTACCGGATTTTTTGTTTTTTCCTTTAAAATATACTTTTACATGGTCGGCCTTCACCAGCACTTCCTGTTCATTTGCTGCCATATGCTAAACCTCCTCTTCCTGTGCGTCCTGATACCTCCAGCATCGCACCTTCCGCTCCTTGGATATCTCAAACATCGGCGGTTGTTCTTTCTTACACTGCTCTGTCGCATACGGACATCTAGGCCAGAAACTACAGCCTTCTACTCGTTCTGTGGGATTTGGCACCATACCTTCAATTGTCTTAAGCGGGGGTCTGTCCTTCGTAATCCTGGGAATTGCATCCATGAGTCCCTGTGTATAAGGATGTTTTGGAGCGGCAAACAGCTCTGATACCGGCGCTTTCTCCACAATATGCCCCGTATACATGACAAGAACCGTATCGCACAGCTCGCTAATCACGCCAAGATCATGGGTGATAAATACAACCGAAGTTCCCATACTCTCATTCAGTTCCCGGATTAAGTCTAGAATCTGCGCCTGAATTGTAACATCCAGCGCTGTGGTTGGCTCGTCTGCAATCAATATCTGCGGCCTGCAGGCTAACGCCATGGCAATCATCACCCTCTGGCGCATACCGCCGGACATCTGATGGGGATATTCATGCGCCCGCACCTCCGGATTCGCAATCCCGACTGCCTTCATCATCTCAATTGCTTCCTCCATAGCCTCCTTCTTCTTCATTCCCCGATGCAGGGTAAGAGCCTCTGCAATCTGCCTGCCACACTTAATAATCGGGTTCAGAGAAGTCATAGGCTCCTGAAAAATCATCGAAATGTCATTCCCGCGAATCTTCTGCATCTCTGCTTCAGATTCTTTCACTAAATCCCTTCCCTTATATAGAATCTCCCCGCAGGTAATCTCTCCCGGCGGATTTGGAATCAGTTTCATCATTCCCAGTGAGGACACGCTCTTGCCGCTTCCGCTTTCTCCGACAATTCCAAGCTTCTCTCCCTTATGCAGCGTATAGTTCAGATGATTTACCGCCTTCACCGTACCTTCCACAGTTTTAAATTCTACGCATAAATCCTTAATCTCAATTAACTTCTCCGTCTTTTCCATAACTATCCTCTCACTGTAAATGAAATCAAAAACTTTTTCATAATCCACGCCTTTAAGCCGGCGGACTTCGTCCGTTCAAGAAATACTTTTCTATTTTATAGTTTTTCCACTACAACGCAATAAAGCACTTCCTGTAAACAGAAAGGCAACAAGTTCACTCCTCCCTTTTCTTTCAGACAGGAACATACTTGTTACCTCTGATATCTCATAATTATACACAACTATACATTGAATTTCAATAACATTCTTTACAACTTGATTAAATTTGTTACAAAATTGGTTACAGTTCACAGGTCATCTGGTATACAGCGGGTTGAATCAGGAGCAGGTCTCTGAGCAGACAATTCAGGAGTGCTTTTCATGGAATTGAAATAGCAGCTTATGCAGACTTAGGCGCGAAGGCTTTCCTGAGCGGCTTAGTCTGCGTTAGCTGATAGTTCAATGGAATGTTACTCCGTCTGCTTAGAGACCTGCTCCTGATTCAACCCGCGTCCGGCAGGCGATGTATGAACTGTAACACCGAATTGTAACTATTTCGCCAGTTTCATCATAATCTCATTACTTCTGAGCACAAAAGCAGTCATTTCTTCCGGACTCAGCGGCTTATGTGCCAGCATTGCCAAATCATAAAGCTGTTTGCAGAAGGTGCTTACATTCTCTCCATCCTTATGCTCCGCAACATACTGTACCAGTGGATGATTGGCATTCAGCACCAGCGTACCCGCGCTTCCGAACATGGACGCATCCATAGCTCCGCCCATGCTGTACATCTTCATCATCTCCTGCATCCGGCGGCTTTCCTCAGACAATGTAATCATAGACGCTATATTCTCATCCTTAAACTTCTCTACCTTCACTTCCAGCTTATCATTGTTAAGCGCCCTCCGGAAAATCTCTGTCAGTTCATCTGCCGTCTTCTGGAACGCTTCTTTCTCATCCTCGGCAATCTCTTCCCTTGTAGACTCATTCACGTCTGCGTCAATACGCTGGAACTTCAGATTCGGATTCCTCTGCTCAAGCTGCGTAATAAACGGCGAGTCAATATTATGCGTCAGAATCACCGCATCCTGCTCCTGGGCGCGGAACAGATTGATATACTGGCTCTGCTGCTGCTCGTCTGTTACATAGTAAATAACCGTCTTCTTTTCTTCCTCTGCTGCCTCCGGATTTTCTCCGTTATCTGGATTCTCTTTTGCATCGGCATCCGGCTCTGTCAGTTCTCCGCCGTTCTTCTCCACGCACTCTTTCAGCGTAAGATACTTATGGTCAAGGTTCTTGAATAACATATAATCCATCATCTTGTCGCAGAACTTCTCGTCCTTTAAGCAGCCAAACTTGATGAACGGGCTGATATCATCCCAGTATTTCTCATAATTCTCCTTATCCGTCTTGCACATACCGCTCAATTTATCTGCAACCTTCTTGGAAATGTAATCTGCAATCTTATTCACAAAACCGTCGTTTTGCAGCGCGCTTCTGGAAACGTTCAGCGGCAGGTCCGGACAATCAATCACACCCTTTAATACCATCAAAAATTCTGGTATCACCTCTTTGATGTTGTCAGCAATAAACACCTGATTATTGTACAGCTTAATGGTTCCCTCAATGGAATCATACTCTGTATTAATCTTCGGGAAGTACAAAATACCCTTCAAATTAAACGGATAATCCATATTCAGATGAATCCAGAACAAAGGCTCCTTGTAATCCATAAATACCTTACGGTAAAACTCAATATAATCTTCTTTACTGCAGTCGTTTGGATGTTTTGCCCAAAGCGGCGCGGTATCATTCAAAGCCACCGGACGCTTGTTTATCTTCACCTTATCCCTGGCTGGAGAGACCTCTACCATCTCTTTCTCGCCGTCTTCGTTCTCCTTCTCCTCCATCTTCGCTTCTTCATGGATACGCTCAACAATTACATCGTCATCTTTTAAGTCTGCTTCATCAATGGTCTCGTATTCCTGCTCGGCATTCTCCTTTGCAATGTAAATCGGAACCGGCATAAAGGAACAGTACTTCTCAACTACTTCCCTTGCCTTGTATTCATTCGCAAACTGTAAGCTGTCCTCATTCAGACACAGTGTAATCTCCGTACCTACGCCCTGTTTATTTCCGTCAGACATCTCATACTCTGTGCCGCCGTCACTTACCCAGTGTACCGCTTCCGCGCCTTCTTTATAGGACAAGGTATCAATATGCACTTCGTCTGCAACCATAAATGCAGAATAAAAGCCCAGACCGAAGTGGCCAATCATATCGTCCTCTGTAGTCTTGTCCTTATATTTTTCCAAAAACTCTGTCGCGCCTGAAAATGCAATCTGGGTAATGTACTCTTCTACTTCATCCGCTGTCATTCCAAGACCATTGTCAATAAACTTCAGCGTCTTCTCTTCCGGATTCACCAGAATTTGAATCTGCGGCTTATAATCCTCTGGAAGTTCATATTCTCCCATCATATCCAATTTCTTCAGCTTGGTAATCGCATCGCATCCGTTAGAAACCATCTCCCGGAAGAAAATATCGTGGTCAGAATACACCCACTTCTTAATAATTGGAAATATGTTCTCGCTGCTGATTGATAAAGAACCTTTCTTTGCTGCCATATATATCACTCCTATTTCTCATATTTTCGCGGCCCCTGTTATCGATTGTATCATCTGTTTATAAAAAGAGCTCCGCCTGTCGTATAACTATGATAATACTCGTCTATTTAAAAGTCAATAGAAAATTAGCACTCTTTACGAAAGAGTGCTAACAATTCTCTAAAAAATATAAACTTTTTATAAATGCTAACGACTTTTACAACTTGCACATTTATTCCACGCTCTTTAAGGATTCCACCATATTGATTTTCTTTAATTTAAAATACATAATTCCGTTTATCAATAAAGAAAAACCCACTGTAAACAGCAGACTGTAGAGAAAACTTGGCAGATAAATACTCCGGCCAAACATGGCGGCGTCCACTTCCACTGTCTGTATAATAAACAGATGAAGAATCTTACCTAGCATAATTCCCACCACCGCCCCTATAAAGGTCAGCAGAATATTCTCCCTGAATACGTACACTGCCACCTCCGGGTCATAGAATCCAAGCACCTTCAAGGTAGCCAGCTCTCTCTGACGTTCGGTAATATTAATGGTGTTCAGATTATAAAGCACCACAAAGGCAAGCATACCCGCCGAAATGATAAGTACGATAATTACCAGATTTAAGCTGGACAACATATTATCGAGCTGTTCCATGATATCGTGGGTATAGCTGACGCTTAGTACCTCGCTCCGCTCAACAATTCTCTCTCCGGCTGCTTCTAATTGAGACTGAGAATAGGTCTCGTCAGCCACAAAAAGAATACAATTATACTCTGGCTTCTCGTCAAATACCTGATTGTAGTATTTCGGCGTCATGTATATGTAATGCCCCATATAGTTCTCACAGATATGGGAAATCTTTACCTCTCTGTCCGCCCCCTCCTCATTTTTAATCTGAATTGTATCCCCTCTCTGCGCATTCAGAAGCTTTGCCGTTTTCTCGCTGATAATTACGCCGTCGTCGCTCAGCTTATATGCTTTGCCGCTCTTGCGGTCATGGAAATCCACATAAGCTCCCACATCGCTCAAGTCGCTGAGCGCCATAAGATAAGTCTGTCTTTCCTTTTTGCCATTTGCCAGTATAATACTCTTCATATAGGCGTCCATGTAGCGCTCAATATCTTTGTTCTCTGCAAGAAATCCGTCCAGCTTTTCTCTGTCTTCTTCTGTCAAATCCTCCTGCAAAAGAATTTGTCCGTCATAAAATTGAATCTTGTCATACTGAGTATCTGCTATCTCATATACCGAATCCCGAATCCCGTACCCCACAACCATCAGGGCCATACAGCCGCCGATTCCAAATATAGTCATAAAGAAACGTTTTTTATACCGCATCAGGTTTCGTATAGAAGACTTCCAGGAAAAATTCAGGCGTTTCCAGATAAAGGGAACTCTCTCCAGCAGTACTCGTTTTCCAATCTTAGGAGCGGGCGGCCGCATCAGCACCGCCGCCTGCGCTCCCAATTCCCGATAGCAGGAAAATAACGTGGCCGCCATCGTACAGACGACCGCCGCTGCCGAAGCCGCCACGCCATAACTCGCCACATAGGGAACCAGTATTTCCGACATATGGTGATACATAATCCCGTAAGCATAAATAATAATATAAGGCAATATCTTCTCTCCCACCAAAACACCTAAGATACTGCCGGCAATGGTAGCAATCAATGCATAACCAAGATACTTGGACGCAATCGCCCTTTTACTGTATCCAAGAGCCTTCATGGTGCCAATCTGCACCCGCTGTTCCTCTACCATTCGCGTCATGCTGGTCAGGCTGATTAAAGCCGCAACCAGAAAGAACAGGACTGGAAACACCTGACCGATAGCGCGCATCCGGTCTGCATTCTCCCCATAACCGGTATATTCAGGAAGAGTACTTCTGTCATAGATATACCAGGAAGCTTTCGGAATGTCTGCAATCTCTGCCTCCGCATCGGCTATCTTCTCCTCGCCTTCGGCGATTTCCTCCGCCGCTTTCGTCCTGCCTTCTTCCAGCTCTTTTTTTGCATCTTCTATCTTGGCTTCATTCTCTGTAATCTCTGCTTCCCCGCTTCTTAACTTCTTTTCCTGGCCAGAAAGCTCCGCCCATCCAGATTGAATCTGCCGCTGACCGTCGTCAAGCTGTTCTGGCACTCCTGTAAGTTCTGCTTCCCCTGCATCCAGCTCCGCTTTCGCATTCACAAGCTCCTGCTCTCCCGCGGCCAACTGGTTCTTCGCATCCGCAATCAAAACTGCCGTCTCGTCATACTTCGCCTGAAGAACTGCAATCATCCCTTCCAGTCGCTCCAGTTCTTCCTCTAAATTCTTATCCGTAATCTCTGCCTGTATCTGGGACGCCTGTGTCTGCAGAATAACATACTGCATCCCAATCTCGGTTGCAGGATTTGTATATTCTGACTCTGGATATGCCGCTTCGATTGCCTGAATCTGTTCCTTACAGTCTGCAAGCATCGCAAATACGGCCTCCACCTGAGCGTAACCTTCCTGCGCCTGTTTTATCCCTTCCTCAATCTGCGCAAGCCCTGCTTCCCCTTCGGCAATCTGTCGTTCTGCCTCCGGTTTCCCTGCTTCAAAAGCAGCTTTTCCTTCTTCATACCTGGCCTTTCCTTCACTTAATTCTGCCAGCCCCGCCTCATATTGAGTTCTGGCGTCATCAAGCTCCGCCTGTTTCGAGGCAAGGGTATTTTTCGCATTGGCAATCTGATTCCAGCCGTCACGAATCTGTCGTCTGGCATCTGCAAGCTGACTCTCCGCATCTCCAATCTCTGCGGCGGCGTCTTCCAGCTCCTTTCTTGCCTTCTCCCTGCCTTCTTCCAAATCCATTTTGGCCTTGTCAAGTTCTTCGGTCGCCTCATCCACCAGCTCGCGTCTGCGCAAAACTCCCCGCTCGCCGGAAAGTTCTTTCACCTGTTCCATGGCTTTATCAATCAAATCTTCGTATTCTTCCGTATATGCCGTCAGCTCTTTTGCCCCTTCTACCAACATATAGCATTCCGTATACACTTCCAGCTTAAAATCCTGCTCTGGCACAACCAGAAATCCATCCAGATTGCCAGTGCCAATGGTCGTACTTCCTCTGCTAAATGAAATATAGCAAGGCGTGCTCCCAGTTCCAACAACCGTCAGTTCTTCCTTCTTTAAGGTATCCGTCACCGGCGTATCCTTCCCGGATTTCAGGAGAATCTTATCGCCTGCCCGATACCCTGTCTCATTATCCGCCAGACATTCCCCTGTCTTTTCAGGAAGCCTTCCTTCCGTAACCGTCACGTCATTCATACCTTCAGACAAGGATATTACATGCAGCGCAAGCTGCTCATCCTCTGTCTCTGTCAGAAAATCCGCGCTATACGCGCCTTCTGCCTTCTGGATAAGTTCCAGCTCTTCAAAAGCTTTCACATCATCTTTCGTAATTCCCAAGGTACTAATCGCTTTGACATCCATCAGATTAGCCCCGTCAAAATAGGAATCTCCGGTAATTCTCATATCTGGCTCAGATGCACGAATCCCTGAAAAAAATGCCACGCCCAGCGCCACAATAAATAAAATCGAAAAAAACCTGCCGGAACTTTTTTTAATTTCTCTGAAAAAATCTTTGCGCGTCGCCTTCATAGTCCAGTCGCTCCTACCATTCTATGGTCTCTACCGGCACCGGTCTTTTGTTTATCGCCATCTTTGACACCCTGCCGTTCTTAATCTGGATTACCCGGTCCGCCATTGGTGCGATGGCCAGATTATGGGTAATTAAAATTACCGTCATGCCTTTTTTCCTGCATGTATCCTGCAATAGCTTTAAGATTGCCTTCCCGGTATTATAATCCAACGCCCCTGTAGGCTCGTCACACAAAAGGAGCTTCGGATTCTTGGCAAGCGCTCTTGCAATAGACACCCGCTGCTGCTCCCCGCCGGAGAGCTGAGCCGGAAAATTCGCCAAACGGTCGCCTAAACCGACCTCCATAAGCACTTCCTCCGCATCCAGCGGCTCCTTACAAATCTGCAGAGCAAGCTCAACATTTTCCAAAGCAGTCAGATTCGGAATCAGATTATAAAACTGGAATACAAAGCCGATATCATCTCTCCGATACGCCGTAAGCTGTTTAGAAGTATAGCGGGAAATGTCCTCTCCGTCTACTTCTACAATCCCATCCGTCGCCGTATCCATTCCGCCCAGAATATTCAGGACTGTTGTCTTTCCCGCTCCGCTAGGCCCGACTACCACTGCAAATTCGCCCTTCTTTATCTCGAAATTGATGCCTGCCGCAGCCGCAATCTCCACTTCTCCCATTCGGTAAATCTTGGTAACATCCTCTAATCTTACGAAACTATCCATAATTCCTCCTATATCAGATACTCCGCAATCACCTGGTCAACAATCAAAATATCAATATAGCCTCCATCCAGCGCTGCTTTTACAGATTCTTTCTTCTCTTCGCCTTCCACCACACAAATCTTATTCGGTATCTCTTTCAACTGCCGGCCCGTAATTCCAATACACCGGTCCGTAATGCTCCGGCAGCATTCCCGGCTGTTTCTATTTAGAAATACTGTCGATACCAAGTCGCAGACCGCGTCTTCCCGTTCCAGCTGCGCCAAATCTTCATCAATAAAATATCCCGATTTGCTGATACTGCTGTTGATTACCTGCGGATTCCCCAGACTGAAAATGGCATACTGCGCATTCGCCGTAGTCTCCACAACACTGTGGAGCAATTCATTCTTCATCAGAATCTGCTTTTCTTCTCCATTCTCCACCAGCGCCGGCGCAATCAGCGACAATGCTCTTCCGCCGGTCTTTTTTGCAAAGTTAGAAGCAATCGTCGTGGCATGCATATCCAACTCTCTCTGTCCCTGTCCGCCAATAATCGGAGAAAATGTCAATTCCTGAGACTCCATCTGGTGAATATAGTCCGGCACCATCTTCATCGTCGTTCCCCATCCCACTGCAACAACCGACTTCTTCCTAACATAATTCTCCAGATAAAACGCCGCCGCTGAAGCTACCTGCTCTTTCGCCGACACGCCGAAGGTTGTGTCAATTACTACTACGTCTTTTAAACGATATTTATCTCGCAGCTCCTTTTCCAACTCTGGATAAGTACCGGAATAATCAATGGTAATACGGACAACTCCCTCGTCTTTCGCCTGCTGAATCAGCCTTGACACCTTCATTCTGGACACATTGAGCTGCTGCGCAATCTGCTGTTGCGTTAGATTATCCTTATAATATAGTTTGCTGGCCAACACCATTCTTCTTCTTTTCATATCCATAGTCTCTGCCACCCCGCCAGCGTATAAATGCTGCGTTTTCCATATTTATTATTTAGATGAAAGCCCAGTATATCCAGACAGAAATCCCGGCCGTTCCAACTCTTGTATTATTTTATAACCTTATCATAAAAATCGTAATATTTCAATATTCGCAAGAAGGTCAGCCTGTCCCGGATGTAGGGTGCGACTCTGGCTGATTTTTCCTTCATCTGTGCATCCAGGCCGATATCCGAAAGACTTATCGCTCCCTGCAGACTGCTAAGCATCCGCCGGATTTCTTCTGCGTCTGGTATTTCTTCAATCAGCTCTACAATCTCCTCCGTCTTCTCCCTTAATTTTCCCGGACGAATGGTATCCAAAAGATTCGGCGTATTTGTCTTCTTAATATTTTCGCACAACTCCTGATTCCGAAAAGTTCCTTCAATTAAATCTGTCTCAATTTCCACATGACCTTTGACTGTAAAATCTCCGGTCCGAAGATACTCTGCCGCTCTATGATAGATTTCACTCACCAGAATTAGTCCGACACCCACCTTTTCCCCATGATAGGCGTTCAATTCTTTATTGATAACCGCCATTTCCCAGAAATGCGCCAGGTGATGCTCCGCCCCGGAAGCCGGCCTGGAATGTCCGGTCATCTGCATCGCAAGACCGGAAAGCAGCAGTCCGTACATCAGCTCTTCATACGCCTCTATATCCCCGGAAGCCAGGCCCTTCAATGATTTCTTTAAACTCTCCAGCGCGTCATATTCCATGCGGCAGATTCTGTCACAAATATACTCTCCGTTCAGCAGATTCGTAATCTTCCAGTCCGCCAGAGCTGTATATTTCCCCAGAAGATCCCCTGCCCCCGACGCCGTTAAGCGCATTGGCGCGTTCGCTATCACTTGGCTGTCTGCGATTACCAGGATTGGCGAGACCGCTATCATGCTTCTCTTAAATCCATACCAGGACATAGCCGCTACCGTAGAGACGTAACCATCCACACTTGCAGCCGTAGGTATGGAAATAAATGGAATCTTCCGCTCATACGCACAGTACCGCGTCAAATCATGGATGGTTCCGGAACCTACTGCAGCCAGACAATCTGTATCCACCATGGTATCCAAAGTTTCTTTTACCTTTGCAACCCCTTTTTCATCGGCGTGAAGATTTCGCGAATCCAGCACAATACGCCGCAGGTCTTTTATCTTCTGTTCAACCTTTTTTCCCGCCGCCTGATAGGTATTGTCGTCACAAATCATTACAAAATTGTGATAACCGGCGAAAGAGCTGCTGCTTAAAATATCTGATATTCTATCCAGCGCCCCTGTTTCCAGATAAATCTGTTCTACCGCTAACGTATGTTCTCTTCCGCAGCTGCATTTTCCGGTAAATTCTTTCATATTAATTTTCATTATGTTTCTCCTCTCTCCCTGAAAACCCCGAATTAAGGCGCGCCCTTAAGTATACCCTCCGGGCGCCCCATTATGGCCATTCGGCCTTTTCACAAAGTATACTCAAAAAGAGCCTGCCGAAACAAGCCCTTTGCACAAAATGATACTATTGTCCATAAGAACGCGTAAATTTAGCCAAGAGGGAATCCAGCCTTTTGCCCTGATAAATTTTAAATAGGCTGGATTCCGTAACAGTGAGGCCGCAGGCTAAACTGTTACTATTGTTCTCTCATATTTGCTTCAAAAAAGCGATTCAGCATATCGCTGATTTCCTGCTCGGACTTAAGACTTGTCAGTTGTTCCACTGCGTCCTTATCAGAAATCAAAGCAACCAGCGTACTTAACACCTCAACCTGTTCCTGCGGCTCTTTTACGCCCAGGACAAAAGCAAACTCCGCGTTCACGACGGCTTCCGGCATTCCCATATGTAAAAACCGGATAGGATTACTGAATCTTACAAATGAAATCGACGCGCGCTCTACATATTCAACATCGGTATGCGGAATTGCCGTTTCACAAAATTCTGTCTTTAATCCGGTAGGGAAATCCGCTTCTCTTGCGGCCAGAGCTTTTCCAAAGCTTTCATTTACAAAACCTTTTTCAAACAGCCTCTTTCCTATCGTTTCAAAAAAGGAATCCCGCGATTCACATTCTTCATTCAGCCAGACTAACTCCCTGCGAAAAATCTTATTCATGCCTTTCTCCTTCTACTATTTCTCTATAATCCTGCAAATATCATCATACAGCTTATCTATTCCCATCCATGGGTATAGCAGAGCCAACCCCGGAACCACCGGCAGATTCGTCTTAACTATCCCGGTTCCGGCATGAACCGCCAAGATACATTTCTCTTCATACTCTTCCAAATCAGGCTTTTCAAATAGATTCACAAATTCTATATCCACTGATATTCCTCTTTTTATTAGCCCTTCCTGCAAAGTATGTAAGACCTTTTCGGATTTCTCCCGTTTCATCCCGCCTGCCAGCAGCAGGGAACCCTTTTTCATTCTACCACGCCCCTTAAAATTCTGCTGCAATTGCCTTCGTCCTGCTGACTCCTACGCGGTCTGCGCCTGCCGCCGCCATAGCTTCCACATCAGCCCTTGTACTGACGCCTCCCGCCGCCTTTACGTGAACTTTTTCGGATACTGACGCCCGCATTAGCTTAATATCTTCCACAGTAGCCCCAGACGGTGCAAATCCTGTGGACGTTTTCACAAAGTGCGCCCCGGCCTTCTCCGCAAGCTGGCACCCCTTTACAATCTGCTCCTTTGTCAGATACGCATTTTCAAGAATCACTTTTACGATTGCAGGCGTTGCGTCTACGACTGCCTTAATATCATTGTAAACGTCTTCGTACTCTCCATTCTTAAGGGCGCCGATATCAATAACCATGTCCAGCTCCACCGCTCCCCTTGCGTATGCGTCGACTGCCTCCGCTACCTTAGAAAATGTGGTATGAGCGCCGGACGGAAATCCGATTACCGTACAGATATCCACATCGGACCCTTTTAGCACCTCCCTTGCCATATCCAGATTGCAGGGATTAATACATACAGAAGCGCAATGGCTTTCCTTTGCATACTGCAAACCTTCCATAATTTCATCCTTTGTCAGCTGCGGCTTCAACAACGAGTGATCGTTCATCGCCAAAAATTCCTGTTTTGTCATGATTCTAAAACTCCTTTTCTATATTTATTTTTAAACATTATCGGACGAAGTCCGCCTGCCCGCAGGGCATATATTTGGGGGGCGCCGTAGAAACCCCGTTTATCCAAAAACGCCGAATATCTTGATAAACAGCCAAGTCAGTAAATTTGCCCTGTCAAGATTGCCAATTAATGTAGCTCCGTCAGGAATTGACACACCCGCCGAAATCGCCAATGGCGTCTCAATCGGCCCAAGCGTAGAAGCCATTAACAGCACGCATCCCATTACAACCGTTCCTATAACCAGCGAACGGAAAATATTTCCTTTCGACATCGCCGTAAACAGACACACAATATAGGGAATTACCGCCAAATCGGCAAAGGGCAGAATCCTGTTTCCCGGTAAAATTACCGCCAGTAAAATGGTAATCGGCACAAGTACCAGTCCCACTGCAATTACTGCAGGCTCGCCCAGGGCAACCGCCGCGTCCAGGCCGATATAAATCTCTCTTCCCTCAAACCGCTTACTCATCATCTCCTGCGCCGCTTCCGAAATCGGCATCAGACCTTCCATCAGGCAGGAAACCATCTTCGGCATCAGATACATAACGGAAGCAAGGCCGATTCCGGTCTGCAAGATTACCTGAGGCTCCGCTCCCGCAAGAGCCGCCAACACAAATCCAATAATTAATCCCATCATCATCGGCTCACCGAAAATACCGAATTTTTTCCGAAGGGAATCTGCGCTAATTTCGATTTTATTGATTCCGGGAATGCGGTCTAATATCCACATCAGGGGATATACAATTGGCAGACATCCCAATGCTGTTAAGTGTGGGAACGATATGCCCGGCATGTCAAAATATTTCTCAATATAAGGCGCTGTAAAGTCGGCAAGTATCAGCGCAAGCGCAGAAATAAGAGCTCCCGCTGCAAGACCGATGATTACGCTGTCTGTTACGACCGCGACTGCCGCGCCGACGAATGCGAACTGCCAGTAATTCCAGATATCTACATTCATTGTCTTAGTCAGCTTTAAGGACAGCAGGACAACATTTACAATCAGACAGATGGGTATCATCAGCCCGGCTGCGCTCCATGCCCATGTAATAGAAGACATTGCCGGCCATCCGATATCAATGATATCCATATTCAGTCCAAGCCTCTCGGTTATCTGCTGCGCAACCGGCCCTAGCTGGTTCGCTAAAAGTCCTGTTACAAGCCCGATACCAGTAAACCCGATGCCGATTGTGATTCCCGCCTTAAATGATTTGCCTACCCCCGCTTTCATAATAACTCCCAATATGAAAATGATAACAGGAAGCATAACCGACGCGCCGCAATCCAGTATAAAATTAATAATAAACATACTCTTTCCTCCTCTTTCGTTTTATGGAACCTTATGTCCCTTAACCGCCGTCCAAATCATAAACCACTGCTCCGGCGTCAACCGGTACTTTAACGCTTTCACCGGCCTTTCCGCCAGAGCAATCTCTCCCGAACCGGTAATCGGGATTAGTCCTGCCGGATGGGAAAACAGCCATGCAAACGCCGCCTGGTCAATATCTTCTGCTCCAAGCTCTTCCCGAATTATTTCAAGAACCTGCCGCAGTCTGATTTCCTCTTCCCCCTGTCCGGTAAAAATTCTGCCTCCTGCCAGCGGAGACCACAGCATCGGATGAATCCGCTCTTCCATACAAAGGTTTATCACACCGTTCTCCAGATTTCCCATACGTAACGGCGACAGTTCTACCTGATTGGTAACCAGCGGAACCGTCAGATAAGATTTCAGTAATCGAAATTCATCTGGAAGGAAATTCGACACTCCGAAGGTTCTGACCTTTCCTTCTTTCTTTAATTCTTCAAACGCCCTGCTGATTTCTTCCGAATCCATAAATGGGCTGGGGCGATGAAGAAGCAGTGTATCCAGACAGTCGATTCCCATATAATTCAGTGATTTCTCAACCTGTTCTTTGATGTGTTTCCTGCTGTAATCGTAATACTTGACCCTTGCAGTTTCTGATTTGTAAATAATTCCGCATTTGGAAATAATCTGCATCTTACCGCGCAAATCCGGCCTTTTCTTAAGCGCTTCCCCAAACTTTTCCTCCACAGTATAGTTACCGTAAATATCCGCATGGTCCATGGTGGTTATCCCGATATCCAGGCATTCCTCCAGATATCGAATCAACTCGTCTGTCGTCAGATTCCAGTCCAGCAGCCTCCAGAATCCCAGTACCACTCTGGAATACCGGAGACCTTCTGCCATTTTTACATATTCCATCTTCTTCTCCCCCTATGCCTCGTCCAATTCCTTCAGCGCTTTTAATACCTGCGCGTCCGTTGCAGGTTTATTTACTCCAGTTAAATAGTTAATTGCAAACACAGACGGCGTCTTAACTGCTGCCGGAACCCTTGTACTGGATACAATCAAATCATAATCCGGCGCCAGCCCTTCTACTTCCGTAATCTTCCTCTGCTCTACCTTAACGGCGTAGCCGTTTTCTGTGCATAGATTCTTTACCCTGTTTGCGATTACTGTGCTGGTTGCAATGCCGCTTCCGCATGCTACCAAAATCCGATAAGTTTTCATCATTTCTCCTCCTTCTCATTCGTTTGTTCATTTGCACATATATTGTTATTTTGTACATTCATTATAACAATAATCGTTCATTATTTCAATCTCTTTATTCCAAACCGTTATTTCATACAATTTCGGTTTGTCATTTTTGTGCAATAGTTATATTTTTACAGTAAAAAAAGCATGTTAAGGCAAAATCGCTCATAACATGCTTTTTATATATCCATTAAAAATTATTCAATTATTTCCGTGCAGCGGACGTTAAATTACTGCTTCAACACTATCGTTTCATAAGCTATTCTTTCCCATTAAAACAGTATGTGCATATTTTGCATGGTTCAATTCCAATTGATTCTAACAGGTCGTCCAGCCTGTGAAATCTTAAGGTCGTAAAATTCTGCTGCTTCCTGATATCCTCTATCATCTGCGCATACCTGCAGCTACAGGGATTTGCGTATTCTGCCAACACTTCCTCCGGACAGTCCGCTCCTTCCCGCTCCTCAATGACCCGGCGGGTAATCAGCTCCTTGTCCGACTTGGAGCGTGAGAAATTTAAGAACTTACAGCCAAACATAATCGGCGGGCAGGCCGGACGCACATGCACTTCCTTCGCCCCGCTGTTATATAAGAACTCTGTGGTTTCCCGAAGCTGTGTTCCCCTTACGATGGAATCATCAATCAACAGCAGCTTCTTATTTTCAATCAGCGCCTGCACCGGTATTAGCTTCATACGGGCAATTAGATTTCTCTGGTTCTGATTGGTCGGCATAAAGGATCTGGGCCAGGTTGGCGTATATTTAATAAATGGCCTTGCATAAGGGATTCCCGATTCATTCGCGTACCCGATTGCATGGGCAATACCGGAGTCGGGCACACCTGCAACGATATCCGGATGTACGGAATCGCCGTCACGCTTCGCCAGCATGCTCCCGCAGCGATAGCGCATTTCCTCCACATTTACCCCCTCATATCCAGAAGTCGGGTATCCGTAATATACCCACAGGAACGAACAGATCTTCATCTCATTGCCCGGCTCTACAAGGGTTTCTACACTCTCCGGCGTTACATACACGATTTCTCCCGGGCCTAACTCTTTATAATCCTTATATCCCAGATTGATATAGGCATGGCTCTCAAAAGACAGACAGTATGCGTCCTGCTTATGCCCGATTACAAGCGGCGTCCGCCCCATTCGGTCTCTCGCCGCATAGATACCTTCTTTTGTCATCAGCATCAGGGTAAGGGAACCTTCCACAATTTCCTGCACATGGCGGATTCCTTCTACAAAACTATCCTTCTCGCAAATCAGCGCTGCGATTAACTCTGTCACATTCACATTTCCCGTAGTCATTTCCTGAAAATGTGCATTGGAATTCTGATAGAGGTCCTGCAGCAGTTCTTCACTGTTATTTATCTTACCTACAAATGTCAGAGCGAAACTTCCGATTTTGGAGCCAAATAACAACGGCTGCGGTTCAAAATCCGAAATACATCCGATTCCCAGATTCCCCTTCATGGTTCCTACATCCCGGTCAAATTTGGTACGGAACGGCGAATTTTCAATATTATGAATCGCCCGGTCAAATCCGCCTTCACCATGAACGGCCATACCGCCTCTTCTGGTTCCCAAATGGGAGTGATAATCAACTCCGTAAAAAAGCTCCAGTACGCAATCTTCCTTTGATGCTACTCCGAAAAAACCACCCATATACTATTCTCCTTCTATACAGTCTCCTTCACCGGCACAACAATTTTGACAAAATACGTCTGCCGCGCCATTACTTATTCTGCAAAATCTTTCGTGCTTATTATAACACTCCTTTTACAGAAAATAAAATCACATTCCATGATTTCATGACAATTCACAACGAATCTGTTACTGTCCACTCCGTTCACAGCAACATTCACAAATCAGAATGAGTCCGTTGGATACTTTTGGATTGAACTCATTTGGAAATTATGCTAGAATACATCTGTAATATTATACGCAGAAAGAGAGCGTGCAGATTATGCGAAAAAGTCCTCTTATTATGCCTGTTGTTAAATGGGTCGGCGGAAAGCGGCAGCTTTTAGATGATTTAACGCCATTGTTTCCAAAACGTATTACTTCTTATTGCGAGCCGTTTTTAGGCGGCGGCGCCGTTTTATTTAAATTACAGCCTAATATTGCATATGTCAACGACATCAACTCTGAACTCATTCAAATGTATGAAGTTATCCGGGATAATGTTGACGAACTGATTATGGCTTTAGGCAGCCATCCAAATGAGGAAGAGCATTTTTACAGTGTTCGGGACTGGGACAGGAATAAAGAGCAATATGCACGATTAACCAAAGTACAAAAAGCCGCGCGCATTATTTATCTGAACAAAACCTGTTATAACGGCCTTTTCCGGGTAAATAATGCCGGAGAGTTTAATACTCCCTTCGGTCACTATAAAAACCCCAATATCGTAAACGGCCCTACATTAAAAGCTGTTAGCGCCTATTTCCAGAAAGCACAATTAACTTTTACCAGCGTCGATTATTCCAAAACACTCGCTAATGTGGAAAAAGGAACTTTTGTCTATTTAGATCCGCCATATGATCCGGTTTCTGATACAGCCAATTTTACAGGCTATGCCAGGGGAGGCTTTGACCGTTCAGAACAAATCCGCCTGCAGCAATGCTGTGACGAATTAAACCGGCGAGGAATCAAATTTATGCTTTCAAATTCTGCAACGGATTTTATTAAAAAACAATATGCCGCTTACAACATTACCATAGTAAAAGCCAAACGCGCTGTTAATTCTAATGCTGCAAAGCGCGGACAAATCGACGAAGTGGTGATAAGAAATTATGAATAAACAAATAAAAAGTCAAAACGACAAAGCATGGGAAGCTTTGTTTGAAAAGTATCATATTCTATCTCATATTGAATCGGATGGCAAATTCACCATTTCTGCTTCTCAAATAAAAGAATACCGCGAACCCAGATTAATGGCAAAATTTGATCACAGCATTAATCTGCCACAGATTTTTTCTAAAAACCACCTTGCTATCCTGCCAATATCCCGCGGCGATTACGTCATATCTCACTTTGAAGCTTACCAGCCATTTGAAGTACTAGATAAATCTGTTACCCGGGCTTCTCTTCCATCTAATCTTCAAAGCCTTGACGCCAATCATATCTCAAGTGAAACTATTGCCATAAACTGCGCTTTGGCTTCTGGTATACTTTCGGATTTTCTGGAAGAAGACGAGCTTCATTCCACCGTATCAGGCCGTATGGGATCAGGGCGCTTTGATTTTAATATTCAAAACTCACATATAAAAACTCCTGCACCGGTTTCGGTAAATAATTCACAAATCGAAATTGACGCCGCGTTTGAAGGTATTCATAGTCTTTCACTCCTTGAAGCCAAACGGGATTTATCAGAAGATTTTCTTATACGACAGTTATATTATCCATACCGGGTATGGCTAAGCCGCGTGACAAAAAAAGTCAGACCAGTCTTTCTTGTTTATTCAAATGGAATATTCAGCCTGTATGAGTATGAATTTCAAAATCCTGACGCCTATAATTCGCTGATACTTGTAAAGCACAAAAATTATTCTATTGAAGATACGGCAATAGAGTTATCGGATTTACAAGAGACTGCTTTACATTGCCAGATTGTTTCTGAGCCAAATGTCTCTTTTCCACAGGCAAATAGTTTTGAACGAGTTATCAATATTTGCGAACTGCTAAGCACTCAGGATTTAAGCCGCGAACACGTTACAGAAACCTATGCGTTCGACATTCGGCAAACAAATTATTATACAGATGCCGCAAGATACTTAGGACTGCTTGAAAAGCATTATGAAGACGGCCGTAAACCGATATATTCCTTAAGCGCATTGGGCCGGCGTATCATGAATTCACCTTATAAACAACGGCAGCTTGCTTTTTGTGAAGCTATTTTACAGCATCGTGCTTTTAACGAAACATTCCGTCTCTGTATGGAAAAAGGCTCAATACCAGATACGACAGCAATTGTCGCTATTATGCAGAATTCTAATCTTTATAAAGTCGAAAGCAGGAGCACATATGAACGGCGAGCCTCTACAGTTAGCGGGTGGATAAATTGGATGTTAAAATTAATAGATGAGTAAAGTAACCGATTTTTTTGCATTTAATGCATGAATATTTATATTATTTAAGAAATGAGGTGAATTTATGCTATGTGAACATTGTGAGTTGCCATTAGAGGATGCCCAGGAATATGGAGATTATAAATCATGTCCCCACTGTTCCCAGAATAATAAGGAACATATTTTCTATCCCAGAAACATGTTTGGATGGACCGAAAAACGGGTAACTTCCAATAATCCAACCGGTATCCAAAGCTGGTGTACCCGTTGTCGCGGAAATGATAATGGACCATATTCTGACGGTATAAAGTGCAGTGAGCTGACGCAATAAAAAATCTTATGTCGGCGGAACAAGAGGGATGGCGCGTTTTGTATAACTTCCATCCCTCTTTTTATCTTTACATACAGCCAGTCAGACAGTTTTTGCGCCTGCATTTCACTTTCCGTCGCCTCCCACTGCCTTCCGCCCCACAAGCTCATCCAGCGATAATTTAAGTTCGTCTGCTATTCTGCATAACATATAAATGTCTGGAGTTCTCTTTCCAATTTCATAACCAGACAGAGAACTTCTGTCTATCCATAACCGTTCTGCCAACTGACTCTGTGACAGATTCCTGGCTTCCCTAAAACTCTTAATATTCTTCCCAAGCGTGTCATGTCCCTCTTCCACAGCAATCATATTCACAACTCCTGTCATCTTTCGTATTTTACAGCTTCAGTTTCTCTCTTCAACTCTTCGAATCAGTTCTAATCCCTGGGAAAGTATTGGAATCAGCCTATTTCTAACCTCTTCTGAAAAATAGTCCCATGCATCGCTGCACTCCGTAAGATAATACCCAAAGGCGCTCCTTAATACATGCCCTTCGGACTGGCGGACTTCGTCAGGTAATGTATGCTTTAGTGAAGACATCACAACACATGGGATATAGGACAATTCAGAATATAGCCGATATAGGATTTCTGCATCTGGACCAATAATTTCATTTTCCAGCCTGACATATCTTTTTATATTGATTCCTAAGATTTCTGCCATCTGAAATTGTGTAATCTCGTCCAATTTACGAATGCTTTTCCATACGTTCCATGGCATGTCCATTTCCATCTGAGCCAGCCTTAAATTCTTATAAACAGATTCTGGTAATCTCTCCTCTCGTTCCTGTTCCAACGCCAATCCTATACTTACCGCCCATACGATTAGCCTCTGCATCTGAAGCTTTCCCCTCTTTGTTATACATAGATTCATAAAATCATCCAAAATTCCAGATTCCGAATATTTTCCAGTTATCAGAAAATTAATATCCCCTCCATTACTTTCAAAAGTTTTCAGACAATCATATGAAATCACATTGGCACCGGATTCCAATTTCGCATAATGGCTCTGCGTAACACCCAGTTCAACACTCATCTCCCTCTGTGTCTTGCGCTGTGTTCGTCTATACAATTGCAGCCTTTCCACCACTTCTGAATAACCCAGTCCCATAAACATTCTCCAATAATTTACTGCTATAATTGTAAAATGTTTCAGGTATCCTATTATACTCCTGTTTGTGAATATTATTCCTGAATATGATAGAATTAATACAGGCTGTGTCTTTATGACAGGTTGAAAACATATGTTACGATATTTTCCCGGTCTATTGATTCCAGCGCCAAAAGAACAAAAAACAAGAAGCCTTCCGGCTCATGAACGAGCTGATGGAACGACTTCCTGATATATCTTTTGCCTTCAATAGCCGGACTGCTT
Organism: Lachnospiraceae bacterium; assembly: GCA_910574185.1. GTDB lineage: Bacteria > Bacillota > Clostridia > Lachnospirales > Lachnospiraceae > Claveliimonas. Next base: position 105,860 of record CAJSZQ010000003.1, read on the forward strand.
CGTTAGTATTGACATGAATACGAAGCATATCAAAGCACGCGTCTTTATAATCTCTCAAACTTTACTGCTCCAAAGGAAGCGCATCCTGTACTTTCTTTACTCCGTCTCCCACAATCCCGTTGGTTCTCTCAATGGACTTGTCTACATCTTCCGCAATATTGCCAAGTCCCGCCGCTTCCTTGACTTCCTCTGGATGTCCAAGCGGGAGGATAAAATACTCGTCGTCCGGGTCCTGATCATGGTATACCCAGGTCGGCGTAAAATCTGCCTTCTCCAAGGTAATCTTGCCAGTGGTATCCCGATGAATCGTCAAGGTTACCACCATTCCATCCTCCGAATATCCGTTAGTAAGGCCCTCCATATATTCCGTACGCTGATTGGATAAATGATTGCCAATCGCATACGCACATACCATCTTATGCTTGCCGTCGCTGCTTTCAAGCAAATCCACCGGTTCTATCACATGAGGGTGACTGGCAATCAATGCGTCAATTCCCATGTCGCATAGTTTCTGAGCGATAGCGTCTTGAAAAGAGTTTTCTTTCGTCTGATATTCTACGCCCCAATGCATATAGGCAATTGTATATTCTACTCCCTCCTCTTTCATCGCCGCCAATATCTTCTCTACTTCATCATAAAGAGACTGTGGAGCTTCTTCCTGAAATGAATTAATCAGTCCCGCGCTTTCTTTGCTGACTGCAATTCCATTAATTGTCTTAGTGTCGTCTATTACTTCTGTTTCGTATACATAATTTAAAAATCCAACTTTAATACCGTTAATATCCTGAATTACATAATTCTTATCTTTCTCGTTCTTGCGAACTCCTGTATATAAGAGCCCCTTCTGCGTCAGTACATCCATGGTCCGCTGCAAACCTTCATCCCCGTTATCATAGATATGGTTATTGGCAAGCATACACATATCCACCCCATTGGCCGCTAATGCATCTGCAATCGCATCCGGCGTGCAGAAATTAGGAAAACCGCTGTAGTTTCCGTCTGTCAGGGCATACTCTGTCGTTACAGCAGCAAAGTCCGCCGCTTCATAAATCTCTTTCATATAGGTGAAAATAGCGTTATAATCGTATTTCTCCCCATTATAGTAAACCGACGACTCCAGAAACGGCTTATGCATAATGATGTCTCCGGCAGTAGTGATTACGGCTGTTGCTTCTTCTATTTTGGACTTTTGTTTTTCCAGTTCCAGAGCTTCCGCCTTTGCTTTTGCCTCTTTCGTTTTCTTAGAAATCCCTTTTACAACAGAGCTGATTAACAAAATTGCCAGTATTAGCGCCAGCACCAAAATTCCAATCTTTATTATCTTCTGAATCTGCCTCTTTTGACGTCTCTTCAGCCTTGCAATTTCTTGCTTTCTTCTTGTCTCTCTGTCAAGATGGTTATCTCTAGCGCCTTTTGAACCTCTATCCAAATTCTTTTCCTGGATGTTTCTTACGCCTCTGCCGGCATATCTGTCCCGAACATTTTCCTCAGGCCGAATCGAATGTTCCCTTTGTGGTTTTCCGTCTCTGTGCGCCGCTGGTTTTCCCCACCAGTCTCCTTTTCTTTCCTGGGCTGCTTTATGAGCCTTGATTCCGTTCTTTTTTGACTTTCCCTCAGAATAATCCTCCATGCGTTTTCTCTCCTGCACTCTTTATATTCATGCCCTTTGGTATAGTTATACGATACTCGAAAAATGTCGAAAAAACAAGCGCAATGGTAAAAAATATCCTAATATTTTAGAACAATGTTACAGTTTGCTCCGTTCACAGCAACCAACAATATCCAACATTCACAAAAAATGATTCGACTTATAAAACTGCTTCATGTATAATTATTTTAAAAGTAACAATCTATCTCCTATCGGCGATTGCCCCAATCCACGTTTGAAAAATTATCCCCATCATTTTCAAACACACTCTAGACTATTATTAAGAAGGTATTTATCGTGAAAAATAATACGGAAAACACGCTGAAACGCGCTGAAAAATTACAAATCATATTAATCGGAGAAGGAACTCTGGTTGGCATCGCAGGCGGACTTGTGGTTCTGCTCTATCGGATTCTGCTGGAATATGCAGGCTTATGGCTTCGTCAGATTCTGGACTTCGTAAAAAACTCTCCATTTCTTATAGCCGGATGGTTCGCGATTCTGATACTTTTGGCTATAGTTGTCGGAAAATTATTAACCTGGGAACCGTTAATCTCAGGAAGCGGTATTCCTCAGCTTGAGGGAGAGATGACCGGTCAGCTTGACCAGGTCTGGTGGAAGGTTCTTTCCGCCAAATTTGTCGGAGGATTTCTATGTCTTCTCGGAGGAATGTCTCTGGGAAGAGAAGGCCCATCCATCCAGCTCGGAGCTATGACGGGAAAAGGTATTTCTAAATTACTTGACCGCGGGAAAACAGAAGAGCGATTCCTCTTAACCTGCGGCGCCAGCGCGGGATTATCCGCTGCTTTTCATGCGCCGCTTGCAGGCGTTATGTTCTCTCTGGAAGAAGTACATAAGAATTTTTCTGTATCTGTACTGTTATCTGTTATGGCAGCTTCTCTGTCCGCCGACTACCTGTCTTCCACAGTATTTGGTATGGAGTCTGTATTCCAGTTCAACATTATATCCCGCCTTCCTCAGAGTCATTATTGGATGATTGTGATTCTTGGCGTCATCCTTGGAGCGTTGGGCGCATTTTACAACTGGTTTACCCTAAAGGTTCAGTCTCTATACAATAATGCAAAGCATCTGAATACCACAACCAGGCTCGTTATTCCATTTTTATGCGCAGGCTTTTTGGGATTTCTTGCTCCGGATTATCTGGGTAGCGGGCATAATTTAATTGACCTCCTTACAGAAGGGAATCTTTTGCTGCATATCATTCTAATTACGCTGGTCTGCAAATTTATCTTCTCCGCCGTCTGCTTTGGCTCTGGAGCGCCGGGAGGAATATTTTTTCCGCTGCTGGTACTCGGCGCGTTTATCGGAGGCGCCTTTGCAACGTTCAGCGTAGCTTATCTGGGACTGGACACTATGTATATAAATAATTTCGTACTGCTTGCGATGGCAGGATATTTTACTGCCATTGTCCGGGCTCCGCTGACCGGAATTATCCTGATTTTTGAAATGACGGGCTCTGTACAGCAGCTCCTTTCTCTCTCTGTCGTTTCTATTGTGGCCTATATCGTGGCAACACTGCTTCGTTCTAAGCCGATTTATGAGAGTCTTCTGGAACGATTGCTGGAAAAACGAGGTATTGAACTGCCAAAGAGTCATGGTAAAAAGGTTCTAAGAGAATTTGTCGTGGCGCATGGCTCCGATGCCGCCGGACGGCTAATCAGCGAAGTAGAATGGCCCAGGCATTGCCTTCTGGTCGCAGTCCAGAGAGGCGGCGAAGAATTTATCCCCAAAGGGAAAACCAGACTTCTTGCCAGTGATTTGCTGGTAACCTTAACAGATGAGAGAGACTGCGCAGCTGTCTATAAAGAAATGGAGGATATCTGCCGATTTAAAGGGTTCTGGAAATAATCATATAAAAAGAATGTGCCCTGGCACATTCTCGCGCCGAGCGCGGTCGCTTGCGACAAACTTCCTCTTCGCGCGAGTGCGCATCCCCCGGAGGGTTTTTATGATATAGGGAGCGAAGTTTCCTATATCATAAGTAAAAGGCTGTGGAATACGTGTCATTACATATTCCACAGCCTTTTCTATTATCTCTTTATTGTCCTACCGGATAATAATCTTTACTCTTTACAGCGTCTCTATAAATTTCATAAACGCTGCTCTGCCTTCTTTCGTACATTTATATACGCCGGCATCTTCTAAAACGCCTACGAATGTATTACCTATTTCTTTATGAAGAATTTCCGTTACATTCTCTGCCGTTACATTCCCATAATTTGGGAGGAATTTCTCTGCCCATTCCGCATGTTTCGCTATTTTTTCATGACTGCGGATATCTTTCTCCTCCACAAGATACTCGGCTAAAATTTCCATCTCTTCTTTCAGCCTTGCAGGAAGCACTGCCAGTCCCATAACTTCAATCAGACCAATATTCTCCTTCTTGATATTATGGTACTGTGCATGCGGATGGTATACGCCCAATGGATGTTCTTCCGTCGTAATATTATTGCGCAGCGTCAAATCAAGCTCATAAATATCCCCTGTCTTTCTCGCAATCGGCGTAATGGTATTGTGCGGTTCTCCGTCTGTCTCTGCATAGATAAAAGCATCTTCGTCGGTATATCCTCTCCATTCTTTCAGCACGTGATCTGCCAGACTAATCAGTCTTTTCTCATCTCTATGGCGGATACGCAGTACGGACAGCGGCCATTTTACGATACCTGCTTCTACATCTTCATATCCTGGTATGACAACTGATTTTTCAATGGGCGCCTTCGCCATTGCAAATGTATAATGCCCTCCCTGGAAATGGTCATGGCTTAAAATGGAACCGCCCACAATCGGAAGGTCTGCGTTGGAACCAAGAAAATAATGCGGAAACAGCTTAACAAAATCAAACAGCTTAATAAACGCCGCTTTGTCAATCTTCATAGGTATGTGCTGCCCGTTAAATACAATACAATGCTCATTGTAGTATACATACGGCGAATACTGGAATCCCCATTTACTGTCATTAATCGTAACCGGGATAATCCTGTGATTTTCTCTCGCCGGATGGTTTACCCTTCCTGCATATCCCTCGTTCTCCATACACAGTAAACACTTTGGATAGCTGCTTGCCCTGGCGTTTCTGGCCGCCGCAATAGCCTTGGGGTCCTTTTCCGGTTTAGACAGATTAATGGTAATATCTATCTCACCGTAAGACGTATCTACTTTCCATTTCATGTCCTTCTTAACGCGGTAACGGCGGATATAATCACTGTCCTGGCTCAGCTTATAAAAATACTCGGTCGCCTCTTCCGGAGATTTCTCATAGCGCGCCGCAAATTCCTGCCGCACCTGCGCAGGCCTCGGCATCAGACAATTCATCAGCTTCGTGTCAAACAAATCACGATAAACAACGCTGTCTTCTAGAATCCCTCTCTTACAGGCTTCGTCCAGAAGGGATTCCAGAATATCCTCCAGACAAATTTCCTCTCCTTTTATGTCTATATCCTCATAATCGTCCTCATGAAATACCTCCAGCAGGAGATTCGTGGTATATGTACGCTCGCACTCCGGCGTCAAACCGGATTCGATTCCATACTCAACTAATTTTTTAATATTCTTAGATAACATGTCCGCCGTCTCCAATCTCTACTACATAAAATTCAGCCTCGTGTCCAACTTTGTCCTGATAAGCCCTGCCAATAGAACTGATAAATGTATCTACCACGTCATTTTTCACAATACTTACAGTGCACCCGCCAAATCCGCCTCCGGTTATTCGAGAACCGATTACGCCGGGAATCTTCCATGCCAAATCAACCAGAATATCAATCTCCTCACAGGATACTTCATAATCGTCTCTCAGAGAAACATGGGAAGCATTCATCAATTCGCCAAAGGTCTGAATCTCTCCTGCTTTTAACGCTTTCACCGCGCGAATTGTCCGCTGGTTCTCATATACCGCATGCTTTGCACGCTTCCTGCACACTTCATTTTCTATAACGCCTTTATTCGCTTCAAATTCTCTTTCCGTCAAATCTCCCAGCGTCTTAATATCCATAACCTTCTGCAGCTCTTTCAACGCCTGCTCACATTCATTTCTCCTGTCATTGTAAGCAGAGTCTACCAGGCTGTGCTTCACCTTACTGTTGGTAATTACAATCTTCGCATCCTCCAGCACAACCGGCGCATACTCATAGTTCAACGTATTGGTATCCAGGAAAATCGCATTATCTTTCTTTCCCATTGCACTTGCAAACTGGTCCATAATGCCACAGTTGCATCCGTTAAAATTATTCTCGGAATCCTGTCCTATCAGAGCTATGTCAACCATAGACACATCAAATCCATAAGTTTCCTTCAGAATAAGCCCTGTAAGTACCTCAAGAGACGCGGAAGAAGACAAACCGGAACCATTCGGAATATCCCCATAAATCAGTATATCCAGTCCATGGGAAAGTTTCATTCCTCTCTTCTCAAACGCCCACATCACACCCTTTGGGTAATTGGTCCATCCAGCCTCCTTCGACGGCACCAATTCATCTAAGCTGGTCTCTATAACGCCCAGCTTCTCGAAATTGACAGAATAGAATCGTATCACTCTGTCTGCGCGGCTTCTTACAACTCCATAAGTCCCGATTGTCAGCGCACAGGGGAACACATGACCTCCGTTGTAATCTGTGTGCTCGCCAATCAGATTCACACGTCCCGGTGCAAAATACTTACGAATCTCCCCTTGCCCTCCATACAGTTCTTTGAATTTCTCAACCAGATTCTGCATCATAATATCTCTCCTTTTCCGATACGGACTGTTTATTTGTAATTGCACTCCGCATATTCATATAATATAATTATAATGAGCAATTCAAAGTATGACAATAAATATCATATACAAAACTATAACAATATTGAGGAATGAAGACGGTTCTTGTACCGGATGGAGGACGCAGATGAAATCAGGAACATATCTCCTGTCAGACGGAGTAACATTCCGATGAACTGCCGACTAACCGAGACTAAGCCACTCTGGAAAGCCTTCGTGCCTAAGTCTCAATAAGTCGCCATTTCATCTCCATTAAGAACACTCCCAGATTGTCTGACAGGAGATATGTTCCTGATTCCATCCGCCGTTTACTCAATACCCTGTGAACCGTAATGAGGATGAAAGAATGATACAGATACACACTACTGACAGCCAGATGGAGATGAAAGCCCATGGGGACTATCATTTTCCGGTTTATATCAGCGAAGAATCCATTGGAATTTACGAGGGCGGCGCCTTCATGTGGCACTGGCACCCGGAGATTGAGCTGACCTGGATTCAATCCGGTACAATTGACTACCGGGTAAATGAACAACAGTATATTCTGAGCCAGGGGGAAGGTCTGTTCTGTAACAGTAACGCCCTGCATTCCGGCTATATGACTGAGCATGGAAACTGTGAATATCTTTCCATCACATTTCACCCAAGATTCATTTACGGATATGAAGGCAGCATCCTTCAGACAAAATATACCGATTCCATGGCCGTCAGTCCCGGTTTAAGCTCACTGCCCCTGCGCCCGGAGGTCTCCTGGCAGTCCGAGATACTGGAATCTATTAAACAAATTTACCGCTGGTCCAAACAGCCGCCCATAGACTATGAGCTCTCCATTCATCTGACACTTACAAGAATCTGGCAGTTATTGTTCCGATATTTTGCCGCTCTGCCTGATACCGGCGAATCGGAAATGGAGCACCTAGACCGGTTGAAAGATATTCTCACTTTTATACAGACACATTATCAGGAAGCTCTGACCTTAAAGGATATTGCCGGCAACGTCAATATCTGCAAAAGTGAATGCTGCCGGTTCTTTAAAAAGCATATGCATATGACCTTGTTCGACTACCTGCTCTTTTACCGGATTCAGCAAAGCCTCCCTTTACTGAAGGAAGACAACAGCATTACAGACGTTGCCGGGATGGTAGGGTTTTCCAATCCCTGTTATTATGGGAAAATATTTAAGCGATACATGAACTGTTCTCCAAGAGAATATAGAAAGCAGGAATAGGCGGCGGATATGACACAAACCGCCTGCTATATTCAGTATCATATCAGCCGTTTTTGTTTATATTCTGTCGCCCCTTAGTTGCTTATATTTCTTACTTTGATACCAACCGCCTTGATATGCCTAATTCTCAGGGTAAATTCTCTAAGCAGACGAAGTAACATTACTGTTCACTCCGTTCACAGTAACGAAGTAACAGTTCCTGTACCTCTGAACCCCCCGGGTGGCTTGCAGACCTCATTTTTTTCCGTTATTCTATACTCAAAGACGCCTTGTTATGGCTATTCGGGGTGTACTTGGATATGCCTGGAAGGCAGCTTATTGAACTTTATCCGGGTAAAATCTATATTAAGTTTGAAACAGAATGGGAGGAAATTGTTTATGCATATGGCTGATGCTTTAATCTCACCGGCGGTAGCCGGAACCATGTATGCCTGTTCCGGTTTGGCGGCGGCATATTCGATTAAGAAAGTAAGACTGGAGACTGACCCGAAGAAGGTTCCTGTTATGGGCGTCATGGGCGCCTTTGTCTTTGCAGCGCAAATGATTAATTTCACCATCCCAGGAACCGGCTCCAGCGGACATTTATGCGGCGGAATGCTTCTGACTGCTCTCCTTGGGCCTTACGCCGCATTTCTGACGATGATTGGCGTTCTTCTGATTCAGTGTCTGCTCTTTGCAGACGGCGGGCTTCTGGCCCTGGGCGCCAATATCTGGAACATGGCGTTCTATGGATGTTTCCTGGGATATTTCCTTATCTGGCGTCCCATTATGAGCGGAAAAACAGGCAAAAGCAAAATTATCTGTGCTTCTGTACTTGGCTCAATGATTACGCTGCAGATGGGTGCATTTTCTGTAACTCTACAGACCCTTGCATCCGGCATTACAGAACTGCCTTTTTCCATCTTTGCTGGGACCATGCAGCCGATTCATCTGGTAATCGGATTTGTTGAAGGGCTGATTACCGCTGCTGTTCTGGTATTTGTCTATGAGTCCAGACCGGAAATTCTGATGGATGTAACAGCGAAGGAAGCCGAAGGACGATTTACATTCAAACATACTCTGGTTTCACTTTGCGTCGTCGCCCTGTTAATCGGAGGCGGGCTGTCCCTGTTTGCATCCTCCCACCCGGACGGGCTGGAATGGTCCATTGAGCGGATTACCGGCTCTGGCGAACTTGACGCGGATGCTTCGGCCCCCTATGAAACCGCCGGAAGAGTACAGGAAACTACTTCACTGCTTCCGGACTATGCCTTCAAAGAATCCGATTCCTTATTAGGGACCTCTTTCTCCGGCATTATCGGCTCCCTTGCCGTCCTGGGCGTATGTGTAGGCGCCTGTTATATATTTAAATTTTTCAGACATCCACAGAAAAAGGAAGCAAAATGAGCAAATTAGACCATGCGCTATACGAAATTCATCATATGGATACCCTTGCAGACAAAGACCAGTGGCTGAATCGCATTCATCCACTGGTTAAGCTGATTGTAACCGTCAGCTATATCGCTGTAACAGTATCTTTTCATAAATACAGTCTCGCCGGCCTGCTGCGGATGGGCGTCTATCCGGCCGCGCTTTTTATTCTGGGAGATCTCTCATTTACCGACACGCTGAAACGGCTTAGAATCGTACTTCCGCTGGTATGCTTTATTGGTTTGTTTAATCCCTTTTTTGACAGGCAGCCGGTAACAATTCTCGGTATGTTCACAGTAACCGCCGGCATGATTTCTATGGTAACTCTGATGCTGAAGGGAATCTTTAGCGTACTGGCGGCATATCTTTTGATTGCCTCCACTTCCATTGAAAAAATCTGTTCTGCTCTCCGAATGATACATATCCCCTCCATTCTTGTGACGCAGATACTGTTAACCTACCGGTACATATCCCTTCTTCTTGAGGAAGCCGGACGTATCACCGACGCCTATTCCTTACGCGCCCCAAAACAAAAGGGCGTCCATTTCAAAGTCTGGGGCTCCCTTGCAGGACAACTTCTTCTGCGCAGCATGGACAGAGCGGAAGCCGTATATCAGAGTATGACCCTTCGTGGATACCGGGGAGAATTTTATCATGGAGGAAATACAAGAATCTCAAAAAAAGATACGGCATATCTGCTTGTCTGGTCCTGTTTATTTGCGGCGCTGAAACTTATTTAACGAACGAAGGAGAACTTGAAAATGAGTCATATACATATCAGTCTGGAACACGTTAATTATAGCTATGATACATCGCACTCCGTCTTAAAGGATATAACCTTCACCGCCAGAGAACATGATGCCATCGGCCTAATCGGCGCAAACGGCGCGGGCAAATCAACACTTTTAAAACTCCTGGTTGGATTAAACTTAAATTACGAAGGGAGCATCCGCATAGAAGATATTCCGGTAGAAAAAAACACGCTTCCCGTTATTCGTGAGAAAACCGGCTATGTTTTTCAGGATTCTGACAGCCAGCTCTTTTTATCCACCGTAAAAGAAGACGTTGCTTTCGCTCCCCGCAATTACGGGCTCTCTGAGGATGAGGTAAACCGCCGGGTGGAACATGCTCTCGCCAACATTCACATTGAACATTTAAGGGACCGCCAGATATATAAACTGTCCGGCGGCGAAAAAAAGATGGTATCCATCGCCACAATTTTATCCATGATTCCTGATATTATCCTGATGGACGAACCTTCCATTGCGTTGGACCCAAAGAACAGGCGGCGGCTCATCCATATCCTGAATCAGTTTGAGCATTTGAAAATTATTGCTTCTCATGATTTGGATATGATTCTGGATACCTGCAGCCGGGTTATTCTCCTCTCAAACGGCGAGATTATCCGCGACGGGAATACAGTGGATATCCTCTCTGATAAAGAGCTGTTAGAGGCCCACGGGTTGGAACTCCCTCTTTGTATGCAGGGATTTTCACAGATTTCTCATTAACAAAAGAGACACCCTTTTTTCAGTGTCTCTTTCCTCAGCCTCATCTATCCTTCTCTTAACCTGACACAGCCCATACTAACGATTGACCGTACCAGAACACCGGAACAAAAGCTCTTCCCATCTTCTGTCTACTTCCTTCTGGAACGCCTCTAACAGATACTCGTTCTCCTTCTTAAATAAATGTTTAAATCTTCCCTGCGGCTTTAAGAAATCCTCAATCGGTTTTTTGCTCTTCGGCTCATAATTGAGAATCCATTTCCCTTCCACCACCTCAAACAGCGGCCAGTAGCAGGTCTCCACAGCCAGTTTACAGATTTCCATAATATCTGGCGTGTTGTATCTCCATCCTCTCGGACAGGGCGCCATAATATTTAAGAACGCTGCTCCCGGCGTATAAATCGCCTTTTCCGACTTAATATGCAAATCCTTAAAATTCTGTATAAATGTCGTCTGCGCCACGTAAGGCACGTCATGAGCTGCAATAATCGCCGCCAAATCCTTCCGGTTCTGCGGCTTTCCGTCGCTCTGGGAGCCAACCGGCGTGGTGGTAGTATCCGCATACATAGGCGTTGCAGAGGAACGCTGGATTCCCGTATTCATATACGCCCCGTTATCATAGCATACATAAACCATATCGTGATTCCGCTCCATAGCTCCTGATAAAGACTGAAATCCGATATCATAGGTGCCGCCGTCGCCGCCGAAGGTAATGAATTTGAAATTTTCGCTCAGTTTACCCTTCCTTTTCAGCGCTTTATACGCCCCTTCTACACCGCTCATGGTCGCCCCCGCATTTTCAAATGCATTATGGATATAGCTGTCCTCCCATGAAGTATACGGATATGTAAAGGTAGACACCTCCAAACATCCGGTAGCATTGCCGATAACCGCCTTATCTCCTTCATGCAGTCCTCTGAGCACATTCCTTACCGCTATGGTTCCCCCACAGCCTGCGCACATTCTGTGTCCCGGAGCCAGACGTTCCGGTTTATTCATTGTTTCCTTGAAATTATAAGCCATCTTACGTCCCTCCTTATTCTCTGACGCCCATATAGCGGTAGGTTTCACCCGCGTCATTGTTATCTATTATCGTCTTAAGCTCTGCAAATACCTGTTCCATATCCTCCACGCGCACATCACGCCCGCCGAGACCATATACGATATTCACTGCCAGCGCGCTGCTTCTGGCCCGGAACAGAGCAGACATTACATCCGCCCCCAAAGGTCCTCCCTGGTTGGTATACCCTTCCGCCCGGTCCATAACGGCAACCGCCTTTACATTTTTTAGGGCTTCGGCAATAGCGTCTGCCGGAAATGGACGGAACAGGCGGATTTTCAGCAGCCCGACCTTCTCACCCTTTTCCCGCAGCTTATCAATGGCATCCTTGGTGGTTCCGGCTGCCGAGCCAATCATCACAACCGCTCTGTCGGCGTCCTCTAAGCGATAAGCTTCAAAAAGGCCGTATGCTCTGCCCGACAATTTCTCAAATTCCTCCGCCACTTCTAGCATCACTCGTTCCACATGCCGCGTCCCCTCTGCCTGGTTCCGCTTTGCTTCCATATAATAGTCTGTTACAGAATAAGGCCCCACCGCCATAGGACACTCCGGATTCAAAAGATAATTCTCCGGTTCATACGCTCCTACAAAGCCTTTTACTTCCTCATCCTCCAGAAGCTCAATATTTTCCACCGCATGACTGGTGATAAATCCGTCCTGACAAATCATAATCGGCAGCCTGACGTCATTATGCTCGGAAATGCGAAATGCCTGCACCATATTGTCATAGGCTTCCTGATTATTCTCCGCATAAACCTGAATCCACCCGGAATCTCTGGCGCCCATACTGTCAGAATGGTCGCAGTTAATATTAATCGGCCCCGACAACGCGCGATTTACTAACGCCAGCGCTAACGGCAGCCTGTTGGACGCCGCAATATATAATTCTTCCCACATATAAGCAAGTCCGCAGGACGAGGTTGCGGTCAGCGCTCTTGCCCCTGCCGCCGACGCGCCGATTGCCGCGCTCATAGAGCTGTGCTCGCTCTCCACCGGAATAAATTCCGTATCCACCTCGCCATTTGCCGCAAAAGATGCAAAATACTGCGGAATCTCCGTAGAGGGCGTAATGGGAAACGCCGGAAATACATCGGGATTAATCTGACGAAGCGCGATTGCAACGGCTTCATTTCCTGATAAACGGTCTCTCTTTGCCATCTTAATTCACCCCTTCCATTGTAATTGCTCCAAACGGACACGCCTTCACACAGATGCCGCACCCCTTGCAATGGTCATAGTCAAATTCCGCCCGCTTCTGGTCCTTCACCGGAATACAGCTATCCGGACAGACCGGAACGCACAGCAGGCATTGTTTACATTTCTCTTCGATAAATTCAGGTTTGACGCTGCTCCATTCCCCCGTCAGAAAGTCTCTGGAGGTTCCTGCTCCGGCAATGACCATGCCCTCCGTCAAATCCTGCCATTTTGTTCTTAATCCTAATTTACTGATATCTGCCGCCATTAGCACACCTCCTCAAACGCCATCTCAAGAGCTTTCATATTGCCGTCGATAACTTCCGGCTTGCTGGCAAATTTATGACGGAAGGACGCTTTCATTTCTCTTAAAAATATATCCTTATCCATGATTTCCGCCACCTTTACGATTGCTGCCAGAAGGGGAGTATTGGGGAAATATTTTCCCAACGCCTCCATGGAAATTTTCCTCGCGTCAATCACATAGACGTCGCCTTTATAACCTTTTAGATGAGGAATAATCTCCTCTTTTGTACGCTCTGTATTAATTAAAATCGCACCGTCTTCCTTCAGCCCGCCAGTTACATCGACTGTTTCCAGAAGAGACTCGTCCACTACCACCACATACTGCGGATCATAGATATTGGAATGAGCCCGGATTACCGTATCGCTGATACGATTATAAGCAGTAATCGGCGCTCCCATTCTCTCTGGCCCGTACTCCGGGAATCCCTGCACGTATTTGCCCGTCTGAAACGCCACGTCCGCTAAAAGCAAAGCGGCTGTTTTGGCGCCCTGGCCGCCCCGGCCATGCCATCTGATTTCTGTGTGTTTACTCATTTCCTTCATCCTTTCTATATTGTTTTATCAGCATAATCCCGTTTCAACAAACAGGCTTTCCCACACTCTCCTGTCAAATATCGGTCTTTTCGGTTGTCCTGTTCATGCAGTCCCAGGCATAATTCCAACGACAACGCAAGCGCCTGGAACGTCAAAAAATCCGTCCCTGAAATAGGGACGGATTATCAAAGTCTCCGCAACCACCCTGTTTTCTAATAAAACAAGTACGAATCCAGGCGTACCAGCATACGCGGCTCCTATAACGGGAAGCCCCCGTGAAAACTTAAAACCACTAACTTACGGTTCTTCGGTCTTCATTCTCAGAGATGATTTTCAAAGCAAAGCTCCCACTGCCTCCCACCACCGGCAGCTCTCTGTAGGCGAGTTCTTTCCCTTTACTCCTTCTCTTCAGCGAATTTAACTTATAGAGTGCAATCTGTTTTTAATCGAGTACAATTTTATCTCATTTTTCGGCAAACGTCAACACTTTTTTCGAATTTTATCGAACAAACGGTTAAAAATCATCCCATTTATAAAAGCCTGAAGCGCAAAGCCAATAACGGCAAAGAACAGGACAATATTTGCCAGCTTATATGTGAAGAATACCACAAGAGCGATTGGAATTGCCTCTACCGTCAAAATTATCACCGTAGCAGGAAGGTTCCCGGCCGCAAGCAGGAACCCATTCTTCACCGTATTAGTTATTGAATTTTCAAATGACCCTTGCAGCGCAAGCGCATAAAATAACGTCATAGTGACAGCTATCCCGGCAGTCGCAGCAGCAAATACAAGAAAACCGGAAAATACTCCCAGCCTCCAGCTAAATCCTGCATAAATATTCGCCGCCAGCACCGCTATGCACGCCGCATAACTAACCCATATTATGGTAGACGCTTTAAAGTTCCTGGCAAAACTCCGGAAAAATCCCCGGATAAGATAGCCCTCTCCCTTAACCGCCATCCTTTTTGCCATATCATAGAGCGCCGTTTTTGACGCGCCAATAGTAATAACCGGAATACAACAAAGAAGAAACAGGATATTCAGCACAACCAAATCCGCCGCTTCCTCCAGAACCTCCATAAACTTCCCATTAATATCAAACAAGCATGTCCTCTCCCATCCTTCACATTTCCGCACTCACATAAAGTTTATCCAGAAATCTCCGCAGCGCAGCCCGGTACCGCTCCCTTTCTGTCACGCACAGTGCGTGTTCCTTTCCCTCAAACAGCTCCAGTTTAGAATCCGGATTCCGGCATACTTCATACAGACGCCTGGCATGTTCTGCGTCAATGGTCGTATCATCCGTCCCATGAAAGATACAGACGGGAACTTCCGTCTTCCTAAGCAAATCTATCGGCTGATTCCTATCTGCATTCAGGCCAAGCTCCGCCGCCTTCTTCCAGAAAGCGCCGGCCGCACAGGAGTTTCTTTCTCCCTCGTTCATACTTGCATACAGACTGTCCATGACCGTCTCCAAATCTGCGAAACCACAGTCCTCAACCAGATAATTGATATTTTCTGTATATTCTAAGGCTTTCATAGCCGAGGCCGCCCCCATGGATACTCCCAGAACTACCATTTTCCCATACATTCCGCTCTTCTCACTCGCCCAGTCCGTCACGCACGCCACGTCAGAGGCTTCCCTCATGCCAAATGTACAGTACTTTTCTTTACTTTCTCCAAACGCCCGCTGGTCAAAGATTACCGTATGAAATCCTAATTCCCGAAATAACTTCTGCTGAGGTACCATAATATACCTGTTCTGCGCAAATCCATGCGCCAGTACCGCGCAGCCTACAGCGTTTTCTATCGGATAATACTCGCCGTAAACGGCGGTCTGTCCATTAAAACATACAAAACTCTCCTTTTCCCATTGAAAGACTTCTTTCTCTGTAATCGCTGTATTGTCCATAAGAAAATCAAAAACCTGTCTCTTATCCGGCCTTCTCGCACCCTCCGGCTGAAAAAGCATATCTGCAAATCTTATGGCCTTTTCTACTTTATCCATAGCAAACCTCCCTGTTTGTGCCGCTGTATTCTGACGTTCAGTTTCGGACAGACAGCATCCTTGCAAAGCGATTCCCACGCTAACTGCGCATGCGTCTGACAGGAATAAAATTTAAATCACTCACTTGAAAATCCTCTGCGCAAAATCATGTATACATCTCTGCCACACCATCCATTCATGAGCGCCAGCATAAATCACCCGCTCATGCTCCACATGGTATTCTTCAAGCAGCCTGTCATCATCATAAAAATACGGCAGAAAGATATCCTGATTTCCTATCGCCCGAAAAATATACTTTATATTCTCGCCGTAGGTATTCAGATACTCAGCCTGCACATGCTTTTCGTACCCTGAGAGCACATCTCTCACAAACCCGCTGAAAATCCCTGCATAATCAAACAAATCCTGATGCTTCAGTGTTATCACCGAAGTCTGCATACTTCCCATAGAAAGCCCGGCCATACCCCGGTGAGCCTTATCGCCAAACGTCCGGTATTTGCGCTCCACATAGGGAATCACCTCTGTTGTCAGAAATTCTTCAAATTCCTCCACAGCTCCCACAAAGATTTCTTCATCTTGCTCATAGGATACCATACCGTTACACATAACTACAATCATCGGTTCCGCACGTTTTTCAGAAATCAGTTTATCCAGAATAAAATTCACTTTGCCCTGATTTACCCATGCCGTCTCGTTTTCACCATGTCCATGCTGAAGATACAACACCGGATATTTCTTCCTTATCCATTCTTCGGGCTGGCGGACTTCGTCCGACAATGTATACCCAAGGGCACACCTTAATGCATGTCCTTCGGACTGGCGGACTTCGTCCGGCAATGTATACCCAGGGGCACACCTTAATGCATGTCCTTCGGACTGGCGGACTTCGTCCGACAATGTATACCCAGGGGCACACCTTAATGCATGTCCTTCGGACTGGCGGACTTCGTCCGACAATGTATAATAATCTGGCGGCAGGTAAACGTAAATTCGTTCCAGCTTTCCTGTTACCTTACTGTTAAAGTAGTCCATGGATATGGTTCCATGACTGCATCTGACAGGTTCTTCCCTGTTTTCTTCTTCTCCCAGCTCTATATAATTGATGGGCCTGTTTCCTCCAAACCCTATAGGAAGAGCCGGATACAGCATGTCGCTGCCGTCAACTATAATAAAGATGACGACAAAACCAACGCCCACGAAAAACTCTCCCTTCCAGCGGCCGTTTTCTCCGCATAATTCATACTCGTCCGTAAGGGTTCGCAAAACCACTTTGTGAGCGTTAGGTAAATACAGATGAAATCTTACAGTTCCCTTTCCAGTCGCTTCATATGCTTTTGGATAAACCTTGTCATAAGGATAATGCATTACGGGACCCATGGAATCGTCAAGGGGAATCATATTAGTTCTCCGAAAGGACAGCCCCGATGAATCGCTTATTTCTCTATTTAACATTTCTTTGTTCATAATAACTCCAATCCTATATCATAACCCTTTTTATTGACTGCATCCCACAACCACTGTACCGGTGAAATGCCGCAGGATAGTTTTTCGTAAAATCGCGGGTCCTGACAGGTCGTGTGAATTGTTGCTCCGGGGCAGACGTCATCTCCGGCAGGAAAATCTGTTATCATTATCCTAAATTCTTTGGTTATCTGTTTCAACCGCTTCACCGTCTGTTTTAAATATCCCTTAAACTCATCCTCTCGCTCTGCCTGGTACGTCATATTCCGAGTTTGTAAATATTCCAGATAGCTGATAAATATCCAATCCCTGATACTGATAGAATACAGATAATTCAGCCTGTCGCCCTCCTGCTTATACAGCGCCTCAAACCAGTCTTCCGCCGGCTGGTCTGTTCTCAATGCCCCTGCAATATGCTCCGGCGCCTTCCACACATTGTACACCGCATCTTTGTATCGTTCGTCCGGGCAGGTGGCGCTGTCTGCGTACACCGTTACCTCGCTGCAGTCCGGGTATGCTTTCAGCACCTCCGGCGCCAGAAGCGGTACTCCAAAAGCTCCAGCGCTTCCGCCTATCAGAAGAATCCGTTTCGGAGCCGGATAAAGCTCTTTGATGAGCTCAAGACTTTTGATAAAATTAGAATAGCCCCTGTGATGAAGGACACAGCTTCGCCCCTCCTCATCCCGGTATGCAAATTCACCGTCTCCCGCATAAATATCTGCGGTTCCATAAGCGGCCACTGCAAAGCACCACTCCCGGAAGGGATTTCGCTCATCTTCCTTCTCTACAATTCCCCGGCTTCCGTACTCATTATCAAAACAGGTATACTCAATATACCGTCTAAAATTAGCCGCATAACAGGGCGGTTTCCCGATATTGGCATTCCCAAGGGAATTTGGACACCTGGCCATCTCTTCGTCAAATGACAGTCCTCCTCCCTCTAAAAAAATTACAAGACAATTCTCCTTGCCGGAATTGAAAAGAACGGGGTACTCTGAGCCGTCCGCACACACCGCTCCCGGCACAATCTTTCTATACCACTGCCCTTCCCTTATCGGCTCTTCAAAGGGGATAATCTTTCCGGTATTTTCAAACCGCTCTGCCAGCTTACGTTCTCTGTCTTCTCCCTGTAAATATAACTGCTTCTGCTCCTTTGTCATACCTCTGTCCGGCCTCCCTTCTCTTCCAAAGCCCACAAAACAGCTTTTTCCAAATACTCATTCCAGAACTTCCACTCATGGCTTCCCGGGCTTTCGTAATATGTAACGTCCACCTGGCGGTCCCGTAAAAAATCCCGGAAATTACGATTATTTTCCAACAAGAAATCCTCTGTTCCACATGCCATAAAAACCGGGGTAATCCTCTCTCCTTTTTCTAACTTCTGCTTCACAAGAAACTTCGGATCCACATCGCTGTTTTCCAGCTTTGACAAGTCTCCAAACACATTAACATAATAATCATAATCCGCAATAACTCTGGCACATGCAGTCATATCCCCCGGCGCCAGCCGTCCAACATCCTCAACAATAAGCGCCGATGACAATCCGAACGCCGCTCCATAACATTTATTATATTTAATTGCCAGCCGTATGGCTCCGTAGCCTCCCATAGATAATCCGCCAATCAGCACATCTTCCTTCGCATCCGGCAAATGATAAGTTTTTCTGATATAGGCCGGAAGCTCTCTGGCAATAAAAGTCTCATATGCGTTGCCCGTTCCCTTCCTATCCAGATAAAAGCTATTTTCACCAGACGGCATCACAACGGCAAGATTGTATTTTCTGGAAATCTCCATAGCGCCGCTTCCCATAATCCAATCCATAGTATTACCTGAAAATCCATGCAGAAGATACAGCGTCTTAACCGGCCTGTCATAATGTGGATTATTCTCCGTAAATTCCGGCGGCGTATCATTGGGTAAGTAAATATGAAATGTAACAATCCTTGCCAGCGCCTCCGACAAGTAATGCACCTGCGATAATGCCATAATTCACTCCTCCTTTCATTACAGCTCCCTATTATTTGGTAAATGACAATCTTCCTGTCCTGTGTTAAAATAATTGTAACACGTTTATCTTATTTATTATATTCAGGAGGAACACCATGCCCCAGTTATACGAAACTTACAACGACGTATTTTCGCGTCTGCCGATTAAGATTTACAAACATAATCTAACGGGCGCTTTTCTGAATGTTCCTCTTCACTGGCACCGAAGTCTGGAAATCACTGTAACACTCACCGGCCGTATAAGATTCAATACCGGAACGAATAATTTTGACTTCGGCGAATCCGACTGGATATTTGTCAACAGCGGAGAACCTCACTCCTGCCGATATATTAACCCGACAGACCATTTTTCTGGTATCAGTATGATTATATCCCTTCCCTTTATTGAAAAATGGCTCGGTAAAAATCTCTTTTTTTACAACCCAGAAGACCCTTATGTTACTTCCCGAATGAAGGCTATTGCAACCGAGCTCTTTTCTCTGGATACGGATTCCCCAGACGGTCAGCTCATGCTTATGAGCATTCTATTTAAGACGCTGCATTTAGTATCCCTGCATTGTATCCGTTCCGGCGCCAAATACCATATCTCCTCCGAGCAGGAGATGCACACCGCCATCAAGTTTACCGATTATATTGAACAGCATTATCAGGAAGACGTAACCTTAAATTCGGTTGCCGAACACTTCAAATATTCGTCCAGTTATTTTTCACGCCTGTTTAAAACATCCTTAGGCGTTAATTTTCATTCTTATTTGAATTTCGTGCGGGTAAGCCATGCGGCAGAACAGCTTGCGTCAGGTCCTGTAAACCTGACGGAATGCGCCTTTAACAATGGCTTCCCCAACACGAAATCTTTCATTACCACCTTCAAAAAGTTCTACGGCTGCACGCCCAGCGTCTTGTCTCGTTCACATTTCGCTGAAATTGAATGAGACAAAACAAACCATAAATTATAACCGGGCATATGCCGTCGCCCACTATGACGGCTATCCCTTAACACTGCCCGCAACAACGCCTTCGATAATATATTTCTGCCCTGCCAGATAGAAGATTAGAACCGGAACAATACTGAGCAGAAGCCCCGCCATCATGGGCGCGTATTCGGCGGAATGATTTGTCAGGAAGGTCTTAATCGCTATGGCCAGCGTCTTGGTTTCCTGTTTCGTAAGAAATAAGCTAGACATGAGATAATCATTCCAGACTCCCATAGCCACAAATACCGTAACCGTTATAATTATCGGCTTCAACAGCGGCAGTATAATCAGAAAAAAAGTCCTTGTAAAACTGCAGCCGTCAATCCTCGCCGCCTCGTCCAGCTCCTCCGGAATCCCTTCCACAAATCCGTTGTAAAGAAATACCGCAAAGGGAATATTAAGCCCAATCGCAATATACGCAACCACTGCCAGCGAATTGGAAAAACCCATCTGTCCGGCATAGATTTTTACCTGTGGAATCATATATACCTGAAACGGCGCAACCATGGACGCTAAAAACGCCATAAAGATAAACTTATTAATTTTCCATCTTTTTCTTGCAAAAAGATATCCCGTCATAGCCGATACCAAAGTGTTGACCAACACCGCGGCAACGGTTACCACAGCCGTATTCTTAAGCGCCGTCCAGAAATTCATTCTTCTTACCGCCACAAAAAAGTTTTCAAAATTCAGACTTTTCGGCAATGCGAAGGGCGTTTGAATAAACTCCTGAGTTGTCTTAAAGGTGTTGATTACCAGAATAAAAAACGGAACCATAAACAGAATCAGCACAAGCAGCGTAACGAAAAACATAAGGCTTTTCTTTGCTTTCATTTTATTCATTAGTTTTCAGCTCCCTTCCTCGTGAAATAAACCTGCAGCAGAGATATTACCGCCACAATCACAAACAATACCATTGCCTGAGCCTGGCCTTTGCCAAATTCCATGCTGGTAAATGCTGTCTGGTAAATCTTATAGGCAATCAACTCCGTCGATTTATAAGGACCGCCCGCCGTCAGCGACAGGTTCATATCAAACGACATAAAAGTTCTGGCGATAGACAGAAATACACAGATTGCAATCGTGTTTCTAATACAGGGAATCTTTATTTTCCGTATCACCTGCCAGCCGGTCGCGCCGTCCACCTTGGCCGCCTCTGTCAGCTCACCCGGAACGTTCGTAAGACCCGCGATATAAATTACCATCAGATACCCGCTCATCTGCCATGAGCTCACAATAATCAGGGCAATCAAGGCTCTGGCAGGGTGCGTCAGCCACGAGGTAGACATCCACTCAATCCCAGCCGCCTTTCCAAATCCAGTCAGCGCATAAGAAAAAATAAAATTCCAGATATAGCCGAGAATAATACCGCCTATGATATTCGGCGTAAAAAATCCCGCCCGGAATAATCCCTGGGCCTTAATCCCATTGGTCACAGCCAACGCCAGCAGAAATCCCGCCACATTGCTTGCTATAACAGTAAATACTGCATATATTACCGTTTTCAGAAATGAAGTGATAAACGTCGCGTCACTGAACACAGCCACATAGTTGTCCAATCCTACATAGTTTATATCAAGCGCCAGTCCGTTCCAGTCAGTAAATGTAATCCAGATTCCATAAATAAACGGAATGATAATTACCGTCACCCAGATAAAAACCGCCGGAAGCCCAAATCCTGCAAACTGCATAACACTTCTTAGTTTTCTTGCCGCCTGTTTACTCATCTGTTCCTCCTTCATCATATTTTACTTAGAAAAATCAATTCTTCACTGCCCCAAGGGCCCCCCTTATGGCCATTCGGCCGTTTCACAAGGTATAGAAATGCGGGGAAGTTTTCTTCCCCACACTCGCTTCTTTTTCATTATCTTGCCTCCTGGGTACTCCAGTATCCATCAATTTTTGATGCAAGCGTCTCTCTGTCGCATGCTCCAGACAGATATTCGCACATGTAAGCGCCGCACTCATACCAGATATCCGACGGACAGAGGTTCGGCGTTCCATAGAAATCATATGCCAGACCTTTGGACATATAGTTGGCCGTTGACTGTCCAAGAGGACTTAACTTATCCTCAAAGGTAAAGTTCTCAAACGGAAGAGCCTGTCCGGTTACTATAGCCGTCTGCTCCAGCGCATACTCATCAGACGACATATACTCAATAAACTTCAATCCTGCCTGCTGCTGTTCTTCCGTATTCTGGCTGATATCAATACAGTATCCCTTTGCGTAAGAGGTTGGAATGCACTGGTTAACCGTATCATCTTCATTATCACTGTATGGAATCGGAAGTAATCCAAATTCCGCGCCTTCCTCAACCAGCTCTGCAAGATACGTCCATGCCCAGTCACCCATAAACCATGTACCGCACTTGCCCTCTGCAAATGCCGCCGCATCCACATTCACATCCCCCACCAGAGGATCAGCTTTGTTTAAGTTATGCTCTGCAAGCAGTTCCAGGGTATCCATATATCCGTTAAATACGTCGTTATCAATCTCTTTGGCATCCCCAGAAATGATGCTGTTAACGTAAGCTACTCTTTCCTCTACATCGCCGATTGCCGCACCGTAAACCTGACAGAGATAATGTGCGCCGATGGACCAATTGACGCCTGTAATACAGCTTCCTGCCGCGCCGGCAGCCTCAATCTTCTCTAACAAATCTTTTAAGTCTGCCCGGCTCTTGATTGTAGAAGGATCAAAATCTCCGCCCACCGCCTTGTCACAGACCGCTTTGTTGTAAAGAATACCGATACCTGCCGCCGACATGGGGATTCCGTACACCTTACCGTCAAATGTCAGGGTACTGAGAGAATCTTTTTTCACATTATCTAACAAAGGCTGGTCCGTAAGATTTAACATTCTTTCTTGATTTTCATAAATGTTTATCGGGTCCATGAGTGAAACCGTCGGCCCTTCGTTGCTGGAGTAAAGCGCCATCCACGCCTGGAGCTGATCGTCCCCAGCCGCAATATACTCTACCGTAATCCCTTCATTCTTACTCTCAAAATCTGTAATCAAATCCTGAAAATAATCATCTTTTCCGGTCTCTGTCGTGTAGAAAGAAATAGAAACTTCTCCAGAACCTTCTTCTGCCTCTTTGCCATTGCCGCTTTCTTCGCCGTCGCCGCTGCCGCCGCAGCCTACAAGCATTCCGGCTGTCATTACTCCAACGAGCAACAGACTAACTAATCTTTTTTTCATGTACATCCTCCTTTTTTATTTCGTTTCCTGTGTTAATTTGATTATAAAAAGTTATACAAATATATTCTTTCCCTTTTTTATCTTTATTTTTGTCATTTTTTTACATTGTTCCAAGTTTTTTCTCTAAAAAAACATAATTATGCACAAAAATATTATTGTACTCATTGACAAATACACTTTTTCATTTAAGTATAATACCTGATTTCGTGTATATACATATTTTTCACAAGGAGCGAATGATTATGGCAAGCTTATACAAAAGCGTCTGTTACTGCAAATCCCTTCCTCACTCTGGATATTTGCGTTGGATTCTTCCCAGCGTTCGTTGATCTTCATGACTTTATTCCGGTCTGGATCCTTCCCGATATTTTCTTTATAAGCTCGGGTTTTCCGTTTCTCATGATCCGGAAGCTTGATATAGCTTCGGATCCCGTTCTCTTTGAGATACAGCAGATTCTTTTCACTACTGTACCCGCTGTCGGCAGTCACCGCCTCCAGAGTGTCTCCGAATGCATCCCGATGCTTTTTCAAAACGGGAATCAGTGTACTGTACCGGTCATTACTCACATATCCTTGGATTATAAAGTAATTCTCTGCCGCGATCTGGGCATTGTATGCCGGCTTTAGCTGCCCGTTCAGCATATGGTCCTCTTTCATCCGCATGAATATTGCTTCCAGGTCCGTTTTGGTAATGCAATAGCTGTTCCGGTCTTTCCCCATGATCTCAAAGCATTCCTTATGGTCTCCTATACTCCATCAGACGGCTGCCGCATATCGGAAGGGGATTGGTGCTTTCAAGCCCGTCCGACAGACTGATTTTCAGCTCCTTAGGCGTACCACTTTTTGTTTCCATCGTATTTTGATGAGGACGCAAGACGGATGTGAAGGATGCGGAATGGATCGCTGATCTGGTGCGTCATGGATTGGTAAAGGCAAGCTACATACCCAGCCGGGAACAGCGGGAACTGCGCGAGATGACCCGCTATCGCCAGGAGTTCATCGAAGAACGTACCCTTGAATTAAATCGGATTCAGTCCGTATTAGAGGTCTGTAATATTAAACTGGGAAATGTGATTACCGATATCAGTGGAAAGAGCGGCATGGCTATTCTGCGGGCAATCATATCCGGTGAAACCAATCCTGTTATCCTGAGTAATCTGGCAAAAGGGAAAGCCCGAAATAAGCTTCCTGAAATGTGCAAAGCCCTGGAAGGGAGAGTTTTGAAACACCAGCGGAAAATGCCGGCAAAAAAATGAGTACAAGGATACGGAAAGGAAATAAATATTTAAAAGCACCCCTAGTAGAATGTGCACGTTCTGCAATACGAAATAAGCAGAGCTATTTATACTCACGCTATCAACGGATAGCCGCACGACGGGGAGGGAAGCGTGCAATTATAGCGGTAGCACACACGATGCTGATAGCAATCTATCATATGTTAAAAGAGAAAGTGCCTTATTGTGATTTGGGGGCTGACCATTATACTATTATCGACCAAGAAAAGATGATAAGAAGAACTCTTCGTTCTTTAGAAAAGTTAGGTGTAAATATAATCATTCAACCGAACTAATGTTTTGTATTTTATGATGCGCAAAGAAATAAGCCCACCGAAAGGCTAGCTTATTAAAGATGCATGTTTTTAGTTTGCTAATAAGTTACGTTTTCAGGACAGCCCCATGATGTCAATACGGAATTTTGATTATAACCTGTGCGCCGCCAGTCTTTTCAGAGTTGCTTAAAATAAGCTGTCCGCCATGTTGGGCTATTATGGAGTCTGCTACATAAAGACCTATTCCATAATGCGATTTAGAATGTCTGCTTTGTTCCTCCATATAAAACTGTTCGGTTGCACGCTTTAACGCTTCGGGAGAAAAGCCGCTTCCCATATCAGTGATAGAACATAAGATTGCATTATTTTTTTCATATACTTCAAAGAAAACAGTTTTTCCTACTGGCGTATATTCTATTGCATTTGAAAGAACATTTCCAAAACCTCTTATCAGTTGTTCACTGTCTGCAAAGATATATTCTCGATTAAAATTCTCTCTCCATTCCAGATGAATATTTTTTACAGCGCACAAACCTTTTGCCTGTGTATGGATTTCCTCCAATAAGGAAGATAATTTTACATTTTCACGGCGAAAAGGAAAATTTTCTTTTGCTTTTGTCATGTCAATTAGCGTTTCAACATAGTTCTGCATTTGGACAACACTGCCCTCGATATAGTCCGCACATTCTTTCTGATTATCGGCAAGTATCGTATCATACAGCAACTCCGTATTTCCACGGATAATAGTCAATGGTGTTTTCAAATCATGTGCCAAAGCTGAAATCTGGTCCTGCCGTAATTTATCGGCTTGCCATTGTTCGGCAAGCGAATTTTTTAGTGCCTGTTTCAAGTGCTCTAATGCGGATAAAGCGCGGTCTACTTCAAATATGCCACTGCTTTCAATCTTAAAATCCAAATCCCGCTTCTCAATTTTTTGGGTTACGATAAGCAGTTTATCAATTTTCCTGCCCGTATATTTCCCAAACCAATGGGAAACAAGGAGCAGCAAAACGATAATCTCAATCATTATCAGCCCGATAAGGCAAAAGTCGGATGTCGGGCATATTCGCCGAAGCGCTGGATTGCTAAATTGTGAAGTCAAACGATAGCGCAAAAGAATGACTTCATTTTCACGTTCAACAATCCGAATACGGTATGGGTGAACTACATTCTTTCCGTTTGTAACAGCTTTCTCCCAAAAGGTGTTGGCGGTATCTTCTGATAAAGAACCGTACTGGAACATACCTGTGGGAGAATAAACGCCATAATCGCAAAAGCTGGGAATGTCGGCTGTATCAAATAATTTATCTGCCTGTATTTTTTCTGCTGCGTCATCAATCCTATCCTCAATATTCATGGCAGGAATAATGACTTCTGTATTGATAAAGAGCATATATAGACCAACATTAACGGCAATAATGAAAAGGATACCTCCAGCAACAGTGAATATATACCGCATGAACACAGAACGTAGTTTTTTTACTCCCATTTATAACCCACCCCCCAAACCGTTTCAATAGGGGATAATTTGACAGCCGCTAACTTACTGCGGATATTTTTTACATGAGTGGCTATCACACTATCGTCACTTTCTCCCTCAAAACCAAAAACAGCTTCATAAATCTGCTCTTTTGAAAAAACCTGTCCCCGGTGCAAAGCCAGATATTCACATATTTCATACTCACTTTTGGTTAGAGGGAGTTTATTCCCATTGACTTCCGTTTCCTTTGCGTTGATGTGAAAGATAATGCCCGAAATGGATATGGCATATTTCTTTTCTCGGTTATCTCTGCGTAAATGTGCATTTACACGGGCAAGCAATTCATTTGTACCAAAAGGCTTTGTGATGTAATCGTCGCCGCCAATTCCCAAACCACGAACAATATCACTTTCCTGTGTTTTTGCAGTCAAGAAAATAATAGGGCAATCCACAAGGGAACGGATTTGATCGCATAATTCAAAACCGTCCATATCCGGCATCATTATATCCAGCAAAATCAAATCATATCGTCTGAAATCTATATCAAGAACGGCTTTTGCATTTGCTTGAAGTGTTACGGTATGGGCGTCTTTTTCGAGAATGCGCTTTATCAGTTGAAGCATTGCGTTTTCATCATCAACAACTAATATATTCGCCATATCAATCCCTCCTGTCAGACTTCATTTACGGTCGCCCCAAAAGGCATAAGGGCGAGTTTTGCAATCTTAAAGCATTGCATACCAAACGGTATGCCGATGTTTCCCAAACAACCCATATTATATCATCTCCTCACTCATTTGTACACTTTCCCTCGTACTGCAAAAACCACACGAACAAAATTACAATAAACAAAACCGTCATGCCCGCGCACATGCTTATCCCGAATTTAAGTTCTGCACTAACAGCAGTTAAATCCTGCAGGGCAAATTGAAGTGCGAAATCACTAAGATGTATTCCAAAGCCATATGGCAGCACAAACCACAAGCCTGTACCTAAGCCCGTTTGGAGCAATGCAGCTAATAAACTGCCAATAGCTCCCATTCCTATGCAGACCGTTCTTCCAAACCGAAATGCCAAAATAATAGAAAGAGCATATAGCAGTATATTACTGCTCCACAAGGTCAAAGCCGGTAATACAAGGGATGATGTCGGCAAAAGCAATTTTGTTCCTGTCGCCGGAAGTAACAAAGTAAATAGAAAAATGCTCAATAATACCGCAAGCAATCCGGTGACAATCAGTAACAGGAATTTAGACAAAATGGCTTTCGTTTTGGAACGTAACACTAAAATATTCTGATAATGCCCCGCCCGGTTTTCCTGTCCTGCGATAATCTCACAAACGATACTAATAACAAAAGGATATGCGATTGCGAAAAGTTGAAAGAATACCGCAATTTTGTTTATATCGTTTACAGCCGCAAATGTCGCATACAGTAAAACAAGTGCTACTCCCAGAAATGGGAATAAAACATGTATCCAAAAGAACGAAGAATTGCGCAACTTGTAAAAGTCGCTTTTTAGATAATGATATAACTCAATCATGTGTTCTATCTCCTTTCGTGAAAAGCCATGCTGTAAGCAAAAAACACAATACCGCCAAAATCAAGCTAAGCAAAACGGCAGGAAAGATTGTTCCAGTATTCAGCAGAAAAGAACCATTTTCAATAGGAATACCGTTAGGGTGCATTTTGAAAAAGGGACAGACAATGCGTGCTGGAATGGCAAATGGATTGAGATAAAACAAATCACTTTCTGCTCCAATCGTGGATAAAATATTGCAGCTAAAGGAAATTAGTACAGCGGTAAGATAATTTGTTTTTTTCGCAAGCAACATAATAAGCGGAAGCTGCCAAACGTAAACAAGAAACAATAACATACAGCCCAAAAAACCATTAAGCGGGTCAATGTTCATCACGGTAAAAACACCAAAGAGCGTACAGCCACCCCACATTACAAAATTGGTTAATAAAAGCAGCACAACAACCGCAAACAGCTTGCCAATCCAGATTTTCTTCATGTCAACAGATAAACAGAGAATATTCTGATACTGTGTGCGTTTTTCACAACTGATAAAGCTGGCACACCAAATAGCAATCGTAATCGGCAGTATCAAAATATACCACCAATTATAGGCTGTAAGCTGAACAAATTTTCCACTCAAGATGTATCCTAAACTCAAAGTAACGATAGGAGCCGCAACAAATAGCTTTAATGCAAATGTATGACGTACTTTTAATAATTCAGAATGTATAAGATGAAACATTATTTTTTCCCCCTTTCGTTATTAGCAGCTACAACACGCATAAAAATTTCTTCTAAACTTATGCCTTTGTTTATTTTGCTTTCATAGCCCAGCTTCCCGGCAGAAATAATTCCAATGTGATCCGCAATCTGTTCTACTTCGGATAAAATGTGACTGGATAAAATTACTGTAATTCCATGCGCCGGGAAAGAACAGATAAGTTCCCGTAATTCTTGAATACCAATAGGGTCTAACCCGTTTGTCGGTTCATCTAAAATCAATAATTTTGGTGATGATAACAACGCAAGCGCAATGCCAAGCCGCTGTTTCATTCCCAAAGAAAAATGTCCCGATTTCTTTTTTTGGGTGTCTGTAAGGTCAACAATCCGTAAGACTTCCTCAATGCGGGTATCGGGAAGTCCGAGCGCAAGGGTTCGCACTTTCAGATTTTCGTATGCGGTCAGATTTTCGTATAGGGGCGGCATTTCAATCAATGCGCCAATAGATTGTAAATCGCTGCGGTTCCATGCGTGACCGTCAAACTCAATTTCTCCCGATGTAGGGCGCAAAATGCCAGTGAGCATTTTAAGAATGGTAGATTTGCCTGCTCCATTCGGTCCCAGCAATCCGTAGACAGAATTTCTCTGAATGTTCAGAAATACATTGTTTACCGCTGTCTGCCCTTTGAAATTTTTACAGAGGTTTGTTGTTTTCAAAATCATATCCATAATCATCATGTCCTTTCATTTAATTCTATTAGTAGTATAAAGAATATTTTTGAAGATTTCATAAAGAAAGTGGATTTTTGTGTAAGCGGTACAAAACATACCGTAGTGAGTCTTTCCCAGTCAATTGATATACTTTCCATATATCACAAGGAGGTATTTCAAATGAGTACAAAGTTTACCGATGATGAATGGCTGCTGATCTTTCAGCAGTATATCACGACATGCACCTCTTTTCATTACGGTGTGTTTTGTATCGCTTACTATCAATCTTCTTTTGCAAACAGGGCGTTAATCGCCCTGTGGTGTCGGTCTGAATGTTGTCGCTCATGTTCCTCCTTTTGGGCGCAAAAAAGGCGCATGGTTTACAATTTACTGTTCCATATGCCTTTACGCTGTTTTTTAATATTAAATTGTTTTGCTGATTACGCCAACTGCATAACCTCGGCTTTGACCTCCTCAATTTCCTCGTTAGATAGTTCTGAAAAAAATATCTGTATTTCATCTAACGAAATCTTTCCGCTTTTTAACATTAGAATTGCTTTCTCTTTCAATTTATCCCTTGCCGCCTCATTCCTCATATCTTCCATAATTTTACACATAGCCGCAACTCCTTTCTCGTCTTGCTTAAAATATCGTGCCTTTTTAGCAAGTGTTTCATAATTCATATCATCGGGATTAGTACATGAAAAATCGTGCATTAGCTTTCCAATTTCATCGTTGCCCCTATATTTCCCATTAACATATAGAATATGCGAACCGTCGCCAAACAATACCTTATTTTCCCCGATAGTGATATGTCTCTCTACTGGATATATCGGTTGATTTCCTTTCATTACATCGTTTTCCGTAATGAAAATAACATAGCTGTCAGGAATATCCTCTGTATCATCACCCGACTTTAATATGTGTGCATCCAACAGACTGCTGTTATGCCTTGCCCTTTTTGCGCCTGCACCTGCGTCTGACCTTTGAATTTCTACATCAAATTCCTTATCGGTGCTGTCAATCGCATGAACATCCAAAACAGCCGAACGCCCTTGCAAATTCTTCAACGGTTCTTGTGTCCTAACTGACTTGATTTTTATATCTTCTCGTCCTAAAATAATCCGTAGTATTAGTTCCACACCCTCAAAATCATCTGCAAGACAGATAGTCATAAAATCATCGTCCATATATCGGAGTGATTTCAGACGTTCTAAGTCCTGTTGATGTGCCTGCTCCGCTGTATTCAAAATATCACCTTCTTCCACTGCTTTTATTATACATCAGACAATGCTTTTTGAAAATTGAATTTTCCGTAAAGTTTTCTCGGTTTTCTATATGCTCTAACGCTGTGTTTCTTATTCTGTTGTGATTGTGGTAATTGACGTTTAGACAAAACGGGAACATCTATTTCTTTTTTATAATCTTTATGGAATATACAATGGTACTGATTAAGGCGCATAATATGAGAATATGCAATATAGTATGATATACATCGGGTGTATATTTACCATCTATTTGTAACCACTGTATTGTGCCTGAAAAATACTCGTTTTTTTTCTAATGTACTCATAAATCCATCATTAAAAATAGCGTACCATTCATGACAGATAAACTGTATCGCAAACCACATTGAATGCCATACAATTACAAACCATTTACCAATTTGTTCTTTAACAATGAATAATAAATGAAACCAGATAAGGAAAAAACTCAAAAGTTTGTTTAAGACAGCAGGCGCAGGGCATTACGGAACAGCTAAAGGCAGAGAATGCTTTAGAATGGACAGGACGCCTCAATAACATAAGGACTCGTGCGAGGGAGACTGTAGAGAGGGAACTCATATACACATAAATTATATTGATTATTTTATTAGAGCCAATGCACTTGTACAGTATTTGCAAGTGATTGGCTCTTTTTAAAGATTTATATTTGTTTGTCGGAATAGATGGCAAGCAAGCGTTTTGTACCTATTATTTCAGCATCTACCAAATCAATCTTTCTTTTTACATTTGCTACATGAACGGTAGAAACTTCATTTTCCCATAATGGATTCACTTGCTTTTCAATTCCTATACGGTATTTGTGCAGGATGGTAAGGCGTTCCTGTAAAAGCTCCTGTTGTTCTTCTGGCGTGAATATATTCAAAAAAATGCGGCAATGGAAAAAATATTTGTGTCGTAATTGAATTGTAGGACGGATGCTTTTAGCGTAGCTATAAACTCATCTTTCCCTTTGTCAGAAAGGCTATAAACAAAGTAACGGTCATGAAGATATTGATAAGAAGCGGGAGGAATAAATCAGAATGAATAAGATAAAAACAATTTTTATGGCATCGATATTAGAAGTACTATTAGTGCTTTGTGTCGGCGGTGCAAATTTACTTCTTAAACCGATATACTATTTCTGCTTCTATAATGTCCTGTATGGTATATTGTTTAGCTTTTTAATCCCCCTTTTCTTATTGCAGAAAGAGGAAAATGTATTTGAGAGTTTTTATTCCTTGGATTTTTTCAAAATAAGTTCGAGAAAAAATTTGGCACAATAACGGCAATTCTGGTTTCTGGATTGATGTTTTCGCTTTACTGATATAAACGATGAAAAACTTTATTTGTTCTGCATTGGAATTTCTAATCTTCATTCCCGGCCTTCTAATCGCCTACCTTCCCATGAAACGGCATCTCAAGATACGCACCCGCGTATTGATTCCGCTGACGGCGGCTTTAACGCTTCTTTTCTGCCTTGCCGTCGGCGGATTATGTCATTTCCTGCCCATCAGGACTCTTTGGCTTTTTTTCCCGCCGCTGCCTGTGTACAGCCATTGCAGAAACCCGCGAAGTCAGACACGATATGCGCCATCACTTTAACGTCCTGCAAGGACTTGCCGCAAATCAAGAATGGGACAAATTGATGGATTATCTTACAAAATCATCCGGCATAATCCCGAATACCGAGTTGAACCTGTGTGAAAATACCGCTGCAGACGCAGCAGCCACCCTGGAAGCAAGCCTTAAAACAGATTCAGCCAAGCGACACATTCTGGTTCAGGCATATCTTCATTCCGACCGCATGATTCTGCTGACTGTAGAAAATATATTCGACGGAAACATAACAGTGAAGAACGGCAAATACCAATCCTCCAAGCGCAGCGGCTGCGGTATCGGCCTCCAGTCAGTCCGTCATATTGCAGAAAAAAGCGGCGGTTACAGCCGGTTTCTATATGAAAACGGAACTTTCTGCGCCAACATCATACTGTGGGCAGAGAAATAACTTGCTTATTCCTCCCATTTCGGTTATTATACCTTCCAGGTACCCCATTATGGCCATGCAGCCGTTTCACAAGGTATACCTTCCAGGTACCCCGTTATGGCCATGCAGCCGTTTCACAAGGTATACCTTCCAGGTACCCCGTTATGGCCATTCGACCGTTTCACAAGGTATACCTTCCAGGTACCCCGTTATGGCCATTCGGACGTTAGGTGTGCCTGGAAGGCATAATGCATAAAGCAAGGGAGGTTATATTATGAAGCTGGAGGGGAAATCCCTGAAAGGCGATTTTTTTAGATTCATCATACCGTCCATCACAGCGCAGTGGGTTTTCGCACTCTACACGATGGTGGATGGTATTTTTGTGGCCAGAGGCGTGTCCGAGATTGCCCTGACTGCCGTTAACATTTCTATGCCATATATTATGGCGCTGTACGCAGTGTCTATTCTATTTGCAGTGGGCACTTCTACAATTGTGGCGATTATGCTGGGGGAAAAACGTATACAAAAAGCGAATGAAATATTTACCCAAAATATCTGCCTGCTGACGTTGTTCTCGGTAATTATTACCATTCTGGTGCTGCTGAACTTAAAAACGATTGCTCTATTCTTAGGCGCTACAGATGTGAACATGGAATATGTGCTGGATTATCTGGGCTCTATCGCTCCATTTTCCGGTCTCTTTATCTTGTCCTATTCCTTTGAGACCATCATTAAGACGGACGGCTATCCTAAGATGGCTACCATTATCGTAACCGCAGGCTCTCTAATGAATGTAGTCCTGGATTACCTGATGGTTATGAAATTTCATATGGGAATCCGAGGCGCTGCCGTCGCTACGGGAATCTCCCATGTATTTTTAATCGCTCTGTACCTGATTCACTTTTGCGGAAAGAAGGGCATAATCAAATTTACGAAATTCCGTTTAAATCTCCCTATTATATGGCGTCAGATTAAAAACGGTATCCCTTCCTGTATTACGGAGCTGTCTCCAGGACTAATCATATTTCTCTTCAATCAGGCAATCATCCATTATCTGAACGAAGACGCACTGGTAAGTTATACGATTATTTCCTATGTAAATTCATTGGCTGTTATGACTATGGTTGGCATTGCTCAGGGCTACCAGCCTCTCATCAGTTATTATTTCGGAAAAGGACGCATGGATAAATGCGGTCTCTTATTTCGGTATGGAATCGGAGCGGTTATTGCGGCGTCCGCTGTCTTTACCCTTGTCTGTATGACTGGAACGGAGACGATAGTTCGCCTGTTTATTTCTTCTGCCGACAGCAGCCTGATTCCTTACAGCGCGCGGGTATTTCGGATTTTCGCACTCTCTTTCCTGCTTGCAGGCTACAATGTGGTAATTGGAGCGTATTTTACAGCGGTAGAACGTCCGGTCGCCGCTACTGTTATTTCTTTAGCCAGGGGCATGGTAATGCTTACTTTAAGCCTGTTTATTATGACGATGATTTTTGGAGGCGCCGGTATCTGGTGGAGCCCGCTGGTATCAGAACTTTCCAGTCTCATACTGACCCTTGGTTTTCTGATTCCTTATCTTCATTCCAGGCCGTTCTCTAAGAATTAAATAACAGAAAAAACAGGGGATGCTGCAAAATATAACTCCTATTTTGCAACACCCCTTTTCATGAACCGGCGGACTACATCTTCAAAGTATATCTTCCAGGTATCCCTAATGGCCATTCGGCCGTTTCACCAGGTACATCTTCCAGACACCCCATTATTGCCATTCGGCCGTTTCACCAGGAATGCTAACCTCTCTTACCAAATCAATCTGAAAATACTCTCGAATCTCCTCTAGTTTTCTGGTCTGCCCCAGTACCCACATAAGCTTTGTCACCGCCGCTTCTGCAGTCATATCAAAACCTTGCAGCACGCCTCCTTTCAACGCCAGAAGCCCCGTTTCATACACAGACAAATTACTTCCCTCATAGAGACACTGGCTTCCTGCCAGTACTGTCATCCCGTCTTCCACTGCCTCCCGAACGGCCGACGCAAAATCATGCTTTACAAAGGGCATCCCGCCCAGGCCAAAACCTTCGATATAGACACCTTGATATCCCTGTTTCCGAAGCTCGCCTAAAATAGCCGGGTTAATTCCCGGATACAATTTCAGAAGAAATACCTTGTCTGAATACTCCGGCTGCACTCGAAACACCCCCTTTTTCCGGGGAAGCAGCTCTTTTCTAATATGAAGTCCCAGAGAGCTGATTTCCGCCACATTGGGATAATTTGTGCTCTCGAAGGCATCAAAACTCATTGAACGAACCTTAGATGTCCTGCAGCCCAGCATAACCTTCCGATTAAACGCTACAAATACTCCGGCACATCCGCTTGCCGCCATATGTATTGCACAGCGGCAGTTTTCCATGGCATCCGCCACCGGGTGGGATATAGAGAGCTGACTTCCGGTAATCACAACCGGTACCGGCACGTTCTGCAGCATAAAAGACAGCATGGACGCCGTATAAGCCAGCGTATCCGTTCCATGAATGATAACAATCCCTTCGTAGTCCGTACAGACCTGGCCGATTCTAGCTGCAAGCGCCGCCCAATCATCAGGAAAAATATTCGCGCTGTCAAGAGAGCAGAAATCTTCCGTCTCAAGCTCCAGACTCTTCGATACCATTCGGAGTTCTCCCAGAATCTCCCGGCTTGACAGTCCAGGACTTAATCCCTGCTCACTGTTAACAGAAGATAAAGTCCCCCCTGTATTTATAATCAATATTCGTTTTTTCATTCCAATTTCTCCTCTGTAATTTTGGTATTGTAAAGTATTACAATCCTATTTTTCTTAAAAACCTCATGTTTTCAGGGAATTTTTAGCTTTTTACAACTAAAAAAGCAATGATCCCCTATTTTCGTGTATAATGTAAGCACCACACTCAACAAAATACGAAAGGTAAATCATTGCTTTATGGATAACATTATACTATATTTACTTAAAATCATTCAAGAACAATATCAGCAAATTTGCTGGCTCATTCTTTTTATTTGCAGATACATTCCTCTTAAGCAGTGGGCTCACGATGAACTCCACAGCCCTAAATACCAAAAGTTCCTCACGGATAAACTTCCTGTCATCAAACCATTCATCAAACAGGACTGGCAACTCTGGAACGGATACTACCTCCTCCGCTATGGCAAAGCCGTAAAACCTGTCAAACCCCAGAAAGGCAAACCCCGTAACGTTCCGACAGATACCGCCTGCCCTCTCTGCGGCGCCCCTCATGACTATATCTATGACAACTCTGGCGGCCGCGGACAGTTTAAGTGCAAGATCTGCGGGCAAACCTTTGTCAACGGTGAAAAAGTAACATCCCCGTTAAAACTACAGTGCCCTTATTGCGGGCATGCCCTAAAGCCTGTCAAAGACCGGAAACATTTCCGTATCCATAAGTGTGTCAACGACAGCTGTCCTTACTACCGGCGGAATCTCACAAAGCTTCCTAAAGGGCTTCCGCAATCTGAATACTGGAAATATAAACTACGTTATCTTTACCGCGAGTTTTCTGTAAACTTTTTTGATATGGAACTAAACCAGCTCCCAAAGTGGGCAACCTCCTTTAGATATAAGAAAAACAACGCCTATATCATGGGGCTGTGCCTTACCTACCGGGTAAACTTAAAACTCTCTCTCCGGCAGACCGTACAGGCCCTTAAAGAAATCCATGGTATTGACATTTCACATACCATGGTCAACAATTATGCCAAAACAGCCGCTGTCATCATCCGTCCCTTTGTAGATTCCTATGACTACAATCCTTCCAACGAACTTGCTGCTGATGAAACCTACATCAAAATCAAAGGTATAAAAGCATATGTCTGGCTCATCATGGACAAAGTAACTCGCTCCATCCTCGGCTATCAGGTCTCAACTTCAAGAGATGTCGGCCCCTGTATTCTTACCATGCGCATGGCATTTGATAAATTTAAGGAATTCCCTGACAGAACCCTGAAATTCATTGCTGACGGATACAGCGCGTATCCGCTTGCCGCCCAGCAGTTCAAGATTGAAAAAGGCTGGGACGTATTCATCACGCAGGTGATCGGCCTTACCAATGACGACGAAGTATCCAAAAAATTCCGGCCATTCAAACAGGTGATCGAACGCTTGAACCGTACATTCAGGGAATCTTATCGTGTCACCTGCGGTTACGGTACGGATGGCGGTGCAATACACAGCGTTTCTCTCTGGGTCGCTTACTATAACTTCCTGCGTCCTCATGAGAAATCCGGCGGCAGGGAACCGCTGAATAAAGTGGAACTGCTGGAAGGCGCTGGGAATATGCCCGGCAAATGGCAACTCCTGATCTATCTGGGCCAACAGGAACTCTTAAAGCAGCAACAGGGCTAAGCCCACATCTGTTCTTAGATTCCGAGCCAGAGGTAATTACCTAGCCATCCCGAAGGGACCTGCCCTTGATGGCACGCCAAAACAATGCTACAATGCTGTGAATCAGACGGAGAAACTGGTATCTGTTCTTGAGTTCTTCGCCGTCGGTAAGACGTTCAGAGCATTGTTTTGGTGTGCCGTCAAGGGTGGCGGACACTGCCAAAATCTATCGTATCTACAATTATCAAAGTTCTAATGGAGCCTATTTTTTTGACTCCAGTTTTTCATAGGCTACTTTACACTACCGTAATTTTTCTGACCGCCAGTTTTATCATATTTTTTACCCGGTACGCTAACACGCTCTAATATTCTAAAACAACAATATCATCATAACAATATAAGCGGCAGTCTGTCTATCCCTTCCGATAATCTATTGCACAAAATCGTAACAGTTCAACCTGCAGCCGCGCACTTGCCGCGCGGTTAGCAGCCAATGAACTGGAGCAAAATACCGCATCAGTTGATTTTGTATCGCAAAGTATCTTTCCAATCCATTGTAAGCAGAGCCTTTTCAGGATACAATATTCTCATCACATAGAAAATCACAGAAAATCCGTCTAATTTAAGACAAAAAACACTATACAGGAGACTATAATATGAATAAACTGAATTTTTCCCGTACTATTACAAAACTCAGGCATGAACGAAATATTACCCAGGAAGAGCTTGCTGCCTTCGTCGGTGTAACCAAAGCGTCTGTATCCAAATGGGAGACTGCTCAGAGCTTGCCAGATATCCTACTATTACCGGTTTTGGCATCCTTTTTTGATATTTCCATTGATGAACTTATCGGTTATGAACCGCAGCTATCCAAAGAACAGATTCGGAAATTCTATCATACTCTGGCTGCAGATTTCGCCGTACGCCCCTTTGAGGCGGTAATGGAATTGAGTTTCTCCGTACCAGAACGCTCTGTCTATGGATTTATCGGCCCCAACGGCGCAGGAAAGACCACAACTATGAAGATGATTCTTGGACTCCTGAAAATGGACAGCGGCCACATTACAATCAATGGTCAGACAGTGTGTTATGGTCAGAATATCACCAACCAGTATATTGGTTATCTGCCGGATGTGCCGGAATTTTACGGGTTTCTGACTCCTTTTGAATATCTCCTTCTCTGTGGCGAAATCACCGGAATGCAAAGGGAAGATATCAAATCCCGCTCTAAAGAGCTGCTACAGCTTGTTGGACTTAACAATGTCAATAAGCGAATCCATGGATTTTCCAGGGGCATGAAGCAGCGTCTGGGAATTGCACAGGCGTTGCTGAACCGACCCAGACTCCTAATCTGCGATGAGCCAACTTCCGCCCTCGACCCGGCAGGCCGAAAAGAAATACTGGACATCCTGCAGTCGGTACAAAACTATGCCGCAGTACTGTTCTCTACCCATATTCTGGCCGACGTGGAACGAATCTGTGATGAAATTGCATGTCTTCATCAAGGAAAACTCGCCTTTCATGGAACCATGGAAGAAATTCGGACCATCCAGAAAGGCAGCGGTTTTCAGGCAGAATTTTACCGAAAAGAAGACGCCGAACGATTCTTTACAGCCTTTCCTGGAAAACGCGGAAACGACGGGCTGCTTATCATCTGCGAAGATAAAACAGAAAAAGATATGCTTCGCGCTATGGCTTATCTGGCGGAAAATCAAATACCTTTACAATGTATTTCCATGCAGGAAGCTACACTGGAAAATCTTTTTATGGAGGTAACCGAAAAATGAGAGCATTTCTCGCATTTACAAAGAAAGAATGGTTAGAACTGCTGCGCACTGGAAAATGTACCCTGCTATTGATTCTTTTTGCCCTGCTCGGCATCATGAATCCTGCTATTGCCAGACTACTTCCCCGGATGTTGGAAATGGTTTCCGGCAGTCTGGACGACATGGGCCTTACTGTTTCAGAAACAACCGTAGACGCTCTTACCTCCTGGGTACAATTTTATAAAAATATTCCCATGGGGCTCCTCATATTCCTCCTGCTGTTCGGAGGCATCTTAACAACAGAATATCAGAGCGGAACCCTGGTCAATATGCTGACGAAGGGCTTAAAAAGATGGAAGGTGATTCTGGCAAAAGCAAGTATTATGCTCATAACATGGACTTTGTGCTACTGGCTTTGCTTTGGGATTACTTATGGGTATAATCAATATTTCTGGGATAATAACATTGCGGAGCATCTGTTTTTTGCTGCTTTCTGCATATATCTTGCAGGGTTCTGGATGATTTCGCTGATACTGCTGACGTCCGTAGTTTTTACTGCTAACTCCAGTGTATTCATCGCAACAGGCGGCGTGATACTCATTACTTATCTTGCCGGACTATTTCCAAAAATAACAGATTATCTGCCCATGTACCTTTTCCATGCATCCGAGCTGCTAACTGGCATGGGAAATCCCGGCGATTACCTGCACGCAATCTGCATCACATTTGGGTTTTCTGCTGTATCGCTGCATCTGTCTGTCATACTGTTCAACCGGAAATGACTGATTTCCGTCCGTCTCCAAATATAAAAAGTTGGCCGTAGTACTCATATACAGCGCGTTACATCACCGAATACAACTTAATCCGAAAGCAGCTTCCCTTCCCCTCCTCGCTTTCTACACTGATATTTCCATTCTGCCGCAGAATAATCTGTTTTGACATCGCAAGCCCAATTCCTACGCTGTCTTTCGACGCCCCCGCGCCCTTATAAAACCGTTCAAATATATGCGGCAGGTTTTCCGCCGGAATCCCTGCGCCAGTATCTTTTACAGTAATTGTTGTAGAGAAATTATTCTGAACTGCATACACCCAAACTGCTCCTCCTGCCGGCGTATGCTCCAGGCAGTTCTTAACAATATTCGACACCGCTTCCCCGGTCCAACGCTCGTCGCACACAACCGTCGTTTCTTCCGGCGCGGACACAGTAAGAGAAACTTCCTTAAGCTCCGCCATAATCTCAAATGGCTGGCTGACCTGCTTAAGCATTTTCTTTACAGAGACCTTTTCCTGCTTAAGCTTTAACATATCCGCGTCCAACTGGGACAGCGTCAGAAGATTCCGAACCAGCCAGGTTATCCGTCTGACCTGAGCGTCAATCTTATCGGTAAATTCCTCTCTTTTTTCCTCGCTGATTTCTCCGGAGCGCAATAATTCTGTCAGAATCGTAATAGAGGACAGCGGCGTTTTAAGCTGATGAGAAATATCTGAGAGCATTCCGGCAAGATACTCCTTTTCCTTACTGGCTCTGTCAGACTGCCTGCTGATTAACACCACCAGCTTGTAAATCTCACTTTCTAGAATGGAAAGCTGTCCCTCCCTGCACCTTTTTAACTCCGGCAGACGAAGTCCATCCTGTAACTGCATCAGATACAGCGTTATTTCTTTCAGCTCTTTCTCCCTTCTATGCCGAAAAAAAACCGTTGCCAGAAACAAGGCTGCGATACAGCCGATAAGCGCCGCGCAAACTATCTCCAGACTGCCCGAAACCAGACAGAGCGCAACTGTAAACGCGATGATAACACCCTGGACTATAAGCTCCATCCCTGCCCGCACCTCATTTCTCCATCCGGTAGCCCACGCCCCGGACCGTCTGAATTAATTGCCCTTCCGCCGTATCCCCCAGCTTCTTCCGAAGCCTTTTGACATAGACGCTTAAGGTATTGTCATTGACGAAGTCTCCCGCTTCATCCCATATCTGATTTAATATCTGCCTTCTGGTAAGCGTCTGTCCCCTGTGATTTATAAATATCAAGAGCAGCTTATACTCCATTGCCGTCAAAACAATTTCTCCGTTATCGCAGTAAATCCGCCCTGTCTTCAGATGGACCTGGGCTTTTCCAACCTCCGCCACCTTCTTAAGTCTCGCCTCTTCCCGGTTCGTCCTCCTTAGGATGGCTTTCATCCTGGCAAGCAGTTCCCGGATGCGAAAGGGTTTTGAGAGATAATCATCAGCTCCCTGCTCCAGCGCCCTCACCGTATTTACTTCATCATCACACGCCGTCAAAAACAATATCGGCGTATCTGTCCGCTTCCGGATTTCCCCGCACACCATAAATCCGTCCCCATCCGGAAGCAGGATATCCAGCAGGTAGAAATCAACCGGCGTTTCCCGCCGGATGATTTCCACCGCATCGTTCACCGTACCCGCGGTATATACCTGGCAC
Source organism: Lachnospiraceae bacterium (assembly GCA_910574185.1). Classification (GTDB taxonomy): domain Bacteria; phylum Bacillota; class Clostridia; order Lachnospirales; family Lachnospiraceae; genus Claveliimonas. The sequence continues at coordinate 146,990 of CAJSZQ010000003.1, forward strand.
CCTTCCTGTCTCAAGGCAAGCGCTAATCCTTCTCTGATGATTTCATCGTCCTCTACAATCAATACTCTAAGTTCCATTCTCTCACCACATTCATCGTTAATCGTCCGCACATCGGAAAACCTAACGCCTTATAAACGGCAAACGCCTTGCAGACTGAAAATTCAGGCAAATGATTCTGGCGATATGCAAATGAGACGCTACGCTAAGTATTCTCACTGCGGATGCTTTCAAACATATCTTTCCCGCATTCCGATTTCAAACTGTACACCGCGATTCCCACAAGCCCCGCCGCCGCCAGCAACGCTGCCGCTCCTCCGCCTGCCGCCGGCAAAGGAACGATAATATTTCCGAAAATAATCTCTACGCCCTTCCTAATCACATGGATAATAAGCCCGCTGCAAATCCCTGCAAGCGCCAGCGCTTGCACAAAGATACCCATACATTCAAAAAGCACCATTTTCCTCATCTGGCCCTCTGTCATTCCCGCCGACCGGAGCACTGCAAGCTCCTGCGCTCTTCCTCCAATCCATCCTTTTACAGAATTGACGAGATTCAGCAGGCAGATGACAGAGGAAAGCGCTACAAAACAGCCAAGCAATATATCTGCAATCTGAACCAATGACCGGGCAATGGTAGCTGCATATGCATTTTTTCCCAACATCATACCGTTGTCTACATTATCACAAAGGCTGGATAATCTGTCAATCAAATCCGTCGGCTCGCCATTCATCTTTATCATCAGAAACGGATGAATGACCGAATTGTCCTCGCTGCTGTCTGCCACAGCCCGGATTTCTTCTGCGATTTCCCGACTGATAATCAGCCACAGGTTACTGCTCTTTCCAAAGGAAATATACCGCTTAATCTGTTCCGATTTAATAAAGCCTGCAATCTCTACCGAATAATCCACTATTTCGTCCTTACCTTCATTGTAAAAACTTACAGGCATCTTCTCACCCTGACGGTAATCCGTCAAGTTCTCAATATGGTAATATCGGTAACGTTCCGGCTCCATCCCCCAGATTGTATGACTATCTGTAGAAATAGCCCCCTCCTTCATCACCAGCGCCGAAGGGCGCCCGGCGTCTGTAAGAGCGCCCGCATCTACTCCCGCCGCTTCTGCCAGTTGGTCCAGCATCCCAGGGTCCACCTCCAGAATATTTACATTCTCTGTATCCGCAGGATACTTATCCCGAAATTCTTCTTCTGACAGCTCTTTCCGGTAGTTTAACTGATAAACGTCTTTTAAGGATTCCCAGAACTCTTTTCCATAAACCTCTCTCGGAACCGTCCCGGCAAAGATTCCGTCTCCCCACAAAACCGCCTTCTCCACGCCTGCATCCTTTTGTATCTCTTCCATGACCTCCTCATAGACCGGCGTATAAGCATTTCCATAAAACGTATAATCATATCGCTCCTCCGATACAGAGAATAAATCGTCCCCGTTGATTTTCTCACGCATAATTTTATGGACTGCCGAAGAGCCAAACGCCGTTACCACAAGAATTACCATAAATACTGCGAGAGCCGTAACCATAGCCCTTGCTTTTTTTCCGCGCCTTGTCAAAGTATTTACCGCCAGCATTCCTTCCACGCCCCACCGTTTCCAAACAGCCGGGTTCATTGCGAACTTGCGCTGACGTTTCTCGGTATTTCCCCGAATGCACTCAATCGGCCCGATTTTTCCAATCTTCCTTGCGGGAAGCCAGGCGGCAAGCAGTACCGTCACAATACTGACTGCCGCTGTTATGAAGATATTATCCACAGAAATATGAACGGAAACAGAGCACTTTTTCGCAATCTCTTCCAGTCCCATAAATTCATCTAAAAGCGGTCTTAAAAGCTGCATTGCCGTCCAGATGACGCCCATACCTCCAAGTATCCCGGCAGGCATGGCAAAAATCAACAAATATACCGCCTCAAAATAAATACTACTGCGCTTCTGTCTGCCGGTCGCTCCGACTGAGCAGAGCATACCCAGATACTTGCTTCGTTCCTGAAACGACATATGAAATACATTGTAAATCAGCAGGACAGAACAAAGCATAATCAAGGCTGTAAACAGAACTGTCATAAACCGGACGATGGCATTGAGGGTACTCTCTGATGAATTAGCTGAAAAAGCAAGCAGATAATTGTTGAAATCAATGGAATCACTCCCTGCAAGCTCCCGCAATGAGACCGCATATTCATCGGGAAGCATTTCCAAATTCAGCATTACGCTTAAGTTGAAGTTTTCCAGCGTTTCTGCCCTCTCATCTGTCAGCAGGGCAATGGCCGTATACCCGGCCGCCGAACTCTGCTCGTACCCCGGCGTTTCCATAATTCCTGTAATCCGATAGCTTCCCTTACCTCCAGTATACTCTCTGTTTTCCCGAAAGCTTGAATTTTCTCCGTAATAAGGAAAATCCTCTGGAACCTTTTTGGTTTCTCCATATTTCAGAATAATTCCAGCAAGAGGAAACACCGTCTCTATCGCTTCCTGATCCGTCCCCGTAATCGAACGATGAAAAAATTCTGCATTTACTACGTCGCCCACCGCAATATTCGCCCCGTCCTCCAGCGCTTTCCTGCTGATAAGCATCTCGTCCTTACGCTCCGGCAGCCTTCCGCTTACAAGTTCAATATTCATCCAGTCAAAGCAGCTCTTAGAATACCCCTTCACGTTCAGATACGGCCTCTCTGCATTTCCCGACTTGTCAAATACGGTATTGCCCAGATTTTCAGACGCCGCCGTCTCTTTTACATAGGGAAGGCGCCGGATTTCTTCCAGCTTCTCCTTATCTATATTATAAAAAGATACATGCCATTTTCCTTCTTTTAAGGAGGCTACTTGTTCTAGATAGCCCAGCCCTGTATCCTTTCCCACAAAAACACAGGTCATAAGCAGAACCATAAAAGCGATTCCAAAAAATGTGGTAGCCGTCCGCTTTTTATTCCGCTTCATATACTGCCTGGTCACATAATAAACGATATTTCGTCTCACAGCCCCTCACCCCCAGTCATACGGATGCGCTCGTCTCTGGTAATACGCCCGTCCTCTATGCTGAGCATCCTATCCGCCTGCAAGGCAATGCTTTCGTCATGGGTAATAAGAAGCAGCGTCTGCTTCTGGTTCCGATTTGACTTCTTTAAGAGCCGGACAATCTCTTCTCCGTTCTTCCGGTCTAAATTCCCGGTAGGCTCGTCCGCCAGCACAATCGCCGGATGGTTATAGAGCGCCCGGCCGATAGACACTCTCTGCTGCTGCCCGCCGGAGAGCTGCCCCGGCAGATTATTTCTCCTGTCGGCAAGCCCCATCTGTTCTACAATCATATTCAGCCTCTGCCGGTCCAGCTCTCTTCCATCCAGAAGATGCGGCAATACAATGTTCTCATCCACATTTAACACCGGAAGCAGATTATAAAACTGATAAATCAGCCCAATCTGCCGCCTGCGAAAAACGGCAAGCTTATTCTCACTCAGCCCATGAATATCCGTACCGCCAATCAGCACTTTTCCCTCCGTCGGTTTATCCACACCTCCCAAAATATGAAGAAGCGTTGATTTTCCGCTGCCCGAAGGCCCCACAATCGACACAAATTCTCCGCCCTCTACGCTGAAGGATATGCTGTCTAACGCCTTCACACAAGTATTTCCTGAACCATAGATTTTTGAAAGGTTCTCACATCTTAATATCTCCATACTCCCTATACCTCCTTATCTTACTCTATGATTCCATTTTACCGTAATCCGGTGACGCCCCGGTGAACCATTTCGTGACAGTTTTGTCACTATTTCACCTTATGAAAAGCTGTATGGTTTTAATGAGTTGCCTGGAAGGTGCGCTATTCTGGCACAGCCCTACAAGCTGCAGCCGTCTCAAACGCCTTCTTCATCCCGCACTCCTTCGGACTGTCTATCAGGTAATCCGCAATCTGTCTGACTTTCTCCTCCGCTGTCACAGGCACGAAAGCATAATCGCTCTGGCTGAGCAGTTCCATATCATTCTGTCCGTTGCCTGCCGCAAATATTACTTCCGGATTCAGCTTTGCATATTTTATCAATTCCTTTGCCGCGATGTGCTTGCCACAGCCTTCCCGGACAATCTCTGCAAAATGTCTTCCGGAAAATTCAAAGCTGAATCCGCCGTTAAAATATCCCCTGCATTCTTTTAATTCCGCAGAGTGGTCTGCAATTAATGTAATTTTTAAAATATCCTCCTTGATTTGTGGAATTTCAGGATAGAGGATTCCTCTTTCTTCCGGAACGCCCCGGTTTTCCACCATCCAGTTTGTTCTGATACGATATATCCTCTCCTCTGTAAAAATTTCAATACAGACTTCGGGACGTTCTTTATAAATCCTGCGTATAATCTCCATAATTCCTCTATCCAGCGGCCTTTTCCAGAGTATCTTTTCCTGACAGAAATCATAAATTACCGCTCCGTTATATAGAATCGCAGGCGCAGATACCCCCAGTTTATCAGCAATATGTTTCGTTCCATATACAGACCTTCCTGTACACAGCGCCAGACGCCCCATAGATTTCTGATACTCTTTTGCCGCCTGAATGACTTCCTCATTCAGAAAAAAATCCGCACCAACCAGCGTTCCGTCAATATCCACAAAAAATACCGTTTTGCTGCTCATATTATTATCCTTTCACTTCAGTTCAATCTGTGTCCGCCGACCAGTATATAAACTGTAACATCCTTTCCGTTTTTATGAAACAAAATTTCTTACATGTAAAAAGAACCAAACGGACCCATACCATCCGTCTGGTTCTCTCAACACTCCCACACGCGCACATACTTTAGTCCAGACAGGTCTTTAATATATTATAAAGCTTCCTGCTGTCTTCTGCCATAATAAGTTCCTTTATCATTTTCTCGTTTTTAACAATGAGATTAATCAGCTCCTGCAGCACATCTAACTGTGCGTGCTGCTCCTTTATAGCGAGCATAACAACAAGATGAACCGGTATTTTTTCATCAGAGGAACTTCCCATCGTGCCAAATTCCACCGGCTCTTTTAATGAAGCTACACAGATTCTTGTTTCTTCCACATAGCAGGCGTCTGTGTGGGGAATTGCTACCTTATCATGCACGAGAGGCAATCCTGTAGGGTAATTCTTCTCACGCAGGATTACATTCTTCTTGTAATCTTCTTTTACAATCCCCTGTTCGTATAACCTGTCAGAAAGAATGCCAAGAACTTCTTCATCTGTTTTTCCCTGGATTCCCGCAAAACAAGTCTCCTCCCTAATTGAATCTATCAACGACATATCATCTCTCCCTTGTCTTCATGAAAGCTTTCTATCACAGAAAGAGGATGCTCTGACCTGAATATGGTTCTTCCCATTACGATTCCGGTCGCTCCGGCTTCTTTCACTTTATAATATTCATCCGAACCGATTCCCCCATCGACAACAATATCTGTTCTGCCTTCGGATGCTCTCTTAATCTGCCGGATTTTATCCAGTATATGCTCCTGAAATGATTCCAACGCCCTGTCTGGCTCAGAACTCATAAGCAGAATATATTCTGCCTGTTCCAGATAAGGCAATACTGTCTGATAATCTGTACAGGGGTTCAGCGCAATCCCCGCTTTCATGCCAAGCTGATGGATTCGGTTCACGAGACGCATGGGATATCCTGTGGCCTCAATATGAAAGGCTGCTGCCTCCACTCCGGCTGCTGCCAGTTCTTCCAGATAATCCTCCGGATTCGTTACCATCAGATGTGCGTCCATCCCAGCAGTACAAATACTTGCCGCAGCGCGAACCGTCTTCATGCCAAATGTGATATTTGGCACAAAATTGCCGTCCTCTATATCAAGATGCAAGTATGGATATCCTTCCAGCCGACGAATGCTATCGCCCAAATTCATCGGCTCTGCCGACGCCAGCGACGGAAATATCTTCATTTCTCACACCCCCGTTTCTTCTACAGGGATGCGCGGAACTTCTTAACAACATCCATAAATTCCTTTACCCGTTTCACGTCTGCTGCATTCTCGAATTTACCTTCTTCTTTAAAGGTTGTTCCCACAACGGCGCCGTCCGCAATACTGAGCTGCTCTTCCACATTATTAATACGAACGCCCGTATTGGCAAATACAATTGTCTCCGGAACCTCGCTCTTTACTTCTTTCAGAATCTGGGAATCCGTCGCAGCTCCCGCCGTCAGCCCAGATACGCACAGAGCGTCTGGCCGGCAGTTGAACACAGTGCTCTTTGCAATCTGCCTGATATCATCACGCTGAATATATTTCGCCGCTTCGGGAACGATATTAAACAGAAGCTTCACATCCTCCGCTCCAATCGCCTGTTGGTGTCTTACCACCTCTCCACAGTTTGTATTCCACAGGCCGAAATCACTGGCATAAACCCCTGTGAAAATCTCCCGGACAAACTTCGCCCCGGTCGCCATCGCCAAATCAATCGATTTTTGCGGGTCCCATAATACATTTACACCGAAGGGAATCTTCAAATCGCATTTAATTTCACCGATAACCCTTGCCATCGCTGCAACCGTCTCAACATGTACGTCTGTCAGATAAGGAAGGCTGAACTCATTTGAGAACATGATAGCATCTACGCCGCCTTCCTGCAAGGCAAGCATCTCCTTTCTTGCCCGGCAGATGACCGCTTCCATACCGCCTTTCTTATCAAATCCCGGATCGCCCGGAAGGGCCATAAAATGACACATCGCTATAATCGGTTTCTCTGTTCCTAATACTTCCTTTGTCCATTTACTGCTCATAATTTATCTCTCCTTATCTTTCAATTTTCTATCCGTTCCCTTTGACGGTTACTTATACGCCTCTGCGTAAATCAACATGTTTTCCAAATTTGCATGCGGAAGCCAGCATTAATTTTGCACAATCCTCAATGTCCTTCTGGCATGCGGTTTCCGCCAGAGAATGGGTATACCGAAGCGGAATAGACAGATGCGCCATAGGAATCCCTTCTGTACCTGCATGCTGTGTGAATGCATCATCGGTAATCACACCTAAGACCACTTCTTTCTGATACGTAATATGTTCTTCCTTCGCAGTTTTTTCCAAAAAAGCGTTTAGCTTTGGATTGGGAAGAAGACCGCCCAGCGTGCCGCGTCCATGGAAATTCATATACATGATTGCCACGCCTTTCCCAAGAGCCATCTCATATCTGCCTTTCAGCTCCGGCGTATCACAGGCCGGCGAAATATCAACGCAGATTGCCGCGTCGGGCTGGAGTCTGTGGAAGGTAGGCGTTGCAGAGCGGATATTAAACTCTTCCTGTACCGTAAATATCAGATGTACCGTAGCCGCATGCTCCGTCTTCGGCAGTTCCTCCGCCAGATAAAGCAGAGTATAGATTCCCATCCGGTCATCCAGAGCTTTTGAAGCCACATATTTTCCTAACAGAGTAAAATTAGGCACGTAGGTAACCACACTTCCAATATCTATTCCCAATTCCAACACTTCTTCTTTTGAAGTGCAGCCCAAATCCACATACAGTTCCCCAATCGTAGTAACTGCAAATTTCTTATCCGCGGGCGTAAGATGATGAGAGGTATTCCCTATCACCGCCCGATAGCTCTTTGTTTCATCCAGCGTATGTACGTCGACCAGCGCCGCCGGCAATATCTTCTCCGGAACGCCGCCTATCCGCTCCAGCCTTAAGAATCCGTCCTCTTCTACTTTCTTCACAATCAGCCCCACTTCATCCATGTGAGCAAAATACGCAATAGAACCTGCTTCCTTATCATTCCCCGGATAGGTCGCCGTAACGTTTCCAAGACGGTCAACATGCACCTGGTCGCAGAGTCCTTCCAGCCGTCTTAACACATAGGCAATCATCTTATCCTCATGCCCGCAAATCGCCGGTATCTCTGTCAGCGTCTTCATATCCTTCTCAAAATTCATAATACCCTCCTTACTTATAAGTAACTTTTATCAAAATCATATCTATTCTATTCATTTTATCGCTGCTTACAGGCCACAGGCAGACAGTCATATTATCCAATATGCATCCTGCCTCCGTCAGCTATCAGAACTTCGCCGCAGAGGTAGCTTGCCATCGAACTGGATAAAAACAGCGCAATATTCGCGATGTCCTCCGGTTCCCCGACCTTCCCTAACGGCATAACCTGCTTATAATGCTCTCTTACAGCCTGTTCTGAGCCGAATCTGGTCGCCAGCATTTTACTCATAATCACTGCCGGCGCAATGCCATTCACACGTATTCCTTCCTTCGCATATTCCCTTGCAAGGAACATCGTCAGTGCGTAAGAACCTGCTTTTGTAGCCACATACTGGGGAATCCCGGTGCCTCCGCTGAATATGGACGCAGACGTCAGAATCACAATATTGCCGCTTACTTTTTTCAGGTAAGGCCTGGCTGCTTCCGAACAATACCAGGTTCCTTTGGTATTTACCTCGTAACTTTTGTTCCAATCCGACACAATCCCCGCATTATTAACCAGAATGTCAATTCTTCCGCAGGTATCCGCTATATTCCGAAACACTTCTGCAACCTTATCTTCATCCGAAATATCACATCGGTAATACAGAGGCCTCTTTCCCTGTGCTTCCATCTGATTCAGAAAATCAAGGATTTCCTCTTCCCCGCACACATCCAGAATCACTGTCTGCGCGCCCGCCTGTACATACTTTGCGGCAATGGCCGCTCCAATTCCCTGCGCGGCTCCCGTCACAACGGCAACCATACCTTCCATATCAATCTTACAGCTCATAAGTTCTACTCCTCCTGAACTTTAACGACACATTTCAGACACTCTCCCCGCCCGATTGTCTGGGCGATTGCCTTATCCAACTCGTCAAGACCAAAACGATGCGTAATATAAGATTTCGCATCAACCAGTCCATTCGCAATCAACCGCAGCGCTTCTCTGGTATTATTCTGATTTGCCGAGTAGGTCATAGACAAATCCAACTCCTTAAAAAACGCCTCGCTGGCATAGAATTTCAGGTATTCCTCCGGCGCCGGCGTTGCAAAAAGAAGGATTTTTCCACCTCTTCCAACAAGCTTAAGCCCCGTTTCCATCGCCCTTATATCCTTAGCCATTACAAATACCTTGTCAAACTGATTCCATCCAAATTCTTTCTCCAGATTCAAAAGTTCTTTGTCAATTTCTGGATTTGCTGCTCTGGAAAACAGCGCGCCTTTCCTTTTTGCCATCTCCTGTCTCCAGGGAATCATCTCATATGCTGCAATGTCTCTGACGCCGTATGCCCTGAGAGCCTCAATCAACATCAGCCCCAGCGTTCCCGTCCCTACGACCGCAATCCTGTCGGCAGGTTTTACATCCACCCGTTCTATTCCATGGAGAGCGCAAGCCAGCGGCTCAATTAAAGATGCCTCTTCAAAGCTGACATGCTCCGGTATTTTCAGCGTATCCTTCTTCACATGCTCTTTGCCCGCCACAAAATATTCCGCAAAACCGCCAGGCCTGTAATGGGTCTGTTTGAACTGCTTACACAAGGTATACTTTCCCTTCCGGCATTCCTCACAGCTCATACACGCAATGTGATGGTGTACGAACACCCGGTCGCCTGCTGCAAAGCCTTCCACTCCTTCTCCTGCTTCCTCAATGATTCCAACCGCTTCATGGCCAAGAATTATCGGCGCCTTAGGTTTGTTATACCACTCCATCGTATCCGCCACGCATACTCCGCAGGTATCCGTCCGAACCAGAATCTCTCCCGGCCCCGGAATTGGCTTATCCACTTCCTCCACCTTCACATCCTGATTCGTGTAATAAACCGCCGCTTTCATCTTCTCCATCGTACCCATCTCCCTTTTCTTTATCGTTTTCGTTTGTGCAGCCAGTCTTTGCCCTCTGCTGCTCCCTTCCCCATGCAAAGCCGGGCAACACTCCGGTGAACTAACTGCTAACTCCGGCTAGAATGCGCGGGAATGCCTGCGCATCCAAGTCTCCGAATAAGCAGTGGATTTCACTTCCGTTAAAAGCGCCCTTTATGCTTTGCATGGGGAAGGGAGCTGCAGAGGGCAAAGCCTGGCCGCACAGACGGAAGTTATCACTTTACTATCTAGAATATCCCGGCAAATTTAGACAGAATCCACGTCAACCAGTTTCCTGCCGACAACGCTGTAATATCCACTGCCCCTTCCGGAATCGCGTAACCTGCGGTCACTGCCATCGTGGTCATGGAAGAGCCAAAACCTGTACAAATCAGCATAACTACGCTCATAATCACAATACCGCAGATTAGTGAGCGGAACAGATTTCCTTTGCTAAGACATGGCACAAGCGCTACAAAATATGCCAGAGACGCCAAATCTCCAAATGGGAGCACCCGGTTAACCGGCAGGATAACCGCCAGAATCAGCGTAACCGGAATCAGAATAATTCCTGCTGCAACCGTTGTAGGATGGCCAATCAAAATAGCTGAGTCCAGTCCAACATAAAACTCTCTGTCACCAAAGTGAGCCTTCATAAATTTTCTTGCAACATCCGATACCACTGAAAGAGACTCCATAAACAGCGCGATAAATTTCGGTATAATCATCATAACGGTTCCGATTGAAATTGCTGAGCTAAGCAGCAGCGGTATGTCTGTCCAATAGCCAGAAAGAAGACCAAGCACAAGGCCAAGGATAGTTCCAAGAATCAGCGGACTTCCAAAGATTCCCCATTTTTCCTGAATATGCTTCTCATCCCAGTTAATATCCTTCACAACCGGAATCCGGTCAAGCACCCAGTTCACTCCTGCAATAATCGGTATACTTGTAACTGCCCATCCATGAGGGATGGATACGCCGGGCACCTGATAAAATTCCTGCACTCTTGCCGCGGTACGGTCCGCCATTACCAGACAGAAGGCCGCATGGATTGCTCCTGCAATTAACCCGATAATCAAGTTTCCTGAAATAATGTAAACAACTGACGCGGTAAACGCGTGATTCCAGAAATTCCAGATATCCACGTTCAAAGTTTTTGTTGTCTTTGTGGCAAGCATCAGAATATTCACGCCCAAAGATACTACAATCACCAGCGCCCCGCAGGTGGTACTGTAGGCAATCGCAGAGCCAACCGCCCAGCCCACATCCAGAATGTCATTCTTAAGTCCCCACTGCTCTACCATAATTTCAACCATCGGATTTACGGTAGAAATCATCAGACCAATCACCAGATTCAGTCCAATATATGCCGCGCCAAACGTCAGACCTGCCATCACAGCTTTCTTCAAGCCAGCCCCAAACACCATACACAGAATAAATATAAAAATCGGAATCAGCACCGACGCGCCCAGACTTGTCAGCGCATTTGAAATCGTTGTAATAATATGAATCATATGTGTACTCTCCTTCCTATCCCTCTGATATCTCCTTCATCTTAACCGCCATTGCTTCTAACACTTCCTCTTCTCCCACTCCAATCAAAAGCGGCACTCCGCTGAACACTGGAATTTCTGTACCAAACGCGACCTGAGTTGTACTCAGAATCATATCGCAGCCCGTCAACCGGTTCGCCAAATCCTGCACGCTGCAGGTTTCAATCGTAACCGGAATACGCCGTTCTTCCATATACTCCCTCACCATTGCCGCAACATGTGTGGAGGTTGCAATTCCTGAACCGCAGCACACCATTAATTTTACTGTCCTTCCCATAAGTTTCTCCTTCCTTTTACCTTGTTATATTCATATAGCGCTATAAAATATCTTCTCAAATCTTTGCGTCTTAAACCGCCAATTCTAATCAGGCCGTCGTGTCCCTCTATATACAGACCTCTATTCGGATAAAATGCGGATAATTTCACTCTTAGCAGATGCTGAAAGTATTCGTTCCACATTCTCTTCTTTGCCAAGCTTGAGCACCAGCTCCTTAATTCTAAGAGTCTCCTCCTGCGGTTTCTTTAACGGAACCAGAAATACCAGTACCAGCCTGACCAGTCTCACTCTGTCCGGATAATTCTTCTCTCTGGCCCAGTCCACCGAAGATTTCAGTCGTACAAGCAAAACAACAGTCTCGTCAATCTCTCCGGTTACCCTGTGAACAAGCGCAGTTCCATTTCCAATTCCGGTAAAGGCTTCCGCCTCTCTTTCCCACAATAAGTTCAGCAGACGCTTTCTGCGCTTTTCTGCTTCCGGCCGCTTCTTTGCAATCAAATCAACCAGAAGTTCCATCAACTCTTCTTTTGCTTCACACTGGATATCCACATAGATATCATCCTCTCCAGGCGCCCCAGAACACTCTGCCTTCCTTCCTGGGTCTTTCAGCATCTTTAGAATTTCTTTCTTATCTCTTCCAGAGAGCATTCTCATCAGTAACGCCTCATCTAACGCCATCTGGTAATATTCAGCCAGGAACTTTAGTATTTTCTCCTTGTCTGTCTCAAAAATAAATCCTGTAACTTTATTCCTGAAAGTATCAATACAGAGGGCTGCTCCTCTCCTTTCTTTACTTTTCCATATGGAAATTCCAAATTTTTTCTGCAAATCGACCTCCATATAAGGTTTTCCGTCCCCGGAAGGTTTTTTGTTCATATAAATGAATTTTTCTGTCAGCGACGCATAGACATTCGGATATCCCGCCGTCTTCTTCTGTTCAGTCAGATATATCCCATTCCTGATTGCCGCAATATCGCTATCCAGCAAAAAGGAGGATACCAGCAGATAAGGAACTCCCACCACATCCAGAGGAACCGTAGATATCACAAAGTCAATCCCCGCCATATCCATCTCCCGCAAACGTCTTGAAGAAATCACATCATAAATCCTGATACTTGGAAATTCCTGCGAAAGCCTTGCCCCAAGAAGCTGAGATGTCCCAAATCCACTATGGCAGACCACCAGGACCGTAACCGGAGACGTCTGTCTCACAAGCATCGTCTGATAGTAGGTCGCAAGGTTCGCACTTTCATCTATGCTAATCGGCGGAAGATGAAATTCCTCCGAGACAAACTGGCAGGCAATCTGACAAACTCCAATCATCTGCGGATAGTTCTCTAACATCTCCTCCAAAAATGGATTCGCTATTTTAATACGATATTCCAACCTGTTTAGCAACGGCTTAATATGCATCAGCAGTCCCGCCATCAGCGACTCCTCTCTGGGAAAACGAATATTCAGTATTTTTGAAACATAATCCGTCAGCCCCTCGGCTATCAGACCGCTTAGTTCACTCTTCATCTTCTCATTCCACGCCGAATGTCCATGGGTTGTAAGGGAACAAATATACTGATAAATATACTCTGTCTCCTCCTCGCCGATATCAACTCCATATCGCTCCCAAATCCTGCGCGCAATTCTCTTTGCACCAGCATATCTTTCCGGTTCAGTTCTGCCAGAATATCCTGATTCTGACTTCTCCACACGCTTTCCGGAACGAACTCTCTGAATACAGATTAAAATATGCGTAAGAAGATTCTTATAATAGACGTCGCTCATCTCAAGCTTTTCCGATAATTGAATTTCCTCCAGTAATTCTGTCACAAACATAATATCTTCCGAGTAAAATACATCCAGCAAATTCTGCAGCGTGGCCTCGTCCAGACGAACCAGCTTACCGTATGTATACCCAGGAGCACACTGCAATGCATCCCCTTCGGACCGGCAGACTCCGCCCAATAAGGTATAAATTGTCGAAGTATTCGGACGCGATACTTCCCTGTGAAGCAGCGAAGTGATTGCTTCCCGTATATTCTCTTCTTTTCCATACACCCTTGTTCCGCGGTTGTTTTTTTCCAACTTTAATCCAAATGGAAACAGCCATTCTTCAATTGCCTTTAAATCATTAACAATACTTGTCTTTCCCACATAAAATTTATCGGCCAACCTTTGAATCGAGGTATACTGCTCCGACGCCAGCAAAAGTTCCCTGGTAATTTCCGCCTTTCTTTCCTCCAGACCGGCCGGAGGCCTGCGCGCTTCTGTGCGAAGCTGGTTCCGAAATTCTATATTATCTTTTACATTACTGGAAATACAAATTCCTTTTCCTGTTTTTCCAACAATTTCCCCTTCAAACTTTTCAAGACATTCTCCAAGCAGCTTCAAATCCCCTTTTAAAGTTTTTGTCGAAACATTTAGTTTTTCTGCAAAATAGCGAATAGGAACAAAGTCTGTCTCTTTCATCAGTAGTTCAAGAAATTCCCTCTGTCTATTATTTAAGTTTTCCATATGCATTTCCCTCAAGGCCTTAAAGTATTGTGCATTCTGTTTACAAATCAAGAATAACACTCCGTATTATTGTTTAAAATACCAAACAGGTTCCCTAACATTAGGGAAAAAAAGATACTTGTATAAAAATTGGTTTTTTACAATTTAATTATTGCTTATTTCCAATTTATTTGTTATATTGTAACAAACAAGTTGTTTATAAGCAACTAAAAACCGAAATTATTTACAAAAAGGAGGAAGTAACCATGAAACGAATTTTATTTGTATGCGGAACCGGAGGAATTACTTCTGCAATCGCCGAAAAGAAAGTTGCCGATGCATGCAAAGACGCAGGCATTCCGGTAACCACCGTCAGATGCATTCCCACCAGCGTCTCTTCTAACCTGGACAATATTGATCTGATTGTAAGCACTACTTTTCTAAGCGGCGATTATCCGGTAGAAGTCGTCAATGCCCTCAGTCTGATTACCGGCATTGGCACCGAAGCCGTTCTGGAAACAATCATAAGCAAATTACAATAAGGAGGAGAAACGAACTATGTTTATGCAGGTTATTAATTTTATCATGGATGCCGGGTCTTCTGTTTTCATGCCAGTCATTATCTTTGCGCTGGGTCTTGTCTTTGGTTTAAAGCCCTCGAAATCCTTTGGCGCCGGTATTACTGTAGGGATTGGATTTATCGGTATCAATCTGGTTATCGAGCTTTTAGCGAATAACCTGATGGTTGTCATTGATCAGTTGGTGGAACTGTACCATTTCAAACTGACCGCCATTGACGTGGGGTGGCCGATTGCCGCAAGCATCGCCTGGTCCGGCAAAGCTGTTGTACCGGCTATTCTGGTCGCTGTATTTGTAATGAATATCATACTTGTCGTCACTGGCTTTACCAAAACTCTGGACATAGATATCTGGAATTACTGGCAGCCGCTTTTTATCGGAGGCGCTTTATACTTATTAAGCGGTAATTTTATATTCTCTGTTATCGCGGCCTGTCTGTCTATGGCAATCATTTTTAAAGTCGCAGACTTCTCACAGCCCTATATTGAGGAATTTTTCGGGATTCCTGGAATCTCCATCCCACATATCGAATCCACCGGCTGGGCGCTGCTTTGCATTCCTGTAAACAAGCTGATTGACCGTATACCGGTAATCGGTAAAATTGATTTAACGCCAGAAAAAATCCAGAAAAGGCTCGGAATCTTAGGCGAACCTTATATCCTGGGCCTGTTTATCGGCGCCATTCTCGCTCTGATTGCCCAGGTTGACGCGGCAACCATAATGAATACGGCCATTGTTACCGCCGCGGCCATGTTCATACTTCCGAAAATGATTGGCATCCTTATGGAGGGACTGATGCCGGTTACCTCCGCAGCTTCCGAATTTATGCAGAAAAAATTCCATGGCCGCGAAGTATACATAGGACTGGATGCAGCCGTTGTGGTTGGTCATCCATCTATTATTGCCACCGCCCTGCTTTTAATACCTACAACACTGATTCTGGCTGTTATTCTTCCTGGTAATGTGACCCTGCCGCTGGCAGAGTTAAGCGGCCTGACCTTCTTTACCGTTTGGGCCGTAGTCCCCTCAAAAGGAAATGTGTTCCGCGGCTGGCTTATCGGCACTTTCATTATGACTGTTGTTCTGCTGATTTCCTCCGACTACGCGCCGGTTATGACTTCACTTGGAAACAACGTAGGCTATCAGTTCCCGGAAGGAGCAAGCATGGTTACCTGCCTCTCCATCGGTTCTCAATGGATATCCTGGATTATTTATAAAATATTTTCATTATTTATCTAAAACAAATTTTTTGAAAACAAAGGAGAAATACTTATGGACAACAAAGAACTTTATATAAAACTTGCCGACACCGATTTAGAATTTCATAAGAGCGCGCTGCTGCTGAGCCAGAATGAACCCTGGCTCCGTCTCGGCAGGTCTTTCGATTATACAATGGGTAAAATCCGCAATACAGACGGCGACTTATATGTCGTATATCTTGGGAACGAGCTGGCCGGTTGTATTCTGATTGAGCTTCATGGAACATTAAAAGGATTTATCCGGTCATTCTGTATTGACCCGAAATTTCAGGGGATGAAGATTGGAAGCAGAGTCCTTGCTTATATAGAACAGGTTATCTATGAAGACTATCCCAATGTATTCGTCTTCGCCGCTTCTTTTAACGAAGGAGCCGTCCGTTTCTATGAGCGCAACGGTTATGAGCGAATCGGAATTTTCAAAGATTATGTGGAAGAAGGCAGCGACGAGATATTATTTCGCAAAACAATCGGCTCATCCAATGATTTTCACAAACAGCATCCCAAGGTTGCCATATAGTTATTGTTCGCAATCTGTTTTTTTGATATACTGATTAGAGCGTCAGACATTCACTTTTGACAGGCTAATCAATACTATAAAATGCCCGATAAGCCAGAGATAACTTTATTAATAAAGAAAGTCAGGAATCTTATATGAACTCGAACAATAAAATGACCCTTCGCCGGGAGCAGATTATGAATATCATTCGCAGGTCTCCGATTACCACCGTTAATCAGCTTGCACACGAGCTTTCCGTATCGAAAGAAACAATTCGCAAAGATATCCAGTATCTGGCTGAACGCGACCTTATCCTCCGCATCCATGGCGGCGTTTCCCCTAAAGAAATAAGCATAATGGAACCCACGTACAACAGTCGTTCCACACATAATCTGGAAACAAAGCAGAACATCGCGGCGGCGGCGCTTCAGACAATCCGTCCGGGAGAATCCATTTTGTTAGAAAGCGGAACTACGGTTCAGGAGCTTGCCAAGCTTCTGGTTCAGGATACCGCACTTTTAAATTCTTTGTGCATCATTACGCTTTCCTTTCATATTATGGAAATTTTCAAGGACAGTAATATTGATAAGCTCTATTTTCTTGGAGGACGCGTCCGCAAAAACGATATGATTACCTACGGGCATTACGCCTTGTCCATGCTGCAGGACTTTCACATCGACAAGGCTTTCATAGGGGCTGCTGCAATTGACAGCAGCCTGACGATTACCGACTACTTTGACGAGGAAGTTCTTCTGCGCAGAAAGATTATCACAGCTTCCGATGAAACGCTTCTGTTAATTGACAGCTCGAAGATGAACAAAACTGCTTTTTTCACAATCTGTAAATTAGAAGAAATCCAACAGGTAATCACCGATACCAACTGCCCGCAGGAAATGATAGAGCTGTTCGCTCAGAGAAATATTTCATATATACTGGCATAAATTCATTTCTGTAAATGATTAACATCATCTGTATATTCCACATTTTATGGGAGATTTGGGGCAAATGAAACGTGGTACTTTACCCGTACCGCAATCTCAATAATCGCCTTATTAAGATATTCCATCAAAGGACCTGAATCTCCTGGCAGTTTCTTTAAAAGTTCTTCCAGCGCATGGTGAAACTGCTCTTTTACTCGTTCTTCTTCCATCCCCTCAAGCAGTTTCTGTAATCGGATATAGTCTTTCTCAGAAAAATCCTCCTGCAAAGACTTTCCCAGCGCCATATGACAAACGACAACTGTCAGAACGGTCTCGCAGAGATTCTCTATCATCTCCTCATA
This sequence comes from Lachnospiraceae bacterium, assembly GCA_910574185.1. Taxonomy (GTDB): domain Bacteria; phylum Bacillota; class Clostridia; order Lachnospirales; family Lachnospiraceae; genus Claveliimonas. The sequence goes on from CAJSZQ010000003.1 coordinate 164,715, forward strand.
CTCTTCATTCTGCCTCGACAGAACATGAATTATCCACTGCTCTGGAAATAATCCAAGAAATTTCTGCTCCGCCCAAACACAGCAGATAAATTCATAGATTTTATCGACCCCCGAATAACCGGATAAATCCCTTAACACCGGATAATCCAGCATTACAATAGTATTCTGTGGCTCATATTTCATATCATACCATTTAAAAAATTCCGGAATCCCTTTTACAACCGTATCATAAAGACACTGGTTATGATAATCTGTAAAATCCGACAGCAGTTCATTATACAGCTCAAGCGTCTTCTTTACCTTCCTCTCCACCAGGGTAAGTCCCCTCTTATACGCTTGTTCTGCAGGGATTCTCTCTCTGGAAACTATACTGTTACTTCCATCAATTTCCGTCTCACGAATGCAGTACAACACTGCTCCCATCAACTGTTCTGCCTTCTCGTAGGTGACAGAAGTACTCTCAAAAGATGTGTACTGGTCTGCCAGCTTCCCTACAATCGGAATTAGTTCTTCCATTTGATAATTCATAATCTGTTACCTCCAGCAAAGCTCTCTGAGCGCCTCCAGATACAATTCATAGTCCCATCTCTTTACTTCGTCAAATTCCCCATACTCTCCATATCCTTCCGAAGCCTGATACCCTCTGTATCCCGCCCGGACCGCCTCTGCAAAAATACGAAGACACGTACCCTCCAGATATTCCAAATCACCAAAGCATATGGTTTCAAACTGCTCTTTCATAAAATGTAAAAGTTCATCGTCAGAGATTTCATCCTGCATCTCATTCTTATACAGATAAAAGATTTCCTGCAGACCGAGAAGCGTATCAACATAATTACTTTGATTAATAAAAGCAGAGTCACAAAATTCGTAAATAATCTTTGGCATAATTCCACCGCCAAATTCGACTCTTTTCTGTTCCTGCAGCGTATGTGTCCGCTCCGCCGCAATCAACGCAGCGTCTTCCTCACTCAACGCCAGGCCGTAATGTTCTGTTACCAGATTCGTTTTCATTACCTCCGCCGCCTGATTCTTCCTCTGCAGCATAATCATCCAATTATTATCCACAGGCATTCCTCCCTTCATATTTTACATCTGAAACGTTTAATAGTTACAGTTCACAGGTCATCTGGTATACAGCGGGTTGAATCAGGAGCTGGTCTCTGAGCAGACAATTCAGGAGCGCTTTTCATGGAATTGAAATAGCAGCTTATGCAGACTTAGGCGCGAAGGCTTTCCTGAGCCGCTTAGTCTGCGTTAGCTGACAGTTCAATGGAATGTTACTCCGTCTGCTTAGAGACATGCTCCTGATTCAACCCGCGTCCGGCAGGCGATGTGTGAACAGTAACGTTTGATGGTTACAGTTCACAGCTCATCTGGTATACAGCGGGTTGAATCAGGAGCAGGTCTCTGAGCAGACAATTCAGGAGTGCTTTTCATGGAATTGAAATAGCAGCTTATGCAGACTTAGACGCGAAGGCTTTCCTGAGCGCCTTAGTCTGCGTTAGCTGATAGTTCAATGGAATGTTACTCCGTCTGCTTAGAGACATGCTCCTGATTCAACCCGCGTCCGGCAGGCGATGTGTGAACAGTAACGTTTGATAAGTATAACACCGCTGTCAAACGGTTACCAGACTTGAATTTTAACCATTTTTGTGGTATTATAATAATGGAGAAAGAAAGTCAGAAGATTAACTCTTCCGGCTTTCTTTTTCTATCAAAATCCTTATCACACCGACTGATTGGAAGATAGGTACGATGCAAGTCTTCCATACCGCAGAATAAGCTTCAATCAGCGGCTATACTGTTAATATTTTTCATTGCCATATATTTATCCACATAATTACCTACATTGTATCCATTTAATATATTGACTGCTTCTATCTCCGAAACATCGTATTTTTTCATCAATTCCAATGCAAGCTGACGCATATTCCCTGTTATTTCTCCAGATGCTTTCCTACACGTTTCTGCACGTTTCCTGTATTCCTTCACCACTTCCCAGGTCAGCCAGTCGCCTCTATGCTTCATACTCTTTTGTTTCAGCCATTTTATATAATCGGGATTCATCCTTCCTGCCTCCGGTAAGATACGTATAAATTTACCAACTGTCACAAGTATATCATACTTTTTTAATTACTCAAAGGAAAACTCCGGTATTTTATTCTGACCTGCAGGCTGCAGGTTACAGGTCACAGGTCATTTGGTATACAGCGGGTTGAATCAGGAGCTGGTCTCTGAGCAGACAATCCAGGAGTGCTTTTCATGGAATTGAAATAGCAGCTTATGCAGACTTAGGCGCGAAGGCTTTCCTGAGCGGCTTAGTCTGCGTTAGCTGATAGTTCAATGGAATGTTACTCCGTCTGCTTAGAGACCTGCTCCTGATTCAACCCGCGTCCGGCAGGCGATGTGTGAACTGTAACGGTTACAGGTCACAGGTCATTTGGTATACAGTGGGTTGAATCAGGAGCTGGTCTCTGAGCAGACAATCCAGGAGTGCTTTTCATGGAATTGAAATAGCAGCTTATGCAGACTTAGGCGCGAAGGCTTTCCTGAGCGGCTTAGTCTGCGTTAGCTGATAGTTCAATGGAATGTTACTCCGTCTGCTCAGAGACCTGCTCCTGATTCAATCCGCGTCCGGCAGGCGATGTGTGAACAGTAACGGCTGCAGCGTTTCAGTTGCCTTCAATGGACGGCGCTGGTCTGAATGCATTTGACGCCTTGTCTAAAATAACCTGTTCTTCTCTTCCTGTATCAAGCACTGTATTCTGTACCGCTTCTTTCTCCACCAGAACAGTAATAACTGCAAGTTCTTCTAATTCCCTGACTGTCAGCAGCGCGTCCACCTGTCTCGCAAAACAGGAATCCGTCTCTGCGTCCGGCTGGTCTGCCTCTCCGGCGCTGGCCACAATATGATTATTGGAAATGTAATTTCCTTTTCCTGACACAACATGTATCATGACTGGCTTCGTCCCCTCCGGCCGAATATATTGCCGTTCAATGACTTCCGAAATATGATTGGCCATTACGCTGTTGTGGCTGCCATTGATATGCACAAGACCATACAAATCGTCCAGGCCATTGTCATGCATTTGCATGGGAGGCCAGGGCTCATGATCTCGCAGCAGATGATTGGACGCAATCAGATTCTCAGAACAGTTTCCCTCAAATATTATCATTCCCGGATAGAACGAATGCAGTCTGTTGCCCGTAATAGAAGAACGTGCCACATGGTCAAAGTATACGCTGCTTGCCCCTCTGGGGAATACGTTGTTTGCCGTAACCAGAAGACCCGCAAATTTCTGAGCGTAGATAGAATACCCTTTATATCCGGCGCCTATCAGGTTATTCGTTATCTTGGACGCCTGTCCCCATCCCCGAAGCTCAATGCAATTTCCGCATTCAGCAATAAAATTATCATGAATGCTCAGCGCGTCCGCGTGATACATGGTAATCCCATGCTCCAGGTATATCATTCCCATGCCGGTAATCCGAAAAGAATCGTTGGCGCTGGCCGCGTAAATTCCTGTCTTGCCATTCACGTAAGTATTCTCTGGATTCTCCTCCCCTGTACCGTCATCCACAAAATGCAGGCCGTCAATACAAAAACCCTCAAATTCTACCGAACTGATTCTTGGATTCCCATCACGATTAATATAAAAAGCAGCTCCCATGCCTTCTTCTGCGTCATGCTCCACTGGAATATCTACCAATATTCGACTTCCGCCCGGCCACACCTCATGCCAATCTGCCCATTCGCTCTCTGGCGCATTAAAACGAATACTGGAAGACGTAAAACCATGCCCGGAACCCATAATCTTCAGATAACTGATATCAATCACTACCTGCGTAACAAGATGATAATCTCCGGATGGAATATAGATAACCGCCCCCGGCTTGCCCCCTTCATTCCTGTCTTTATCCCTCTGTTTGTTTTTGATATCTGCAAGAATACTATTTATCACTTCCCCGATATCCTCATAGGGATTGCCAACCGGCCACTTTGTCACATCGTAATCATTATTTCCAACCATGATTCTCCCTCCTCATAAGTTTCGCATCCTATTATAAATTCCTGCATTAATTTCCTGAAGCACAATTGCTTTGATACAAAAGCGCCCCGCTTAAGAGCATGTTTGACTATTCCTTTCTGACAGATGCGCGTCACAATTCATCCTTCAAACACGCTCTAGGAAAAGCACTCTTTAAGCCCCCATGCCTCGTATTCTCTGATAATCGCTTTGCCCCCATATGCGCGAATCTTCATCTGATTCTGCACATCCGCGGCAAATATATTATTTGAATGATTATTCTGATACCGGTCTGTAAATATCTCAAGGCTACTCTGGTCTGATAAAATATGTACGTCCAGTTCCTTTTTCCCTTTCAGATACATCACACTTCTTGAAACGCCTCTGCTCCATCCGTCCGACTCATTTCTGTCTACACAAAGCTCCGCTCTCTTAAAGTCAAACAGACATACCGTTTTCTTTCCCTCGCCGCATCGTAAAATAAGCTCCATCCTATCCGCATCGGTCTGTTCCAAATCAACTTTAAACTTCATTTCAAAACATACGCCGTCTCCGGCCGTCAGCTCTTTTTCTTCTTCCGTCACACAAAAATACGCTTCCTGCTTCGGATTCATCCGTATCGCGTTCAACTCGGCCACCGGAAGAAATTGTAAGCTTCCGTCTTCCGTCATACGCACTTCCCTTGGAATATTAAAGAAGCCGCACCAGCCTTCTCTGTAGGTCGGCCCCCAGTCCTTCCACAGCGGCATCCATTCCCATTCATTGGCCCATCCTACAATAATTCTTCTCCCATCCGGCGCCAGAAAGGATTGCGGCGCATAATAGTCGAATCCCCAGTCAATCTCTCCGCTTATATGAGAATAGAATCTCCCTGTCTCATAATCAAAATCGCCAACCAGATACACCGAGGTATGTTCTCCTGAACCCATGGGTGAAAACATCAGCACATATTTATCACCCAGCGGATAGAAGTCCGTACATTCCCACATATGCCCCCACTCTCCGCGGCTCTCAGCCATCACGTTGAAAAAGCTCCAGTGAAGCATATCCTCTGATTGATAAAGCAGCGCCTGGGCTCTGCCGTCGCGGCTTCCGCCGCACACCATATAATACGTCCCCTCATGCTTCCATACCTTTGGGTCTCGAAACTGGTCTTTTGCCACTCCTTCAGGAGCCGTCAGCACAGGATTTCCCTCATATTTTTCAAAATGTACTCCGTCTTCACTGTATGCAATACACTGAGTCTGTTCATAACCCTTTCCATTATGCGTTGTTCCAGTAAACATCAGAAATAATTTCCCTTCATGTTCAATGGCGCTTCCAGAAAAACATCCCCCCCGCATATGATCATCATACCGCTCGCTGGGAGCCAGCGCAAGGGGAAGATACTCCCAGTGAACCATATCTTCACTCACCGCATGCCCCCAGTGCATATAATCCCAAAACCCATAATAGGGATTATACTGGAAGAAAAAATGGTATTTTCCCTTGTAATAAATCAGTCCGTTGGGGTCGTTCAGCCAGCCGGTCTGGGCCATAAAATGATAATGCTGACGCATTCTCCCCTTTTTAACAATATCTTTCTTTTTTTCTATTTCCTTCTGAGCCTTTGCAATATTTTCCTGCATTAATTCCTTCGACATAAGGCTTCCCCTTTCCAGTAAACGGTAACCATTTATCGTTATCGTTCACAGGGTATCTGGCTTGCCCCAAACGCTTTGCTATTGGAAGCGGGGAGAGACAACATTCCAGTGAACTCCCTGCCAACGCAGTCTAAGAAATTCAGGAACGCCTTCATTTCTAAGACTACATAAGCAGCGATTTCACTTCCATTAAAAACGTCTCTAAATTGCCCCGCTTCCTATAGCAAAGCGTTTGGGGCAAGCCAGATACCCTGTGAGCCATAACATTTTATCCCTTCACCGCTCCTGCTGTCATACCGCTTACTATATATTTCTGTGCAGCAAGAGAGATAATCATAACCGGGAAGCTGAATACAAACGCTCCGGCACACATAGGCCCTAAATCCAGATTATACGCAGATAAGAACCCTGCCAGACCCACAGTGAACGTCTTTGCCTTCGTACTTGTAAGAAGCAGTGCGACCAGGAAATCATTCCATGCAAGAAATAACGTGAATATGAATGCTGTTGCAAGTCCCGGCGTACAAATTGGCAGAATAACCTTCCGAAACGTCTGTAAACTGCTTGCACCGTCCACATACGCAGCTTCGTCAAGAGTGGTAGGTATCCCTTCATAGAAACTCAGCATAGTCCACATAACAAAAGGCATATTAATAGCTGCATATACTATGATTAACGCTATTTTCGTGTCATACAGTCCCAGATTACAGATTAATTCATAAATAGGAACTACAATACTGGAAGTGGGTATCATTTTCAAACACAGCACCAGTACCACAAGGAACACCGACAATTTTGCTCCTGACCTCTGAATCGCATAGGCCGCAAGAGAGCCTAAAATCAGAGCAATCACTGTACTGATAACTGCCGCCGATAAACTGTTTACAAAATACTGCGCCGCATCCATCCGCTCAAATAGTCCCTGGAAATTTTCTATGGAAAAAACCTTTGGGAAAAACTTCGGAGGCACAGCAATTACCTCGCTCCCCTTCTTAAAGGAGCAGCACACAACATAGATGTATGGAAAAAGCCAGAATACCGTAAGAATTACAGACAGCGCAATTCCTATATTCTTTCCTACGCTTATTTTTTTCTTCATCTTTATCCTCCTTACCTTCATCGACGCTTAGTTCATCTTTTTCTTTGGATTCCACAAACTCTGCATAAAGATTAACGTGAAGATGACCAGCGCTGCAATAAAGATAACTGCCATAGCGCTTGCATAGCCAACCTGATTGTATCTTGCCAGCGTCTTATAAATGATAATACTGATGGTTTCTGAGGAGCTGTTCGGTCCTCCCTCTGTCATAGCCCAAATGATATCGAAGGTTCTGGCCGCATCAATAATTCTGACGGAAAGCGCAGTCAAAAGCACCGGTTTAATATTCGGAAGCTTAATCAGCATAATCTGTTGAAACATACTGGCTCCGTCTATTTTGGCTGCTTCCAGCATACTGGAATCTAATCCTTGGAGACCGGCAAGCGTCATTAACATCATAAACGGCGTTGTCAGCCAAATATCGGCAATACAGCATGCTATCAGCGACCATTTCGTATCTGCGAGCCATAAAATATCACTGCTGTTTGCCAGAATCCCAACTCTTGTAAGCAGTTCATTCACAATACCAAAACTGGAGCTCATCATTAATTTCCAGGTAAGACCGGCAACCAACGGCGCTATCATGAGCGGCGCCATCATAAGGGAACGAATCGCTTTGCTTCCTCTGTAGTTCAGTTCAAAGAACAGCGCGAATAACACTCCTATAATCGTTTCCAATCCTACGGCAAGGATGATGTAGACCACTGTATTTTTTAACTGCTTCAAAAAACCGCCTGCTGTAAATGCGCGGATATAATTGTCCAGACCGATAAATGTTTTTTCCCCAGTTATCCCAATGTTGTAAAAACTGTCAATCACCATGGTAATAATGGGATAGATTAGGAAGGCGCCCATAAATATTGCGCCGGGCAGAAAGAATAACAATAGTGTTTTTCTTGAAATTAATCTCATTAGCTTTTCCTCTTTAATCTATATGGGCGAGGTATCTTTAGTTCTATCTGAAAAGCGCTCTCCGCGCAGAGATATTCTGATATACATAGCCGGGCAACACTCCGTTGAACTAACTGCTAACTCCGGCTAGAATGCGCAGGAATACCTACGCATCCAAGTCTCCATAAGCAGTGGATTTCACCTCCGCTAAAAACACCCTCTTATGCTATGCATATCAGAATATCTCTGCGCGGAGAGCGCTTTTCAGATAGAACCAAAGATACCGCCAAGGTTATTGGCTTTCCTACACCATATTCTTGTTTGGCGGACTCCCGCCTAGAAACGCAGGAGCCCGGCCTAATATCTGCAATTACTGTCCGATGGCTTCTATTTCGGATGCCGCCGATTCGAGAGTGGTTTCAATGTCTGCTCCGCCGAGACAGGACTCCACAACACCTGTCAGTACTTCTTCAATCTGCGACCATGTAGTTACCATTGGTCTTGCCTGAGACTGTTCAGCTCCTAATGTATCAAGTACCGCTAATGTGTGCTCGTTGCCGGCTTCCTTACCGGCTTCCTCATATACGGAAGTTCTTCCGGCAATCTTCAATGTGAGATTCATGTAGTCCCCGTTGTGCTCATACATATATTCCACATATTTCTTTGCCATCTCTTTATTTTCGGAATTTTTCATCACGCATTCATACCATGGACCTGTAGTAGCGCCGATTCCTGCGCTCCCGCTAATCATTGGCGCGCATCCCACCTTGTCTGCTCCCAGCGCTTCCACTGCGGCCGGATACTGGTGACTCCAGTTAAGCTGCATAGCGACCTTTTCATTGGTAAATAATTCCTGCGACTCGGTTGCTGCCGTAGCTAAGGAATCCGCCGGCGTATAATCTGCACTGGCATTTTCCACCATGAAGTTCAGCGCGTCTATATATGCCTGTTCGGTAATATTTACCTTGCCGTCCTTATCAAATACAAGACCCTCAGCTCCTGCCTGGCAGGCAAAGTCAAGAAATGAGCAAACTGCATCGGAACCGCTTCCAAATACGGTTGTTCCATACATATCATCCGTTGCAAGTTCTTCTGCAAGAGCCTGGTATTCTTCCCATGTTTTCGGAACCTTGTCCTCTGCTATCAGGTCTTTTCTGTATATAAGGACTTTGGCGTTCACCCACATTGGATATCCCAGAAGGTTACCGTCTAACGTTCCACTTTCCTCCAGAGTCGGAAGAAAATCACTGGTGTCTGCATCATTTACCGGCTCAAGAGCATCCTTAAATGCGGCAAGCCACACAACGTCCAGACAACCTATGTCATGTGTCGCTTCCTTTGCTTTAATCTCTGTGGAAAGCTTATCGTACATTCCAGTATAAGCAACTGCGTCTACAATAACCTTACAGCCCGTTTCTTCCTCAAAAGCCGCCGCCGTCTCATTCGCAAGGGCTTCTGCCGGAGAACCGCTCTCTACCAGCACCGTAATACTATTCTCTGATTTTGTATCCTCCTTTGCAACATCTCCGCCGCTCTTTTCTGCTCCTCCACAGCCTGTTAACATTGTTCCAACCATTACTGCTGCAAGTAAGGTACTTAAAAATCTCTTTTTCATTGTGTCTCCTCCTTTTTTCGATGTACTAGTTCCCTGCTTATTCCATAATTTCGGCCCGGTCTTTTCCCAATCTGCCTTCCACCGATGGTCGCTCTTCTCTTGCAGACCAGTCTTCCTGACGAAAGCACTCCTATGGAATATCTGCTCCTTTTACACCTGTTATTCCGTATGGAACGCGTTCCATATCCACTAAAAATAAAATCTGCTATGGTCTTCATTTGTTATGGAACGCGTTCCATATTATTGAAAATAAAATAGAGCAGTTTCTCTTTACGATTTCTATTATATCGCCTTCGTCATATATGTCAATATATTTTATCTATTTAAATTAATTCTATGCAACATGTACAAAATCAGACCTTTTATTTTGTACATGTTCCACTAAACAATTGTTGTATTCCCTTTTCTAAGCTGCGCTTCCAGCATTACTTGCTTATTTTTGTAATCTTTCCCGCCAATCAAGTCACACAAGATACGTACAGACTCTTTCGCGAGACTCTCAATTGGCTGCACAACCGCCGTCATCTTCGGCTCTACCAGTTCTGTGATAAAGGTTCCGTCATAAGCGACAAATTTCACATCTCCCGGTACTTTTAAATGTCTGCGGATTGCCTCATTCATACACTCAATTGCCAGCCAGTCTACCGCAAATACACCGTCGAAATCAAACCCCTTCGAGAACACGTCCCCGACAGCTTCCCGATAATATCCTGCGTCAAACCGGTTCCATTCCAGCTCATACGTATAGGTACAAATCCGATGTTCTTTCATGATACGCTCAAACTCATAGTGCCTCTCATGATAAGGAGACTCTACTGCAGTAGAGCCTCTGAAATGCAAAATCTTTTTGCAGCCCTCACGAATCAAAGCCTCTGCCGCCAGACGCCCGCCTTCTTTATGATTTACCGCTACTACCGGAATATGCTCCCCTAAATATCTGTCCAACGCAACAATCGGTTTGCGAATTTTCTTATACTCTTCCACATCCAGCGAGTGAACTCCTGTAATTACACCGTCTACAATATGACGGTTCAGCATATCCAAATACTCCAATTCTGCATTGCTCTCCTTAACCGTACTGCAAAGCATCATCTTATACCCCGCCTCGTACAATTCATGCTCCACATAGTCTACAAATTCCACAAAAAACGGATTCGATACACTGGGAACAATCACAGCGATAATACCGGTACGCTTATGGTACAGATTTCTGGCCAGCTCATTGGGCGTATAGTTTAACTCGCGCATTGCAACTTCAATCTTCTCTCTGGTTTCCCCCGCCACGTATCCGCTGTCGTTCAGCATTCTGGATACCGTACCTACGCCCACGCCGGCTCTTTTTGCAACATCCTTAATTCCCGCCACTCTTTTCTTACCTCCTGGGAATTTCCCATCCTAAGAAAATCTTCTAATTCAGGCTGATTCTGTCAATCTCGGCCAGCTCTTCTTCAGAAAATTCGGTCTTCTGTACAATCTTTATATTTTCCTCAATCTGTGAAGGCTTTGACGCCCCAATCAACACACTGGTTACCTCCGCATCCTTCAATACCCAGCTTAAAGCCATCTGAGCCAGCGTCTGGCCTCTCCTTGACGCAATTTGATTCAACTCCTGAATCTGCGCCAGCCTGTCTTGTACAGACTGTTCCTTCAAAAAACGTCCGTCTGTACGAATCCGACTATCCGACGGTATTCCGTTTAAATAACGGTCTGTCAAAAGCCCCTGAGCCAGCGGACTAAATGCTATAATCCCTTTATTTAACTGCTTCGCTGTTTCTTTCAATCCGTTTTTTTCTATGGTTCTGTCAAAGATAGAATACCTGTTTTGATTGATGATAAATGGACATCTCAAATCTTCTAAAATCTCCGCCGCCTTTAAGAGCGTCGGACCGTCATAATTTGAAATTCCCACATACAACGCTTTTCCACTGCGCACAATGGCGTCAAGCGCCATCATCGTCTCCTCAAGCGGCGTCTCAGGGTCCATTCTGTGATGGTAGAAAATATCCACATATTCCAGCCCCATACGCTTTAAGCTCTGATCCAGACTGGCAATCAGATATTTTCTGCTTCCCCAGTTTCCATAGGGGCCTTCCCACATATCATATCCCGCCTTAGTACTGATAATCATCTCGTCCCGATAGGCAGACATCTCTTTATGCAAAATTTTCCCGAAATTACGCTCTGCGCTTCCATATTCCGGTCCATAGTTATTGGCCAAATCAAAATGCGTAATTCCCAAATCAAAAGCCCGAAAACACATCTTTTTCATGTTCTCCGGGGCCGCATTGCTTCCGAAATTATGCCAGAGTCCCAGTGATATCATCGGCAGAAGCAGTCCGCTTTTTCCACATCTGTTATATCGCATCTCCTGATAGCGGCTGCCGGCCGCACTGTATCCATAATCCATATCCGTCCCTCCAGGTATAACCTATTCTCTATGATTAACTACTACTTGATTATAAATCATATTATCACAAAAACGACGCCTTCTCAACGCTGATTATTAACAAGAATGTGCTTTTGCACATTCTCGGTTACTGTGCATACATCGCCTGCCGAACATGGATTGAATCAGGAGCATGTCTCTAAGCAGACGGAGCAGCATTCCATTGAACTGGCAGCTAACGCAGACTAAGACGCTCAGGAAAGCCTTCGCGTCTAAGTCTGCATAAGCTGCTATTTCAATTCCATGAAAAACGCTCCTGAATCGTCTGCTTAGAGACATGCTCCTGATTCAACCCACTGTTTACCAAATGACCTGCGAACTGTAACTTCTCATGCCTGACGCGGTCGCCTGCGGCATACTTCTTCTCCGCGCCAGTGCGCATCCTCTGTAGAGTTTAGATTATATAGGACAAAAAGAACAGGCGAACCACACTGGTTTCGCCTGCTCATGATTTTCTCATACACTATTACAAAATCTTTGACAGAAATTCCTGGAGTCTCGGATCTTTTGGATGTTCAAAGAACTCTTTCGGACTTCCCTGCTCTTTTATCTCTCCGTCCGCCATAAAGATTACTCTGCTTCCAACTTCCCTGGCAAATCCCATCTCGTGCGTTACCACTACCATCGTCATGCCATCCTTAGCAAGCTGCTTCATAAGCTCTAACACCTCGCCGACCATCTCCGGGTCCAGTGCGGAAGTCGGTTCATCAAACAGCATTACATCCGGCTCCATTGCCAGAGACCGCACAATCGCAATCCGCTGTTTCTGACCCCCGGACAACTGAGAAGGATAAGCATTCGCCTTCTCGGCCAGTCCAACCCGCTCCAGAAGTTCCATCCCCTTCTTGTCCGCTTCTTCCTTACTCATTCCCAGCAGTTTTATTGGCGCCAGGGTAATATTCTGCAGAATCGTCTTATGCGGAAACAGATTAAAATGCTGAAATACCATCCCCATTTTTTGACGGTGCCGGTTAATATCCACCTTTTTATCGGTGATATCCACACCCTCAAAATAAATCTTTCCCTCCGACGGCTCTTCCAATAAGTTCAGAGAACGCAAGAATGTAGATTTGCCGGAACCAGAAGGTCCCACCACAACCACTACTTCTCCTTTGCGAATCTCTTCGCTTACTCCGTTCAGCGCATGCAATTTGCCGAAATTTTTCTTAAGGCCTTCAACTTTAATCAATGTCTCTCCATTATTAATGGTCACTGTTCCTCAGCCTCCTCTCCAGCATATTTACAAGTTTACTGAAAATCATAACCATAACCAGATAGATTACCGCTACGGTAAGCAATGGGAACATCGCGTCATAAGTGCGGCTCCGGATAATATCCCCGCCTTTGGTCAAATCCTGAATTGCAATGTATCCGGCTACTGAAGTCTCCTTCAGAAGCACAATAAACTCGTTGCCAAGCGCCGGCAGGATATTCTTAAACGCCTGCGGAAGCACAATGTAAATCATAGTCTGAAAATAATTAAATCCCAGAGAACGCCCTGCCTCAAACTGTCCGTCGTCAATCGACATGATTCCAGACCGCACAATCTCCGCCACATACGCCGCCGAATTCATTCCGAATGCCATGACCGCAGCCAAAACTTTACTTACATTCACCGTACCAAAGATTACAAAATAAATAATCAATAACTGAACAACCACCGGCGTTCCGCGGATTACTGTAATATAAACCTGGGCAATCAGATTCAGAATCTTTAATTTCCCGGTTTTCAAATATGTAGATCGGATAATGGCAAGGACAAATCCAAGAACAATACCAATCAAAAGCGCAAGAAACGTAATCTGTAGAGTAACCTTCAAACCGTCTGCAATATAGGTCCAGCGTTTGCTATCTATAAAGTTAAATGCAAAACGCTCCCCAAAGCTCATATCCATCCCCACTTAATTCTTCCTCTTCTTTCTGTACATACTGTTCCTAACCAAACTGACGGCCAATAAAGGAGGTTTCTGATATCCTTCACAGCCGTCGGTCTGCATGAACCTAATTACTCTTTTACAATTACAACCTGACGCGCGGTACAATAGGTATCTGAGAAATCTACGGATTTCAGACGGTCCTCTGTAACTGTCATACCTGCAAATCCTACGTCTGCCTTTCCGCTCTGAACCGCGGTAATAATAGAATCAAAACTCATATCCTCAATTACCAGCTCTTTTCCAAGGTAATCGCAGATTGCTCTTGCAACGTCTGCATCGACTCCCATAATCGCATCTTCTCCGTCAATTGTGTCATGGAACTCATACGGCGGAAATTCTGCGTTGGTAGCCATAACAAGTTGTCCATCCCGCTCTACAGACTCATCAATAGCATAAGCCTCTCCCTCTCCGCTGATATAATAATCAAAAATCGCATCGAAAGTTCCGTCCTCTTTCAGCGCTGCAAGCGCTTCATTAAGTTTCTGCGTAAGTTCCGTATTATCCTTGGAAACAGCAATTGCATATTCTTCCTCTGTGTATGCCTCGTCGAGAATCTTAAGTCCTTCGTTCTCAGACACAAACACCTGCGCCGGCTCATTGTCAATAATTACCGCGTCAATCTTGCCCTGCTGCAGCGCCTGAACGGCCTCAAATCCCTTATTGTAACGCTCTACACTGTCTTCGCCGAACCCATCCGTTACATAAATATCACCGGTCGTTCCTGTCTGTACGCCAATTGTCTTACCCTCTAACTGTTCAATGGATGTAATTGATTCTGCCGCTGTATCTTCACCGGCATCGGTTCCCTCTTTGCCAGAGTCGCCAGAACCACATGCAGCCAGTGAAACTACCATTGCAGACGCCAGTAAAACACTGCTTAACTTTTTTAATTTCATAATTTCTCCCTTCCGCTCAATTTTTCCGAGCCATTCTCTCCACAAATCTTGTGAAGAAATTTACATTTTATTGCATAAATATTCACCTTTCCTATTTTAGCATGTTTCTGATAAAAAGCAAGCAACTTTTACGCTATCCCATAATCACCTTCACAATTGCCGAAATAATAATAGCCGCTCCCAGTACAATCCGATAATATCCGAACACCTTAAAATCATGCTTTTTAATATATCCCATCAGGAACTTAATCGCCACAACCGACACCACAAAGGATACAACGCATCCCAGCATAAGAATCCCAAATTCCTGCCCTGTAAAATGGAATCCAAATTTCACCAGCTTTAAAAAGCTTGCGCCAAACATAACCGGAATCGCCAAAAAGAAGGTAAATTCTGCCGCTGTTTCTCTGGCCACTCCAATCATAAGCGCGCCAACTATAGTCGCTCCGGACCTGGAGGTTCCAGGTATCATCGCAAGCATCTGGAACACGCCAATCCATAACAGCATCTTTACAGACAACTGAGAAATCTTCGTCACTTCCGGCGTAACGCCTTTATTCTTATTCTCTATAATAATAAACAGGATACCATATACAATCAGCATAACCGCCACCGGAAGAGGCTTATAAAACAGTGCGTCCAGATAATCGTCAAAAATAAGTCCAATCACCGCCGCCGGAACCGAAGCTATCGCTACTTTAATCCACATCTGCCAGGTAAGCATCTTCTGCCTCTGGTTTTTCCTCGGCGAAAACGGATTCAGCTTATGAAAATAAAGAACTACAACCGCCATAATTGCCCCGAGCTGAATCACAACGTTAAACATCTCCATAAACGCATCGCTAAGCCCCGGTTTTAACAAATCTCCAACCAAAATCAAATGCCCGGTACTGCTGACCGGAAGCCACTCGGTAATTCCTTCTACAATACCAAGAACCACAATTTTAATATAATCCAGCATATTCTTCCTATCTCCTTCAACTATTTCAATACATATTTTACAATGGCTTTTGCCGCTCCATCCTCATCATTGGAAAGAGTCACGTATTCAGCCGCTTCTTTTACTTCTTCAATCGCGTTAGACATGGCGACTCCAAAACCGGCTTCCCGAACCATTTCAATATCATTTGAACCGTCTCCGCATGCCATAATTTCTTCTCTGGAAATTCCAAGAAGCTCTCCGAGCTTCACTAACGCGAGTCCCTTCCTTGCCTCTCTGGCATTGGCTTCCAGATTATTATGCAGCGCGCCGCATATGGTTATATCCGGAAGCTTTTCTCCCACCTCGGCAAACGCCGCCTTCTTATCCTCCTGGCTGGCAAAAAGAGCCTGTATCTTATCCACAGGCCGATGTTCCCTGTGATACATCTCAAATACGTCTTCTACCGGCCTTCTTGTATTAAGAATATAATTCACCATCGGCGCGGAAGGCATATAACGCTCCACAACTTCCAAATCCCGCTTAGCCGCATACCCGACGCCTTCATAATATATTTCAAGAAGCGCATCATACTTTTTCAGTATCTCAAGCAACTTTCCTCCATCCTCATAGGGAATCAGCCGTTCATACAATACCTTCCCTTCCTGTATATCCAGCACTCTGGCGCCGTTCGAGGTCAGGGCGTAGCGTATCCCTGGAAATTCCATCACCTCTTTCGGGATTCCTGATGCAGGACGTCCGGTAGCCGGCAGAACTATCACTCCCTGTCTCACAGCCTCTGTTATCACTTCCCTGGAATACTCTGTGAATACTTTATTGCTATCCAGAAGCGTTCCATCCAAATCCAGGCCAATCATCCTAATGTTTTGTTTCGTCATATGCCAGTAATTCCTTTCCATCCCTTGTAAATAAAAATACTTTATTACTAATTCTGTTCTTCCCCAGCTCATAAACCTGCTCTGCATGATATTTCATCTTTTCTACAGCTTCTTCCTCAAGCGCCGGCGCAAAAAGAACCGTATCTTTGGAAGGAACCATAATCAGCAGGTCATCCTCCAATTTCTTTACGCACACATCCCAGATATGCCGGAAACACAGAGAACTTGCCTCATGATACCCATCCGCCAGTATAGCAAACGCCCCATACATAGTATTACCAATGACAAACTCCACATCTCGCGCCAGATTTGCGCATGCAATCTGATATAACGCTTCTATATCGCAATCCGGCGGCAGCATGTTGTCTTTTATGATTTCATATGCCTCCTCCCCTCGTTTTATTACAAAGAGAATCATCAAATCCCCAGCAAAAGAAATTAACGGCGTATCTTTCTCGGAAATCATCTTGCCGTTCAGCGCCTGCGGCTCTACCAACGACTGCGTAATCCATGGATAAATTTGCTCTTTCACATTCTCAAATAAATAATGCTCTTCTTCATATTTTCTCATCTCTAATTGCTCCTGGAAAAATTTCTTTATTATTTATAATAACAAAGTTTGCCAAATAAAGCAATTTGTTGTATAATGTAAAAAATACTGGCCAGATTCGTCTACTTATCTCTTCTGAACGGCGAATCATTTATTATCATTATCATACATAAAGAAAGGACAAGTATTTATGAGTAATAGAGCAAAACGCTTAGCAAGGGCAGGAATCATCATGATATGTATTGCGGCTGTCGGACATGCTAATATGTCTGTTCATGCAGTGCCCTCCTCATCCGAATTGCAAAAGAAGACTTCCAATCTACAAAGCGAACTAAACGGCCTGAATGGGCAGCTGAACAATCTCATAACCCAGATGGACGCTATGTCGCAGGAAGCTGAAGAACTTGCAGGCGCAATGACTGAGACCCAGAACCGTCTGAACGAAGCACAGGCCGCCGGCGAAGAACAGTACGAAGCTATGAAGCTCCGCATAAAGTATATTTACGAAGCCGGCGATACTTCATTTATAGAACTATTATGTTCTGCTGAAAGCATGACTGACTTTCTGAACAAAACCGACTTTGTTAAAACAGTGAATGAATACGACCGCAACATGTTGAACGAACTGTTAGCTACTCAGGATAAAATTGCCGATGAAGGCAAGAAATTAGAATCTCAACACCAGGATCTGGTTGCTAAACAAGAAGAACTCTCCAACAAGCGTACGGAAGTAGAGACTATGATTGCTTCCACTTCCAGCGAACTGTCGAATTACAGCGCGCAGCTTGAACGGGCCAGACAGGCCGAGCTCTTAGCTTCCAGACAAGCCGCGGAACAGCAGGCGGCTGCAGAGCGGGCAGCTAACCAGCAGGCAGACGGGCAGCCTACGGACGACCAGTCTTCCGCCAGCGATCCGTCTAACGGCGAACAGCCTGCAGATACCAATCCTGTACAACAGCCTGTTTACACTCCCGGAAGTTCTGAAGGCAAGCAAAGCCTCGGTTCTTTCCGGATTACCCACTATTGCAACTGTTATCTTTGCTGCGGAAGCTGGGCCGGAGGTCCTACCGCTTCCGGAACGCTTCCTACTCCTGGAAGAACTATTGCCGTAGATCCCACTGTTATTCCTCTTGGAACCCGCGTAATTATCAACGGGCAGATTTATGTAGCAGAAGATACCGGCGGCGCTATCAAGGGCAATAAGATTGACGTTTATGTAGCAAGTCATGAACTGACTACACAATACGGCGTATATTATGCCGACGTATATTTAGCTGATTAATAAAAAGGGGACTCGAACGAGTCCTCTTTTACTATTTGCAAGCGCTCTGTTTCCGTCGGCTCCCACTGGCACAGACGCGCTTTTCAGACATATACGCCCTCCTCTTGTCCTCAGATAATATTCTTGATACCTTCGCATATTCTTCTGGCAACCGTCGGATTATTCATCGTATACAAATGTATTCCTGAAATATCACTCGTCAGCAAATCAATAATCTGACTTAATGCATAAGACATTCCCGCATCAAAAAGCGCTTCTTTACGGTCCTCATATTTATGTATAATTTTATCAAACCTCTCTGGAAAAGACGCGCCGCACATGGTAATCATCCTCTTAATCTGCGCCGCATTAATCACCGGCATAATCCCCGGAATCACAGGAATATCAATCCCCGCTATCCGACAGTCTTCCACCATCCGATAAAAATACTGATTATCAAAAAACAACTGTGAAATAAGCACCTCCGCGCCCGCATCCGTCTTTTGTTTCAGATGTCTCATCTCACTGATTCTGCTCTCCGACTCAGGATGGCATTCTGGATAACAGGCGCCTAAGACACAGAAATCTCCAGTCTTTTTCAGATAAGCAATCAAGTCTGACGCATGATGAAAATCATCTTTTTCTGGAACTTCCGGACTCCTGTCGCCACGCAATGCCAGAATATTATCAATTCCTTCACCTTTTAATATCCGGGTAAATTCGTCAATTTCTCCTTTAGAATAACTAAGACAAGTCAGATGCACCACCGGCTCCACGTGGTACTTCTGCTTAATCTTCCTCGCCACCTCGATCGTCCGGTTACAATTAGCGCTTCCTCCGGCGCCAAAAGTAACGCTGATAAAATCCGGCTTCAATTCACAGAGAATCTCCAGTGTTGCATCAATATTCTTCAATTCGCTGTCTTTCTTCGGCGGAAATATCTCAAAAGACAACGTGGTTTTACGGCTATATAAATCTGCAATTCTCATAATCTTTTCCCCTTGTTTTATAAAATGTCTTCTTTCCAGCCCTCTTTCAAAGCAGAGCACAAAATAAATACTGCAAAAACGCTATGCAATGGGCGAGTCATTGCATAGCGCAGTCGTATTCTTTTATTCAGTATAACATTATCAGATTCACCGGTCAATTCGGAAATCCTATCTCGCCCTGTGTAGACATTGTTGCGTTACATCTCTCTTTCTATGGCTCAGTATACAGAGCTGTTAATTATTTGTCAATCCAAAGCAATGCTTTTCGCAAAGTTTGTTACTTTATTCACATTCCTTATCCTTTCCCCGGCTTTTTTATATATATTATACAAAACCAGTGTGCCGACACATGAAAATCCATTCTGCGTCGACACCACCGCCTTTCGGGAATCATTTACAATCGCCGAAATCAGTTCTCATGCAGCATCCGAATAATAAGAATTACAATGATTTTATCAACACGCTTGTAGATTTAATTCTAAAAAACGTTGATTCTTAGGCTCACACATTTGTTTATTTTGCCATATTTCTCTTCATTTTTTTCATGAAATATAGTAAAATAGTATAAAAACCAACCAGGAGGTAACAAAATGTTTAAAAAGCTATTCAGTCCTTTAAAAGTCAGAGGCATGGAACTGAAAAACAGAATTATTCTTCCGTCCATGGGAACCAAATTTGTAGGCAAGGCAAGCTATGTAACCCCGCAGCTCATTGATTATCATGTTGCTCGTACAAAAGGCGGATGCGGCCTGAATATGATTGAAGTATGCAGTGTACACACGCCCAGCGCGCCAAGAGGGTTCCTTTCTATCAGCGAAGACGAATACATACCGGGCCTTAAGAAACTAACGGACGCTATTCATGCTGAAGGCGGAAAGGCAGGCGTACAGCTCTGGCAGGGAAGCCTTGCTGTCATTTCAGACCAGACGGCACAGATGCTTGTCCCCAGCGATATGGCGCTCACACCGGAGATGCAGCTTCCCGGAATTACAAAGGAACAGATTGAAGAGATTATACAGTGCTATGGAAAAGCCGCTAAAAGGGCTGTAGAAGCCGGATTTGACTGTATTGAATTTCACTGCGCCCATACATATCTGCCCCATTCTTTCTTGTCTGCCGGCATCAACCACAGGACAGATGAGTACGGCGGCTCTTTGGAAAATCGTGCAAGATTTCCGCTACAGTGTATCCGGGCAATACGCGGGCAGATGCCGGAAGAAATGCCTCTCCTGATGAGAATTGACGCACAGGACGATTATCTCAAAGACGGTATGACCGTTACAGACACCATTGCATTTTGTAAGCTTTCTAAAGATGCGGGCGTGGATGTGCTGGATATATCAAGGGGAAATGTTTTAACCGCCGGTCTGAAATATGAAGTTCCTCCTATTGACATTCCCAACGCATTTAATATTGAGAACGCGTCAAGAATCCGCAAAGAGACAGGTATGTTGACTATCGGCGTAGGACGGATTAATACGGCGGAACTTGCAGAACAGATACTTGAAGAGAATCAAGCCGATATGGTTGTTATGGGCCGGGCCCAGCTCGCCGACCCAGACTTCTGCAATAAAGCAAAGGCGGGACACACCAAGGATATTGATTACTGTATCGGCTGTAATCAGGGATGCTATGACGGATTTGAGAATGTAGATTCTCCTTGCATTACCTGTCTTAGAAATCCAGCGGTAGGACGGGAAAAAGAATGCATACTTACCCCGGCAGAAGAACCAAAAACCGTACTGATAGCAGGAGGCGGCATCGCAGGCCTTATGGCCGCTATTACGCTAAAAAAGAGAAACCATAATCCGATTCTCTGCGAATCATCAGACATACTCGGCGGACAATTCCTGCTGGCTGGTGAAACTCCGAGAAAAGCCGAGATGAAAAAAGCTGTAATTTCTATGGCGGAAAAAGCCAGACGACTTGGCGTAGATATCCGCATGAATACAAAGGTGACGCCGGAATTAATTATAGAATTACATCCGCATACAGTAATTAATGCAACGGGTGCAAAACCGGTTGTACTGCCGGTTCCTGGAAATAACAGTTCTTTCATTGTACATTCCCATGATGTATTGAGAGGAACAGTCAACGTAACTGGAAACGTCGTAATTATCGGCGGCGGTATGAGCGGAATGGGAACCGCAGAATATCTGGCGAAAAAAGGCGTAAAGGTAACTGTTCTGGAGGAGGGGGCAGATTTCTGCGCAGATATGGGCAGTATTAGAAAGATTTGTACAAAAGAAAGTATCCATGCAGCAGGCGTCAAACCAATTACCGGAGTAAAGGTAACTGAAATTAAAGAGCACACAGTGATAGGCCAAAAGGAAGACAACGTGGTAACATTCCCCTGCGACTATGTTGTTATGACCGGCGTGGCAAAAAGAGACGGAACCGCCCTTAAGAAAGCATGTTATGAACAACACATCGGATATTATGAAATCGGCGACGCAGGAATGGCGCGCCAAGCTATCAACGCTACCAGGGAGGCTTTTGACATTGCACTAAGCTTTGACCGCCCTGGTGAACACGAATATGCTTCTAAACCGAAAAAGGTCGTTTTCGCCACCGGTGTCACCGGAACCATGGGTCAGGAGACAATGAAACAGTTACTTTCCAGAAATAACCGATTCCTTGTACGCGTTCTGGCAAGACCTTCTGAGAAGAATATAGCGCTTATGCAAAAATACACCTGTCCTTCACTGGAAGTTATCTGGGGCGACATGGCGGATTATGACACAGTAAAACGCGGCGTCGACGGCGCAGATTACGTGCTTCATATCGGGGCTATGGTTTCTCCCGCAGCAGACCAGTATCCGGAACAAACTTTATATACCAATATTGGCTCTACATTAAATATTATTAAGGCAATCAAAGAACAGCCAGACCCAGACAAGGTTCATTTCGCATATGTCGGAACTGTTGCGATGACCGGCGGCCGTACGGAACCGATTCATTGGGGAAGAGTGGGAGATCCGATTAATCCTTCCATTTTCGATTACTATGCATTGTCAAAGGTATTTTCCGAACTGGCAGTATTTGAGTCAGGCTTAAAACACTGGGTGTCCGTTCGTCAGACCGGACAGCATCCGGTAGCCGAGGGAGCCGGCGAACAGCCGATTATTTTCCATCAGTCGCCGAACAATGTACTAGAGTGGAGCACTTCAATAGAATCCGGTATCTGTATGGCAAATATCTGCGAAGACTGGGTTCCGGAATCCTTCTGGAGAAAAGGATATAACTTAAGCAGCGGAGCCGGATACCGGCTGGCGCACTGGGAACTGATGGATATCAGCCTGGGCGCTTTCGGACTGGGATTAAAAGACTTATACGATTTGAATATGCTGGCTCCATACAATTTCCATGGACACTACTTTAGCGACAGTGACAAATTAGATGAAATTCTCCACTTCCGGTGCATCCCGGCAGAACATTACTGGAACGGGGTGCGGGAAGAAATGCGCAGAATAGCAGCTAATCCGATGATTCGCGCTATGTTCCCAACCGGTGAAGAGATGAAAGCTCAGAACATGGAGGTCGGTCATCTGCGGATGGGCTCTTACTGGATGTTCGAGAACAACGAAGAAAACTGGATTAAAGCATTCTTTGGCTCCAGAGAAAAGCAAAAAGCAATAAAAACCTGGGAGGAATACGACCTGCATCACGCAAGCGAAGAAGTCACATATCTCAACCATGGTTATGACGAATCAAAAGCTCTGGAAGAACTGACTCTGGAAGAACTGAAAAAAGCCGCAAGATTCCGCGGCGGAGATTGCCTGGCAGATGAAATACCGGATATCTACACTCCAATCAAATGGAAGTGCGCAGACGGTCATGAATTTATGATGTCAGTAAACGCCGTACTTCATGGCGGACACTGGTGTCCGGAATGTCTGTCCCATGAGTGGCAGTATGGACAAATCGCAAAAAAGAATCCCTTCTACGCCCAGGTATGGACTCCTATCCATGGCGAGGGAGACGACTATGTGATTCCGATGGAATTTAGCGGGTACGACGTCGCGAAAGAACTGAGGGAGAAATTAGGCTTGTAAGTTTTTGAAACCCGATTTCTAATTTCATAGAGCTGCCGTTCACAGATAACTCTGTAAACAGCAGCTCTATTTATATCCTTTGCTATCACAATTTCTCAAAACCGTTTTCTACACAGAACAAAAATACGCTTCGCACACTTCCGCGTTATTATATTTTTACCAGCGCGGCTTCGCATCCTCTGGGAAGGCTTTTATCAGCTCTGCCCTTCTGTTTTATCAGACATATACTGCTCCGGGTCTCCATAATAGTCTAAAAGCATCGCTGCAAATCTGTCGCGAACACCATGCTTCGCCGGAGCCTGTACAATATTCATCCCTGGGTTGTGATTTCCCTCTATCAGCTCCAGACGTCCATCTGGCAGAATTGCCACATCCCAGCCCACCACTCTCAGACAGGGCAATTCCTGTGAAGCCTCTCTGCAAAGCTCAATGATTTCCTCCCAGTAAGGTATCTGGGTTTCTCTGAACTTCACCCCGGTCATAGGATGCGTAACATAACAATTGGAATATTCATCCAGACCATCTGTGATAATCTTACCGTCTGCCGGATTAATCTCGCAGAAAATTCCGCCTCCATGAGCATTATCTACATGCAGTCCGTTATTCCCCACGCGCAGTCCGCCGCCAAATACCTCAAAACGTTCCCCGCAGCGAAAAGTAATTACCCTTAACGTGTTCAGCGACGAAGGGTGAAAAACGGCCAGTTCTTCACAGGATTCTACAAATTCTTCCGCCAGATATTTGCCCGCGCATAAATGCTCAAAATATTCTTCCGGATGCTCCTTTTCCTCAAACTCTTCTACCGTCAGCCGATGAAATCCAATTCCCCAGCTGGAATACTGCGGCTTTAACGCAATCGTATGATACTTATGTAAAAATTCGCAAAATTCCTCATAACTTGCTTCCGGCACATAGAGCCATCCTCTGTGAATAAAACGTGTGAAATTCTTTAAGAATGTCGCCTTACTTTTTAAATAGGGCTCCGACTCGTTATTATACGGTCTCATTAGCCGCGTTGCTTCTACATCAGTAAGGTACTTTTTCTGCTTTTCTGTATCCAGATTATAAAAACCAAAAATCATATATTCCGACTGAGAAACTCTTTTCTCTGGATTGTTTCTGCGAACTTTCAAATAATCATGAAACAACTTCCCTTTTCCAAATCCTTCCGGAAGCTTATCAACTCCTTTGATATAAGTCATAAATTTCTTCCTCAGTACCGGATAAGCTCTTATGTTCTTCACAAGATAATTTTCAGTTAAAATACTCATTTTTTCTTATGTTACTCCTTCTAAACATTCCTTTATCAACGGATATTTTCCGATTTTATCAAGCTGAATAATATTGCCGCCCGGCCAGTGGCAATTGCCTTCTATCAGCTCCGGGCCTTTTGGCGTAACTGCAATATCCCAGCCCACATATCCTAACTCTGGCATACGCTCCATAGCTTTCATGGCGCACGCTATGACCTCTTTCCAGTATGGTACTGAAAAACCTGGCATATAGACAGACGAGCCTGGATGGTATTCATAGTCTTTTATTTCCGTATTATTCCGCCCTGGTCCTGTAACAATACCGGTCTTCATATTCAACGGATACGCAATCCCTCCTGAGTGAAAATTATCTGCCGACGCACCTTTTGCTCCGCACTTTAGACAAGCGCCAATGAATCGTACCGCGCCTTTCCTATCTCTCGCAGCATTAACGCGCACAGAATTTACACAGTTACTAATTTTCTCCAGCTCTGCATGCTGTCTAATCACCTGCTCCGCCAGAAGCTTAGCAGTCTTACACTCATTGTACAAAGCCTCCCGCTCCTTTACATTGTCTGTGCACAATTTCTCAATCCCCCGTCCCATAATTCCCCGGTCCGGTTTGAGTATAAACATCTCATGACTGTCAAGAAATGCCGAGAACTCCGGATAAGAGACCTCTGGAACATAGATGCTTTCTCTGTGTAAAAATTCAGAAAAATATCGGTAGAACAAGCGCTTGTGGGACATGATTTGATTTTTTTCTTCAGTCATAAACTGGTTCAGCTTCCGATCCGCCATAGCTGACCGCCCAGAAGTCAGATACGTTTCACGCTCCTCATCATTCAGCTCATAAAAACGAAGCACAAAATAATTTTCTGGTGAAGCCTGATACCGGCAGCTGCAGCGCGCAGCATCCAGAACGTACGCGCCAGTGAAGCCGCCTCGCTGCCTTTTAAGCTCTCTCGCCATCTGATATATCTTTTTTCCAGCGCTCCACCTTGACATTACTTTTCCCTGCTTTCCGCATCTTTCAGTATTCTGCGCACGTTCTCTTCTCCCAGACGCCGCAGTGTTCGGCCGTCCTTTCTGAAATCCAGCCCAAGGGCTGCAGATGCAAGCTCAATCAGCGACGTGCATACCGGAACCGGAATATCAAGTACCTTAGCCAGAGACTCCATAAGAACCAATCCCTGCGGCACATCCTCTGTAATATATCTGGAATTTACACTTTGAGGTCCTTTCGCTCTCTCAGGCATCGACGCATAATCAAAAAATACTTCTTTTGCATCCCGTTTTTCATCCAGGCTGTTTCTGAATTTGCATGCCTCGGCATAGGAAAGCCGCTCATATCCAAGGGCTTCTAATATATTCATTTTTTCATTGTCCAGGGCTTCCAAAAGCTTCCACACAGAAGGTGTAAATACTTCATGGTACATACAATAATCCCCATTCGCAGCCTCAATTCGTGGAATACTCATAATCGCGCCCACCGTATGCACAATCATATTAGGATTATGCAGAGCCGCTTCCGCTACACTTTTCAGATATACAAAAGGCGTTCCAAGCCGGTCAAGCTTCTCAGCTGCCCAAGACTTTTCTCTGACTGGGTAAATCCCAATGGGATTACGTACATTGCGAAATCCTGCCTTAAACCGTCCGGGCGACGATATTCTCCCATCTATAAAATTACTCTCTGCCTCCGCCACAACAACGCCTTTTTTCAATCCCAGTCCCAGCGCATATGCCGTCGACAGATACCCCGGATTTATCAGAAGAATCTGTCCCTCTTCCAAAAATGGAATCGCTCTCTTAAGCACATCTTCATGGAACCCTGTCTGGATACAAATTAGTACAATATCCTGTCCCCTGACTTCGCTGATATCTCTGGTCACACGATGTATCCTGCCTGCACTCTCCCTGCCAAATTCATCGATTACCATCACACCGCCATTCTCCGTCAAATGGCGGAAATTATCATCATGCAGAGAATAAGATGTCTTAATCAGCGTCACCTCATGACCTTTCACAGCATAATCTGCCGCCAGCGCACATCCGCTATTCCCTGCCCCTAAAACTGCAACCTTCATACTCTTAAGCTCCTACATCAGACTTCCAAAGAGCAAATCCGTCTCCGGAAGACGTTTATTATCCAGCGCCGCTGCCGGCGTAAAAGTCATTTCTCCAAACCGCACTCCCTGTTCCGTCAGATACAAATCCACACGTACAAAAGAAAATCCCTGGCTCAGCCTGTCGGCAATCTCAAACGCTTCCTCCAGACATTCCGGCTTAGGAATGGAAAAGTCCGCCGGCGCCTCTGCCGAATCTCGGTTAATCCGCATCAACCGAAATTCTCTGTCAAAAAAATAAAATTTCGGCCACCCTTCTTCACGTCCCACACATAGCATCACGCAATAAGCTCTGCCATGAAAACAGTAAAATTTATAATCGTCAGGCGGAGCGCCTGTTTTGCCGCCTATATATTCTTCCACAATAATTTTCTTCCCGACGCCTCTGTACTGTAGTTCAGAAAAATACGCCCAGAAAGGCTCCTGCCCCCATCTCTTTAGCTTTGCCTCCGACGCCTCCGTATCCAGCCCGCTTTTGGATTGGCAAATAATATTATACCCGCAGCCAAAGTTCCATTTCATCGCAAAACTCTGAGGCAGACTGTTCCAGTCAATCTGTTCAACTTCATCATACGCCGCCAAAAGCTTATTCAGACAATGCTCCAGACCACAGCTTTTCACATAATCCCGCACGCGGTATTTATCCGCACACTGTCTCACTAAATCATTTGTCCCATAGTCTTCCAGCTTTAATTTCAAAATCTTTTCATTTAGAGTAAGCGGGTTCTTGAGATTTGGAAGACGTCCGAACTTCTTCAAGAATAAAAGCTCTGTATTCAGCCGGGGCGACAGATAAGAAAGTCCTATATAAAATGCCCTCGACGCCCTGCTGATTTTTTTCTTCTTCACGCTTGTTCCTCCCCGCCTGATTCAAGAATTAATTCTTCGGCCGCCGTAAGTGACTCCAATAGACATTCTATCACAAATTTCGACCGTCTGACAATGGATTTAAATTCCTGTTTGGAAGCCACATACTGATAATGCAGTACAGAAATAGACGAGTCATAACGTATCACGCTTCCCTCCTGCCTGCACATCCACTCTAGAATCTCCATTTCATAATACATGTAAGTCTTCGGATAGAATGGCTCTGGGTGTGTATCCAGATATCTCTTTGCAAAAATCACACAGGAGCCATGCAACACCACGCCTTCTGCTGAAACGGAAGAATCAATCTGCTGCTTTGCCCTTTCCCGCCGCTGCTTGCGCCTCCAGATTGCCGGACTGTTTTTCTCGCCGCTGCTTAAAAGAAGCAGAATCGGATTACTGCTGCGCTTAACATTCGCGCGCTTCTTACGCACTGATTCCAACGTACAGCCTTTAAGGCTTTTGGGACTCTGATGGATTCCTGAAAATACAGACACAATATCCGGTCCCAGCACATCAAAGGGGTTCTCTCTGTAAATCTCCCCGATTCTTACCGCGAAATCCTTCTGTAAAATCTCCACATCATTATTCAGCACAACAACAAAATCTGCTTTCAGATTCTCGCATACCCACCGGATGCCTAAGTTATTTCCTCTGGCAAATCCGGCGTTTTCCTGATTCAAAAGGACTGTAATATTATCTTCTCCGGCATATTCTTCCGCCAGAAGTTCACCTGTCCCATTTGGCGAGGCATTGTCCACAATCACGATATAATTACTTCCATTCAATGCCCGAATCCTTTCCACACAAGTCCTGGTCATCTCCGCAGCGCGGTAATGAAGTATCACAAATGCTGTCATCTTTTGTTTTCCTCTCATTCTTTTACTAGTGTACCGTTCCACACTCTCCCGGCGAAATCAAACGGATTATTTCGCCTTTTTGCAGCAGCGAAGAGTATGCTGCTTTCTTAGCTTTGCTCTGAGCCTGTCTGTCGTCCAATAGCAAAAGTCATAAAAACTATGGCTTATCTCAAAGCTCCTTTTAAAATGCATTGCCGCCAGCTCCGGCTCCGCAGAATGCACACGTTTCCCCAGACGTCTGTTCATCACAGCCCTGCTGTTTGGATACTGCTGGTACAGCGCTTCATGCTTATGATACAGATGAAGCAAGTGCGGATATGACTTCACCCTGGCAGAGATACTGTCCATACCCACTTCTGATTCCACCAAAGCCTCCGGCAGATAGCAAAGTTTAAACTCTCCCGCCGCCCGGATTCCAAAATCCCAGTCTTGATAACGACGGATATTCTCGTCAAATCGAAGCTTTTCCCACACAAACCGGCGCATCAGCATAGTCTGCGTACTGGCCCTGTTCTCAGCCAGAAATTCCTCCAACCCATGCTCTGGATGGAAGGGGTGTACCGGATAATAAAACCGGCTTCCCCCTTCCGACACGCGGTTCATGCCACAGAAGCATAAATCTGCGCCGGAGGAAAGCAGCAATTCATACTGCTTCTCAAGCTTATCTGGATGCCATAAATCATCACTGTCCTGAAATGCCAGAAGCTCTCCCTCTGCCCTCTCCGCGCCATAATTTCTTGCATAGCAGGCCCCTCTGTTCGTATCATACCGAAAATACTTGAGCCGTTTATCGGAAATTTCGTAAAAAAGCTTCTCTGTACCGTCTGTAGAGGCATCGTCCACCACAATTACTTCTATCTCCCTATAACTTTGGCCAAGAACACTTTCCATACATTCTTTCAGCTTTTCTTTCCTGTTATATGTAGGAATGATTACCGAAATCATCTTCTGCTCCATCATATTTCCTCCTGTATTGCCGAAAAAGGAAACGCTTCCCGAAGCGACTTTTTTTTCCCGGCAGCCATCTCCGGTTGAATCTTATATCTGCCTTCAATCTCCGAAAGTTCCGGCAGTTTATCCGTCCGCAAATCGCAGGCATAATGTTCGATTCCATATGCTGAATAATAATCGTCGAATTTATATCCGTCCCCCAGTAATCTGTCGCCAAATACGATATGCATATTGGGTATCCCAAAACTGTCCGCCACAATCAGGCCATGTAAGCTGCTTGACAAAATATATCTGCACTTTGCAATCTCTTCGATTACTTCCAGAGGCTCATCTTTCACATTAATAAACCGAACCGGCCCATCCTTTGCCGCCTTTTTTGTCTTCTCCCTGCCAGATTCCAAATCTCCAGATACTCTGTAGCCGTACTTTTCCAGAACTTCTTCTACCATTGGGTCCCGCAAATCACAGAGATGAGGAATAATTCCTATATCGTAGCGCTTTTCCGGTCTCTGCCCCAGTACATCCGAAGCCAAAATTCCCGGATCGCCCGTAGGAATATCAAGCGTTCTTCCCAGCATCTGCTCCACCCTTCGTTTCGTCATCTCTCCGCGCACCGCGCAGAAATGCATATCTCTTTTAAAAAAACGGTTCTCTGGCTCAGAATAGTTGATAAATCCAGTCCCCCATATCCGCACGTGAGGGTGAAGCATTCCATTGACTCTCTGTCTGATATGCATAGGTATTGTGCCATGCAGCGTGTACATCCCCAGACAGCTTCCAATAGCACACAGTTCTCCCTCCAAAAAGGAACAGCGCACTGCCTCATAACCAAAGCACCTTTTAAGAATCAATTCATTTAACTGATCCCCCATATTCCGGAGCTTGGTATAATAGACCTTTATTTTATCCGGCATCTTCTGTCCCTCCCCATTCCTTATGACAACCTTAAAACCACCTTCTCATAACGTCCGTCATCTTCAAATCCAATCCCATGCACCGCATCAAACAATGGCTGGTAACCATATCCATCTGTAACCCATCCGTAACCAGAATACTGTGCCGTAGTAAATCCTGGAATTGTATTCGCTTCTATGAGAACCGGCCCGTTCTCGGTAATTGCAACATCCCAGCCTACGTTGGATATCTTGCTGGCAAGAGGAACCACCCGGCGCATCATCTCAATTGTCTCATCCCAACAGCCAAGCTGTACGCCCCGAAACGCCGCGCCGGTAATCGGATGAGTCTGATATTCGATCATTTCATTCTGGTCTACCGCATCTGTTAAAACCTTTCCTGTCCGGATATCCACCAGCGAAGTCAAAGCATCCTGACAGCCGTTTGCAATATCGTTCTTATGAGCTACGGTAAGTATCGGCGCAAACAGAAAGCTCCCTTCCGGCGAACACACCGAATAAAAACGAATCACATTCACTGCTTTCGGATTTAATTTATTCATTACGCTATCCTGGCAAATATACTCTTCTACTATTCCGTCTCCCACGCTGCGAACACATTCTAATGCCGCTTCTACCTCTTCCTTTGTCCCTACCGAAAGAATACGTATCCCTTCTCCCATTCCTTTACAGTTCGGTTTATAGACCACATGTCTGGTCGCTTCTCCCATCTTTTTCAGAATATCTGCGTCCACGTCTGATGCTTGTACGCACTGCCGCCCGTAAAATTCTTCAAATACCTTTGAAAAAATATACTTATTCATCAGCATCCCAATATAACGTCTGTCCGTAAATTTCCTTCTAAAATCCATACGGGTCCAGAGTGTGGATACTGTTTTCTTCTGCTTTGCCCCAAGCTCAAAGTGATTGGTCCACTCATATTCTCCAAATGAGATATGATTGAGCTTTTTCGCCTGGATAATATCTCCTTCCACATCCTTCGCATTCTTCCCATGTCTTTCCGCATAATCCTCTGCAAATTCCCGTATGTACTTCCTTGAGGTAAGCATTCTTTTCAACTCACTTATCTGACCCATCCCATACCCCTCTTATCTTCAGAATTATCACCGGCCTGAGTTAATTCGATGTATCTGTTACATCTGTGCAATCAGGGCTTCCAACTCATGCTTGCGTCCTTTCTTCTCAACCATCTGCATCGCGCCCATCTGAGCCGTACAGTTTGCTTCCACCATACACCATCCCCGATCTTTGCTATACGCCAAATCCCAGCCGCAGTAATGATTGTCTGGAATCATAAATGCCGCTTCCTTCACCATCGCCACAGCCGCTTCCCACTCCGGAATCTGAAATCCCCGGAACTGGACGTTGCTGTCTGGATGACATAGAAATTGATGTCCTTTTTTGTCTGCACCATTAGTATAAATCATACCGGTTTCCGGGTCAATAAGGGCGCTGATTCCACCCGCGCTAAAATTATCCACAAAACTTCCATCTCTTCCCATCCGCAGGGAGGGATGAAACAGTCTAATCTCCGGCTCGCCTTCCTCATTCTTAATAATTGCCGTAGGAATCCGCAAGGTGTTCACCGACCCTGCATGAATACGGGCCATCGCTTCTCCCTGTTCAATCAGTTCTTCTATTACAACGCCGCTCTTCCGGTAACATGCATGCGCATCTGCTACCGAGTCATACATAGCGATATTTTCAATTCTCACAGCAGTCCCAAAAGCCGCATACACCGGCTTAACTACATAATTCTCATGTCGGGCTGCAAATTCCTCTAAATTCTTTAAATGCTCCTCCGTCGGCTCCTCATTCTTCTTAACCCGGATTACCTCACGCTTAAACATACTCTGAAATTTCTTATATGTCCTGTATTTATTCTCCAAAATATCCGTATTCTTCCTCTGATTCATCCTCGGATAAAAGCTTAACCGAATCCCTTCCGTAATGAAGGTGTTCCGATACTCTGAATTTTCTCCCTCATAGCCAAAGAGAAAGTACTCGCTATAATAAGACCCATATCGAAAAAGGCACCAAATCATATCCCGTTTCAAAGACCGCAGATACCTCTGGTCTTTCAAAACCTCCGGCCCTTTATATTTCTCAATAATCTCATCCATCTCATCCCGCTTGCGATGATAATAATACGCCTTCCGATACCAACTCTTAAAGCGAATCTTATAATATATTTTCCTGCGATATTTCCGAAACATCTATCTTTCCCCCTGCAACCTTATCACAACTCTCATTATGGTATTTTCTCTTCCATTCTCATTCATTTCCCGTCTTGCATATCACCCTTCGCGGCCAGCGCGGCTTTCTCGGAGACTGCAAGAAGCGCCCTTCCTTATACAAATTATCAAAGGGCGCTTCTTACAGTCTCCGACAAGGTCGCGCTGGCCTCAAACTCTAAATGTGCCGCCATACCAAACTGGCACAGCGGCACATTTTACTGTTCTATGATTCTTTCACCGTTTTTCTCTTAGCGATTTTCTTCTTCTTTGTTGAAGGGCGGAACATACTAATACGCACACGATGACTTGAATCGCGCTGGAAAGATTCCTCGTATACTCGGATGTAACCGGTATCCTGAATCAGCCACTGTCCGTCAATCTTTACATATTTATCTGTGTAGATTGCAGTGCCGTTGATTCCTAAGCCCTCATACGGATCGCCCTTGTCAAAGATCAGCTCATCTCTTAAATACCATTTACCGTAAGCAACTGTATCGCTCTCAAACCAAATCTGCGGATTGTGTCCCTGATGCAGCGTAATCTCTGTCTTTGGCATCGTACTGGAAATATAATCCGTAACTTCCTTTGGTCCGTGGAATTTGAGTTTTCCATCTGAGTAGGATGTCTCAATATCCGGCGCCATCGTAGCTGCAAATGCCTCCCAGTCCTTCGTATCCATAGCATAAAGATATCTGCTCTTCAATTCTTTGATTGCCTGGACATCTTTCAACTGCTGTAATTCTTTTTCTAACGCTTCAAGACGTTCTTCAACTGTCATAATATCTTCTTCCTTTCTGCAATACTAAACAACTCTTCCAACCGCATATGCATCAGCCGTTGCATCAATAGCCATTCCAACCTTCTTTGCATCTCCGATTACATCATAAGCGATTCCCAACTCTTCGCATTTTGCAGTAAGAGCCTCTGTAGGACGTGACGTTGTACCAATCGCAATAACAAGCGTATCGAAATGACGGGTCTTCTCACTGGTCTTTCTGGACTTATCTGTAAACTTATATGTAATCTCATGATCTCCGATACTTGTAACATTGCTGCGGATACTCTTCTGAATCGTCTTGCCTGGATACTCGATATCCATAAACATGGTACGCAGCATACCCATCTTGTTGCCTACGCGCTTTTTATCCATAACGCGGACATCCTTTACGCCCTTGTCAATTAAATACTGTGCTGTTTCGCAGCCAATCATGCCGCCGCCAAGGATAAGAACTTCACCTTTCGCCTCTGCCTTGCCGCTTAAGATATCCTCTGCGGTAACAACGTCTGCATTGTCGATTCCTGGAATCTCCGGTTTCACATACTCAGATCCTGTAGCAATAATTACGTGGTCCGGCTTCACTTCTGCAATCAGTTCCGGCGTTACAGTTGTGCCAGTCTTAATCTCTATTCCCTGTCTCTTGCAGTTTTCAGCTTCCCAGAGCGCAGCATTCGTAAACTCCTGCTTTCTTGGCGCTTTACCAGCTAAGATAAATCTTCCTCCCAGACCTTCGGACGCCTCATAAATAGTTGGATTGTGTCCGCGTCTCTTCAGAACCTGAGCGATAACCATACCGCCCATGCCTCCTCCGATAACCATTACGTTCTTTGGAGTCTCAGCCTCTGGCATTCCCTCAAATTCCAGACAGAGACCTGGATTCCTTGTACAAGTAATGTGAGTAGCCTTCGGGTCGATAACTTTATCATAACATCCTTCGGAACATCCGATACAACGGCGAATCTCAGCGTCGCGTCCCTCTTTCGCTTTGGTACACCACTGATTGTCAGCCAACTGAGCTCTTCCTACTGCAACCATATCAATCTTGCCGTCGCGAATCAATTCATCCGCCAGAGATGGCATATTCACACGCCCAACACCGATAACCGGAATCTTAACGCCCTTCTTAACAGCGCTTATATTCTCCATATTGAAGCCAGGTTCCAGATTATATGGCGGAACTTCATAAACCGTTGCAAGACTGCGTGCATTACCCCTTGAAAGGTTCACTGCATCTACGCCTGCATCCGCCGCCCAGTTAATAAACTCAATTGTCTCCTCAACTGTAGTATTCTTCGGCATCATCTCATCAATTGCATCCAGACGCATAATCAGCGGCATATCCTCTGGCATATTAGCGCGCATCTCGCGGATAACTTCCAGACTGAAGCGGCACCGATTTTCTAAATTCTGATTACCATACTCGTCTGTACGGTTGTTCAACGACTCATTCATAAATTCATGAGGAAGATATGTATGTGCCGAATGGAACTCCAGCGCGTCAAATCCTGCTTCTACCGCATACTTTGCAGAAATACCAAACTGCTTGATTATCTCATGAATACGCTCAACGCTAATCGTATCCGGCGTCTCTACTACATTCGTCTTATCAAAGAACTCTTCCGGAACAAATCCACCATGCCAAATCTGTACGGCTGCCTTTCCTCCATTGTCATGGATTGCCTTTGTAATCTTCTTTAACTGTTCTCTATGGTGCTCGTTATAAAGGCCAAGATAAATCGTTGCATGACATTCCGAACAGATAGATGCAATCTCTACAATATTCAGCCCGCATCCGCCTGCTGCAATAGCTGCGTGATATCCCGGAAGATCCTCTGCCACATCGTGTTTACCCTTTGCCATCTTGGTAGCCATACCTGGCAGCACAACTCTGTTCTTTAATTCTAACCCTCTTAGTTTAATAGGTGAAAACAATGCATCATAACTCATTTGCCAAATCATCCTCTCTTCAATTAAATTGTGAATCATTGTCCCGCAATGCATCCTGAATGCACGCTGGCAAATACGGGAATTATTTGCCTAATTATGCAGGAACGTATCGGTTTATAGTTTCATACTCATAGTGACGAATAGTGATGAACCTATTATTCTATTTCCTAAAATAATATGTTCTTAAGACTTGTTTAAAGTTTAACACCAACCCCCATACCATGTAGGAACAAAAAGCTAATTATAATGCATAAACAATGTACAAAAAATCAATTTTTCATGTCATTTTTACCCAATCCATCCTCCATTGCATACTATTTTTGTAGTAAAATTCAACAAAATGTCCTTCTTTCCAATAGGATTTTCTCACCATTTCTTTTGAAAATGTAGATTATTTGACAAAAAAATGTGATGCGCCCCCCTCTTTATTCGTTTATAATCAAATTAATAATAATTCAGGAGGGAATAATTATGATAACAGATATGAAAAATTCAAAGCTTTTTAGTCCCCTTACATTAGGAAAGACCACGCTAAAGAACCGTATAGCCATGGCGCCTATGAGCATGGATTATGAAGCTGCTGATGGAACTGTCCCGAAGAAGCTGGCGGATATTTTTGTACGTCGTGCTGAGGGCGGCACCGGATACGTAGTAATCGATGCCGTAACTGTTGACCACAAATATCTTTATATCGGCAATACCACATCTTTAGATAAGGACAGTCTGGTACCGCAGTTTAAAGAATTTGCAGACCGCGTCAGAGAAGCCGGCAGCGTTCTGATTCCTCAGATTATTCATCCAGGTCCGGAATCTATCTGCGGATACCGCAAGGTCGCTCCTTTGGGACCGTCTGCCAACGTGAATGCCAACTGCCATGTAAGCCGTCCGATTTCTATTAAAGAAATCCAGAAGATCGTGAAACAATACGGACAGGCTGCCCGCAGAGCCGAAGAAGCTGGCTGCGGAGGTATTTCTCTTCACTGCGCCCACGCTTATATGCTTCCGGGTTCTTTCCTTTCTCCGCTGCGGAATAAGAGAATGGATGAATATGGCGGAGGACTGGATAACCGCGCAAGATTTATCCTTGAAATCATTGAAGAAGTCAGAAAGAACGTCAGTCCCGATTTCCCGTTAATTCTAAGAATTTCCGGCGACGAGCGCATGATCGGCGGCAATTCTCTTGAGGACATGCTGTATCTGGCTCCGAAGTTTGAAGCGGCAGGCATCGATATGCTGGAGATTTCCGGCGGTACGCAGTACGAAGGCTTAGAGCACATCATCCCAAGCCAGAATAAAACGATTGGCGTAAATGTACATGAAGCGTCCGAGATTAAAAAAGTTGTAAATATCCCTGTTTATGTAGCGGGTAAGATTAATGATATCCGCTATGCCGCAGATATCGTAGAACGCGGCCTCGTAGACGGCGTTTCCATCGGACGTCCGCTTCTTTCTGATCCGGATCTTTGTAAAAAAGCTTACGAAAACAAATTTGACGACATTACTCCCTGCGCAAGCTGCGGAGGAAGCTGTATCAGCCGAAGCGAGGCGTTTCCACAGTGCAGATGTCATATCAATCCGAGAGTCGGAAGAGAATATGATTTCCCAGAAGTTCCGGCTGAGAAATCTAAGAAAGTGCTCGTAGTAGGCGCGGGTCCTGCCGGAATGATGGCGGCTGTTACCGCGGCCGAAAGAGGTCATCAGGTTACCGTATGGGAAGCAGACAAGAAAATCGGCGGACAGTTAAACCTTGCTGTAGTTGCACCCGGCAAGCAGGAAATGACCAAATGGATGGTACATTTAAATTACCGGGCAAAGAAAGCCGGCGTAACCTTCGAGTTTGGCAAAGAAGGAACCGTAGAAGCCGTTAAGGAGTTCGCTCCCGAAGCAGTTATCGTTGCTACCGGAGCCAAACCATTAGTTCCGCCGATTAAGGGAACCAAAGATTATCCGGTTCGTACCGCTCATGATTTCCTGAGAGGTAAGTTTGTTATTCCAAGGGGACGCGTTTGCGTGCTGGGCGGAGGAGCCGTTGCATGCGAAACCGCCGAGGTAGTTCTTGAAAATGCACGTCCAAATTCCTACACCAAGGGATTTGAAGCAAGTATCGGCGATGTGGAAGTCACTCTGATTGAGATGCTGCCGCAGCTCCTTACCAATGTTTGCGCCCCGAACCGCACGCCTTTGATTCGCAAACTTAAGGCCAAAGGCGTTAACATTAACGTAAATACAAAGATTCTAGAAGTAACGGATCACGATGTAAAGGTACAGCGGGGGGACGGCACAGAAGAATGGCTCCGTGGTTTTGATTATGTACTCTTCGGTCTTGGTTCCAGAAACTATGACCCACTTTCAGAAGAACTTAAGAACTTTATTCCCGAGGTATATGCAGTAGGCGACTCTGTAAGAGCGCGCCAGGCTAGCTTTGCTATGTGGGAAGCTTTTGAAGCTGCATACAAATTATAAATTAAAGATTGGAGGTGCTGCACATGGCAGCCACAGCAAGACCTCTGAAGAAAAAGGAACGGGAACGCATCCTGGAGGTAGTTTTACATGCCCACAAACAGCAGTACACGCCAGAGCTTCTCTGTGAATTTCAGAAAATTATTGAAACCAAATATTATTATTGGTGGCTGATGGATATGAAAAAGGAAGAATACGCCTTAGAACTTTTTACAGAAGATTTCCGCTGTTATCACAATGGACAGTTAGCAGCAAAAGATCCTCTGACTCAGGCAAAGCACGCTAAATGGAGCAATCTTCCCATGGTTACGTCCCATATGGGTCATCAACCACTTGTATGGCTTATCGATAGTCACCATGCACGCGGTGTGTTCCAGTACGAAGACCATCATGTATATACAGAGGACGGCTATAATGTCGAGACACGCGTAATCTACTGTGACGATTTTGTAAAAGATACAGAGAACGTATGGCACATCAAAACGATGCGCATGTATCAATATCAGTCAAACGGTCAATACCGCGCTCCTCTTCCGCCAAAAGGATGGGAGCCCGACGAATGGGAACCGTTACCATAATTTTACACCGCAGATATCTCGCAGGATATCTGCGGTCTTTTTTAATTAAAAACTTACAATTCATTGATTTCACGCTTATAATATGGTACTCTTTAACTATAACTTTACAATATGCCGAAGTGCCGGATTTCGACATTAAACACTGAAATTAAAGGAGTATCATCGATTTGAAAAGAAAAATCCGTCCTTTGTGCGAGCTACCCAGAAACGGCGTTTTCTGTGGACCTGACAAATATCTTAAGCTTCAGAAACATACTGTCAGCAGCGAGATGTTTCCTGTCATGGAATTTGACAGTTATTTCATTCTCGTCAAAAAAGGACAAGGCAATTTTATTATTAATGGAGAAGAATTTTCAGTTCAGCCCGGTTGTGTATCATGGATTCAGTGCTCACAGGTACTTACGATTTGTCCGGATTTCGGCAGTCAGCTTCACCTGTGGGTCTGCGCTTATGATTACCAACTCCTGAACTACTATACATTCAACAGGATTTCTCCTTCAGCGGAAACGGAGATTGTTAACAGCCTTCCCGTCATTGGTCCTGAAGGTGCGGAAGTAGAACAGATCCTTCATCTGTTCGAGCAATACTACAAACTAAACAAAATAAACTCTTACGGTTCAACAGTAATCCGCAGCTCGTTTCTGCGGCAGATTGAATTACTTTATAACAGGTTTGCCAAAAGAATGAAGGACACCTATCAGTTTGATTCATTCCCATTAAGCCGGAAAGCAAGCCTTTATATTGCCACGCACAGCACAGCGCCTTTGACGATTTCAGATGTTGCGGAGGCCGTATGCCCAGGTACAAGCGAATCTTCGCTGAATCATGCTATACTTATAGCTACCGGTCTTAATTTCAGCCAGTACTTAAACCGGATGCGTTTAGCGCATGCTATGGCATACTTTTTATACGACAGTCTTTCATTTGACTATATATCGTCTATTTCTGGTTTTAATGAGGAAATTACATTCTTCCGCCGTTTTAAAACCATGACGGGCATGACGCCTCAGACCTATTTGAACCAGTCGCTCAGCAATGGAAAAGACGGGCGGATATACCGGGGAACCATTATGAGTGAAACCCTGATTTCCGCTGTCAGCTACCTGTATGAGAATATGTCGGAACCTATTGACTCCAAGATAATTACGCGGGATCTCTATACTTCAAAGAATATTCTGCGTATTCAGTTTAAAACCAGACTGAATTCGAGTTATAAGGAGATTTTGTCACTATTCCGGGTCCGTTATGCAGAGTCTCTGCTCACTACAACGAATCTTCCAATTATGGATATTGCCATCGAATCCGGCTTTGGCTCGGACCGCACTATGGCGCGGGTATTTTTCGGCATTAACGGCGTTTCACCAGGTGAATTCCGAAAACAGCGCCGTCTGGCCGAACAGCAGACAAAAGATGCATAATTTTAATATTACCTGAAGAAAGCAGATGATAACCATGCAAAAAGAGACCTTAGTTAAAGCAGATATCACAGAAACCAGAAATCAAAATCGTACCGTATTTTCCGGCGCTCATGACTATTTTGCCAATAATGTCCTGCCTGAAAGCGTCCATGCGCACCTTAGGCATATTAAGACTCCCATGTCTTATACCAACAACCGAGACCAGACTTTTTTCCTGGTTCGGTCCGGCACAGGCTCGCTCAGCGTCAATGGTCTCGATTATAAACTCCGGCAGAATACGCTGGTTAATTTAGGACCTTTTCACCGCTACCGTCTGCTTCCTTCCAAACGCGGAGAATTGGAAGTTGCGGAAGCCAGGATGAACAGCGGTACCTATATGTATTTAATTGCAAATCCATATTTAAAGTATGAAAGTTTTGCTGTTCCATCTCAACCTCCCGTCGTTCATCTTAAGGGTCTGTCAGCTCAGATTGCTAACGATTCTATGAACGGCCTCTTATATGAAGCTAAGAACAAAACCGACGAAAGCATTCAGCTATGTTTTTGCTATATGATGAATTTTGTAGGTATTATTACCGACCAAATGACAAAAGAATATTTTACTCCTAATGAAAAAGTATTAAAATGATAGTTTGTTCTACTCATTATTCTTGGAGAGCTTCTGTTAAAGATTTATTTTTAACAGAAGTTCTCTTTTTTGCAATTTTACCTATATTTTAATCTTGTTTTTTCCATATTTTTTATTTGTCCGTCATTTCGACTATAGATTCTTACTTTTTGTCCATATATTTTGTATAAAAAATCAGTTATCCATTTACCATACCTCAAAGAAAAATGTTAAAATATTACCATTCATTGAGTAACGTATCGGTGATGAACTTTCGTCGCAACGGGAATGCGTCGAAAACAAAAAAGACTCTTTAAAACTATTTACATGAAAGGAGATTCAACGATGTTTGAAAACGAATTTAACGGAAAAGTTGCATTAGTTACAGGAGGCACTTCTGGAATTGGATATGCTACAGTAAAAATGTTCCTCGCAGCAGGCGCAAAGGTTTATTTCTTAGGCAAAGAGGGCGAGGATGTTTCCGCGCAGCTTGAAGAATTAAAGTCTATTAACCCAGATTATGAGTTTAAGCACAAAGCAATTACGCTTACCGATTACAAGGCTGCGCAAGAGCTTTATGCCGAGATTGAAGAAGCATGGGGAAGACTTGATTTTCTCGTTAACAATGCCGGCGTTGACAGCAGCGTTCCGATTCACAAGATGAAACAGTCTCAGTGGGATTATGTTATGGACACCAACATTAAGGGGACTTTCAACATGACCAAATATGCAATTAAGATGCTTAAGAAGACCAAAGGCTGTATCGTAAACACCGCTTCTGTAGCAGGTATTTACGGGGCAGGCTGCGGCTGCCCATATCCGGTATCCAAGGGCGGCGTTATCGCATTTACACAGTCTATGGCATGGGAGCAGGCATATGCGGGAATCCGTTGCAACGCAGTTGCTCCTGGCGTAGTTGATACTAAGCTTCTTGAGACCGTTCCTCCGTTTGCTAAGAAGAATCTTGCT
The DNA here is from genome assembly GCA_910574185.1 of Lachnospiraceae bacterium. Lineage (GTDB taxonomy): Bacteria > Bacillota > Clostridia > Lachnospirales > Lachnospiraceae > Claveliimonas. The sequence goes on from CAJSZQ010000003.1 coordinate 205,914, forward strand.
GCAGGTATTCCGCTTCGCAAAATCGGCGCTCCTGAGGAGATTGCCAGCGCCATCCTTTTCCTGTGCTCTAGCGCTGCTTCTTACATCACAGGCGTTACCCTGCCGGTAGACGGCGGATACAGACCGGCTAACGTAGCAGGCTAATCCATTATAGTATCTTAACGGACTTAGTCCGTTAAGTATATTTTGAACATTATCAGCAGTTCAATAAGTGTACATTTTAGAAAAATGCTCCGAATCTGGGAGAGAAATGAGAGGGCTAGAAGCCGTGTGTACGTCGCACTTTAATATTTTCAATCATGGTGAGAACAGTTTTTTTACCCCTGGGACTCAGCTTGCTAATATCGCAAAAATCAAGCCCGATGCTCCCGCGATTGTATATATTCCATCAAAAGATAAAGAAACCATCATGACCTGGCGAGCCCTCGAGGCGCTCTCCAATCGCATTGCATGGTATCTTCTGGAGCAGGGAATCAAATCTGGAAAGAGTGTCATTGTCGCCCTTCCCAATATTCCTACCCATATCGCTCTTGCATTTGGCATCTGGAAAGCGGGCGGCTGTTATGTTCCCATATCCGACAGGGTTCCCAGACAGAATCTATTGGAGATATGCGAATGTGTCTCCCCTTCCCTTGTGGTCACCAACCGCTGGAAGCCTCAGAATTATAATTCTTTAAGCTCCTCTGAGCTGAAAGAACTATGTGAGGATTATCCTGAGGAGATGCCCCCTGATGTCCTTGCAGTTCCCAATCTTGCGAACTGCACCGGAGGTACAACGGGAAAAACCAAAGTTGTCCAGCAGAATATGCCTGCCGGGGAAAGCGACGAAGGACTTCAGACATGGTTCACTCTCTCCGGTATGCGATTTGAGATGCGGCAGCTACTTGCCGGCCCGCTTTTTCACGGTGCGCCGCATTCGGTAACTTTTAACGGGCTTTACTGCGGTAATACTCTTTATATGCCCTCGTGTCTCGACGCAAGGACTATTGTGGCATTGATTAAACAATATCAGATTGAATATGTTCAATTGGTGCCGACGCTAATGCAGCGCATTATGAAGTTGCCAGACTTCCACCCGGAGGATTTGGCCAGCTTAGAAGTTCTTTGCCATACGGGAGGCGTCTGCTCCGCAGACCTTAAGAGAGAATGGTTCCGAATCCTTTCACCGGAAAAGATATATGAAATCTATTCCATGACTGAATGTGTGGGAATCACTTATATACGCGGCGATGAATGGCTTACTCACGAAGGCAGCATCGGCAGAATGCCCTGCGGCAGTATTTCGATTCGCGACGAAGACGGCCGAGAGCTTCCTCCCGGAGAAATCGGCAACATTTATATGTCCTGGCACGGCAATGCGCCCAGGATTGAATACATCAATTTCACCCCGCTTGAAAGCGATGAAAATGGTTTTAAGAGCGTAGGTGATATTGGATACATAGACGAGGAAGACTATCTGTATTTTATAGACAGACGCAGCGATATGATTGTTACCGGCGGCGAGAACGTATTTGCCGCAGAAATCGAAACTGTGCTGAAAAAGTCTAAAAAGGTAGTAGATGCAGTTGTTGTCGGACTGCCCGACAAAGAATGGGGACATCGTATCCACGCTTTTATCGAAGCAAACGAACCCATCAGTGAAAAAAGCCTTATCAAACTGGCTCTCAATTACCTGCCGCCTTATAAAATACCTAAATCCTTCGAATTTGTGGACCGGATTCCTCAGAGTAATAATGGTAAGATAGTCCGCAGTAAACTCGTAGAGCAATACTTAACTAACAGTTCTTATCTGAAAGGAGAAAAAAATGGAGAGTAAAAAATTTAAAGGCTGGGGCGTCCTTGTTGCAGCCTGCATCCTGTCATTTATACCGACCGGAATTATGGGCAATTGTTTTTCACTGTACATGGCTCCCGTTTGTGAAGACTTAGGATTCAGCGTTACAAGCTGGTCACTGGTTAATCTGATTGCATCCTTTGCCAGCGCAATCGGCGCTATGGTAATCGCCGGATTATATCAGAAGAAGAATATGAAGATTATGATGGTAATCGTTACCGTCGGCTCATGCGCATGCTGGGCAGTCGCTACATTCTGTACCGCGATTTGGCAGTTTTACCTGATATTTGCTCTGTCAAATATCTTCCAGGCAGGTCTTACGCAGCTTCCGATTTCTATGCTTGTTACCGCATGGTTTGAAGATAAGCGTGCAACGATGATGTCCATTGCTTATGCCAGCGGCGGACTTGGCGGCGCCGTATGGTCGCCGGTTATTTCCAAATTCATCGCTTCCAGCGGTACTGGCTGGAAAACAGCTATGCTGTTCTCCGCAGCAGTTGTAGGCGTAGTAACGGTCGTTACCGCACTTGTTCTGGTTAAACGTTCTCCGGCAGAATATGGTACAGAGCCATATCGTACCGGCAGCAAGGATGATTCCGCAGCAGCCAAAGCACAGGCACAGTCCAATGCATGGATCGGCGTATCCAAGAAGGTTGCTACCAAGTCCAGCGCATGGTTCTGCGTACTTGGCGTTGTTCTCTGCGTTGGTATCCTGTCTGCAGGCGTTACCACACATGTTCCTAACTTCGTTACATCCATCGCACAGGACGGCGGAAAGCTTCAGGGTACTGTACTTTCTGTTTACTCCATCGTTTCCATCTTCGGTATGGTAGGCGGCGGCGCTCTGATGGATAAAATGGGAATCCGCAAGACCGTTCTTGTTGCGGCCGTACTGGTAATTATCGGACTGGCAAGCCTTTACGCTTATTCTATAACCGGTAATACGACGCTTGTTTTTGGATATTCTGTATTCTTTGCTATTGCGATGTTCCTTCCAAAGGTACTTCCCGCCGTATTGATGTCTACGGTATTCGGTACCAAAGATTATGCGGGCATTTACGCATTTGCTAACCTGTTCTTCCTGATTGGCGCGGCATTCGGTTCCGTACTGACCTCTATCATTCAGGGTATCGCAGGTTACGGTATTACCTGGATTTTCTACATGGTTGTAGCAATCCTCCTGTTCCTGTCCGTTTCCGGTGCAATCAGCGGAGGAGCAAAATTGCAGGATAAGTATCCACAGGGCGACTAAAAACGGTATCATCCGACACATAACACATGTATATATTAATCGACTAATATATAAGAAAGGAATTCTATTATGAAAGAAATTAACAACAAATTAACTCAGAAATTCAATGAATATCCTGATTTTGGCGTTCTTCAGGGCGTAAAAGTATTTATTTCAGGCACTAACATTGCCGGACCGTTCGCAGGTTCTCTTATGGCTGAGATGGGCGCTAAGGTTCTTCAGGCTGAGGCTCCTACCATCGCATGTCAGACCCGCGGTACTCTCTCATGGTCTCAGAATCACCGTAATGAATTCTCCATTACGATTAATACTGCAAAACCTTCCGGAAGGAAGATTTTCTACAAGTGTATTGAATGGGCAGATATCTGGATTGAAGCAGGAAGACCTGGCTCATATAAAAAACGCGGCATTACGGACGAGTCATGCTGGGAGCACAACAAGGCTCTTTCTATCGTACATGTATCTGGTTACGGTCAGTTCGGTCCTTCCAAGGATAAGCCATCCTACGACGTATCCGGTCAGGCAATGGGCGGCTATATGTACTTGAACGGCGAATCACCAAAATCCAGTCCTCTGAAGGTTAATCCATACCTGTCAGACTATGTTACTGCATATAATGCCTGCATGGTTGCCCTTTCCGGTTATATCCACGCTCTGCGTACCGGCGAAGGCGATTCCTGCGACGTTGCACAGTATGATACCATGTTCCGTCTGCTTGACAACTATCCGGCAAGATGGTACAACAACGGTTATCCAAAACAGGGCGAGCCGGTTCCATACCGTACCGGTAACAAGAGCGATATGGCAGCTTGTTTCTCATTCTATGACACAAAAGACGGCGGCTCTATGTTTGTTGCTATCACCGGCCAGGGACCTGTTACCCGCGGATATCCGATTATCGGTATGGGCAAGCCGGGCGCTCCGGATTCTGACATTCCGAAGGACTGCACCGGATTACCGCTCTACGATCCACGCGGACAGAAAGCTGAAAAGCTGTGTGAAGAATTCTGTGCTTCTCATACCTGTGACGAGCTGGAGGAAATCTTCGGCAAAGCCGGCGTTCCTTGCCAGAGAGCTTATGGTCCTGCTGACATTGAGAAAGATCCACAGTTCGAGGCCCGCGAGAATCTGGTTGAGTGGGAAGACCAGTGCTTCGGTAAGATGAAAGGTATCGGTGTAACCAATATCTTTAAGAAAAATCCTTCTCAGATTGTTGCTGCCGCTCCTTGCTTTGGCGAGCATAACCGCGAAGTACTGCAGAGCTTCGGCTACACAGAAGAAGAGATTGATAAGTTATACAAGAGCAAAGATCTTGTTACATGGACTCCTGCTGATACAGCAAAAAAGAAACTCTACGTTGAATGGGGATTCTTCTGGGATCCTGAGAGACAGTGCAAACGCATCGGTCTTGATTATACGCCAAAGAAATAATTATATTGCCCCTAGATTTAACAAAGTATGTACCGGCATCGCCTTCTTATAGGCGATGCCGGTACATATCTAAACAGAATAGGAAAGGTGAGACAGATGACCGAGCTTGAAATCTTTATTGAGAAAGACAAAATTAGAGACCAGATTTATACCTACTGCCGCGCGTTAGACAGAATAGATTTTGAATTAGGTTATACGATTTTCGCGGAAGACGCCGAAGTGGACTATGGTCCTACCTACAAAGGTACTGGCAGAGGCTTTATTGATATGATGCTGAAAATGCATACAAACATGATGATTTCTACTCATCATATGATGACCAATATTTTAATCAAGCTGAACGAGGACGGCACAAAGGCTGCCAGCGAAACCTATATGTATGCAGCCTGCAAATACCGCAACAAAGCGAAAAAGCCTACTTTTACTGTCGAAGCCCGCTGCCGCGACATCGATCAGTGGGAAAAGCGCGATGGGAAATGGGTTATCGTAAAACGTACCGTAGCAGGCGATAACACCTTCTTACTCAATAGTCCTTCTTATACGGAAGACTATAACAATGACCGCGGTAAAACGAGAGAGAACGATCCATCTTATATAGCATTTGCTGAAATCGAATAACCGGAATAAGAAAGAGCATAGGCCTTCATTTTTCAAGCCTATGCTTTTCCTGTTAACGTTCAGATTTAATTTTCTTCTCTATTCAATTACAATTACGAATCCTGAACCGTCTTGTGTGACGGTTGTTTTCTTACCGCGATCCTTTGCCAGTTTCTCCACGTTCGTCTTCTGATGCGGTTCGCTTACCAGCACTTTAACTGGTCCGTCTGCGTTTTTCAGGGCGTCTGCTGTCAGCATAATCGGTTCCGGACAAGAAAGTCCTCTTGCATCAACTTCTACCATAATAATTCCTTCCTTTCATTCTTCATTCACTTTTCCATTTATTTCTTTACCGCCTCACGTTTATTGGTAAAGGCTATTACAAAGCATACGATGATGCAGATAATTACTGCAATCTTACCGTTTGGCGTTGCCGCTCCCGCTACAATCTCACTGGTCTCGGCATTCATTGCCGTTCCACTGGAAGCAAGCCCCAAATTGTGACAAAGCGCTGCTCCAAAGAATAAACCCAGAACAGTTACCGCCGAATCAGAGGAACCCTGTCCCGCCAGAATCAGCTGACGCAGCGGACAGCCTCCCGCAAGCACTGCTGCAAATCCAACCGCGTACATTCCCAGAATATTCCATAAATGCTCAGAATGCGCAATAATTCCAGGTGTATTGAATCCCAGGACAAACCTGCTTGTCGCTATGTTAAAGACAAGCATTACAACAAACAACGCTCCGATTACCGTCAGTAGATCAAAGTTCTTCATCAGAATTACGTCGCGGATTCCGCCTGCAAAACACATTCTTGACTTCTGTGCAAACGCGCCGAATACAAGACCGCCGAGCAAAGAAGCAATAATTGGAGCATGCATGCTTCCAGGACCCGCCTCACTGGCCTTTAAAAGACTTGTACATACCGCAAGCAATAAAATACCCGCCATTATAACAGAAAGCACTGAACCGCTTGATTTGTTTGTTTCATGAGCACGTCCAAGGCTCGTTCCGTTCTTCAGCATAAGTGTACCGGTACCTACCCCCAGAATAAATCCTATTAACGCCACCCATGCATTCAAATCGCCTGCCGACATACGGATAATCATACGCAGCGGACAGCCTAAAAATACCAGAGAACCAATCATAATAATCATTCCCAGAACGAAACGAATCATAGGCGATGAACCGGCCGTAGAACGGTACTCCTTTGTTGCCACAGAGATAATAAAGGCCCCCAGCACAAGCCCTACAATCTCCGGCCTTGCATACTGAACTACCTCTGCCTGATGCATTCCCATGGAACCCGCCATATCTCTCACAAAGCAGGCAATACAGAACGCCATGTTAGCCGGATTCCCCATAAATGCAAGGATTGCAGCCACAATACCGCATACTGCACCCGCTAACGCAAGTTTTTTCTTAGAATCATACAAAGTCATATCATTTCCCTCTCTTTCCATTTGTGACTTCTATAACCACTTCTATTATCTCCCTATATCTTCCAACTGTCTAATTGTTTATACAAATAATAATAACAATTTATAGAATTTTTCTATAAATCAACTTCCTTTCTTGCATAAATATATGTGGTTATAATGCTCACACTTGCCTTTGCAGACTCTGCGCTTAATCTGTTGCTGCCAACAAGCTGCCTATAACTAACAGCCATTCATACAAATAGCCTGACTTCACGTCAGGCTATTATATCTCTTATGATTACATCATATTCCGTCAGACCTTCTTGTCTATTCTATCTACAGATGTAAAACTCTGTCTTTGATCTCCTGCGTTCTTCCCTGATTCCAGAACTGCGTTCCTATATACCCACAGGTTCTTCTTGCAACAGCCATTTTATTCTGATCCTGATTTCCGCAATTTGGACATTCCCAAAGAAGCTTTCCTGACTCATCCTCTCGAATCGTAATTTCACCATCGTAACCGCAGCACTCACAGAAATCGCTCTTTGTATTCAATTCTGCATACATGATATTATCATAAATAAATTTCATAACAGACAGCACTGCCGGAATATTCTGCTGCATATCCGGAACCTCCACATAGCTGATTGCTCCGCCTGGCGACAACTTCTGAAAATCAGCCTCGAATTTCAGCTTATCAAACGCATTAATCTCCTCTGTCACATGTACATGATAACTATTAGTAATATAATTCTTATCCGTAACTCCCGGAATCATTCCAAACCGCTTTTGAAGACACTTAGCAAACTTATACGTAGTAGACTCCATCGGAGTTCCATATACCGAATAGCTTATGTTCTCTGCCTCTCTCCACTCTTTGCACTTATCGTTCAGCCGCTGCATAACCGATAAAGCAAATTCTCTTCCTTCCGGGTCCGTATGGGATTTTCCTACCATTCTCATACACATCTCATAGATTCCGGCGTATCCAAGCGAAATCGTTGAATATCCATTGTACAACAGCTTATCAATCTTCTCGCCCTTTTTTAACCTTGCAAGGGCCCCATACTGCCACAGAATCGGAGCCACGTCGGAAATCGTCCCTAAAAGCCTCTCATGACGGCATCTAAGCCCCCTGTGACATAACTCTAATCTTTCATCCAGAATCTTCCAAAATTCCTCCATATCCCCTTTTGAGGAGCATGCCACGTCAACCAGATTGATGGTAACAACCCCCTGATTGAATCTTCCATAGAACTTATAACTTCCGTCCGGGTTCCGCTGAGTATCCTCCACAGTCAGGAACGAGCGACATCCCATACAGGTATACACATTCCCCTGCTTTAATTCACGCATTTTCTTTGCTGAAATATAATCCGGGACCATACGCTTTGCTGTACACTTAGCCGCAAGCTTTGTCAATTCCCAGTATTTAGAATCCTCTGTAATGTTATCCTCGTCCAACACATAGATTAGTTTCGGAAATGCCGGTGTAATCCATACCCCCTTCTCATTCTTTACCCCCTGCATCCTCTGTTTGAGCACTTCTTCGATAATTATAGCAAGGTCGTCCCGTTCCTGCCCTTCCGCTACTTCGTCCAAATACATAAACATTGTCACAAAAGGCGCCTGTCCATTACAAGTCATCAGTGTAATCAACTGATACTGAATTGTCTGAATGCCGCTCTTAACTTCATCTCTCAGACGCTTCTCTGTAATCTTCTTAATAATCTCTTCATCCATGCTTTCCCCGCATTCTCTGCGTTCATCAATCACGCTTTTCTTAAGCTTCTGCCTGCTGATATCCACAAATGGCGCAAGATGCGCCAGTGTAAACGACTGCCCGCCATATTGATTACTTGCAACCTGCGCTACAATCTGTGTCGTAACATTACAAGCCGTAAAAAAGCTGTGTGGTTTCTCAATCAATGTCTCGCTGATAACCGTTCCATTCTGAAGCATATCCTCCAGATTAATCAAATCGCAATTATGCTCTTTCTGTGCAAAATAGTCCGAATCATGAAAATGTATAATTCCTTCCTCATGAGCTTGTACAATCTCTTCTGGCAGCAGCACACGTTTCGTCAAATCCTTACTCACCTCGCCGGCCATATAATCCCTTTGAGTGGAATTAATTACCGGATTCTTGTTGGAATTTTCCTGATTCACTTCTTCATTCAAATGCTCAATCAATGCAAGAATCCCGTTATCAGTTGTATTCGACTTACGGGCAAGCTCTCTCCTATAGCGGTAACGCACATACTTCTGTGCAACTTCATATCCGCGCATACCCATAATACTGGTCTCTACCATATCCTGGATATCCTCCACATGAACAGCATGAGACATTCGCTGCACCTGCTGGGCGATATCGTCCGCAATAGCATGAACCTGATACTTGTTCATCTTATAAATATTATCCACTTCCTTATTCGCCGCATTAATCGCATTCACAATCTTTGACAAATCAAAGGTTACTTCTTCTCCATTTCTTTTAATAACTTTATTCTTTACTAATGTCTCCATTCCTGCACTCCTCTCGAATCGCAATGCGGCGCCTGCGCCGCCATATCTCACTTCTCCATGCTCTCAAACACAATATTTTGTGTGCAAAAGAAATCATACCACAAAATATATAAAATGAAAAGCATTTCTTCTATTATTTCCAAAAAAAAATCTCGACAAAAAATTATGTCCCACAAACGCCCAAAATATGGTATTGTAATTATAGAAACGGTTATAATAAAGAAAAGCCGTTAAACAAGGAGGTCTTTACCATGTTGGAACAACTGCTCTCACTGCCAGGATTTCTCTATAATTTGGACAATGAATTTTATTTTCTTGGTAAATGGATCTGCAAAGAATGTACAAATCCTGATGCCACAGACTGTGTCTATATGTATGATATGTGCCGAAATACAAACGATGCGAAAGAAGCCGGTTATTATTTCCAGAAGCTTCGGGCCTACAGCGATCTGGCTTTGGAGATCCCTTATAATCCAGAAGGAATACGTCAGAATATGAAGCATCTTCTAGAATCTCTGTCCAAATCTACAGCAGATAAGCTGAATGCACAAATTTCAGCATTCTCAGAAGATTTGCCGAAATATAATTGAGATATTCGCATGTTAAGCCTAAACGGATACACTCTCTGTGGTATTCTTATGCTGATAAGCGAAATCTGGAAGCAGTGGACCCTTTCCTTTATGATAAATAACGGCGTCTATAATTGGTGGTATTTTCCTTTTCAGCTTTGCAGTATTCCCATGTACGTATGCCTTGTCATCGGCCTGTTTTCCTCGCCGCGCATTCAAAAGCATATCCCTTTTGCACGTATTCATGGTGATGATATCTGCTCCTTACTCATGGCATTTCTAATGGATTATGGACTGCTGGGCGGATTTTTCACATTCTTTGACACCAGCGGCATGCATTATGATTATCTGCCGCTGACTATCCACTCTTTCGCCTGGCATATACTGTTGATTTTCCTTGGATGCTCCAGCGGCCTAAATCCAAAAAGTAATCATTCCCTCAGAGGTTACCGTTTCAGCACAACACTATATCTTGTTTGCTGCGGGATTGCAACCATTTTTAACCTTACATTTTACCGGTTTGGTACCATAAATATGTTTTATATCAGTCCGCGTTATTCCATGAATCAAAAAGTGTTTTCCCATGTGGCGGACACACTGGGCAATGGATTCGGCATTGGATTCTATATTATCGCTTCCATCATTGGCGCGGGATTATTTCATTTCATTTGGAGCTGTATAGACGCCAAATATAATCGGTTGAAATCATAAAAATTTAGGAGTATAATAAAGTGGAAACAAAATAATAAGCCATCGGATTGATACTAAATCCAGGCAAGACAAGTATGTATAGCTTTAAAATATTATAGTAATATTTATCTACCTAAAAGATATAACACGAGGAGGTTTCATGATGTTAAATACAAAAGTTGTAGAGCTACTAAATCAACAGGTAAATAAAGAATTCTATTCTGCATACCTGTATCTAGATTTTTCAAATTATTATTATGATAACGGTCTGGAGGGTTTTGGAAATTGGTATCGGGTCCAAGCCCAAGAGGAGCGTGATCATGCTATGCTGTTCATTCAATACTTACAGAATAACGGTGAAAAAGTGATTCTTGACGCTATCGAAAAGCCAGCAGTCGCCTTGGAGAATGCAAAATCTATTTTATCAGAAGGATTAAAACACGAGCAATACGTAACAAGTCTGATACATAACATCTATGATGCTGCGTACTCAGTAAAAGACTTTCGTACAATGCAGTTTTTGGACTGGTTTGTAAAAGAACAAGGTGAAGAAGAAACTAATGCGGACAACCTGATTAAAAAATACGAACTATTCGGCGACGACCCCAAAAGTTTGTATATGCTGGACAATGAACTAGGCGGACGGGTATATTCTGCACCGTCGTTGGTATTATAGAATCCTAGTTAAAACGACAAATAATACGTAACAGTTCAGCCTTCCGGCTGACTAACCACCATTGCACCGGCTAAAATTTAGCCGGTGTGCCCATAAATAACTTTCTTATTATTCTCAATCATTTCCTTATTTTTTCAGGGTTTCGATTATAGTCATAATAGTGCGATACACCTCATAACCACGTTCTTTTCAAAATTCACCTGCCATTTTTTCCTGTTCTTAGCTTTTCGCAGGTCTCTTTCTGAAATATTATCATTAAAAAGGACTGAAAAATCATGCAAAAATAATAGATGGTTATGGCTGTATTTTTCCGGCCCATTGCATTCACTCTCTTTCAAAATTCTTGAATCTGCCGGCAGGATGCAGTATGATAAGAGAAGAAACCAGGCAAGATATCCTGGCAAACCGGAGGTAGAACTATGATTTGTATTCCGATGAAATCATCCGGAAGTTATGACAGAACTACGATTTTATCCCTCAACCAAAGGAAGCTTCAAGGCCCTTTGAGACGTGCGGAATTAGATTCCGTCCATCTGTCTGCGCTTCCAAATGTGCCGAGTCGCCCCGCCAATCATCCCGCGTCAGTCCCCCGTCCCCCGCAGCCGGCTATATCCCGGCCGCAGGCTGCTTCCTGCCGTCCCATGCCAAAACTCTGCAATCTGCTTCAGAAAGGCCAGAAAATGAATATCGGCATAGCCGGACAACTGCAGCGTCTGCGAGTCGGCATGGGATGGAATACCGCAGATCCCCGGTGCGATATAGACCTGTCCGCATATCTCCTTGATCAGTCCGGCAGGGTTCCCGCCGACGACTGGTTCGTATTTTACGGACAGACACACAGTCCAGACGCAAGCGTTTATTTAAATACAAACGGTTCCGGGGAGGATCGGGAAACTGCCGACATTGATTTTACAAAGCTTTCCCCCTCTATCAGCAGAATTGTATTTGTACTTACCATTCACGAAGCGTTCACCCATAACCTGAATTTCAGCATGGTAAAAGACGCCTATATAAGGCTGATGGAGCCTGCTTCCAACAGAGAAATTTGCAGCTTCCTGTTAACGGACTACTATGCCAACGTCATTTCTATGATGTTGGGCGAACTCTATCTGTACAACCATACCTGGAAGTTCCACGCAATAGGAAACGGCGTGGCGAAAGACCTCGCCGGACTATGCGGATTATATGGAGTCGAGATAAATAACTAGGAGGTACATACCAATGCTTACATTTGAAACCGTAAACGAATTAACTTTAAAAGTCACCTGTACCGGAAATGATATTCTATTTACCAAGGCAGGCGCTTACATTGCCGGAGACTGCGCGGGAAATACCAATTACCGATTTGAAAAGGTTCTGTTCGGCCCTCAGAACAATCTGGCCCAAGCCGTTTTCGGCTCCCTTGCCCGCCGGGTAACCGGGGAAAATATTCCTCTTATGAAAGTTACCATGAATGGAAATTCGGAGACCTACTATGCCTGCAACGCGCAGCATATCCTGGTCTATAAACTAGAGCCTGGGGAAATGATTTCAGTTGAATCAGAAAATATCCTCGCATTCACCCAAGACTGTAAGTACAGCGTCCGTTTTATTGGCTCCGGCGTACTGTCCCAAAAGGGCTTGGCTACTTCTACCTTAACCGGGGAAGGAAACAGCGCCTATGTCGCCATACTTACCGACGGCAACCCCATTGCGCTCAGCAACGTCCAGACCCGCAATACCATTGCCGTTGACCCTGACGCCGTTATCTGCTGGATGGGAAACGGCCCCTGCGACCCCCATATCCGCACCGACGTGAACTGGAAAACCTTTATCGGGCAGGCCTCCGGTGAATCTTACTCGTTTGAATGGAACGGAAATATGCCGGTAACCGTAGTCATACAGCCATCCGAACGAAAAGGCGGAATTCAGCTCGCAATAGATTAAACATAACCAAAACAGCGGTAACACTATGATGATAGGTTTACCGCTGTTTGGCTTATCGCAATTATTTAATTTTGAAACTTCTTTATCTATTGGTTCTTAACCCGTATTCCATAATCCAAGAGAGCATCTCGTCTGAGAAAATCCCCTCTCCTTTCATCTCCCTCGGCTCACCGGCCGGAGAATACTTTTTACAGAACCCCGCCGGAACAATTCCAATATCTGCCGCGTCCGCCATCGGCGCGTCAAATTCACTGTCTCCCGCCGCGATAACCTCCGCCGCTTTGATGTATTCGCGGAATCTTCTTACCGCCGTTCCTTTGTTCAACTGCTTTGGAATCACATAGAGCTTTTCCCCGTTACAAAATACATCCACGCTCTTTCCATCCAATTCCCTGCGCAGCTTAACCGCCGCAGTCGGCGAATCGCTGCATTTCGTAAAGAGAAATAAATCGTCAATCAAGCGTATCTCGAATTTACGCAGCGCTTCTTTCTCCAAAAGCCCGCGCGCTTTATAAAGCTCCCTCATGCCCTCCGACGCCAGTTCTTTTGACACACGATACCATGCTTCGTCTCGTTCTCCTTTCACAAGAAGGACTCCGCCGTTACAGACAAGGGCATATGGAAACGCCCCTGCCTTTAAGTCAATCCGGTCGTACTGCTCTTTTGTCCTGGTGGTTGTGGGAACCACCAGAAACTGTTCTTTTATCTGCTTTAGCAGCCGGTATGTTTTCTCTGTGATATAGGAAATTTCCCTTCCCTGATAGCGTTCAACGGCTATTTTCTCAGAGCCGATATCATGTTTATAGGAATAAATCAGCGTATTGTCCAGATCCAGATTCACTACTCTCATTTCTTTGACACGAACGCCTTCCGAACCAAATCAACCGGAATAATCAGGATTCCTAACGCCATAGATACCAGCAGCGCCTTCGCGCTTAACATGGTGGTTCCAAATACAGCGCCGCCGATTTCAATAATAACCGTCTGCAGGATAAAGATTCCGCCCATAACCAGAATAAAGTTCTTATTCTCTCCGATATGCTCAAACAGATGAAAACGGTCGGACCGGGTATTTAAACTGTTAAAGATAATGGAATAAATAAAGAACGCAAACATAAACGTCTTCTCATACAGCTCCGGATTGCTGCAGCCTGCCGGCGTCACAAAGTCCGTTATTCCCCCAATGTTCTCAAGAATCAGGATAGAACCCAGTGTGATAAAGACAGAGCTTGTCCCAATCGCTGATTTAATAAACCCGGTCAGAATGTTATCGGTTCTCTTTACCGGCTGGTCGTCCATATATCTGGCCAGAATCGGCTCTCCGCCAAATGCCATGGCGGCAAGGGTATCCATAATCAGGTTAATCCACAAAATCTGTACGATGGAAAACGGTTCCGTCCATCCAAGTACCGGCGCGATGATGTTCATCAAAAGCGTACTGATGTTTACCGTCAACTGGAAAATCAGGAATTTCCCCACGGACTTTGCCATTGTACGGCTGTTAAGCACACAATCCTTAATGGACGTAAGGCTGTTATTTAAAATTACCACATCTCCGGCTTCCTGGGCTACCGCTGTGCCGTCCCCCATCGCAAAGCCGATATCGGACTGTTTCAAGGCCGGAGCGTCGTTCACTCCGTCTCCCGTCATTCCGCACACATGATCAAGCTGCTGCGCGATAGACACCAAACGTTTCTTGTCCAACGGTTTCGCCCTGCTGACAACACGAAGAGCGGGAAGTTTTTTCTTTAATTCTTCATCCGACATTGCTTCGAGTTCTTCATGGGTAAGCACTACATCTGTTTTCTCATCCTTCAGAATGCCGGCTTCTTTCGCAATTGCCACCGCTGTTTCCTCTGCGTCTCCGGTTACCATTACAACCTGGATACCCGCGCGGTTCAACACGCCCACAGTCTCAACCGCATCGGTTCTCACGTTGTCTCGCAGGCAGAGTACCGCCATCAGAATTTTCCGGTCTCCCTCAAACTTCGCGACAGACAGAAGTTTCATCGTCCTTTTTGCCTGCTCGTGCATCTGTTTTTCTACTTCTGCTTTCTCAGCCGCCGTAAATTCCTTTGCCTCCCCCTCTTTTGTAAGGTAGTGGGTAACTTCGTGAATCACATTCTCCGTCGCGCCCTTCCAGTAAACCGTCCCGTCCTTCAGCTCTACTGTCGCGCACTTCTTCTCCGAATCAAAACCGCTGATTTCTTTCACCTTAGAACTGTCCGCCGCATCGGTTCCGCCGTTCGCTATGGAATACGACAAAAGCGCCCGGTCCATATTATTGCTGCCGATTGCTTTGCCTTCTGAAATCTTCGCAAGATTATTCAGCGTAATTGCTTCAAGAAACTCTGCGTTCAGGAACTTGTCAATAATTTTGCCGTCTCCCAGTATAAATTCTACCAGAGACAGATTTCCCTCTGTGATTGTTCCTGTTTTATCGCTGAAGAGTAGATTCATATACGCGGAATCAGAAAACGCCGCCTTATGGCTGACCAGAATATTCTTCTTATACATGGATTCCGTATTCATGGACTGAACCAGGCTGTTCATCATGGGAAGCCCTTCCGGTACCGCCATGATTACGATGGAAGCCATCAGCATAACGGCTTCGGCCGCCAGTAGCAAAACAAATACCGGCGTTACTGCCTGGTCGGTTCTCATCACCGTAAGCACCACTTGGAGGATACCGGCAATCGCCGCCGCAGATACGCCCAGCTTTCCAATTCCCGCCGCTACTACTTCCAGCTTAAGGCTGGAGGTATCCTTTCTCTCTTCCTCTTCATCATCTGTCAGCGCCTTATTAATCTTGCCAAGCTCCGAGGCGTCTCCAATAACGGTCGCCACCATATAAGCCTCCCCGCTTGTAACCACAGAGCCCATAAACACTTTGCTGGCAGAGGCATAATCGCAAGACTCCGCTTCTTCCATATTTACGGCCGCCGTCTTCGTTTCGTCTCTGGATTCTCCGTTTAAGGCCGCCTGGGATACTTTGACATTTCCCTCAAATACCAAACCGTCTGCCGGAACCTTATCGCCTGACTGAATCAGGACTGTATCGCCCTTCACAATTTCGCTGGTCAGAACCTTTACCAGCTTCCTGCTCCGGATCACCTTGGCATACGTTTTATTATACTCTTCCTGGAGCGCTTCGCTCCGGGACGTATTCCGGTACTCGGACAACGTGCTGAAACCTGTCGCAAGGCCAATCGCCAGAACGATGCTGATAATCTCCACAACATCATTTTCGCCTGCAAGCGCAGGAATCATCATTCCAAGCGCCGCAAGCGCAATCTTCAATGCCAAAGCTCCGCATAACACCTTAATCCAAATATCGTCAAACGCTCCGATAAACATAGACCACAAAGATTCCTGCTCTTTTTTAGCAAGTTCGTTTGTTCCGTAATTCTGTTTGCTCTGTATTACCTGTTCCTCGGATAATCCCTTCTTTAGAATTTCCTTATTCATCAAATCACTCATATACACCACTGCCTCTCTAAAATATTTCATCTTCTGTTCCTGTCTGCATACAAAACCCCGCGGGGCTTTCTCGCATATGGTTTTTCAACCTGATATACTGCTTTCACCCGGCGCGCCTTACACTGAGGGTATTTGCAGAAAAAGAGAAACTTATGCAGTTTCTCTTTAAAAACTATCATATATTACACATATCGCCTGCAAAGATCTCCCAGCGACGGATCATTTGTCCCCTGTCCTACCGCGCTGAATTTCCACTCGCCATTATATCTGTATATCTCTCCAAATATCATTGCTGTCATGCCTGAATAGTCCTCTGTGAGATTATACCTGCACATCTCCTGATTGGTTCTGCCGTCTACCAGCCTGATAAATGCGTTCCGGATCATTCCGAAATGCTGCTTTCTTGGAACTGCGTCGTAGATATTGACCACGATCACAATTTTATCATACTGCTGGGGCATATTGGCAAGGTCAATGATGATCTGTTCGTCGTCTCCGTCCCCGGCGCCGGTCAGGTTATCCCCTAAATGCTGTACCGTACCGGATCTGTGCTGTAAATTTCCAAAATATACTAAATCGCCGTTTCCGCCTAGCTTTCCGTTTTTCAGCATAACCGCCGACGCGTCGCAATCGATATCCGCCTGCTTCCCTAAATTGAAAAAACCTCTTTTCTGCGGCGCCTCATCCCAGCCTAGTCCCACCAGAACCTGGGATAATCCCGCATTTTCCTTTGTCAGGCTAACTTTCTGGCCTTTTTGTAAACGAACTGACATACCTGTTCCTCCTTCATTTATTTGCGTCCCGGCCTCCAGTTAAGTCCCCACTGGAAAGCTCTGTCCATCGTGGCATGGCCGTCATAAAACTGAACAATCTTCTCTACACTGAACGTCTCGTCGTTCATGTTCTCAAACAATGCAAGAGCGCACATCTTCTCCCTGGAATTGTAATCATCCATCTTCACTACCAGATCTTCCGCCCCGGGATACCGGATTGTAACCGTAGCGTCCGCCTGCTGCCAACTGGCAACTCCTTCATAAATGAACGTGTATACCAAAACTCTCCGGATGTCAGAAATCTGATTTCCATTAATCCTGAGATTCTCCCCGGCAGCAGCCGCGCCGGTTCTGTCGTCTCCGTCCAGGGATACAAACGGCGGCTGATTCAAAGAACCAAACGAATTTCCAAGCGCCTGTACGGCTCCCTTTCTTCCGTCCTTTAACTCAAACAGACAACCCAAATCCAAATCAATCCCCTGCTGTCCCCCAAACAAGCTCTTTAGCAGCCCCTGATTCTGCGGTCTGGAATTCCAGTTTAGGTTCACAAGAATCTCTCCCAGCCCCGCGGACGCCTTTTTCTTTAAACTTACTTTCTGACCCTTCTGCAAACTGATAGCCATAAGCGCATCTCCTTTATTCTACATCAATGCCATAGTTGGCGCACAGCGCTCCCAGTCCCCCCTGGTATCCGCTTCCTATCGCATTGAATTTCCATTCGCCGTTATTCTTATATAATTCGCCAAATACAACCGCCGTCTCAATCGAAAAGTCTTCCCCCAAATCGTATTTCAACAATTCTTCCCCCGTCGCTTCATTATAAATCCTGATAAAGGCATTATTCACCTGGCCAAAATTCTGTCTTCTTAGCTCCGGTTCATAAATGGTCGCTGTAAATGCAATCCTGGTAAGATTTTCCGGAACACTCGACAAATCAACTTTAATCTGCTCGTCGTCGCCTTCCCCCGCGCCGGTCCGGTTATCCCCCATATGCTGAACGCTTCCCGACGGATGCGCTAGATTCCCATAAAACACAAAATCTTCCTGCCTTGAAGTCTTGCCGGAATCGGTAAGCAGAAACGCAGAGGCATCCAGATCAAAATCTCCTCCCGTATCAAACTGGTTCACATCCCAGCCTAATCCTACCACAACCTTTGACAATCCCGGATTTCCTTTCGTCAGATTTACCTTCTGTCCTTTTTGTAAACTAATCGGCATGATATCTCCCTCCTTTATGCTACTTCTATTCCGTAATGGCCGCACAACGCCGCAAGTCCGCCCTGAAATCCGCTTCCAATCGCGTTAAACTTCCATTCTCCGTTATGCCTGTAAATCTCTCCAACCACCACTGCCGTTTCAATGGAAAAATCTTCTCCCAAATCATACCGGATCAATTCGCTGTTATTCGACGTATCCACAATCCTGATAAAAGAATTGGAAACCTGTCCGAAGTTTTGTCTTCTCGGCTCTGCGTCGTATATTGTAACCGTAAACGCAATCCGCTCAACGTTAGAAGGAATGGCGGTAAGATCTACCTCGATCTGCTCGTCGTCT
The DNA here is from genome assembly GCA_910574185.1 of Lachnospiraceae bacterium. Lineage (GTDB taxonomy): Bacteria > Bacillota > Clostridia > Lachnospirales > Lachnospiraceae > Claveliimonas. The sequence continues at coordinate 224,643 of CAJSZQ010000003.1, forward strand.
CCCTCTCCTTCTCCGGTCAAATTGTCCCCCATATGCTTTACCGCGCCGGAGGTATGCTCAAGATTTCCGTAAAAGATAAATTCTTTCTCGGTTGGACACCTGCCGTTCGCCCCCAGCATAAACGCGGCGGCGTCCAAATCAAAATCCGCGCCGGAATCAAATGCGTTCACATCCCATCCAAGTCCCACCATAATGCTTTTCAGCCCCGGATTTTTCTTTGTCAGGTCAACCTTTTGCCCTTTCGATAAATTAATTGGCATAACTCATGTCCTCCTTATATATTAGAATCTTGTTCCTGCTGTATTGGAGCCGTTATTCTTCCGGGTTCCCCCGTATGTATTCAGAAATTCCTGCTTAATCGTCTCTAATCTGGCGGCGTCGTCCACGCGCTGCTTTCTCGCATTCTCCTGGATTGCCCTGGTCTCGTCGATACCGTTGACAATGGTTCTCCAGGTTGTCTCTAACGTCTCAATCTTAACCGAACTTCCAGACGCCAATCTGGCGGTCATCTTGGATTGTTCCACCGTATTCCTTGCGTTCTTAATCAGCATCTCGTTCGTCTTCTTATCCAGTTCCGCCATCGATTCCGCCTGAATCTTCTGTCTCTTGAGCATAATCGCCTGGGCAAGCGCCTGCTTAAACACCGGCAGGGTAACAATAAAAGCCGAATTAATCTTGCGCACAAGGTTCATGTTGCTGAACTCCATGGTCTTAATCATTGGAATCGACTGTATGGCAATATTCTCCGCCGTGCGCAAGTCCTGCGTGCGCTGCTCTAACATCATCAGAGAATTGTTTAAACTTGCAAGTTCAAGCTGAATGGAATTGTCTCCGGTCGCCTCAAAGTCAGACTGCCTTTGGGCAATATATGCCTCTAATTCCTTACATCCCTGTTCTCCCGCCAAAATATACTTTACAAGCTCGTGATAATAATTTACATTGGCGTCAAACATTTGATCCAGCCTTCTGTTCGCCTGCTTAATCTCGCTTTCATACTGCTTAAGCTGAACATAGATCTTATCCACCTCGTCGCCCATGGTATGATATTTCTCCAGAATCTTATCTAACTGCTTGCGCAGATTACTGAACAGCTTTCCAAAGACGCCTTTGTCCTCCCGGATCTCGTCAATGTCAAACTTTGACATGATCTTGGATAATGCCGTCAGCATCTCGCTGGAATCGTCAAGCTGACGCATATTCATGCTGTTAAGCACAATGTCGGACGCCTTAGAAACCTCCTCCGCCGCTTCAGACCCGAAAGACACGATCGTCTCTAAATTATTCACCTCAATTGTACTGACCAGCGCATCCACCTCCTGAGATCCCACATATGTCTCGTTCATCTGCGTTCTGTCCGCGGCAATGTCAAATGGCCGTACCGTCTCTATTTCATGTTCCACTGTCGCTGCCGAAGGCGCCGCCGCCGGCATTTTGCTAAAATCAAGTCCCATCTTTCTACCCTCTCTTAAATAGTTTATCACGCCATGACGTATGCACCGTTAACGGAACCCTCTCCCAGTCCGGAACCTGCAAATCATACATATACTCCCCGGCCTGATGTTCTTCCATTAACTTTTTATTGAAATACTTCTCAATATTATATCCGGTTGGAATAAAGAAAAGCACATCAAACCCAAGCAGATTTAAAAAAGCGGCGTAAATCGAGTCCTCCAGGGAAACCAGAATCTCCGATACATTTATATAAATCAGTTTTGGGTTCTTTTTTGTAAAATCAAACTTCTGAATCAATCTTGCAGCTTCTTTCGGCAGATTCAGCGCAACGGAAACGATGGTATATTCCGTCCCATTTTCAAATGTTCCCCGAATGAGCCTCTGCTCAATCAGCGCTTCAATCTTATCCAGAATATGCTCCTGCATCTCTTCCCTTAAAAAACCATACTGATAAGCCGGATGGTTCTTAATCCTATTCCGCATAAGCTTTCCGTTTTTAAAAAATTCCGCCGCGTACATTTTCATAGGGTTCGGCGTTACCGGGGAGATAAAAGGCGCTTGGTTTACCACCAGCGTATCCGGCGTCATAAGCTGTTTAATAGAAATCCAGTAATTCTCAATATTCCGGTCTTTCACGCCGGACATCTTGGCGAATATAACCGGCAGGTTCACAACTCCGTCTACCGTACTGAAATTAGGCCGAAACTTCAAATCATTGTTCCATAAAATCCCGATCTCCCTGTCCATCGTCCGCAATGTGACGGCATTCGCCTTAGCAAACTGCTTGTCCCGGAATAGTCCCGAATCATTGTACAGCAGCGAATCCAGTTCCCGCTCCGCATGATAGGCGGCCGTTCCAATATGGAGCTGCGCGTTCTGCTCGGGAAATTGATTCACCGCCATCGAAACCGGATGATGAATCTCATATAACAGGGAATCCTCCAGACAGCACGGCGTATTCAGATTAGGACATAATATCAGCACATCCGCGGGAAGCCTGGCAAAGCACTTCATCAGCAGCGCTTCATTCGCGTCTTTGCAGCCGCCCATATAGATAAAGCACCCTGTCTGCGGCAGCTTCCAATTCCCAAACAGCCTGTCCTTGTACCGGTTTATCCAGCAGAGCAGATACACTGCTTTATTCAGCAGGCGGTTTCTGTTCATCCCTTCTTTTTCTGACTCTTCCGTCATAACTTCCGCAAATGCCCGTACCAGCAGACCTCTGAGCTGCCCGCTTGCAGGATGCTGTATATTTCCCTGCAGACCGGCAAGCATCTGGCTGACACTGCTGTAATTCCCTCTTTGGATCCGCGCAATCTCATCCGGCGTCGGCTTCGGCACTTCCTCATTTACGATAACGACCTTTCTCTTCTCATTTACCATGGACAGATAAAACTGATACAGCTCATTCACATAGGTGAGTTTGTCCCAGACGCCGCTGATCCTGCAGTAGCAGTTATAAAACATATCCTCCCGGTCTCCTCTTGCCGCCGGCGGCTTCAGAATATCTGAAAGACCTTTTCCTTCGGCCCAGGCGTTTGTGCAGTTAGCAATGCCCGCCCCGGTTCCGAAAATCTTCCGGTTCCGTTCCGCTTCCTCAGCTTCGCCAAGCAGCGTCTTCAGCGAAAAATCTTTTGGAAATTCCCTGCCCTCCGGCGCGTCATATTCGATGGATTTTTCTGAATTTGGATCCAGTTTTCGATAGTCCGCGTCTCCGCGCGGCTGTAGAAGGATTACATCGCATCCCGCATCCGCCAGAATCGTAATAAGCATAAATTCATAACTGCTGACCGTCCCGCAATACAGTATCTTGGGAACTTCGTCCTGTCCAAGACGGTTCACAATCCGTTCAAATTTATAGTATAACCAGCACATAAACTTAATATATGCATTCTTTAGCATATTATCTGTCTTGCCGGTATCTTTTAGTTCCTTTAAAGTCTCATAAACCGCATGAGCCACAAATCCCCGCTGTTCTACGTTCATTCTTGGAAGCCACTTTTTCAGGGATGATGAGATAAACTCTTCATTTAACTGAAACTCCAGCCCCATCATTTCGCTGTAATAAGACAGATTCCCTTCGGTAGGGTTCGCAATCTTCCCTTCAATGATTACGCCCGTTCTGCGGGCGGCGTCATAGTACCGATATATGAATCCTCGGATATCATCCGAAATGCGATTAATTCTGTAAAAATATACTCCTCTGTCCCTGCGCCTGCTCAATTCCACAAAAAAATCATCCAGGCTCTGAACTCTCTTTCTGTCCATATCCTATCTCCTGACAGCTATAGCAAAAAGCATCAAAATACCTTTCTTTATCATCCCTTCGGGGGACGCTGTACTAAGTATGATTCTAGCACAGAAATCCGGACATTACAAGTTTTACTCATAGCGTGAAGGTATCCCATGCCGCCTGTGTGTTACAGTTCACACGACGATTGGGGGACGCAGGTTGAATCCATGTACACTCTCTAAGCAGACGAAGCAACATTCCGATGAACTACCGGCCAACCGAGACTAAGCCACTCAGGCGAGCCTTCGTGTCTAAGTCTCGTTAAGTCGCTATTTCATCTTCATTAAAAGCGCTTCTGAATTGTCTGCTTAGAGAGTGTACATGGATTCAACCCGCTGTTTACCAAATGCCCTGTGAACAGTAACGCCTGTGTTACTGTTCTATACAAACCCCCGTACAAACAGATTGATACTTTGATAGTCTACCGCCAAATTCAAATTCTGCCCCTGGTCAATGCCCGCCGTACTGATGCCTATTACTTCGCCCTGCATATTCAGCACCGCCCCTCCGGAGCTTCCATGAGAAATCGGCGCCGTAAACTGAATCATATCCACCGAATCAATTTTACGGAAGCCGGAAATAATTCCGTCCGAGACAGAATTAAACAACCCTAACGGACTGCCGATGGCCACCACTTTCTGCCCCCGTACAAGCTTTTTGCCGCCCTGGTATACCGGCAGCGGTTTCAGCGTTCTGCCGATTCGTATTACGGCAAGGTCCAGAACCGAATTATATTTAATCATCTCGTCCGTACGGTAAACGACGTCGTCATCCTCTATCCGAACCGCAAAGAAGCTGCCTTTTCCCGCCACATGATGGTTTGTAAGAATATATCCGTCTTTTCCGATCATAATCCCCGACCCGGTAGACACCGCCCGTCCGGTTCGGTCATGTACCTCGATCATCACAATCGAAGAAGCCAGAAGCGCAAGTTCTTCAAAACTCTTTTCTCCGTTCCCGGATATAGGAGGCTGTAAATGCCGCGGAGGCATCGTTCCGTTCCGAATCGGCGAAGTCTTTCTCTCTTTCTGCCCCTGGCTTTGCGCCGATAAACCTGCTGCCGCCGGCTCCGGCTGCGAGGTTTTCGCTTCCGGCATGGGCAGCTCTTTCCTGACGGGCCTGTATTCCGGAATCGGAAGCATATGGAATTCGCCAAGCCGAAACTCGCCGGACAAAGACTTGATAACTTCCGGCGCCGCGATATCTTCCCGGCATTCCAGCAGCAAAACGTCGCACCCGATTAAGGTAAGCATGAAATAAAACAAATACTCCTGTTCTTTGTACATGATTATTCTAATGCTTGGGAGCCACCAATTTAAAGCTTGAGAGCCACCCAAAATCCGTCCTGATTTTAATGCTTGGGGGCCATCTATAAGATACAAGATATAGTTGTACTGAAAATATCATGG
>CAJSZQ010000004.1 GCA_910574185.1 Lachnospiraceae bacterium
TAATACAGACAAGGGCAGAACCAGAAGACCGGCTCTGCCCGCTTGCAACTATTCATAAATCTTATATCAGTTTTTTGAGTTTACACAAAACTTGAAACGGTCTCGTAAAGATTTATTTATCCGTCCTGTTTTTTGAGGAAAGATGGGATACTTCCCTTCCTTTTGAATATTTTATTTTTTTGCATATATTTTTAATCTGCGAAAAGTTTCAAAATAGGTTCTATTTGGTTGTCGTGTCTTTTTCATCATTTCTGAAATAACTTCATCACGAAAACTTGTTTTTGCCTTATCAGGTATACATTTAAGAAATGGAACAATACAGGGTTGGTCTATCCATCTTATCATTTCTTCTGCGTTAGAAAAATGTCTATCCCTGTTCACTTCCGTAATTGTGAAATTTGAAAAACCAATCGAAGATATTAATTTTTCATATTGGGATTTTGATGGCATGAACCACGGCCACTCAAAAGTTTTAAAGTATTCTGCAAATTTATTATCCGTTATTTTTTCTTGGATGACTTCAATAAAATTAGCACAATTACCAGCGCCGCCAAAATCCCATAATATTGTACCTTGCGATTTTAACGCTTGATACGCATTTTCCAACAATCGTTTATGGTCTTTAATCCAGTGCAATCCAATATCCTTTCATCCCCTTTGAGTTTAAGTTCTGAAATCAGTGTATTCCCCCATTCCTTTTGGTGTATGGAAGCCATTTTGTACTTTTTCCCATCAAATTCAAATGTATTCATACAATAGCACCACCTTTTTGTTTTCTGTATTGAATTATATCATCTGCAATACTATAATGAAAATATATGGATTTTATAAAACACATAAATAAAATTTATGGAGATGGTGCGATATGGACATACTGGATAACCTTGCAAAATATAAAATATTTCTTTCGGTAGCTGAATGTAAAAGCATATCAAAAGCTGCAACACAATTATATATTTCTCAACCTGCAGTAAGCATTACAATCAAAAAGCTCGAAGAAAGTTTAAACACTACACTTTTTATAAGAAAACCGAAAGGTGTTATCCTTACAGAAAACGGAAAAACACTATATGATAGCGTAAAACAAGCATTTAATTTGCTTTCTGATACGGAACAGATTCTTAAATCATCAAAAAGTACAGGACACTTACGGATAGCAGCCAGTAATGTATTGTGTAAATATTTTCTTATGCTTTATCTTAAAGCGTTTACACATCAATATCCTAATACCGATGTATCTATCACCTGTACCTCTTCGTCCAACGCCTGCTCCATGATTGAAAAATGTAATATAGATTTGGCTCTGGTGGCAAAGCCAAACAATTTAGGGAAATCTCAATATCATTCATTAGGGATAATTGAATATATATTCGTTTGTACTCCTTCATATAGAAATAAATTCGATTGCTCAAATGTTGAAATTTTTCAGTATGGGAATATCATGTTACTTAATCAAGATAATGGTTCCCGTACACATATAAATAATTACTGTGCTAAGAATCATATAATTCCATCGCACATTTTAGAGGTCAATGATATGGATATGCTTATAGAATTTGCAAAAATGGGCATTGGCATATCATGTGTTGTAAAACAATTTGTTGAACAGGAAATAAATTCATCTTCTCTCATAGAATTAAAACTTACAAAAGCAATTCCCCCTCGTGAGATTGGCTTTTTATATAATCACATTCAACCTATTAATAGCAATATCTTAAAATTTATTAACATAACTTTGACTAAATAATAGTGAAATTATCAAGGATATCATGATTTTGCCATTGTCTGCCGCCTCCCCATTCTTTTTTATTTTGAATGTCTGCAAAATCCGTCCTGCCTCAGTCGGCCGGGAGGAGAACTTATTTTTTGGATGTGGAAATAAAAGGGGAGACGAAGGATTAAATTATATGGAGTGCAGGACAGATTTGACTTTATTTAATAGAGAAGATAACAGCCTGTATTGCAAATGGAATAAAATATGTGATTGAGCCGTTGAATCTTGCAAAAAATATCGGTCTTGTAGAACAAATATATAAGGAAGCGTGAGAACATACTTAAACAGTATAAAGCCTCCATTTTCGTAGATAATTATTAATTAAAGTCTATAAAATGGAGGTATTTTTATGTAGTTGCTGTCTATACATCGCCTGCCTGTTTCCTACTTTTCTCAAAAAGGGGGTTGAAATCACCCATAATATGGTTTACAATGGACTCAAGTGGTAGAAAGTGGAGGGAAGTGGTATAAAGTGGTTCACAAGTGGAAGAGCCCTTTGTACATTTCATGAAAGCTGCTGGGGAGCTGCTTTTAATGAAAGAGGGTGAGTTCTATGTTGAAGGGAGAGTACAGCCATAATATCGACCCCAAGGGGAGATTAATCATTCCTGCGAAGTTTCGTGACGATTTAGGGGAGCATTTCGTTATAACGAAGGGAATGGAGAACTGCCTGTACGTATACCCAGAGACAGAATGGAACGCATTCGAAGAGAAGCTTAACGCCCTGCCAACCACCACGGACAAGAACGCCAGAAAGTTTGCCTACTTTTTTCAGGGGTCTGCAACAGACGGTGATCTTGATAAGCAAGGAAGAACGCTGGTCCCTTCCGTTTTAAGAGATTATGCAAAGCTTGAGAAGGAAGTTGTATTTATCGGCATGGGGAAGCGTGCCGAGATTTGGGACAAGGCCAGATGGGATGCGAAGAATGCTGAAGTGGAGGCGGATATCGAAGATATTGCATCAGAGATGGAAGCCAGTGGGTTCAGTATCTAGGGGAGCAGGATATGGAATTCAATCATAAATCAGTATTGCTTAAGGAGACAATTGACGGCTTAAATGTAAAGCCAGACGGCATCTATGTGGATGGCACACTGGGCGGTGGAGGACACAGCTATGAAGTGTGCGTCAGATTAGGTGAGAAGGGGAGTATTATAGGAATAGACCAGGACGAAGCTGCAATCGCTGCGGCAGGCGTCCGCTTAAAGGACTTCGGGGAGAAGGTTACAATAGTCCGGAGCAACTATTGTAATGTGAAGTCTGTGCTCCATGAATTAGGCATTGACAGAGTCGATGGGATCATGCTGGATCTGGGCGTATCGTCTTATCAGTTGGATACGGCAGAGCGAGGATTCTCCTATCGCGAGGATGCACCCTTGGATATGCGGATGGATAGACGTCAGGTGATGACAGCGAGGGACATTGTCAATGACTACAGTGAGATGGCTCTCTACTGCGTAATTCGCGATTATGGGGAGGACAAGTTTGCAAAGAACATTGCCAAGCATATCGTGAGAGAGCGCAGCAGAAGATCCATCGAGACTACTGGGGAACTGACAGAGATAATAAGAGGCGCCATTCCAATGAAATATCAGAAGAAGGGCGGACATCCGGCGAAGAGGACTTTTCAGGCAATTCGTATTGAACTGAATAGGGAATTAGAGGTTTTGAAAAATTCGCTGGACGATATGATTGAAATACTAAATTCGGGTGGAAGGTTATGTATCATAACCTTCCATTCGTTAGAAGACAGAATTGTAAAAAGCACGTTCAGGAAGAATGAGAACCCCTGCACATGTCCAAGTGATTTTCCGGTGTGTGTGTGCGGTAAGGTCTCAAAGGGGAGAGTGATTACCAGAAAGCCTGTGTTGCCAGGGGAGGCAGAGATATCAGGGAATAGCAGAGCAAAAAGCGCTAAATTGCGGATATTTGAACGGTCATAGAGGGAGCTGGCCGGGAACAGGCGGGTGCTGGGTATAAGTAGGTAAGAAAGGGGAAAACGCTATGGCAGCAAGAGGGTCAGCAGTCAGAAGACAGTCGTCATATAGAAGAAATATACCGGATTCGCGTCAGATGTATGTTTATGGAAATGCTGTGCCGAAGCCGGCGTATGAGCCGGATAGGCGTGAGACCAAACCCGTAAGACGAAGAAAAGTCAGCAGTCAGGTTAAACAGAATCGCCGTCAGGCAATGGGTATCAATAAAGCTTATGTAGTATTTCTCTCATTTGCAGCGGTACTTATGCTGATTGTATGTGTGAATTATGTGGAGCTGCGGTCAGAGCTTACCAGTCGTTCCAAGAATATTACGGCGCTTCAGGAAAAGCTTGTAACTTTAAATGAGGAAAATACGACAAAGTACAATTCGATTTTGGATGCTGTTAATCTGGAAGAAGTCAGAGAGAAGGCATTAAATGAACTAGGTATGGTATATGCGTCAGATAGTCAGGTGATTGAATATGACAATCCTACCGGTGATTATATTAAGCAGTACGACCAGATTCCAGAGGAGGGAGTCCTGGCCAATTCGGTAGATATGAGTCAAAATAGAAAGTGACGCACTAAGGTGATAATATGTCAAAAAAAGCGAAATACTATTTAATAAAGAAATTTCCCAAATTTATGCAAAAAAAACTGGTATTGCTATATGTAGGAGTGATACTGGTTTTTGTTATTCTTGTGGGGAGAATTACGTATATCAATGCCAGTAAGGGAGACCAGTATACAAGAGTTGTGCTGGAGCAGCAGCAGTATGACAGCAGACTTATTCCTTATAAAAGAGGGGATGTTTTAGACTGTAACGGAACAAAGCTGGCGACCAGTGAACGTGTATACAATGTAATTCTGGATGTCAAGGCAACGACCAGCGATAAGAAGTATATAGAGCCGACCATCCGGGTACTGGAGGATTGTTTTGACCTTAAAGGCTCGGAAGTGCGCGAATTAATAGAAGAGAATCCGGATAGCCGTTATCTAATATTAAAAAAGGGCATAGAGTATACCAAAGCAAAGGAGTTTAAAGAGATTGATGCCGATAAGGAGAATTATCCTGATGTATATGGTATCTGGTTGGAAGAGGATTATGTCAGGAAATATCCCTATAATGCACTTGCCTGCGATGTAATCGGATTTACTTCCGATGGAAATGTGGGAAATAATGGAATCGAAGGGTATTATAATTCAGTATTAAATGGAACGAACGGACGGGAATACGGGTATCTGAATACAGATTCTTCCGTCGAGCATACGGTGAAAAAACCAACCAATGGAGATACGGTGGTATCAACTCTTGATTTGCAGGTACAGAGTATCGTAGAGAAACATATAGTGGCATTTAACGATGCGCGTAAGGATTATGCCTATCCGGGCGAGGGAAGTGTGAATACAGGTGTGATTGTAATGAATCCCCGGAATGGACATATTATTGCAGAAGCGTCTTATCCAAATTATGATTTGAACAATCCAAGAGATTTGACCAAGTATTATACGGATGAAGAAATTGAGGCCATGACGGATAAGGAAAAGTTAGAAACACTGAATGGGCTGTGGAGGAATTTCTGTATCAGCGATACTTATGAGCCGGGGTCTACAATTAAGCCTTTTACGGTAGCTGCAGGATTGGAAATTGGCGCTTTGAATGGTAATGAAAGCTTTACGTGCGGCGGCATGCTTCATATTGGGGACCATGATATCCATTGCGTTAACCGAGATGGGCATGGAACCCAGACGCTGAAGGAATCCGTAGAAAATTCTTGTAATGTGGCGCTGATGCAGATTGGTAACATGATTGGAAAGGAAGAACTTTGTAAATACCAGCGTGTTTTTGGATTTGGAGAACTGACAGGTATAGATTTGCCCGGAGACGCATCTACAGCGGGACTTCTCTATACACCGGAAACAATGGACGACGCCAGTCTTGCTACGAATGCATTTGGGCAGAATTTTAATGTAACTATGACGCAGCTTGCGGCTGGTTTCTGCTCGCTGATTAACGGAGGAGATTACTATGAGCCTCATATTGTGAAACAGATACTGGATGAAAATGGTAACGTAGTTGACAATAAGAATCCGGTGCTTGTAAAACGGACTATTTCTGAGGAAACCAGCACGATGGTAAAGGAATATATGCGCGGGGTTGTTTTAAATGGAAGCGGCGCGAAAGCGAATTTAGAAGGCTATGAAGTAGGAGGAAAGACCGGTACAGCCGAGAAGCTGCCGCGCGATAATGGAAAATATTTGGTTTCCTTTATCGGCTATGCTCCACAGGAAAATCCGGAAGTGGTGGTATATGTAGTTATCGATGAGGTCAATGATTATGACCAGGGACAAAGCTCCCTTGCCGTACAACTTGCCGCAGACATTATGAAGGAGATATTTCCATACTTAGGAATTACGCCAGTTCCAGGATATGATCCCCAGACCATAGGAACTGTGCAGCAGGATGACGATGATGTAGTTGGTTATTCTGACGACTATGAAGATGACGATGATTACGATGAAGACGATTACGAGGACAGCGATTATGAAGACTAAAGCTGGAAGCGTTTTTTGTATTCAACAAGTAACAGTGACACCTTGCTAGTGTGCCGACCGCATTATATTCAGCTAAACCTCCTTGTCTATCCGCCCATCTGCTGCGTTGGATTTTCTATCCGTAGCCACCGCTACGCCGTCGAAAATCCGCCTTGCAGATGAGCGAATATCCTGCGGAGTTTCGCCAGATATAATGTGGTCAACACACTAGTCACGACGGCGTCCTTTCTCAAAAAAATAAAAGAAACTGGAATAACCTTGCATGGCGTGCCGTAAACTATAGGGAATCGTTATGTGAGGTTTTTTGCTTGAAAAATAAAACTTATAATAAAAGAAAAATCTGTATCGTGTTTTTCTTTGCTCTGGCGGTTATTTTTTTCCTAATTGGCAGGCTGGTATATCTCATGGTATTTGATGCGGAATATTACCAGGAGAAGGCAAAGGATCTGCATGAAAGAGAGAGGGATATCAAGGCGGCCAGGGGGGAGATTGTGGACTCCAAGGGAACTGTGCTTGCCACAAACAGGACTGTTTGTACGATTTCGGTTATTCACAGCCAGATTACAGATTCGGAAGGAGTGATTCAGGCTCTAACTGAAATTCTGGAAATGGACGAGGATACAGTGAGGGCGCGGGTAGAAAAGGTGTCTTCGATTGAAAGAATTAAAACCAATGTAGACAAAGAGATTGGAGATAGGATTCGGAATCTTGAACTTGACGGAGTGAAGGTGGATGAAGATTTCAAGCGCTATTATCCCTATAATGAACTGGCCTCTACAGTACTTGGATTTACCGGAGGGGATAATCAGGGAATTATAGGGCTTGAAGTAAAATATGAAGAATATTTAAAGGGAAAGAATGGTAAAATTCTTACAACCACAGACGCCAGAGGCGTGGAGCTTGACGGAGTAGCAGAGGATAGGATTGAGCCGGTGGCGGGAAATACGCTGCAGCTTAGTCTGGATTACAACATTCAGATGTATGCTCAACAGATGGCAGAGAAAGTGATGGAAGAGAAACAGGCGGACGGAGTGTCAATCATTCTTATGAATCCTCAGAATGGGGAGTTGATTGCGATGGTTAATGTGCCAGAATTTAACCTGAACGATCCCTTTACCCTGCCGGAAGGAGCGGAAGGGTTGTCCGAGGAAGAAAAGCAGAATGCTCTGAATAAAATGTGGAGAAACCGAAGTATCAATGACACCTATGAACCGGGGTCTATTTTTAAAGTAGTAACGGCCGCCGCCTGTCTGGAAGAGGGAGTAGTGTCGCTGGAAGACAGCTTTAGCTGTCCGGGGTATTATGTGGTGGAGGACCGGAAAATACGTTGCCATAAGGTAGGAGGTCATGGTGGGGAGACGTTTGTGCAGGGGATTCAAAATTCCTGTAATCCCGTATTTATCAATATCGGACTCCGTCTTGGAGTAGATTCTTTCTATCACTATTATGAACAATTCGGGCTCCTTGGAAATACTGGAGTAGACCTTCCCGGTGAAGCGTCTACAATTATGCATAATAAAGCCAATATTGGGCAGGTGGAGCTTGCGACTATGTCTTTTGGCCAGTCCTTTCAGATTACGCCGGTACAGATGGCGGCAACGGTAAGTTCCATCATTAACGGAGGACGGAGGGTAATTCCACATTTTGGGGTGAGGGTGCTGGATAAAGACGGCGAGGTAGTGAAAACCTTTGACTATGGTAAAGGAGAGAGGATACTTTCGGAAGAAACCTCGGCGACCATGCGGATGCTGCTGGAAAGCGTAGTGTCGGAAGGAGGAGGAAAAAAAGCGGCGATTGAAGGGTATCGAATTGGAGGCAAGACTGCTACGTCTCAGACGCTTCCCAGAAGCGCCAATAAATACATTTCCTCCTTTATTGGATTTGCACCGGCGGATAATCCGCAGATTATTGGAATGTGTATTATTTATAATCCTCAGGGGGTATATTATGGCGGGACAATCGCGGCGCCGGTCATTGGTACGATTTTTGAGAATATACTTCCTTATCTTGGCATTGAAAAAGAGTAGCAAATGCAGTATACTATTGTAGTTAAGACGAAATAACAAAAGAAATAACGAGGTGTAATATGGACTATAGAATATTTATGCCGGTTTTGATTTCCTTTGCGCTCAGCGCTGTAATTGGACCGGTAGTCATTCCTGTTCTGCGCAAGCTTAAGATGGGACAGACCGAACGGGAAGAAGGAGTGAAAGAACATTTAAAAAAAGCGGGGACTCCTACGATGGGAGGGGTAATTATTCTGCTCAGTATTGTGATTACTTCTGTATTTTATATCAGGACGAATCCCCAGATTATTCCGATTCTCTTTGTGACGCTGGGATTCGGTCTGATTGGTTTTCTGGATGATTACCTGAAGGTAGTTATGAAGCGTTCCGACGGTTTGTTCCCGAAACAGAAGATGGCCTTACAGATTCTTGTGACGGCGGTATTTGCGTTTTATCTGGTTAAGGTGACAAATATTTCGCTGACTATGCTGGTGCCCTTTACCGGCGGCAAATATCTGGATTTAGGCTGGCTTGCTATTCCGCTCTTATTTATTGCGGTAATCGGTACGGTGAACGGCGTTAATTTTACTGATGGACTGGACGGTCTTGCTTCAAGTGTTACCGTGTTGGTAGCAACCTTCTTTACAGTGGTTGCGATTGGAACAAAGAGCGGGATTGAACCGGCGACCTGTGCGGTAGTGGGAGCTTTGCTGGGATTCCTTCTGTTTAATGTATATCCGGCAAGTGTGTTTATGGGAGATACGGGTTCGCTGGCGCTGGGAGGTTTTGTGGCTTCCACAGCCTATATGCTTCAGATGCCGCTTTTTATATTAATTGTGGGTCTAATCTATCTCGTGGAAGTACTGTCGGTAATGATACAGGTGACGTATTTTAAAAAGACGGGAGGTAAAAGGATTTTTAAAATGGCGCCGATTCATCATCATTTTGAGCTTTGCGGATGGTCAGAAACCAGGATTGTCGCGGTATTTTCTATTGCGACTACGATTCTGTGCCTGGTTGCATTGATGGCCGTATAATATTAGGAGGAAACTATGGAAATAGCAGGAAAAAGAGTTCTTGTCTTCGGTTCCGGGATTAGCGGAATTGGAGCGGCAGGGATTTTGGAAGGACGCGGGGCGAAAGTTACGCTTTATGATGCCAACGACAAGCTGGATAAAGAAGCGCTTCAGGGGAAGATGCGGGAAGATAGCCGGATGAAGATTGTTCTTGGAGTATTTCCAGAGAAGCTTTTAGAGGAGCTGGATTTGGTGGTTATCAGTCCAGGCGTGCCGACGGATATTCCAGTTGTGAACCAGATGAAGGAGAGAGGGATTCCGGTAGTCGGGGAAGTGGAGCTTGCTTATGAACTTGGCAGGGGAGATGTTTTTGCAATTACGGGAACCAACGGGAAGACTACTACGACAGCTCTTTTGGGCGAGATAATGAAGAATGTAAAAAGCAGCGTCTACGTAGTGGGAAATATTGGGACTCCATATACAAATGTGGTGGAAGAGACAAAGGATGATTCCGTTATTGTAGCTGAGATGAGCAGCTTTCAATTGGAGACAATTGTGGATTTCAGGCCGCGAGTGGCTGCGATTCTTAATATTACGCCAGACCATCTGAACCGTCATCATACGATGGAGGCATATATAGAAGCTAAGAAGAATGTGGCCAGGAATCAGGGAGCGGATGATATCTGCGTACTCAATTATGAGGATGAGATACTGCGGGAATTTGGAGAAACATTGGTTCCTCAGGTTCTATATTTCAGCAGTCAGCGTAAACTAGAGAAAGGCATTTATCTTGAAGATGGCAATATTATTTACCGGAATCCGGAGGAATGTGTGGTATGCAGCGTAAAGGAACTGAAGCTTCTCGGAACTCATAATTACGAGAATGTGATGGCGGCAGTAGCTATGGCGGCGTCTTATGGGATTCCGATGGAGAGTATCCGCAGTACAATCCGGGCGTTTGCCGGCGTGGAGCACAGAATTGAATTTGTGGCTGAGAAGAATGGAGTTGCCTATTATAATGATTCAAAGGGGACGAATCCAGATGCGGCAATCAAAGGGATTCAGGCGATGATTCGCCCCACCTATCTGATTGGGGGCGGTTACGATAAACAGTCTTCCTATAAAGAATGGATTGATAACTTTGAGGGGAAAGTTAAGAAGCTGCTTCTGATTGGAGAGACAAAGGAGAAGATTGCAGAAGAGGCAGAGAAATGCGGTTTTCGAGATATTATACTCTTTGAGACCTTTGATGAGGCTGTTCTTACGGCCGCCAGGCTGGCGGAGCCGGGCGATGCGGTACTGCTTTCACCTGCGTGTGCGAGCTGGGGCATGTTTAAGAATTATGAAGAACGGGGAGATAAATTTAAAGAGATTGTAAATTCCTTATAGGGAGGCAGCAGACAAGGTGCCGGGATTAAAAAAGCGAAAATATGACTATACGCTTCTTGCAGCGTTATTTCTACTAATGATAATGGGACTTGTGATTTTGTACAGTACCAGTGCGTATAACGGGGAAGTGAAATTTCATGATTCCTTTTACTATCTGAAAAAGCAGGTATTTGCAACCCTTCTTGGTATTGCTGCAATGTTTGTCATGGCAGGTATGGACTATCATATCTGGAGACATTTTGCAATTCCAGGATACATGATAGCAATTTTTTTATCTATTGCGGTTATGTTGTTTGGAAGTGAGTATAATGGGTCCAAAAGATGGCTGTCTTTAGGGCCTTTTTCATTTCAGCCTTCAGAGTTTGCCAAAGTCGCGGTAATCTTGTTTCTGGCGTATCTGGTTACGAAAAATGTGAAAAAAATGGGCAATATGCGAACAATGTTTCTGATAATGGTCAGCATTTTGCCGATTGTAGGACTGGTAGGTGCAAGTAACTTAAGTACGGCGATTATCATACTGGGAATCGGTGTTATTCTGGTTTTTGTGGCAAGTCCGAAATATGCACAGTTTATTTGGATGGGAGCGCTTGGCTGCGGCTTTATGGGAATCTTTCTTGCTTTGGAAAGCTATCGTTTGGAGCGACTTGCAATCTGGAGAAATCCGGAGAAGTTTGAGAAGGGTTACCAGACTCTGCAAGGGTTGTATGCGATAGGTTCCGGCGGGCTTTTCGGCAGGGGGTTAGGAGAGAGTGTACAGAAGCTTGGCTTTGTTCCGGAAGCTCAGAATGACATGATTTTTTCAATTGTCTGCGAGGAATTAGGGTTGTTTGGAGCCGGATTTATTCTGATATTATTTTTGATTTTAATCTGGCGTTTCTTTGTAATCGCAACCCATGCCGCTGATTTATTCGGCGCGCTGATTGCATCGGGCGCTATGGCGCATATGATGATACAGGTGATACTGAATATAGCAGTTGTTACGAATACGATTCCAAATACAGGAATCACATTGCCGTTTATCAGTTATGGGGGAACCTCGGTTGTTTTCCTTCTTCTGGAAATGGGGCTTGTGCTTAGTGTGTCTTCTTTGGTAAAATGATACTACAGAGTTACAGGGGATTCATGCACATCTGCGGGGAGGAGTTTAGATGGCAAGACGAAGGAGAAAGAGGAGAAGGAGTCACAGATTGTATGCTTTGATTATAATTTTGCTGGGAGTGGCAATCATTGCTATATCTGTGTATCTTTTGTTTTATGTACAGGGGATTGAGATTAAGGGAAATGAATATACGGCAGATAAGGTGATTTTGGAATCGGTGCAAAAGGATAAATACTCCGTTAATTCGTTATATTTGATTATCAAGTATCGTTTCATGGAGCATGAGGTGCCGGGGAGCCTTACGTCAATTAAAGTAGGCTTAAAAAATCCATGGACGATTAAAGTTATGGTGAAGGAAAAACCGATTGTTGGTTATATTACGGAGGATGAGGAATATGTCTTTTTTGATAAGACAGGGACCGTCGTATTAAAAGGTCGAGAGATGGTAGAAGGGGTTCCTGGAATTGAAGGAGTCGCCGTGGGGGAGTCGAAGCTGTATAAACCGTTGAATTTGAAGGATGAGAAATTTCTTGAGGCGATTCTTAATGTGGCGCAGGAGGTTAAAAACTATAAGCTTGAGCCAGATAAGATTGTCTGTGTGAGCGATGGGATTGAACTGTATTTCGGAAGTATTCGCGTTGTGTTGGGAATGGATGTTACGACTGAGAAGATGGCGCAGATAACGCCGATTCTGGCTAAGCTGGAAGGAAGAGCCGGGACGCTTGACTTACAGCATTTTATGGATGAATCGAATGTTATTCCCTTCACCGCAGATTTGCCGGAAGATGAAACAAACGAACAGGATGGGGAGGATACTTCCGATGAGGGCAATGATGAATACCCAGAAGATAGCGGTGATGATGAAGATTCAGAGTATGATAATGATGATGAATATTAAAAGCTATTGTTTGCATGTTTTACACGAACTGTAACAAAAAAGGGGAAAAAGGTTACTAAAAACGGCAAATAGCTATTGATATTTTGCGCAAAAGCTTATATTATAGTATATATATGGCAAAGTCTGTGTATAATTCGTCTATCAAACTTGGACGATAAGGGATGTATATTTATATTATAAGGATGACGAAGGAGGAGAAACCCTTGCTGGAAATTAAGACAAACGAATCAGAAGCGGCGGCAAAAATAATTGTTGTAGGTGTCGGCGGAGGCGGTAACAACGCTGTTAACCGAATGATTGATGAACAAATTGCCGGTGTTGAATTTATAGCAATTAATACAGATAAACAGGCGTTACAGTTATGTAAGGCTCCTACGCTGATGCAGATTGGTGATAAGATTACAAAGGGGCTTGGAGCGGGAGCAAGACCTGAGATTGGAGAGAAGGCGGCTGAAGAAAGCGCGGAAGAGGTTTCTGCTGCTTTAAAAGGCGCAGACATGGTTTTTGTTACATGCGGAATGGGAGGCGGAACCGGAACCGGAGCGACTCCTGTGGTGGCGCGTATTGCCAAGGAACAAGGCGCTCTTACCGTAGGCGTTGTAACAAAGCCTTTCCGTTTTGAGTCTAAAACTCGTATGAACAATGCGCTTGGCGGAATCGAGAAGTTAAAAGAGAGTGTGGATACGCTGATTGTTATTCCGAACGACAAGTTGTTAGAGGTCGTTGACAGAAGAACAACTATGCCGGAAGCTTTGAAAAAAGCGGATGAGGTATTACAGCAGGGTATTCAGGGTATCACTGATTTGATTAATGTACCTTCTTTGATTAACCTTGACTTTGCGGACGTGCAGACAGTTATGACAGATAAAGGCATTGCCCATATTGGAATCGGCCAGGGACGTGGAGACGACAAGGCGCTTGAGGCAGTTAAGCAGGCGGTTGCCAGTCCTCTGCTTGAGACAACCATTGCGGGAGCTTCTCATGTAATTATCAATGTTTCCGGCGATATTACGCTGATGGACGCATCTGACGCGGCAGAATACGTGCAGGAACTTGCCGGAGAAGACGCTAACATTATCTTTGGAGCTATGTACGATGATTCGAGAGCGGATGAAGCAACGATTACAGTGATTGCAACTGGATTACATAATGTTGGAGGCACTTCTTCAAAATTAAAATCCAGATTAGAAGGAGTACAGCGTCAGACTATGGTGCCTCCGGCTTCTTCTTATGAGAGACAAGTATATTCGCCAAGGGTAGACTTAGGCGGGGCGGCGGGAGCCAAAGCTGGAGTAACGCCTATGCCAAGAAGAACCGTAGGTGGAACAGCCCCAACCTTAGAGGCGCCAAAAGTACCAAGCTCCAAGGTGAAAGAACAGTCTATCAAGATACCAGACTTCTTTAAAAAATAAATATATTTACTCAGGACACCAGGATTTCCCGGTGTCCGTTTTTTATGAGTCTTAGAAACGAAGGCATTCCTGAGTTTCTTAGACTAAGTTGGCAGTTAGTTCATTTCCGCGTTGCTCAGCGTTGCGTAAATACGGCCCCTGTCTGCTGTATCTCAGAGAACGCTTCCGGTCCTCACAATCCTAAAAATATTCTAAGAGAAATCACCTGCGAGTCCTGTCGAAAGAATCTTCATTTTTCTCAGCATCAACTGACAAATTCTTTATTGGCCATCCCATATAATAAATTTTGCCTGGCTGCCATGGTATGTTTGAAAGACTTGAGCTTTATCAGAGGCTGCCAGAGGAAAATTTGAAAAGAGGACGGAATGTGTATTATGAACTGTACATAGACGTATTATTTCTTGTGAATTTCCTGATGGACTATATATTGCTCCTCGTCGCAAAAAAAGTGTTAAGATTCACTTCTTCTTATGGAAGAATCTGTGTCGGAGCCTTGTTAGGAGCTTTCTTGACTTGCATTGTGACGGCTGTTGGGATTCCATTTACGTTTATGAAAGTCGTATTGTTCTACATTCTGGTGCCGTCGGCTATGTTGCTTACAGCACTTCCCATTCGGAGTCTCCAAAGCTTTTTCCGAGCTCTGGTAACATTATATATCAGTGGTTTTCTGGTAGGGGGGATTTTTGAATACTTAAACCAGTATATAGAGGTTGGAAGTTTGTTTTTTGCGCTGGCCATGGCAAGCTATTATCTTGCTTCCGGAGTATTGAAAATATTGGCCATGTTATTCCATTTTGGGGAGTCTCATTGCTCTGTAATCCTGTTTTTTGGCGGGAAAAGCTGTCGTGCAGAAGCAATTGTGGATACAGGGAATCATTTGAGAGACGAGGTTAGCGGAAAATCTGTCAGTATTATCAGTAACAGACTGGCGGAGAAGCTCTTTGGCGAAAAAATGCCTGAAGGGCTGCGCTACATTCCCTATCGGACAATCGGGAAGGGAACAGGAGTTATTCCAGTGTTGTCAATCGACCTCATCTGTATAGATGGAAAGGAGGAACAGCGGGTGGAACAGCCTATGGTTGCAATTAGTGAAGAATCCTCTTTTGGAAGTGAATGCGATGTGATATTAAACCCAGATATATGAGCAGGAGGAGGGTAAGCATGATGAATTTAGTAGTACCTGGTAAATGGAAATGGAAGATTATTTCAAATGCTAAAACATTTTTATTTCCAGAGGCCAGAGAGGTATATTACATTGGCGGGGCGGATGTTCTGCCGGCTCCGTTGGATGCAAAAGAGGAGGCGGAAACGATTGCCGAGATTGGGACGGAGACAGAGCAGAGAGCAAAGAAAATACTGATTGAACATAATTTGAGATTGGTGGTATACATAGCTAAAAAATTTGATAATACAGGAATCGGAGTGGAGGATTTGATTTCTATAGGAACAATTGGACTCATTAAGGCAATCAACACGTTTAATCCACAGAAAAAAATCAAACTTGCCACCTATGCCTCCCGCTGTATTGAGAATGAAATTCTCATGTATCTGCGGAGAAATAATAAAACAAAACTGGAAGTATCCATTGATGAACCGTTGAATGTGGATTGGGATGGCAATGAACTTCTGCTATCCGATATACTGGGAACGGATGAGGACACTATATACAGGGATTTAGAGAGCGAAGCAGAGAGGAAGGTGCTGATAAAGGCCCTTGGAAGGCTTTCTGGCAGGGAACAGATGATTGTCCGTATGCGGTTTGGAATCGGCACCCAAAACGGAGAAGAAAAGACACAGAAAGAGGTGGCAGATATGCTGGGAATATCCCAGTCCTATATTTCCCGTTTGGAGAAAAAAATTATGCAGAGATTAAAACGTGAAATGGTAAAATATGTGTGAATGTGATACACTAAAAGAAAAAGGGGATGAATTCATGAAGCTAACATTTATTGGCGCAGCCCATGAAGTTACTGGAAGTTGTCATTTGCTTCAGGCATGCGGGAAGAACATTCTGGTGGATTGCGGACTTGAGCAGGGACCGGATCTGTACGAGAACCAGGATATTCCGGTTAACGCGGCGGATATTGACTATATACTGCTGACCCATGCGCACATTGATCATTCGGGAAAGATACCGTTTCTTTGTAAACATGGTTTTCAGGGGGAAATCGTCACTACATTTGCCACGTCGGATTTGTGCAACATTATGTTGCGCGATAGTGCGCACATTCAGGAATTTGAGGCGGAATGGAGAAACCGCAAAGGTAGAAGAAGCGGAGCGCCAGAGTTTGAACCGCTTTATACCATGGAGGATGCAGAGGCGGCAATTAAGCTTCTTGCACCTTGCGGTTATGATCAGAGAATTACGCTCTGTGAGGGTATAGAAGTACGGTTTATGGATGTGGGGCATCTTTTGGGTTCTGCAAGTGTTGAGGTATGGATTACAGAAGACGGGATTTCAAAGAAGATTGTATTTTCCGGCGACGTGGGGAATCCGAACCAGCCAATTATTAAAAGTCCTCAGTATGTGAAAGAAGCCGACTATATTGTAGTTGAATCTACTTATGGGGACAGGACTCATGGGGATGTGATTCCGGATTATGTAGGAGAATTTACCAAGATTCTTTCCGAGACTTTTGCAAGAGGAGGCAATGTGGTAATTCCGTCCTTTGCGGTAGGACGTACCCAGGAGATATTATATTTTATTCGGGAAATCAAAGAGAGGAATCTTGTTTCAGATTATCCGGATTTTGAAGTGTATGTGGATAGTCCGCTGGCTGTGGAAGCAACGAAGGTATTCAATAAAAATGTAAAATCATGCTTTGATGAAAAGGCTATGGAACTGGTGAATAGAGGAATTAATCCGCTTCAGTTTCCAGGGCTTAAAACGTCGGTTACCAGTGATGATTCTAAGCTGATTAACTTTGATGAGAAGCCGAAAGTTATTATTTCTGCATCCGGTATGTGTGATGCAGGACGTATCCGTCATCATCTGAAGCACAATCTCTGGAGAGAAGAGTGTACAATTTGCTTTGTAGGGTATCAGGCAGTGGGAACGCTTGGCCGAAAGCTGATTGAAGGGGCGGAATTTGTGAAGCTGTTCGGAGAAAATATTACAGTAAACGCTCATATCGTAACGCTGAAGGGCATCAGCGGTCATGCGGATATGAACGGGCTCCTGGCTTGGCTAAAGGGCTTTGAGAAAAAACCAGAACGGATTATGGTAGTACATGGCGAGGATGCGGTAACTGACAGATTCGCCGGGCTTGTTTCCGAGCAGATTGGATGTCCGGCCTTTGCGCCATATTCTGGAGGCTGTGTGGATTTAGTAACCAATACGATTATCACAGCAGGAACGCCTGTGCCGAAGAAGGTGACAGAGAAGCCTGCCAGAGCACGCGCGAACGCGGCCTTTGAGCGTGTTATTGCAGCCGCTAAGAGACTTATGCAGGTGGTTCTTAAGAACGAAGGTCTCGCTAATAAGGACCTTGCTAAATTTGAGACACAGATTCAGAATCTTGCGGATAAATGGGACAGATAATTTATCGGTAAATTTCTGCCTGTGTACAGACAGGAATCTTGGTTGTCAAGGTCTAAAAGTTTTTTTATTTTCCCCTCAGAGGGAATAACAAGAGTGCATATGGACAGAATTTCTACTAGATAGAATCACAGTCTGTGATGAATATACATCTGGCGGGAGGTCTGTTATGGCACAGGGAAAAGTTGAAATATGCGGAGTAAATACAGCAAAGCTTCCTATCCTGAGCGAGCAGGAGAAGGAGGCTTTGTTTGCGCGTATCAAAGCAGGGGATGAGGAAGCCAAAGAGGAATATATTAAAGGGAACTTAAGATTAGTGCTCAGTGTGATTAAACGTTTCGGAAACAGTAACGAGAATCCGGATGATTTGTTTCAAATCGGGTGTATCGGCCTGATTAAAGCAATCAATAATTTTAATACAGAATTGGACGTAAAATTTTCTACCTATGCGGTGCCGATGATAATCGGAGAAATCCGTCGTTATATGAGGGACAATAACAGTATACGAGTCAGCCGTTCTCTTCGGGATACGGCATATAAGGCAATTTACGCCAAGGAAAATTTCGTAAAACAGCATCAGAAGGAGCCGACAGTTGAAGAAATTGCCGAGGAAATCGGAATTTCCGGCGAGGATATTATTTTCGCTTTGGATGCGATTCAGGCGCCCATGAGTCTGCAGGAGCCGGTCTACAACGACGGCGGCGACGCCCTCTATGTTATGGACCAAATCAGCGACAAGAAAAATAAAGAAGAAAAATGGGTGGAAGATTTGTCCTTGGAGGCTGCTATGAAGCATTTGGGAGAGCGGGAGCGCTACATTATTGAACTTCGTTTCTTCGAGGGTAAAACCCAGATGGAGGTAGCGGAGATGATAAAGATTTCCCAGGCTCAGGTCAGCCGGCTGGAGAAGGGAGCTCTAAAAATTATGAAGCAGTACTTAAGCTGAGATTATAGTCTAAAGGCCGGCCAGAGACGTCTGAACAGTAACCCGGTAACAGGCTGTCAGGAAAAATCTCTAGATTCCCGGTTGCATTTTCGCTTCGTTCATACTATGATGTATATAGAAAGGAGCAGATTATGAAGGCTTGTATATTTGATCTGGACGGGACGCTTACAGATACGCTTGAGTCCATTGCATATTCTGTGAATAAGAGCCTTGAGGAGATGAATCTTCCTGCAATCAGTGATAAACAGTGTAAATGTTTCGTTGGAAACGGGGCAAGATATCTGATGGAACATGCGCTGGATGCGGCCGGAGATGCGGGCGCGTCAAGAATTGATGAAGCAATGAAGGTATATGGCAGAATATTTGGGGCAAACTGTACGTATCATGTGACGCCTTATAATGGAATACCGGAGTTGTTGAAATCATTGAGGGACAGAGGCATAAAATTAGCAGTCCTTTCCAATAAACCCCATGGTCAGACTGTGGACGTGGTGCAGACTATATTTGGAAAAGATATATTTGACCAGATTCAGGGACAGACAGATTCTATTCCAAGAAAGCCAGATCCGGCCGGAATTTATCATCTTCTTCGGAAGATGGGGGCTTCGGAAAAAGAGTGTCTGTATATCGGAGACTCGGAAGTAGACATTGCTACAGGTATTGCAGCGGGTGTCAGGAGCATCGGCGTGGAATGGGGATTCCGCAGCAAGCAGGCGCTTGAGGACGCGGGAGCCAGAGAGATTATCCGTACGCCGGAGCAGATATTACAATTCATATGATAGGCATGAGGGAGGACATATGTTATGTATGAATACGATGAAGAATGTTTGCAGACTTTTCTGGAGAAACAGGAACAGCTCTTTGACGAGCCGGTAGCCGGGACGATGGAAGAGGCGGAAGCCTTTCTTGAGGATTGCATGGCTGCTGTGGTGAATAATATCGAAGAGGCGAAGCGCTTTCTGGAGGAAGAGGGCATGGATGTGGAGGGAATGTCGATGGAAGAAGTCGAGGAATCTGCAGAAGTATTCGCTCTGCCCAGCGGACAGTATTTAATCGTAGAAGGCTAAAGAATGTTTCGGCTTTCATTACAGAACAGAAAATGAAAAAGCCGCAGTTTAATTTGCTGCGGCTTTTTTCAATGCTTCTTCAATGGCATTTATGATTACCTGGGATGTGTACGGGTTATCTTCAGAATATGAGATATTTTCTAAGGACTGGGTGTCGATGATTTGCTGTGCGATTTCTTCTATGGCTGGCTGAATGAGAGGGTACATGGCAGTGACCGATTCATCTAAATTGGCAAAACGGATAGAAGTAATTTCGGATTCATTTACAGTGACTTCAACAGTCAGCGCGGTATTTCCTAAAGTTAAGTCAGAATTGTAGACTCCTGACTGGTAGTTTGTGGCTTTGCCGCTGGTTTCCTTTGCTTTTGGCAGGAACATGACTAAGAGCAGGAGAATCAGGATTATGGCAAATACAGCAAATACGGCTGTGTAAATGATTTCTTTCATATGTAATACGACGATTTTGGTCTTGGAACTCATAAGAACCCTCCATATTTCTAATCAAAGTGTTGTTTCTATAAATGTATGCAGGGGCGGGATGAAATATGCGGATAGATTGTAACAGTTCAGTCCAGGACTTCGCACTTGTTGCGAAGTCCTTAAGAATAAGTAAATTCAGCCAAAGAATCCAACCCTTTGCTGAAAGCAAAATTTAAATGGACTGGATTCCGTAACAGTGAGGCCGTAGGCTGGTTACGAGATTCCCGGGGAAGAAGAAAAGGGCGTGACAAATGCCGGTTTCTCTTGTAGAATGGAATGAGTTATGGAGGTGCAGGGAATGTTTATTATTGTTGGGCTTGGGAATCCTACGGCACAGTATGCGGGAACGAGGCATAATGTGGGATTTGATGTGATAGACCGGATTGCAGGCGAATATAATATTTCCGTAGAGAGCAGAAAGAACAGAGCCTTTGTAGGGACGGGCGTCATTGCAGGCCGGAAGGTGCTGCTTGCGAAGCCGCAGACATTTATGAATTTAAGCGGTGAGAGTGTACGGGGACTTGTAGATTTCTATAAGATTGATGTGGAGACGGAGCTTCTGATTATTTATGATGATGTGAGTCTTGATGTGGGACAGCTCCGCATTCGCAAGAAGGGAAGCGCGGGAGGACACAATGGCATCAAAAGTATTCTTGCGCATCTGGGAACGAATGTGTTTCTGCGGCTGAAGGTAGGAGTAGGTGAGAAACCTGCTCAGTATGATTTGGCGGATTATGTGCTGGGACGTTTCCCGAAAGAGGAAAGAAGCGTTATGGAAGAAGGCTATCAGCGCGGGGTACATGCTGTGGAGCTGCTCGTGGCAGGGGAAACAGACCGGGCGATGAATGAATATAATAAAAAGGTGAAGCGGGAGGAGTAATGAGAAGATGCAGGCACTGACTCAGCCGTTATATGAGCTGGCTGAATATGAAGAGCTTCAGAAGAATAAGAGGGAGGCGGCCGGAGTAATTCAGATTTCCGGCTGTGTAAATTCACAGAAGTCACATTTCATTTATGCGTTGAGCGATGGCTGTAAGTATAAGGTCATCGCTTGTTCCAGTGAGTCCAAGGCAAGGCAGGTTTATGAAGAGTACCGATTTCTGGATGAAGCTGTTTTCTTATATCCGGCCAAGGATTTTTTATTTTATCAGGCGGATATTAGGAGTAAGGAGATACTAAAACAGAGGATGGCGGTGGTACGGGAAATTCTTTCCGGGGAGCCAGTAACGGTGGTGACAAGTTTTGATGCGTTTATGGACGGCCTTCCGAAGAAGGAGAGTATGGGCAACGCAGTAATCCGCGTGAAAAATGGAGATGTCCTGGATTTTCAGGATATGATAAAACGGCTGACAGAAGCAGGATATGAGAGAGAGGTTCAGGTAGACGGGCTGGGTCAGTTTGCTGTCCGGGGAGGAATTTTAGATATTTACCCGTTGACGGAAGAATTTCCGGTGCGGATTGAATTGTGGGGGGACGAGATTGACTCGATTCGTACGTTTGATGCAGAGAGCCAGCGTTCCGTCCAGAATCTGGAGGAGATTTCTATATTTCCGGCGGATGAGCTGCCTGGACTGGAAGGAAGGCGCGTGTCTTTTCTGGATTATTTTCCAAGGGAGGATACTCTTCTTTTTCTGGACGAACCGGTAAGGCTTATAGAAAAAGGAGAAGGAATTGAGCAGGAATTTGTGGAAGCTCAGGCGAAGCGGATGGAGAGCGGTTATCAGGTCTCGGATGAAGAGATGATTCTCTATCCGGCGGCGGAGATTGTGAAGAAGATGAATGAGTATCCGGCTGTTGGGTTGTCGTCGCTGGATACCAGATACGGGGATTTTAAGATACGCGACCGGTTGAATCTGCATACCAAAAGCGTAAACTCCTATAACAGCAGTTTTGAGATGCTGACCAGAGATTTGAAACGGTTGAAAAGGTCAGGCTACCGGGTGGTATTGTTATCCGGTTCCAGAACCAGAGCGAAGCGTCTAGCGGAGGATTTGCGGGACTATAACCTAAGTAGTTTCTATAGTGATGAGATGGACAGAAAAGTTGGTGCCGGGGAGATTATGGCGGCTTACGGATATGTGGCGGAAGGCTATGAATACCCTCTGTTGAAATTCATGGTGATATCGGAGACGGATATCTTCGGGAAGGCGAAGAAGAAGCGGAAGAGAAAGAAGTATGAAGGGCGGAGGATTCAGGAGTTCGCGGAACTGAAAGTGGGCGACTACGTGGTTCACGAGAATCATGGACTGGGGATTTATCAGGGAATTGAGAAGATTGAGGTGGATAAGATTTCCAAGGATTATATGAAGATTTCCTATGCGAAGGGCGGGAATCTCTACATTCCGGCTACCCAGCTTGATTTGATACAGAAGTATGCCAGCGCGGACGCCAGGAAGCCGAAGCTGAACCGTCTGGGAACCGGCGAGTGGGCGAAGACGAAGAAGCATGTAAAGAGCGCGGTTCAGTTAATTGCAAGGGATTTGGTGAAGCTTTATGCTGCCAGGCAGAAGCAGGAGGGCTTCGTGTACGGCGAGGATACGGTGTGGCAGAAGGAATTTGAGGAGATGTTTCCCTTTGAGGAGACAGAAGACCAGCAGCTTGCCATTGACGCAGTGAAGCGGGATATGCAGAGTAAGAAGATTATGGACCGGCTGATCTGCGGGGATGTGGGCTATGGCAAGACTGAGGTGGCTATACGGGCGGCTTTTAAGGCGGTTCAGGAGAACAAGCAGGTGGTGTATCTTGTTCCCACGACGATTCTGGCCCAGCAGCATTATAATACCTTCCTGCAGCGGATGAAGGAATTTCCGGTCCGGGTGGATTTGATGTGCAGATTTCGGAGCAGCGCTCAACAGAAGAAAACCATAGAAGATACGAAGCGGGGGCTGGTGGATATTGTAATCGGAACCCACCGGGTTCTGAGCGATGATTTGAAGTTCAAGGATTTGGGCCTTCTGATTATTGATGAAGAGCAGCGGTTCGGCGTGCAGCATAAGGAGAAGATTAAGAAACTGAAGGAAAATGTAGACGTGCTGACCCTTACGGCAACGCCTATACCGAGAACCCTGCATATGAGTCTGATTGGGATTCGGGATATGAGCGTCTTAGAAGAGGCGCCGGAAGAGCGTATGCCGATTCAGACTTACGTGATGGAATATAATGACGAGATGGTCCGGGAGGCGATTCAGAGAGAGTGCGCCAGACAGGGGCAGGTGTATTATGTATACAATAGGGTGGAGGATATCGCGGAGGTAACGGCTCATGTGCAGAAGCTGGTGCCGGACGCGGAGGTGGCCTATGCTCATGGGCAGATGCGGGAACACCAGTTAGAGAAGATTATGTTTGACTTTATCAATGGGGAGATCGACGTACTGGTGTCCACCACGATTATTGAGACGGGGCTTGACATTTCTAATGTAAATACGATGATTATCCATGATGCGGATCGATTGGGCTTATCACAGCTCTATCAGCTTCGGGGGCGCGTAGGGCGCTCGAACCGGATGGCCTATGCCTTTCTTCTCTACCGCAGAAATAAGCTTCTGAAGGAAGAGGCAGAGAAGCGCTTGGCGGCAATTCGTGAATTTACGGATCTGGGTTCCGGGTTCAAGATTGCCATGCGGGATCTGGAAATCCGCGGGGCGGGAAATCTTCTGGGAGCGGAGCAGCATGGGCATATGGAAGCTGTAGGATATGATTTGTATTGTAAAATGTTAAATGATGCGGTCCGGTATCTGAAGGGCGAGACGGAGGAGGAAGAATTTGCCACGACCATGGATTTGAATGTGGATGCGTTTATTCCGGATTCCTATATTTCCAATGAATATCAGAAACTGGATATTTATAAACGGATTGCGGCCATTGAGAATGAGGAAGAGATGGACGATATGGTGGAGGAGTTAATCGACCGGTTCGGCGATATTCCGAAGCGGGTTATGAAGCTTTTGGAGGTTGCCGGACTGAAAGCGCTGGCCCACAGCGTTTATGTGACTTCTGTTGAGCAGAAAGGAGAGCAGTTTACCTTTACCATGTATGAGAAAGCGAAGGTTCATCCGGAGCGGATTCCGGAGCTTTTGAAATCCTATCAGGGAGATTTGACATTCCGGGCGGAGGAAGCGCCGGGATTTATCTATGAGAAGAAAAGGAAGAACCCGAAAGAGAAAGAAAAGGATGTTCTGGCGGTTGTGAAAAATGTGTTAAATTCTATGAAAGCATTGCTTGAACAGTAAAAAAATGCTAAACTTATTGAGATTGCGGAGTCGCAGAGCAGATGACGCCCGCAGATGTTATGGGTAAAACTTAGGAGGATATACAATGATGAGGAAGAGATTCATGGTACTTGCGCTTGCGGGACTGATGGCAGTATCTACATTTACCGGATGCGGCAAGATAGAAGACGATGAGGTTGTGGCAACGGTGGATGGTGACGATATTCCGGCGGGACTTGCCAACTTTTATGCAAGGATGACTCAGGCCCAGTATGAGACCTGGTATGCAGGATATATGGGGGATAATATGTGGTCTGGCGAGGCGGAAGAAGGAAAGTCTTATGAGGAATCCGTTAAGGGCCAGATTATGGAAGATTTGCAGAATATGTATCTTTTGGAAGACCATATGAAGGATTATGATATTACTGTTTCCGAGCAGGAAGAGGCCTCTATTAAGGAAGCGGCCGGAGTGTTTGACGAGGCGAACGGGCTGGAAGAGAAAGGGAAGGTGTCCGGTTCCATTGATAATGTTGAACGATTGTTGACGCTCATGACAATCAGACAGAGAGTGGGCGATGCAATTCGGGAGACGGCTGATATGGAGGTTTCCGACGAAGAAGCAGCTCAGAAGGCGATGAAGTACGTGACCTTTTCCTTCAACAAGACGGATGAGGAAGGGAACAGTACGCCGCTGACTGATGAAGAGAAGGAAGAACTTCAGAAAGAGGCAGAAGATTTTGCAAAAGGAGCAAAGGATAAGGATGATTTCGCAGCATATGCATCTGAGAAGGAATATGAGGCGAAGGATGCTACTTTTGATGCCGAGGAGACGTTGACTATTCCGGCAGAGCTTGCCGAGGCTGCGGATAAGCTGAAAGAGGGAGAAGTAACCGGAGTGGTTGAGAGCACGAATGGTCTGTATGTTGCCAAGGTAACCAGTTTGTTTGATAAGGATGCGACGGAAAAAGAGAAAGAGAATATTATCGCAGAGCGTAAACAGGAAAAATATAACGAAGTTATTGAGGGCTGGAGGAAAGATGCGGAAATCAGCGTAGTTGAAAGAGTGTGGAAGAAAATTGATTTCAATGAGCTGAGCGTGACCATGTTTATGGATGACAGTGATCCCTATGCGGACGACGTGAAGACGGACGATCAAATTGATGAAGACGAAGATAAAGACGCTGAGGAGGATACAGGGGAAGAACCTGTCGAAGAGGGAGAGTCTGACGGAACAGAAGAATAAAGAGTTTATGCATATAATAAAAATGGCAGAGGAAACAACGGTTTCCATCTGCCGTTTTGTTTTACAGGCTTCATCATGTAATGGAGTTTAAGAAGCTAAGCAGGTATTCCTGCTGCTCAGGAGTTAATTTTGAAATACAGTCTATGATTTTATTCTGTCTGTCAGTAAGATTGATAAATGCATGTTCCTCTTCCAGAAAAAAATAAGACAGGGATATGTCAAAGGCTTTACATAGCTTCATCAGGGAAGGAATGGAAGGAAGCATATCCTTCCGGTACCAGGATGATATGGTCGACTGGGTGAGACCAGATTTTTCGGCCAGTTGATACTCCGTCCATCCTCTTTCCTGTCTAAATTCTGTGATTCTATTTAATATATCCAAAACTACAGCCTCCTATATACTGGTTACAGTTCATATGCCGCCTGCTCTGGTCTGAAAACTGTAACCTATACTATAATTATACGTTAATTATAGTTTAAAAATACGTTGCAATTTAGTATGTAAAAACGTATAATTATAACGATAAAATATACTATAGAAAGACAAAGGAGTGTAAAACATGACAAAAGATGAACTAAGAGTATATCTGGCAAAAATTATGAAGCTTGAAACGGAAAGATATGAAATTAGTTTAGCTGTTTCGCAATTGAAGAAAGAAAGGAATTTATACCGGCAGATGGCAGATAAACCGGCCTGCGAAGAACGAAGGGAAAAGAGATGGACAAAAGGGGTTTGGAAGGATATATGGCAATCGTCCATTATTGCAGGATTGGCAGGGACAATGGCGGGATTTGCCGGCGGATTATTTATGGAGTATCTGCCATGGATAGCTGTTTCTAGGAACCCTTTGATGACAGAGAGCAGTATTATGTGGGGATTTATGAGTTTTTTTCTGGTGACGTTTGCCGTTATGATTTTATACGCAGGTGGAAAGTTATACATTTACAATAGAGAGGCCAGAAGGCATAATCAGGAGAGAGTAGGAAAAAACAAAGTGATTCTTGAAGAATCATGGAATGCAAGGAAAAAGATTCGGATACTGGAGGGAGAAATGACACAATTATTGGATGGTTATCAGAAAGCGGAAGAGAAGTTGCGGGAACTCTACAGCAGCGACGTAATTTATTCCAAGTATCAAACGTTTGCTCCGGTTTCCAAATTTTATGAGTATCTTTCTTCCGGACGCTGTTCTCAGTTAGAAGGATATGACGGCGCGTATAATCTATATGAAAAAGAATTACTGGCAGAGTCTATTAAAGATTCTTTGGAATGTATCTTGTGAAATAGCCGAATGGCCATGATGGGATGCCTGGAAGGTGTACCTTGTGAAACGGCCGGATGGCCATGACGGGATACCTGGAAGGTGTATACTGCCCTCAGTGTGGTTTTGCACACTGGGGGCAGCGCAGCTTTAATTCATATGCTTTGTAAGAAGTTCATTTACCAGTTTGCCGTCTGCTTTGCCTTTTACTTTTGGCATCAGTGTTTTCATAATTCGGCCTTTATCTTTGCCGGTGGGAGCGTCAATGCCCAGTTCGGCGAGGGTTGCGGAAATGATGGTTTCAATCTCGTCTGCATCCATCATCTTCGGCGCATACTGTTCCAGAACAGCTAGACGGTGTCTGCATTCTTCAAGGATATCGTTGCGGTCTGCTGGGGTGAGTTCCAGCGTTTCTTTTGTCTGTTTGATTTCTTTCAGGACAACTTGAATTTCTTCTTCCGGGGTTAAGTCGCTTCTCTTATCAATCGCTTTATTCTTCAATGCGGCAAGGAGCAAGGATAAGGTATCTTTCGTGTTTTTTTCACCGGCTTTCATAGCTTTTACCATATCGCTTCTCACTTCGTCGATTTTGCTCATAGTTGTTTATCCTCCTTGATTCATTTTGTATTCTGCAGATAGTAACTGTGAAGTAGTTGCCTGCAGGGAAATATAATTATTGATTAACGATTTACATTGGGGAGTCCGGCAAATCCCGCTGCAAGTTCTGCGTCTGTCGGTATATAGTCGGTCATATCGCCATCGTTGTATCTTGCATATGCGAACATATCAAAATATCCGGTTCCGGTAAGGCCAAAGACGATAGTTTTTGCTTCGCCGGTTTCTTTGCATCTCATAGCTTCGTCCATGGCAACTTTAATCGCATGACTGCTTTCTGGCGCGGGAAGAATACCTTCAATCCGGGCAAATTTGGTTGCGGCTTCGAATACAGAAGTCTGTTCCACTGAAACGGCAGTCATTAGTTTGTCTTCATAAAGCTGTGACAGAATGGAACTCATACCATGGTAACGCAAGCCTCCCGCATGATTGGCAGACGGAATGAATCCGCTTCCCAGAGTATACATCTTAGCCAGTGGGCATACCATTCCCGTATCGCAGAAATCGTATGCGTATCTGCCCCGGGTTAAGCTGGGACAGCTTGCAGGCTCTACGGCGATAAACTGGTAGTCCTTTTCGCCCCGCAGTTTTTCACCCATAAACGGAGAAATCAGTCCGCCCAGGTTCGAGCCGCCTCCGGCGCAGCCGATGATGATATCTGGCGTTATATCATATTTGTCAAGGGCTGCTTTGGTCTCCAAACCGATAACCGACTGGTGGAGCATTACCTGGGATAATACAGAGCCCAGTACATAACGGTAGCCTTCATGGGAAGTAGCGTCTTCTACCGCTTCGGAGATTGCGCAACCGAGACTGCCTGAAGTACCGGGATGTTCTGCCAGAATTTTGCGTCCCACATTGGTTAGTTCAGAAGGGGACGGGGTTACATTTGCCCCGTAGGTACGCATGACTTCCCGGCGGAAAGGCTTCTGCTCGTAGGAGCATTTTACCATATATACCCGGCAGTCCAGACCGAGATATGCGCATGCCATAGAAAGAGCTGTTCCCCACTGTCCTGCTCCGGTTTCGGTTGTAACGCCTTTTAGCCCCTGATTCTTTGCATAATAGGCCTGCGCAATAGCAGAATTTAGTTTGTGGCTTCCGGAAGTGTTGTTCCCCTCGAATTTGTAGTAAATATTCGCAGGTGTGTCAAGAGCCTCCTCCAGACAGTAGGCGCGCACCAGAGGCGACGGGCGATACATTTTGTAGAATTCCTGAATCTCCTGCGGAATGTCGAAATATGCTGTGGAATCGTCAAGCTCCTGCTTTACAAGCTCTTCACAGAATACAGCGCTTAATTCCTCTGCGGTCATTGGTTCTAAGGTTCCGGGGTTTAACAGGGGCGCCGGTTTATTCTTCATATCGGCGCGGACATTATACCACTGCTTTGGCATCTCCTGCTCTTCCAGGTAAATTTTGTAAGGGATTTTGTTATTATTTGTCATTGTGTAAAACCTTCCTTCCGTTGAATATAATAATTGACAAAACTGTTGTTGCTATTTACAGGCATTTGTGAACAGCAACCGAACCGTTCTGAGAGGCGGACGCGCATCTTCGCATATAATGTTCTCACTATGATAGAAAAATTCATGGGTTGATTCAAGGGATAAAAAAACCTGCCCTATCGGTTCTGATAGGACAGGAGCTATCTTCCTGCGGTGCCACCTATATTCATTCTGTATAAGAATGCGCTTAATCATGTACTTATCATACATGTTCCAATATAACGGTTGGAGACCGTCGCCCCTACATCAGCATGCGCTAATCTCAGTTTGCCCTCCCAAGTCCATTCGCCTTTATCGTCACTGTTCCGGTTCCACCAGTCCGGTACTCTCTGTAAGTTCGTTATAGAGGTTACTAATCTTGTTCATCGGTTCTTAATTTATATTATTATACGGGAGACGGAGCGTGTTTGTCAAGGCTGAATGAATATTCAGTCGGATTCCGTAACAGTGAAGCCGGAAGGATGAACTGTTACGATTGGCTGTTGATTTATTTTGCTGAGGATGATATATTGACTTTGACATTAGTCGTTACTGGTGTTCATGTGGATTTGCTTAACATGCAAGGAGAGTAAAATAATAGATTTCAGAAAAGAATTAGTACAGGAGGAAGAATATGCGGCGAGGAGTATTATTTGATATGGACGGTGTTATCTCAGACACAGAACGGTTCTATGTAGAGGCAGTGATAGAACGGCTGCAGAGGGACGGAATAACGGTGACGCCCGCAGAACTCAACGATTTGTTTGGCAGTACGTTGAGGCGCAGCTGCGGTATACTGAAAGAACGGTATAATCTTAAGATGGATGTAGATACCTATGTGGATGAGATACATGCAATTAAGGATCAGATTCTTGAGATTCAGGGCCTGCATCCTATGCCTGGGGTGGTGGAACTGATACGCGGGCTTCGTGAGGCCGGCGCTCTTTTGGCAGTAGCCTCCAGTTCGCCCAGGGAAGTGATTGAGTATAATATGGAGGCATTTGGCATACGGGATTGTTTTGGCACCATAGTCAGTGGATTGGAGTGCAGAGAGGGAAAGCCGGCGCCTGAGATTTATCTGAGAGCGGCGGAGAATCTGGGGCTTGTGCCTTCTGAATGTGTGGTAATTGAAGATTCTGCCAATGGCGTGAAGGCCGGAAAAGCGGCGGGTATGTATTGTTATGCCTATGTTCCGCCGCAGGCGTACCGCCAGGATGTAAGTGCAGCGGACAAAGAACTTGTATCCTTCTGTAACCTTACGGCGAAGGATATTTTAGCTTAAAGGTATATTCGCTTTGTTACCGAATCGGGCATTTTCCTGTGGAGCTCCGGATAATTAGCCGGGGCTCATATTCCAGACGGATGATATAACCGGGTTGATTTTCGTCATTTTTCTGGCTGTTTTTCCGGTAAATCATATCAACAGCTTCCTCGCCCTTTTTCATAGAAGCGTGCTCTACGGTAGTCAGAGAAAGCTGAGGCATGGCAGAGAGGGCAATGTTGTCAAAACCGCATACAGAATAGTCATGAGGAACCTTATATCCATGGTCGGCTAAGGCGGCCATGATTCCAAAAGCAGCTGTATCATTGTTTCCGATGAACGCAGTAGAGAGGGTTCCTTTTTTTAATGATTTTTTGGTTAAGTCATAGGCATTTTGATATTCTGCACTCTCAGCAGAGTATTGTTCAAAAGCAGGCTGAGTCTGGTGGAGAACTTCTATTTGTTCTATGGGGATTCCCTGGTCGCGAAAGCTTGATTTAACGCCTTCAAGTCTGTGAACACGCCCGATTTCCTTTTTGTTAATTGGGGTAGAGACATAAGAAATATGAGTATGTCCAAGGGAAATCAGATGGCTTCCCATCAGATATCCGGGTTTGGTGCTGTCAAGTTCTACCGAATCAAAGCGGCAGGCGGAAGGCTTGTCTCCTACGGATATGACAGGAATCCGGCGGGAAAGATCATTCATCTTCTGTACTTCTGTGACGGGATACAGGGAAATAATTCCAGCCAGCTTGTTTTTCTCCAGCATATCCAAATAGAGCTGTTCGGTTTGGGCGCTGCGGAAGGTGGTAACAGTAAACACCGTATATTGATACATTTCTGCACGTTTGATAATCGAGTGGAGCATCATGGAATAGTATCCGCCGGAAAGTCTGGGACAGAAAACAATAATGCTTTTTGATAAAGTTTGTTCTTTTTTAGTCTCCTTGGGATAAGATTTGTGATACCCCATGGACAGAGCGGCTTCCCGAACCTTTAAAATGGTTTCTTCCGTAAATGATACGTTAGGTCTTTCACTTAGAATCATAGATACTGTAGACTGAGATATGTCCAGCACTTCAGCAATATCGCGGGTAGTGACTTTTTTTCTTTTTCCCAAGATAATACCTCCTGATATATTGATTTATTTTGATTATTAACAATGTGTTAATCAAATACCTGTTTTATTAGTAATATTATAGCTTTGATTAATGGCAGGGTCAAGTCTTGATTAAACCGGCGGAGCCTGTTATGAAAAGTATGTCATTATTTACTGGTGTACGGTCTCGCTTATAGTAACGATTCGGGTCGACATTCTGAATGTTTCCATTGTACCAGGTGCGTATAGCGGCTGGAATATTTTCTTGCAGTGTTATATGACATGGAATTAATCAAACATTAAAAATTAATGGAATCAGCTTTCTATTTATATAACGATGAATTTGCAGTGTTTGACAGAGTAGAATAAAAATGCTTTAATCATAGCAACAGATAAGCCTGATTACAATGAATGAAGATAAGTAGGAGGATGAAATAATGAGCGTTATTACTTTT
The DNA here is from genome assembly GCA_910574185.1 of Lachnospiraceae bacterium. Classification (GTDB taxonomy): domain Bacteria; phylum Bacillota; class Clostridia; order Lachnospirales; family Lachnospiraceae; genus Claveliimonas. The sequence goes on from CAJSZQ010000004.1 coordinate 31,783, forward strand.
GTATGTGCAGGGCAGATGAATTCAGCAATTACATTTCCGGCCTTCGAGAACGGACATGAAGTTCGTTTGGTAGGTTCGCCGCTGGACAGGGAAATTATTGAGGGACTCAAGAAAGATAATTACCATATTACGTTAAAACGTACGCTGCATGAGGGAATCAAGTATTATCAAATTGAAGAGCTTATGGAGGCTCTGGATGGAGCGGACTTGGTGTTAGGAGGGGTCAGCAGCTTCGGGCTTGACTGGTTTTGTGACGAGATTTTGCCAGTGTTGCCGGAAGAAGTTCCGGTTCTTACGGTGACCAAGGGTATGGTAGACAGAGAGGATGGAACTCTGGTTCCTTATCCGGAAATATTTGCAGAGAGGCAGCCAGAAGGCAAGCATCTGAATTTGAATGCTATCGGAGGTCCTTGTACCAGTTATGAGTTGGCAGATCACGATGACAGTCATGTGGCATTCTGCGGAAAGAATATGGAGACGCTGAAGTTTATGAAGTCTCTGTTGGAGACCGATTATTATCATATCAGTCTTTCTACGGATGTGACAGGCGTGGAGTGTGCAGTTGCTCTGAAAAATGCTTATGCGCTTGGTGTAACGCTGGCTGTGGGAATGGCAGAAAAACGAGATGGAAAAATCGGAGCGCAGCACTATAATTCCCAGGCGGCTCTTTTCGGTCAAAGTGTAAAAGAAATGGGAAAGCTGCTTGATATCATTGGCGGAAAGCCGGAGAATCTGATTCATGGAGTGGGGGATTTGTATGTGACTGTATTCGGTGGAAGAACCCGTAAGATAGGCACCTTGCTTGGAAGAGGACTTAGCTTTGACGAGGCAATGGAAGAATTAAAAGGCGTGACTCTGGAATCAATTGTAATTGCCACAAGGACAGCCAGAGCTGCAAAGAAACTGGCGGAGAGAAATGTGATATCTTTAAAAGATTTCCCTTTGCTGATGCATATTGATACATTGATTAATGAAGGGGCAGAAGTTAATATTCCATGGAAGACGTTTACCTGGGAAGATTTCTGCGAATAAAATATCGTTTGTATTGCTATCATCGGCGGCCAATATGAATGGATGTTGGCAAAGTCTAAATTAAACAAGAAACAGGTATAAAATACCTCCATTTACAGATAATAGTATCACTTACAATGAATATCTGCAGATGGAGGGCTTATTATATGAAGGCAACAGGAATTGTACGAAGAATTGACGATCTTGGGCGTGTAGTAATTCCGAAGGAGATTCGGAGAACCTTACGTATCCGGGAAGGCGACCCACTGGAAATCTTCACAGACAGAGAAGGAGAAGTGATTCTTAAGAAATATTCGCCGATTGGAGAGCTGTCGAACTTTGCAAGGCAGTATGCGGAAAGTATTTCCCAGGCGCTGGGCTGTCTGGTATGTATCTGCGATATGGATCAGGTGATTGCCGCGTCGGGAAACGGCCGCAAAGATATGCAGGACAAATACATTACAAAGCAGCTTTGCAAGGCGATGAGCGAGCGTATGGAGGTAGTGGCTGTAGACAGTGATAAGAAATTTATTAAAATTATAAACGAGCAGGACGATTCTTTCATAGGTGAAGTAATTACTCCGATTATCTGTGAGGGAGATGTGATTGGAGCAGTGGCGCTTCTTAATAGGGACGAGAAGAAAAAGTTCGGGGAGACGGAACGAAAGATTGCCGTTTGTGCGGCCGGTTTTCTGGGACGTCAGATGGAGCAGTAACTGAAAAAATATCTGCATAAAATCCTGTCCGCCATCATATGGATTACTATAATCTTAGTTGATAGCGGGGTGGGATATTAGATGGATAGAAACCGAAGGGAAGCAAGGATAGCCGGGTGGATATTAAAGTCGCTGCTTCTGTCGTATGCACTGACAGGGATATTGCTGCTTACATTGGCAATGCTTCTGTATAAGCTGGATATGGACGAAAAGGCAGTGTCGGCCGGCATTATTGCAATTTATATCACAGCGACACTGATAGGCGGTCTTGCAATCGGAAAGATGGCAAAGACAAGAAAATTTCTCTGGGGATTGATTCTAGGTATTCTGTACTTTGCCCTGCTGATTCTGATTACCATGGGAGTGTATCGGACGTTGGACGGAGCAGTGGCAAGTCTTGTAACTACGTTTCTCTTATGTGCGGGAGGCGGAACAATCGGAGGGATGATTTCCTAAGACTTAAGAACGAAGGCTTTCTTAGGTGGAATCCGCCCCTTCGGGCAGACAAACTTTAAAATAGGCGGATTCCGTAATAGTGAAGCCGGAAGGCTGAACTGTTAGTTACAGTTCACAGGTCATTTAGTAAACAGTGGGTTGAATCAGGAGCATGTCTCAAAGCAGACAATTCAGGAGTGTTTTTCATGGAATTGAAATAACAGCTTATGCAGGCTTAGACGCGAAGGCTTTCCTGAGCGGCTTAGTCTGCGTTAGCTGATAGTTCAATGGAATGTTACTCCGTCTGCTTAGAGACATGCTCCTGATTCAACCCGCGTCCGGCAGGCGACGTGTGAACAGTAACAACTGTTACAACTTTCTTAGAGGGTGTGCAAAAAATACTTTCCAAAAGAATATAAGTATGCTATACTGTGAACGTCAGGCAGAGAAGCTTTTTGGACGTTATTCGTAGAGAGCGCAGGCGACAGGAGTATGAGGTTGGCGGCGCTTATGATACGGTATCAGATTATTATTTAGGAGGGTGTTTAAGATGAAGCACGTAAAGACGTTAAATACACAGACACTGAACAATACACTGAAGAAGGGTGGATGCGGCGAGTGCCAGACTTCCTGTCAGTCAGCCTGCAAGACTTCCTGTACAGTCGGCAATCAGGTTTGTGAACAGAAGAAATAATGTTTGTTTAAAAGAATTGCTCTAAGCAGCGGCTTTTATGGTCGCTGTTTCTTTCTGTTATATGAATAATCAGATTTGTACAGGTAATGTATTTGGATATATATTTGTTTTTATAGATAAGTTTTGTAATAAATTATCAGAAAGGGGTACGGACATTGATTCATCAGTACCAGAATAATGGATTTCGGATTGTTCTTGATGTCTATAGCGGGGCCGTTCATGTGGTGGACGAGCTGTGTTATGACGTGATTGAGAGGCTGAATGAACAGAATGAGAATCATACGGTTGAGACGCTTCAGAAGCCGGATGTTATGGAGCTGCTTATTCATGCGCTTGGTTCAAAATATCCAGTGGAGGAGCTTCGGGATGCGCTGAATGATGTGACTGAGCTTACAGCGGATGGAAAACTCTTTGCGCCAGATACATATGAACCGTTGATAGTCGCTGTTAAACAGAGGAAAACGGTGGTGAAGGCCCTGTGTCTGCACATCGCTCATGACTGTAATCTTGCCTGCAGATATTGTTTTGCAGAGGAAGGAGAGTATCATGGACGGCGGGCGCTTATGAGCCTGGAAGTAGGGAAGAAGGCGCTGGATTTTCTGATTCACAATTCTGGCAACAGGCGAAATCTAGAGGTGGATTTCTTTGGCGGAGAACCGTTAATGAACTGGCAGGTTGTAAAAGACCTAGTGGCATATGGAAGAGAGAAGGAAAAGCTCTATGACAAGCATTTCCGCTTTACGGTTACCACGAATGGCGTGCTGTTAAATGACGAGATACAGGAATTTATAAATCAGGAGATGGACAACGTTGTGCTGTCGCTGGATGGGCGGAAGGAAATTAATGACAAGATGCGTCCATTCCGCAATGGAAAGGGTAGTTATGACTTAATTGTACCCAAGTTCCAGAGACTTGCAGACAGCAGGAATCAGGAACGGTATTACGTCAGAGGCACATTTACCCGGAACAATTTGGACTTCTCCAATGATATTCTGCATTTTGCAGATCTTGGATTGAAACAGATGTCTATTGAGCCAGTGGTGGGGGAGGAGACAGACCCTTATGCAATCCGGAAGGAAGATTTGCCGCAGATTATGGAGGAGTACGATAAGCTGGCAAAGATTATGATTGAGAGAGAAAAGAGGGGAAAAGGTTTCAACTTTTTTCATTTTATGATAGACTTAGAGGGTGGGCCCTGCATTTCGAAGCGTTTGTCCGGGTGTGGTTCAGGTACGGAGTATTTATCTGTTACGCCATGGGGGGATTTCTATCCTTGTCATCAGTTTGTGGGGCGGGAAGAATTTCTTATGGGAAATGTGGACGAGGGAATTACAAAGCCTGAGATTGCGGATGAATTTCGAGGTTGCAGCGTATATTCCAAGGAAAAGTGCAAGGCATGTTTTGCTAAATTTTACTGCAGCGGCGGTTGTATGGCGAATGCCTACAATTTTCATGGCACGATTCACGATGCGTATGATATCGGATGTGAGATGCAGAGAAAGCGCGTGGAGTGTGCGATTATGATGAAGGCGGCGTTGTCAGATTAAAAGTGGTGCACCATAAGGTAAAACTGCAATAGATATAGAAAGAAACAGAAAGGGTGTAAGAGATGAAGAAGTCAAGAGGCGTAATGAGCCTGATTGTTACCGCAGTATTGATTGCTCTGTTAGGATTCACAACCATTGTGGGATTCGGGAAGGGACACATCGGTGCGGCAAAGAATATTACACTGGGCCTTGATTTGGCAGGCGGTGTAAGTATCACATATCAGGTAAAAGACAAGAATCCTTCCAGTGAGGAAATGAGCGATACCATCTACAAGCTGCAAAAACGTGTGGAGCAGTATAGTACAGAGGCGACCGTTTATCAGGAAGGCGACGACAGAATTAATATTGAAATTCCTGGCGTGACGGATGCCAATGCGATTCTGGATGAATTGGGAAAGCCAGGTTCTCTGGAATTTATTGATCCCAATGAGGAGACCGTTATTACTGGCGCTGATGTGCAGACGGCAACGGCGAAGTCCGGACAGGATGACATGGGTAATACAGAGTACAGCGTAGAACTGACTCTGAATGAAGAAGGCAAGAAGAAATTTGCAGATGCAACTACAGAATTTGTAGGGCAGATAATTAAGATTGTATACGATGGAGAGACCATCAGCGACCCACAGGTGCGGAACGCGATTACTGGGGGAACGGCATATATTACCGGTAATTTTACTTTCGAGGAGGCTGAGAACCTGGCTTCTACGATTCGTATCGGTGGTTTGAAGTTAGAGCTTGAGGAACTGCGTTCAAATGTCGTGGGAGCTCAGCTTGGCGAACAGGCAATCAGCACCAGTGTAAAGGCGGGCGCTATCGGCCTTGTGGTTGTATTTTTGTTTATGATATGGGCATATCTGCTTCCGGGACTGGCTTCCAGTTTGGCGCTGTTGATTTATACCGGGCTCGTATTTGTTATCCTGAACGCATTTGAGGTAACGTTGACGCTGCCTGGTCTTGCAGGTATTATCTTAAGTATTGGTATGGCAGTGGATGCGAATGTTATTATCTTTGCCCGGGTCAGAGAAGAGATGTCCAAGGGAAAGAGCGTGCGCAATTCTCTGAAGACCGGATTTCAGAAGGCGATGTCCGCAATTGTGGACGGCAATGTAACGACCCTGATTGCAGCAGCCGTATTGTGGCTGCGGGGTTCCGGAAGTGTGAAGGGATTTGCGCAGACCCTTGCGATTGGTATCATTGTATCTATGTTTACAGCGCTGGTTGTTACGCGTCTGATTGTATTTGCTTTTTATGCTGTAGGACTGAAGAAGGAACGGCTGTATTACAAGCCTAAGAAAGAGCGGGAATCTATTGATTTTCTGGCAAAGAAGAAGGTATGTTTCCTATTGTCGCTCGTGTTAATCGTCGGTGGTTTTGCAGTGATGGGAGCCGGGGCGGCAGGCGGGAAAGGCGCTTTTGCGTACAGTCTTGAATTTGAAGGCGGAACTTCCACGACAGTAGAATTTGATAAGGATTATACCATTGATGAGATTGATTCTGAGATTGTTCCGATTGTAGAGGATGTGACGGGCGACGTCAATGTTCAGACACAGAAGGTTGCCGGCAGTAAGCAGGTGATTATTAAGACCAGGACCCTTGACCTTGATACACGTGAGGCTCTGAATCAGGCAATGGCAGATGAGTTCGGCGTGGACAAAGAGACGATTACTGCGGAAAATATCAGTTCTACCATCAGCAGCGAGATGCGCCAGGATGCGATTATTGCAGTGGTTGTGGCGACCATCTGTATGTTAATCTATATCTGGTTCCGGTTTAAGGATATTCGGTTTGCAGCAAGCGCGGTTACCGCCCTGCTTCATGACGTACTGGTGGTGCTTGCTTTCTATGCGGTATCGAGAATTTCGGTAGGTAATACGTTTATCGCATGTATGCTGACAATTGTGGGTTATTCGATTAATGCGACGATTGTTATCTTTGACCGTATCAGGGAGGAGCTTCGTCTGAAAACAAAGGCGGCGAATCTTGCCGAGGTTGTAAATAAGAGTATTACCCAGACTCTTACCAGAAGTATTTATACTTCACTGACTACTTTTGTGATGGTACTCTTCCTGTTTATTATGGGCGTAAGTTCTATGCGAGAGTTTGCCCTGCCTCTGATGGTTGGTATTCTGGTAGGAGCTTATTCTTCCGTATGTATTACAGGAGCACTGTGGTATCTTATGAGGGAGAAGCTGGGAAAAGAAAAGGATACGGCTGAAAAGACTGCGAAAAAGAAAAAATAACATTATGAAAACACAAAGTGAAACGCTAACAAAATAACAGATGTTGCAGAGAAGCGATAGGGTACTGGAAAGCCCGATAGAGGGGCGACAGTAACGCGAAAGGCGAAACTGTAGATATAGGAATATGGACAGCCATGCCGGGAGAACAGGTATGGCTGTTTTTCCTTTGTTTGTGAGGAGAAAATGAATGAAACGTTGGGTATTGCTTAGAAAAGGTGCGGATTTTGCTGCGATTGGTGCGAAATTTCATATCAGTCCAAGAATGGCCTGCTTAATCCGTAACCGGGATGTGGTTGGAGATGAGGCAATTGACGGGTATTTAAATGGTACGATTGCAGATCTCTATGACGGAATGCTGATGCGGGATATGGATAAGGCAGTAGCACTTCTCATAGAAAAGATTAGGAACCATGAGCGGATTCGAGTAATTGGGGATTATGATATCGACGGAGTCTGTGCCACATACATATTACTGGAAGCCTTAGAGGGGCTTGGCGCCGACGTGGATATGGATATTCCAGACCGGATTCGGGACGGATACGGGTTGAACCAAAATCTGATTGACAGAGCCGCAGAGGCGGGGATTGATACAGTGATTACCTGTGATAACGGAATTGCGGCTGCAAAAGAGATTGCTTATGGGAAGAGTCTGGGAATGACGATTCTTGTGACCGATCACCATGAAGTGCCATATATTGAGACGGAAACAGGAAGGCAGTATAATCTGCCTCCGGCAGACGCAGTGGTGGACCCAAAGCGTTTCGACTGCCAGTATCCCTTCAAAGGGCTCTGCGGAGCAGCGGTTGCGTATAAGCTCATGGAATGTCTTTATGAGGCTATGGGCGAAGATTCGGCAGATATTGACGGATTGTTAGAGGCTGTGGGTATCGCAACCGTTGGGGATGTTATGGATTTGACGGGAGAGAACCGTATTTTTGTGAAGCAGGCGTTGGAGATGCTGTCCCGCAGCAAAAATCCCGGCTTAAAGGCTCTCATAGAATGCACCGGTATTGGTGAAACCAGAATTACAGCGTATCATATTGGATTTGTGTTGGGCCCCTGTATCAATGCAGGAGGGAGACTGGATACGGCTAAACGGGCCCTTAAGCTTTTGCGGGCGAAGACAAAGCGGGAGGCCGATGTGTTGGCGGGAGATTTAAAGGCATTGAATGACAGCCGCAAGGAACTGACAGAAGCGGCGGTTCATGAGGCCGTAAGATTGGTAGAAGAGACCAATGCCGGGAAAGAGCCGGTGTTAGTACTTTATCTTCCAAAATGTCATGAAAGCTTAGCGGGGATTGTTGCCGGGAAGGTCAGGGAGAGGTACTATAAGCCTGTATTTGTATTGACAGACGGAGAAGACGAGGCGAAAGGCTCCGGCCGTTCCATTGAGAACTATCATATGTTTGAAGAATTGACGGGGTGTGAGGATTTGCTGATTCGGTTCGGAGGGCACAGCCAGGCGGCCGGACTGTCTATCAAGCGGGAGAATATCGATGATTTCCGCAGAAGGATTAATGCAAACTGCCGTCTTACAGAGTCGGACCTTCAGGAAAAGGTATCTATTGATATGGAACTTCCGCTGGCGTATGTTACGGAAGAGTTTGTAAAGGAACTGTCGGTTTTAGAGCCCTTTGGGAAGGGAAATACTAAACCGGTTTTTGCGGTGCGCGGCGCGGAAATTTTGTCTGCGAAGCTGATTGGAAAGAAGCAGAATATGTTAAAGCTCCAGGTGAGAGATAGGGAGGGCACAGCCATGGAGGCGGTGTATTTTGGCGATGCGGGAGAATTTCTGGAAACAGTGGCTGCAAAATACGGGAAAGCTCAGGCTGACAGGCTGTTAGCCGGAAGAGCGAAAGGCGTACAGATGTCTGTGACGTTCTATCCAGGGGTAAATGAATATATGGGAAACCGTACCATGCAGATTATAATTACAAATTATCTATAGATATTTATAGAATATATGGATAAATATTTGAAAACCTGTGTTATAAATGTTATACTTTAAAATAATTTTATATATGGAATGAGATACTAAGAGGAAGGAGGGGCTGATATGGCAGATGTGATAAAAAAACTGGAAGAGATGGATAAGACTGCAGTGGAGTCGCTCACAGAGAATCAGGCAATCGGTCTGGATGTGGTTGACGGACATGCGGTGATGGCACCTGCAGATTATCAAGACCCTGATGAACTGTACCGTTTATTGATTGAACGCATCCGTAAGTATCATCCGTCAGCGGATGTGTCATTGATTGAGAAGGCTTTTAAGATTGCAAAGGAGGCCCATGAGGGCCAGTACAGGAAGTCCGGAGAGGCTTATATTATCCACCCGCTGTGGGTGGCGATTATACTGGCGAATTTAGAGCTTGATAAAGAGACGATTGTTGCAGGAATGCTTCATGATGTTGTGGAAGACACTGTCATGACGGAGGAAGAGATAGAGAAGGAGTTTGGAGAAGAGGTTGCTCTTCTGGTGGACGGCGTCACGAAACTTGGGCAGATGTCTTATTCTGCGGATAAGCTGGAGGCCCAGGCTGAGAATTTGAGAAAGATGTTTCTCGCTATGGCGAAGGATATTCGGGTAATTATTATCAAACTGGCGGACCGTCTGCATAATATGAGGACTCTGCAGTTTATGCGTCCTGAAAAACAGAAGGAAAAGGCAAGGGAGACTATGGATATCTATGCTCCTATTGCGCAGCGGCTTGGAATTTCCAGGATTAAGACAGAGCTGGATGATTTAGCGCTGAAGTATTACAGTCCGGAAGTATTCTATGATTTAGTGGACCAGATTAATACCAGAAAGATGGAGCGGGAAGAATTTGTACAGCAGATTGTGGAGGAAGTATCGGAGCATATCCGTAAGGCCCATATTAAGGCGGATATTAAAGGCCGGGTAAAGCATTTCTTCAGTATTTATAAGAAGATGGTGAATCAGGATAAGACGGTGGACCAGATATTTGATTTATTTGCAGTACGAATTATTGTAGATTCAGTGAAGGACTGTTATGCAGCGCTGGGTGTGATTCATGAGATGTATACGCCGGTTCCGGGGCGCTTTAAGGATTATATAGCCATGCCGAAGGTGAATATGTATCAGTCTTTGCATACGACGCTAATGAGTTCAGTGGGCCTGCCTTTTGAGGTACAGATTCGAACGCACGAGATGCATAAGACCGCGGAGTATGGCATCGCCGCACACTGGAAATACAAAGAGTCCAGCGACGGCAGGAAGAGTGGGAAAGCGCAGGAAGAAGAGAAGTTAAACTGGCTCAGGCAGATTCTGGAATGGCAGAGAGATATGTCTGACAACCGGGAATTTTTAAGCATGTTAAAGGGCGATTTGGATTTGTTTGCGGAGGATGTATACTGTTTTACACCGAACGGGGAGGTTAAGCGGTTGCCTAACGGCTCGAATCCCATTGATTTTGCCTACACGATTCACAGTGCGGTAGGCAATAAGATGGTGGGGGCAAGGGTTAACGGTAAGCTTGTCACCATTGATTATAAGATTCAGAACGGCGACAGGATTGAGATACTAACTTCCCAGAACTCGAAAGGTCCCAGTCGGGACTGGCTGAATATTGTGGCAAGTTCTCAGGCAAAGTCCAAGATTAATCAGTGGTTTAAGAAAGAGTTTAAGGAAGAGAATATAATCCGGGGTAAGGAGCTGATTGCTGCATACTGTAAATCCAAGTCTCTGGAGGTTTCGAAACTTACGAAACCGAAATACCAGGAGATTGTTCAAAAGAAATACGGTTTCCGGGACTGGGATTCTGTTCTTGCGGCTGTTGGTCATGGAGGTTTGAAGGAAGGCCAGGTGGTGAACCGTCTGGCGGAGGAGTACAGCAAGGAGCATAAGCAGCAGATTACCAATGAAGCAGTGCTTGAGAAGGTTGCAGAAGCAGCAAAGAATAAGGTTCATATTGCCAAGTCCCGAAGCGGTATTGTGGTTAAGGGAATTGACGATGTGGCGGTGCGGTTTTCCAGATGCTGTAATCCTGTTCCGGGCGATGAGATTGTGGGTTTTGTTACCAGAGGAAGAGGACTTTCTATCCATCGGACCGACTGTGTCAATATGCTTCATCTGACAGAGACGGAACGTGTCCGGCTCATAGACGCAGAGTGGGAGAGCGAGGTTGCTGAGAAGACCGGCGGCCAGTATCTGGCGGATATTAAGATGTATGCAGAAGACCGTCAGGGACTTCTTATGGAGATGTCCAGAGTATTTACCGAGAATAAGATTGATGTGAAATCCTTGAATGTGCGTACCAGCAAGCAGGGAACGGCAACCATTGAGGCGGGATTTATTGTGCACAGGAGAGAGGAATTGGAACGGGTAGTAGACAAACTAATGCAGCTTCCTGGTATGATTGATATTGAACGGACAGCGGGATAAGGAGGTCGTAGATGAATTTTGCAATAATTGGAACGAATTTTATATCAGACTGGTTTATGGCGGCAGGGAAGCATTGTGAGAAGCTTCATGTGCAGGCAGTATATTCCAGGACTATGGAGAAGGGCAGGGCGTTTGCCGATAAATATGGTATTCCTGACTGCTATGATTCGTTGGAGAAGCTTGCGGCTGCGGAGAATGTGGATGCGGTTTATGTGGCAAGCCCGAATGCATTTCATACATCTCAGAGTATTCAGATGTTAGAAGCTGGAAAACATGTGCTCTGTGAGAAGTCGATTGCTTCTAATGAGAAAGAGCTTCAGGCAATGCTTGCGGCGGCAGATGAGAATCAGGTAATTATAATGGAAGCTATGCGGTCTGTGCTAGACCCAGGGTTTGCAGCGATTGTGGAGCATCTTCCGAAGATTGGGAAAGTCAGACGGGCGACCATCCAATACTGTCAGTATTCCAGCAGGTATGACAAATTTAAGAATGGTATCATTGAGAATGCATTTAAGCCGGAGCTGTCTAATGGAAGTCTGATGGATATTGGGGTATATTGTGTGCATCCGATGGTGAAGTTATTTGGCAAACCAGACGAGATATCTGCGATGGGTATGAAGCTTCATAACGGTGTTGATGGAATGGGAACGATTACTGCGAAATACGAAGAGCAGGGGATGCTGGTTGAACTGATTTACTCCAAGATTACAGATTCTGTCCTTCCTACCCAGATTCAGGGAGAAAAGGGCTGTATGATGATTGAGGAGATTTATAATGCCAATCGGATTACGATTCAGTATCGGGATAAGAGCCGGGAGGAAATCAAGGTTGACAAGATTGATCCGAATAATAATATGTACTATGAGATTGAGGAATTTATCCGGGCGGCAGAAAGCGCGGAAGGCGCAAGAGAACATAACCAGTATTCGTTGTGGGAGATGCAGGTAATGGATGAAGCGAGACGCCAGATGGGAATCATCTTCCCGGCGGATGGGAATTAGGAGGCATGCGGAAATGACGGTTAAGAAATTTTTGGCAGGTTTTTTTGGAACGAACTGTTATCTTGCAGTCAATGATGAGACAAAAGAGGCGGTAATTATAGACCCGGCAAGTCTGCCGGAGAATCTTGCGGAATGTGTGGAAAAGGAAGGGATTCAGATTCGGGCGGTGCTTCTGACCCATGCGCACTTCGACCACATTATGGGAATTGACGCAGTGTTGGAACGCTATGGACGGTTACCCGTTTATGTTCATGAGGAGGATGTCAGAATGCTGGAGGATGCCGCGATGAATCTGTCTGGAGGATGCGGCATGGATTATACATTCCCGGATGGAGAAGCCGTAAAGGATGGTCAGGTGCTTCCTTTGGCGGGCTGTGAATTTGAAGTGATTCATACGCCGGGACATACGCCGGGAGGCGTCTGCTACTATGTGGAATCAGAAGGGGTGTTATTCAGCGGAGACACATTATTTGAGCAGTCTGTGGGAAGAACGGATTTTCCTGGCGGAAGTATGTCAGAGCTTGTACGGGCTATTGAAGAAAAACTGTTTATTCTGCCGGAGAGTGTACATGTTTATCCGGGTCATATGGGAACCACAACCATTGGAGAGGAGAAAGCGTTTAATCCTTTTATATAAGTTTTATTGTAATATAATAAAAAGCGTAATATGCAGGCGTTTGAGGGTAGTGATGTGTCAGTCCTTTAGACGCCTGCTGTGCGGAGAAAGGACTGAAGGTATTTTATGATTAGAATCGAGGTTAGGGACGAGAGTTATTTATATAATATCTATCATCTTGCAAAGGCATTTTTTCCATCTGAGAGGGTGGAGCAGAGAATAAGCGGAGAGACGGGCAGAGACGTACGTATTGTCATTAGTGGTAGTTGGGAAAAATGTTTTGATGCATCGGATACTGGAGATAAAAAGATGCGGAAATTTCTGTTGGATAAGGCAGTATATGAGGCTTTTGCAGAAGAAACAGGACATGGACTTGCGTGGGGAATTCTAACAGGGGTGCGTCCAACAAAAATTGCTATGCAGAAAGTAGAAGAAGGTATGGAACGGGAAGCCTTTATTTTCTGGTTTGGCCAGGAATTTTATGTTTCTGAAGATAAAGCAGGACTCGCCTATGATATTGCTGTTAGAGAAAAAAAGGTACTTAAGGGATTGGATGTTGAACAGGACTACAGCCTGTATGTGGGAATTCCTTTTTGTCCTACAGTGTGTAGTTATTGTTCCTTTAGCTTTGGTTCCATTGTAGTGTGGAAAAATATGCTGGATGCTTATTTGAATGCATTATGCAAAGAAATTCGATATATCGGAAGCAGGTCAGTTGGAAAAAGACTGAATACTATTTACATCGGAGGGGGAACGCCTACCGTTCTGGAGGCAGAACAGCTTGAGCGTTTATTGACATGTATTGACGAATCATTTTCCAGGGAGTATCTGATGGAATATACCGTCGAGGCAGGAAGACCAGACAGCATAACGGAAGAGAAACTTCAGGTTATCAGAAATCACCAGGCTACGCGTATTTCTATTAATCCGCAGACGATGCAGCAAAAGACCCTTGACCGGATTGGAAGACGCCACAGCGTTGAAGAGGTGATTGGCGCCTTTGGGATGGCAAGAGGACTTGGATTTGATAATATCAATATGGATTTGATTGCCGGACTTCCGGGAGAGACATGGGAAGATATGAGGGATACCTTACGCCAGATAAAAGAACTTTCGCCGGACAGTTTGACGGTGCATTCTCTTGCAATCAAGCGGGCGGCAAAAATGGGGCAGGAAAAAAGCGTCTTAGGATATGTGAAGGATTTGGAAGAACAGATGAAGGACCCTGCCAGAATGACGCAGGAAGTTTCTCAGATGATTACGGATGCAGCAGAGGCGGCGAAAGAGATGGATTTATTGCCTTATTATTTGTATCGGCAGAAGAATATTGCCGGGAATTTTGAAAATGTTGGCTATGCAAAGGTTGACAAAGCCGGAATATACAATATACTTATTATGGAAGAAAAACAATCCATTGTGGCGGCCGGGGCCGGGGCGTCGACCAAACTGGTTCTGCCGCTTCCGGTGACGGCTTCTGGCGGAAAGAATGGAAAATTGACGACTTTGAAGCGTGTGGAAAATGTGAAAAGTGTCTGGGAGTATATTTCCCGTATAGATGAAATGATAGAGCGAAAAGGAGAATGGTTATGGCGTTGAAGAAAAAACCGGTTACCGGGATGAAGGACATGCTCCCCAATGAGATGGAGATTCGCGATTATGTGATTCACCTGATTAAAGAGACATATAAGACTTATGGGTTTACTTCCATGGAGACTCCCTGCGTAGAGCATATTGAGAATCTGTGCAGTAAACAGGGCGGTGATAACGAGAAGCTAATTTTTAAGATTTTAAAGCGGGGAGATAAGTTAAAGCTTGAGACTGCAAAGGAAGAAAGCGACTTGGTGGACGGCGGCCTCCGCTATGATTTAACGGTTCCGCTTGCAAGATATTATGCGAATCATGCCAATGAGCTTCCGTCGCCCTTTAAAGCTTTGCAGATTGGGAGCGTATGGAGGGCGGATCGTCCCCAGAGAGGAAGATTTCGTCAGTTTATGCAGTGTGATATTGACATTTTGGGAGAAGAATCTAATTTGGCGGAGATTGAGCTGATTCTTGCAACAACAGCTATGCTTGGCAAGTTGAATTTCAAGAATTTTACAGTCAATATCAATGACCGCAATATTTTGAAGGCAATGGCCGCCTACTGTAAATTCCAGGAAGAAGACTATGATGAAGTATTCATCATTCTGGATAAGATGGATAAGATTGGTGCGGAAGGCGTAGCGAAAGAGCTCTGTGAGATGGGGTATGAGAGGGAAAACGTGGAGAAGTACCTAGGATTGTTTGGTGAGATTCATCCAGATGTATCGGGAATCCGTTTTCTGAAGGAGAAGCTTGGAGACTGTTTAAAGGCTGAGACGGCCGAGGGAATGGAATGGATTATTTCCAGTGTAGAAGCGGCGAAGGAATGTGAATTTCATATAAAATTTGACCCCACGCTGGTAAGGGGCCAGTCTTATTATACAGGAACTATTTTTGAAGTGAGCATGGATGATTTTGGCGGTTCTGTAGCCGGAGGCGGAAGGTACGATAAGATGATTGGGAAGTTTACCGGGCAGGATACGCCGGCTTGTGGATTCTCTATTGGATTTGAGCGGATTGTGATGCTGCTTCTGGAGAATGGGTATCAGGCGCCGGGAAATAAGAAGAAGAAGGCATATCTTCTGGAGAAGAAGCTTCCTAAGGAAGGAATGCTGCGCATTCTGGAATTGGCGAAAGCAGACCGAGACGCTGGGAAGAAAGTTCTGATTGTGAATATGAAGAAGAATAAGAAATTTCAAAAGGAGCAGCTTGCGGCAGATGGATATACCGAGATTATCGAGTGTTATGCAGATTCTTATGATAAGATTTAGTTAGACGTTACACCGGGTGAGATTGCGGGTTTGCTGTATATAGAAAAGATATACAGAGTAAATGAGACAAAGGAGATGGTAGAGCAATGGCAGAGTCAATGCAGGGGTTAAAGAGAACGCATAGATGCGCAGAGCTGTCGGCAGCCAATGTGGGCGAGACAGTGACAATTATGGGATGGGTGCAGAAGAATCGAAACAAAGGCGGTCTGGTATTCGTAGACGTAAGGGATCGTTCTGGGATTATTCAGGTGGTTTTTGAAGAGGGCAAATCCGATGCCGGGCTGATTGAAAAGGCCTCAAAGCTCCGGGCGGAATATGTGATTGCGGTGGTTGGAACGGTGGAGAGACGTTCTGGCGCGGTAAATACGAACATTGCAACAGGAGAGATTGAGGTGATTCCGGCAGAGCTTCGAGTCCTGTCAGAGTCTGAGACGCCTCCTTTCCCAATTGAAGAGCGCTCAAAGACCAAGGAAGAGATTCGTCTGAAATATCGTTATCTGGATTTGCGCAGACCGGATATGCAGCGGAATCTTCTGATGAGAAGCCAGGTGGCGACTCTGACACGTCAGTTTCTGGCGGAAGAGGGATTCCTGGAGATTGAGACGCCGGTGTTGATTGGCAGTACGCCGGAGGGAGCGAGAGATTATCTGGTGCCAAGCCGGATTCATCAGGGGAAATTCTATGCTCTGCCTCAGTCGCCGCAGCTATTTAAACAGTTATTGATGTGTTCCGGGTGCGATAGGTATTTCCAGCTTGCGAAGTGTTTCCGGGATGAGGACCTGCGTGCAGACAGACAGCCGGAATTTACCCAAATCGACATGGAACTTTCCTTTGTAGATGTGGATGATGTGATTGATGTAAACGAACGGCTTCTCGCTAAATTATTCCGGGAGGTTCTAAAAGTGGAAGTTCCGCTTCCGATTCCGAGAATGACCTGGCAGGAAGCAATGGACCGTTATGGTTCTGATAAGCCGGATACCCGGTTTGGTATGGAGCTTACGGATGTGACAGAGATTGTAAGAGGCTGTGAATTTGCAGTGTTCAAAGGAGCAGTTGAGAATGGCGGTTCTGTCCGTGGTATCAATGCTAAGGGACAGGGAGGTATGCCTCGTAAGAAGATTGATAAGCTGGTTACCTTTGCAAAGGATTATGGCGCAAAGGGACTTGCCTATATTGCAATTCAGGAGGACGGTTCGATGAAATCCTCCTTTGCAAAGTTTATGACCGAGGATGAGATGAAGGCGTTAGTTGACGTTATGGGCGGTGAAAATGGCGATTTGCTTCTCTTCGCGGCAGATAAGAATAAGGTAGTCTGGGCAGTCCTTGGCGCGCTGCGTTTAGAGCTGGCATCTCAGATGGAACTCCTTGATAAGAATGAATATAAGTTCCTGTGGGTAACAGAATTTCCGCTTCTGGAGTGGAACGATGAGCAGAACCGTTATACGGCTATGCATCATCCGTTTACTATGCCTATGGAAGAAGATTTGCAGTATATAGATAGCGAGCCGGGACGGGTGCGGGCGAAGGCTTACGATATTGTGTTAAATGGCAATGAAATCGGAGGCGGAAGCGTGCGTATTTTTAATCCAGAGATTCAAAGCAAGATGTTTGAGGTGCTGGGATTTACCGAGGAGCAGGCAAGAGAACAGTTTGGATTCCTGCTGACCGCATTTAAGTATGGGGTACCGCCTCACGCAGGGCTTGCCTATGGCCTTGACCGTATGGTAATGCTGATGGCGAAGGAAGACAGTATCCGGGATGTGATGGCATTTCCGAAGGTGAAGGATGCTTCAGATTTGATGACGGAGGCGCCGACCGGCGTGGCAAAAGAGCAGCTTGAGGAGTTGGGACTAGAAATTAAAATTAAATAAATAATAGTCTGCCACCGGGTAGAGAAGCGAAAGCATTCGTTACACATCGTTAGGTCATAGAAGATGTGTAGACGGGTGCTTTTTTAGAAGGAGGTAATCATATGCATACAAAGGAACGAAAATCATTGTTCGGTTATTTTACAAAAGGGGAGATAGCATTATGGTGTATATCAACGACCCTGATCGTTGCATCCTTTTTTTTATTTGACAGAGAAAATTATTTAACGCTTACTGCTTCTTTCATTGGTACAACATCATTAATCTTTAATGCAAAGGGAAATCCGTTTGGACAATTTCTTATGGTTATATTCAGCATATTGTATGGCATCATTTCTTTTACATTCGCCTATTATGGAGAAATGATAACCTACTTGGGAATGACTGCGCCAATGGCTGTTGTTGCATTGATTTCATGGTTAGGAAATCCATATAACGGAAATAAAGCAGAAGTAAAAGTGAATAGGCTAAAATTCAAAGAAATTATTTTTATGATGTTATCTTCAGCAGTTATTACGATTATATTTTATTATATTTTGGCAGTTTTTCATACGGCAAATCTAATACCGAGTACTATATCTGTCACAACAAGCTTTCTTGCGGTATATTTAACGTTTAGAAGGAGTGCGTTTTATGCAATCGGTTATGCCGCAAATGACATTGTACTCATTATACTATGGTTGCTGGCAACAATTTCCAATATATCATATTTATCTGTCGCTATTTGTTTTGTCGTGTTTTTGGTAAATGATATTTATGGATTTATCAATTGGTCAAGGATACAGAAACGCCAAGAAGCCAATTGTGTTATTGCGATGAACGATTAAATAATGAGAGGAGAGATTAGCTCAGACCTAATACAAAAGGATTTCGTTGTATTTGGATGAGAATCATATTATAATGAGCGCAGAAGTAATCTGGAGGAATCTATTATGACATATACATTTCACTATGATTCACCGTTAGGCGGTATTACAATAGCGAGTAATGGGACGGGGATAACTGGGTTGTGGTTTGATGGACAAAAATATTTCGGGCTTACGCTGCCAGAGCATTATGAAGAGAAAGAGCTGCCAATATTTGAAGAAACCAGGCGCTGGCTTGACATTTATTTCAGTGGAAGGGAGCCTGATTTTACTCCGCTGCTTTCTATGGAAACGACGGATTTCCGCAGAGCTGTGTGGGATATTCTGCTTACCATTCCTTTTGGGAAGACGATGACATATGGTGAAATTGCAGATAAGATTGCAGGGAAAAAGGGAGTGGCTAGGATGTCGGCGCAGGCAGTAGGCGGGGCTGTGGGACACAATGCCATATCTCTTATTATCCCCTGCCACAGGGTTGTGGGGGCAAATGGAAGCCTGACGGGTTATGCGGGAGGTATTGAGAAGAAGCAAAAGCTCCTTGCTATGGAAAAGCAAATGTTTGGTAAGGATGAGGCAGAGAATGTGACAGTACAAACGGAGATAAAAGCGTCTGACGCCAGATATTGAGAAGGTCGGGCATGTGTGGCAGTAGAAACAATTCTTATAAAGAAGAAAACTATGAAAATTTCTCCCTATAATCGCCTGCTGACAGGAATCTCAATCTGCACGATGAAGTCCTCCATACGGTCGGTTACATTTTCGTTGATGAGTATTTCATAGGAAAATCCGGATAACGTGAGTCTGTGCTTTTCCGCATAGTCAAAAATTTCCTGGTATTTTCTGGACAGTTGCTCCCAATCCCCTTGATAGAAGGCTCTTAAATAGGTTCCGCCGGGTTGTATATGCAGCCCGGATTTTTTTCTGCAGGAGGAGTCTGTTTCTTTGCAGGATAAGTTTTCCTGAAATGTATCAGAAGATTCTTTAAGGATAGGGAAGGGAATTTCGATGAATAACCGGGAATAGTCGTCAAAATTTCCCAGATACAGGCTTTCTATGGAAATCATTGTTCCGTAGGAAGCGTCATGCAGACGGCGGTGCTGGTATTTTTTTGTCTCGGCCGTAATCATTTCCACCTGGCGGTCATAGGAAATATCTTTGGTTATTTCTACAGTTACCAGGCAGTGTTCATCTTTTTCTATGATGTTGATTTGGGACAGATCAATCGTCAGCAGTGTTTCCATATTCTGATGATAGTTACACAAAGTCTTCCTGACGGCTCTCAGATGCGTAATTTGGGCGTCCAGCCCTGCAATTCGTTCCTCCAGAAGGAGTTTTAAGCTTTCGGCAGAACGGTTTTTCATAAACGCTTGTATTTCACTTACGGATACATCCAGTTCCCGCAGAAGCAGAATAGTTTCTAATAGAGAGCTTTGATGGTAGTTGTAGCAGCGGTATCCGTTTACCGGGTTGATAGCGGCTGGTTTAAAAAGTCCGATTTCATCATACCACATGAGCGTTTTTTTATTGATGCCATGAAGCGCGGCGAATTGCCCGATTGTCAGTAGTTTGCTTTTTTCATTCATGATTCAGTCTCCTATCTTTATATTCTCAGCAGTTTCAGGAAGCCCAGTCGAAACAAACATTTCCAAAATAAAACCTTATCGGACGAAGTCCGCCAGCCCGAAGGGCGTGTATTAAGGTGTGCCCTTGGGTAAACCTTATCGGACGAAGTCCGCCAGCCCGAAGGGCATGTATTGGGGGCCATTGGACAAAGTAAATGCAAAATAATTAATTTTCTCCTTGACCGTACAGTTACTGTACGGTTTAAGATACTATATACAGAGAAAAATTTCAAGAGAAAAGGAGAAAAAGATACAAAATGGAGAATCAAAATGCTTATGCAAAGCCAGTTACACTGGGGAATATTTTAAAATTTGCGGTTCCGACGATTGCTATGACGGTATTTATGTCTTTTTACACCATGGTGGACGGTCTGTTTGTGTCTAATTTGATTAGTACGGACGCGTTGTCGGCAATCAATCTGACGGCGCCGGTGATTCAGTTTGTGACGGCCATTTCTACTATGCTTGCCACCGGAGGAAGCGCAGTTATAATGAGGAAAATGGGAGAGCAGAAAGAGAAGGAGGCAAGGGAGGATTTTACTTTTCTGATTCTGGTAAATATTGCGGTGGGGCTCGTGATGTGCGGAATCGGGTATCTGGTTATGGACGCTGTTTTTAATGGGATGAACCTGTCGGCGGGGGTTGCTTCGTATTGTACCGAATATCTGAGCCGATATCTGGTATTTACCGTTCCAATTCTGTTAATGAATAATTTTACCCTGTATATGATTGCCAGTGAGATGGCGACTCTTTCGCTGATTTGTTCTGTAACGGGAGGCGTTTTGAATATGGCGCTGGATTATGTATTTATTGCCTTGTTCCACATGGGAATCGGCGGCGCAGCCATTGCAACAGGACTTGGATATTCGGTAACTGCAATGGTGGGGCTGTTTGTATTCAGCAAAAAAAGAAGCCTGCTGCATTTTACAAAGCCGGTTTGTCGGTTTAAGGTTCTTATGAATGCAGCCGTAAACGGGTGCTCTGAGATGGCTACAGCCCTTGTTACTGGAATTGTGACAATGATGTTCAACTGGACTATGCTGTATTATGTGGGAGAAAATGGAGTCGCGGCTGTTACGATTATTATGTATGTACTAATGTTTGCAAGTTCGTTGTATACCGGTTATTCTTACGGAGTAGCGCCAATGATTAGTTTTTACTATGGGGAGCAAAGTCAGAAGAAATTAAAGAAGCTGATTTCGGTTAGTTTCAGGGTGATTGCGTGTATTTCTATTTTGACGGCGGCAATGTCGTTCGTTCTTACCAGGCCGTTGGTGTCTGTATTTGCAAGAACGGATAATCCAGTATATGAGCTGGCGGTGATTGGAAACAGGATTTGTACGGCAGCGCTTCTTTTCATTGGTTTTAATATCTTTGCGAGCGGGATGTTTACTGCTCTGTCAAACGGTATGGTTTCGGCGGCGCTTGCATTTTCCAGATCTTTTGTATTTATGCTGATAGCGATGCTTGTATTGCCGCGGATTTTAGGGGTAAATGGTATCTGGCTGGCAACGCCGGCGGCGGAGCTTGCGGCTCTTGCCCTGTCGGCAGGGGCGTTCCTGAAATACCGAAAAAAGTATGGTTATTAAAGAGGCGATGGAAAAATAGACCGCCGTTTTCTATGCACGTACGTTCATGGTTTTTGGGAAATAGACAGCAGTCCGACAAAATATCAGGAAGAAAATCATAGTGGACAAAAAGGACGTCTTTCGTTAAAATATACCTTATCGGACGAAGTCCGCCTGCCCGGAAGGGGCATGAGGGTATACCTTCCAGGTACCCCTAATGGCCATACGGCCGTTTTATAAGGTATACCTTCCAGGTACCCCATTATGGCCATACGGCCGTTTCAAGGTATTGGTAAGAGACAGAGAGGTAGGTTCATGGCAAGGATTTTAATTGTAGAAGACGACGCGGGATTGAATAAAGGGATAACCCTGACGTTGGCGAAAGAAGGATATACGGTGGATTCTGCATGCTGTATCAAAGAAGCGGAAGAATTTATAAAAGAGAAGAAGTATGAGCTGACAATCTGTGATATTATGCTTCCTGACGGAAGCGGGCTGGAATTTGGCGCAAGAATGCGGAAAGAGAGCAATGGCTATCTGATTTATCTGACGGCGATGGATACGGAGGCAGATATGGTAAATGGCTATGAAGCCGGAGCAGACGATTACCTGACGAAGCCTTTTTCATTGATGGTGCTGGTATCAAAGGTAGCGGCTCTGATGCGCAGAATGGACGAGCATGCCGCGGAGCGGCTGTTTTCCGGCGATATTGTGGTATCGTTAAAGGACATGAGCGTTATGAAAAACGGCGAGAGCATTTTTCTGAGTAAGAAAGAACTACAACTTTTGATTTACTTAATGGAACATGCAGGGCGTATTGTGACTAAGGAAAATATCGCAGAGCATATCTGGGAGAACGACGGGCAATTTCTAGATGGTAATACGGTTCCGGTTAATATCAGTCGGCTGAAAAATAAATTAGGAACAGAAGCCATTGGCAATGTAAGAGGGTTAGGATATCTATGGACGGAAAAAGTAGACAGGAGATAAGGAAATATGTATTGGTATTTCTTGCGCTTTGGCTGTGTGTGTCAGCGGCATTCTACCGCTATGCAGATTACGTGGAATCTAAAAGGCGTAGTCAGATTGCAGAATTTGTTGTACAGTATCCGAAAATGGAAGAAGAGTTTATCCGTATTATGGAAAAAGGCGCGTCGAGCGACAGTGGAGTACACCAGAGGGATTCGGAGGAATCGAATGAGAGAATTAAGGAAATCCTGAACCGACTGGAGGAAAAATACGGATATGAATATGTGAAATGCATCAAAGAAAGTCAAGTATGGAATCTATATAAAATCTGTATTCTGTGTATTGGAAGTTTTTTGCTGATTCTGTGGCTGATATCTGGGAGAAAAGGGATAAAGACAAAATCTTATTATGAAAGACTGGAGAAACTAAACAAGATTCTGGAAGAATTTAGCAGAGGAAATGAAAAAGCGGCAGAAATAGAAGGGAAAGACTTTGGGATACAAAACGGCGGGGGAGCTGCCGTCAATACAAAAGAGGCAGAAATTTGGATAAAAATGGAAGAAGCTCTATTGGAACTTGGCATGTATCTGGAAGATAGAAAAGATAAATATGAGAGAGAAGAAGAGGCGACAAAAGAACTGATTACCAATATATCGCATCAGCTTAAAACGCCTCTGGCGTCCCTTCGCATGAGCCATGAGCTGGTTGCCGGCAATTATCTAAACGAAGGAGAAAAGAAGGAATTTTTAATGCAGGAGGAAAAGGAGATTGCAAAGCTTCATAAGCTTTTAAACGAGATGATAAAACTGTCCAGGCTTGAAAAACATGTGATACAGATTCAGCCGGAAAGGAAGTCTTTGCGGGACACCATTTCTGATGCGGTATCCACGATTTATCCAAAAGCATTGACGAAATCTATGGTTGTCCAGTTAGTAATGGAAGAGGATGTTATCATCTTTCATGATGCGCACTGGACCGCAGAAGCTCTGGCTAATATAATGGATAATGCAGTCAAATATGCTCCGGCAGAAACTAGAATTGTAATACAAATCCAAAAGCTTACCCGGTTTGTTCTTATAGAAATTATAGATGAAGGTCCTGGAATCTCCGATAGAGAGAAACATAAAATCTACCAGAGATTCTACCGCGGAGCCCAGTCCGGCAAAACAGAAGGCGCGGGAGTGGGCCTCTATCTTGCCAGACAAATCTTAGAAGAACAAAAGGGAAGCATTCTGGTAAAAAATCATTATCCCCATGGCAGTAATTTCCAAGTCTTGCTCCCCCTTTGAAAGTGATTCATTCACTAAAACGTATCCGCTCAATGAGAGATTCCTTCTTAACTGAACGCCCAAGCAGCGCCGTTAACAATAGCTGTACGAAAGTCAGCACTGTAATTACTATCAGGACTGCGCCGAACGGGAAATGGTATACGGCTACGCTGAGAAAACCATCCTTTTTGGCCCATAAGAATGCCGCATATCCTAGAATACTTCCCGCTCC
Organism: Lachnospiraceae bacterium; assembly: GCA_910574185.1. GTDB lineage: Bacteria > Bacillota > Clostridia > Lachnospirales > Lachnospiraceae > Claveliimonas. The sequence continues at coordinate 55,690 of CAJSZQ010000004.1, forward strand.
AACGGATAGGAAAAGGGTACTGATTGTGTAAAACATTCCTTCCAGGCGGAGCATTTTCGATAACTGAGAGCCGGTCATTCCCATGGCCTGCATCATACCAAGTTCTTTTTTTCGGAGGTGAATGCTATTCACCATGGTATTAATCAGATTCATGACGCAAATCATACTGAGTATAGCCAGGAATGCAGTGCATGCACTGCGCATTATTGTCATGAATGTACGTAATACTTCATACTCATCTTTCCATGTAGTCATACTCAGAAGTTCCCGATCTCCCATCAGCTCTTTCAAATTATTTTCCAGTGTTTTATCATAATTTTGGTCTGCGAATACATGAAAATACCCGGTACAGTCTTCAGGGAGCAGACTGTCTGCCGCTTCTTTGGCCGTCAGCAGGAAATTATGTTTAACCATTCCATAGGGATAATTGCCGATGGCTATGATTTCTAAGCTTCGGGTGACGGTATGATTACCGTCGGAAGTCTGGATTTCAAGTGTATCGCCTACTTGTAATTCAGGCAGCCATCTTCGTATTGTTTCATTTAAAATGATTTTATCGCCGCTTAACAGATCTTCCCAGGAAGCGTCGCCTTCGAGAATCCCTTTTTTCAATTCCGGAAAACAGCTTTCCGGAAGTCCCAGCAGACCGGAGACGCCAATTTCTTCTGAGCCTTCAAGATCCGTTTCTATATGCAGCCATGTAAAATCAACCACCTTTTCTACGCCGTCCAGATGTTCAATCTGCTGTTTCAGATTATCCGTCAAAGGATTCTTCTGAATCAGGTTGTTCCATTCCCGTTCTGGATGTTCTCTGTTTCCGCTTTCAGTATTTAATTCTAATACATAATGACCGTAAATGTTATTATCCGCGCCGTTTTTCGGGTTTGCGCAGGATAGTATAGTGGCAACGGTGACGACCAGTATGCCGGTAATACTCATGGAGAGTATGGTAAAAGAGCTTCGTTTCTTATTTCCCATCAGGCTTGTTTTGGCAAGGCGGCTGATGGTAAGGTCTGTATATCCTTTTCGCAATGTCTGTTTTACCGGAGTTCCTTGATAGCGCATGGCCTCTATAGGAGAAATGCGCTGCGCCTTGCGCATAGGAACAAACAGGGACAGATACACAGTGATAAATGCTGCCGCGGCTGCAAAGAGATAAAACTCCCATCTATAAAGGCTGATTTCATGACTGTCAATAATATTCTGATAAATCTGGTTCGTAGAAGAATCCAATACCTGGCTAATGGTTTTGGAAAAAGCGGTAAGGATAGGCCGCATCAGCAGAGTGGATAGGACGAGCCCGGCAGGAACGGCCAGACAGGCAGTACACAGGCCTTCCCGCAGTACAATCTGTCGGATTTGCCGTTTCGTAGCGCCGATGGCCTTCAGTTTACCAAACTCCTGTACCCGCTGCGCCATGGAAACATAATAAATACTGTAAATTGTTATAATTCCCGCCGCTGTTACAACCAGTAATATGATGGCAATTGCAGTAAAGAAAGCCGGGTCTGTATGATTAGCCATAAGATAGTCTTCATTGATATTCATGCCTGTTTCCGGGATGTTGAAGCTCTCTCTGATGGCAGAAATTTTTGCTTCTATCTCGTCGGTTGTCTGTCCGTCGGCGTCTGCGACGCGGAATAAGAACCGATAGCGGATATCCTCTTTTGGGGTTTCATTTCTTAAATATTCTTCGGAAACCAGCGCCATGAAGGTATGGCTTTTCAGAGAGGCTTCATTGTCCGGCAGGAATCCGCAGATAGTAAATTCTTCATCAGCGGCGAAATCCATACCGTCTGAAAGGTATTTCTGAAAAGGCAGAGTGACTGTATCGCCAATATCGGCAGAGACGCCGAATTCCTTCAGCATACCCTCTGATACCACAAGTTCGTCTTCCTTTTGAGGAAATCTTCCTTCTGAGAGTTCTACTTTGTATAGTTTTTGTGCAGCGGAGTCCATGTAACATGTGGTGATATTGGCGTTTTCATGATAAAAGAAGCCGACATCGCTTCTGAGACCGCCGGTTTCGATATCGTGATGGGCCATAAGACCTGCGGCCGTAGTTTCATCTACGGCTCGGAACAAGGCATGCCAGGTAGGATAAGTCTGGTTGACCAGGGTAAATTCCGTATCCATGAAGGCAAATCCGATGGAAGGAACGAGAAAGAGAAGCACCGAAGTCAAAAAAATTGCAATTCCGGTCAGGATATTCTTACTCTTGTGATACTTCATATTAGCAATTGCCGTTCTTGTAACCATTTTCATGACTGATTCACCACCTTGCCGTCTTCAATCACGATTATGCAGTCCGCCATCTGGGCGATTCCCTCATCATGGGTAATCATTACCAGAGTCTGGCCATAATCAGCGACACATTTTTTCATGAGATTTACCACTTCCAGTTCCGATTGAGAATCAAGATTGCCAGTCGGCTCGTCTGCGCAGATAATCGCAGGATTTGCCGCGACAGCCCTGGCAATGGCGACCCGCTGTTTTTGCCCTCCGGACAAAGTGGCCGGCATAGCGCTTCTCTTATCCTGAAGTCCTAGTTGAACAAGCAGCTCTTCGATTTCTGATTCCCGAACTTTTTTGCCGTCCAGACCAAGAGGTAAAACGATATTCTCCCATACATTTAATGATGGAATCAAATTAAAATCCTGAAAGACAAATCCGATTTTTTTCCTGCGGAACTGCGCAAGGCGGTCCTCGTTTAACGCGAAAATATCCGTTTTTCCGATATATACTTTACCGGAATCCGGTCTGTCAAGTCCTCCAATCATGTGAAGAAGCGTAGATTTGCCAGAACCGGAGCGGCCCACGATTGCAGTGAATTTTGCATTTTCTATACTCAGGCTGGTGTGGTCGACTGCTTTCACCAGATTTTCGCCTGAACCATAGTATTTTACTAAATCCTGTACCTTTACTGTGATGCTCATATGTCACATCCTCCTCATTCTAAATTTGCCAAATACACGATATTGTATTCTTTGTATTTGTATGCATAGTATAATCGCTCAGAATTACAGAAGCCTTACAGAAAGTATAACAGTTTTGTAAGATTACTGAATCCTAAAAAGGCTTGATTTTGGGAATTGTTAATTGTCATTTAAAAGAGCATTAACTTATTGCTTCTACATTGAAAATAATAATATGTGTAAGCTATTTAACTGTAAATGGAGAAATAGTAATCGGAGAGTATTTATAATGAAATAAGTAATTTTAAAGAACGTATTAAGTTTTGTTACCGTTTTCTGGAAGAGTATAGGATGTGTGGTTATAACGGTCTGCTATGCTGCGAATAATAACGAAAAATGAATTGTAAGGCGGTACTGATAAAAAACTATTGACAAATACCCACTGTGGGTATATAGTGTTTACATACCCATGTAGGGTATTGTGTGGGACGCTGTAGAAAACAGGACGACGAAGCGTAAATGTGTCAGCACGCTAGATTTATAAAGGGAGATTTTAGATATGAATGAAGAAAAGATTTGCTGCCATGAAAAAAAGACAGAACGCTCAGATGAGCAGAGGAAGCGGTTATTGAACCGTCTTCGCAGAATTGAAGGACAGGTGAGAGGGCTTCAGACTATGATTGAGAATGATGTTTATTGTAACGATATTCTGATTCAGTCCTCGGCGGTGAACGCAGCGATGAATGCTTTCAATAAAGAGTTATTGACGAATCACATTCACACCTGTGTGGTGCGGGATATCAGGGAGGGTAAGGACGAGGTAGTTGACGAGCTGACAGCTATTATGCAGAAGCTTATGAAATAGTAGAAGGAGATTGTGTATGGAACAATATACAGTTACGGGAATGAGCTGTGCCGCCTGCAGCGCTCGCGTGGAGAAGGCGGTGTCGAAGGTTTCCGGGGTTACATCCTGTTCAGTTAGTCTTTTGACGAATTCTATGGGTGTGGAAGGAGACGCTTCGGCAGAGAGTATTATTTTGGCGGTGGAAGAAGCCGGATACGGAGCTTCGGTAAAGGGTGCGGGAGGCGAGGGAGTATCGCGAAGTTCTGCAGCAGGTGAAGAAGTCCTGAAGGATAAGGAGACTCCGGTACTGAAGAAAAGGCTGATTTCTTCCCTTGGTTTTTTGCTGGTTCTCATGTATTTTTCTATGGGAAATATGATGTGGGGGTGGCCGGTGCCTGGCTGGCTTGCGCATAACCATGTGGCAATAGGGATTCTGCAGTTATTATTAACCGGGATAATTATGATAATTAACCAGAAGTTTTTTATCAGTGGTTTCAAGAGTCTGTGGCATAAGGCGCCGAATATGGATACGCTGGTGGCGCTTGGCTCTATGGCTTCCTTTGCGTGGAGTGTATTTGCATTGTTTATGATGACGGACGCCCAGCTTCGGGGGGATATGGACGCTGTGATGAAATATATGCATGAGTTCTATTTTGAATCTGCAGCTATGATTCTGACGCTGATTACGGTAGGGAAGATGTTAGAAGCAAGGTCGAAGGGGAAGACGACGGATGCTTTGAAAAGTTTGATGAAGCTGGCTCCCAAGACGGCGGTGCTGGTTCGGGAAGGCGTTGAGATGACGGTGCCTGTGGAGCAGGTGAAAAAAGGAGATATCTTTGTGGTGCGCCCCGGAGAGAATATACCGGTGGATGGTATTGTGCTGGAAGGTATCAGCGCGGTCAATGAGGCGGCGCTGACCGGCGAAAGTATCCCAGTGGATAAGGCGGCGGGAGATTTGGTCTCTGCGGCAACTATGAATCAGTCTGGCTTCCTAAGATGTGAGGCTTCGAGAGTGGGTGAGGATACTACCCTTTCTCAGATTATTAAGATGGTCAGTGATGCGGCGGCAACGAAAGCGCCGATTGCTAAAATTGCGGATAGGGTGTCAGGGGTATTTGTGCCTGTTGTTATTACGATTGCGGTAATTACTACCATTATATGGCTCCTTCTGGGAAGGGAATTTGCTTATGCACTGGCTAGAGGCATTTCCATTCTGGTGATTAGCTGTCCCTGTGCGCTGGGGCTTGCTACGCCGGTCGCAATTATGGTTGGAAATGGTCTTGGAGCAAAGAACGGTATTTTATTTAAAACGGCAGTTTCTTTAGAAGAGACAGGAAAGATACAGATTGTGGCGCTGGATAAGACTGGAACTATTACCAGCGGCGAGCCTGAGGTGACAGATTTGATTCCTGCGGAGGGTGTTTCTGAAAATGAATTAATTCAATCGGCGCTTGCGCTGGAGGCAAAGAGCGAACACCCACTTGCCAGGGCTATTTTAAAAAAGGGAAAAGAATTGTCCTTGGAAGCGGCGGAGGTATCGGATTTTACAGCGCTTCCAGGAAACGGACTTTCGGCAGTCCTGGATGGGAGACGTTTGGTTGGCGGCAGCATGACATTTATGGGAGAAATGATTTCTCTTTCTCTGGATATGAAACAAAGGGCAGAGAATTTAGCAGAAAATGGAAAGACCCCGTTACTGTTTGCAGAGGATGACCGGCTGTTGGGAATGATAGCGGTTGCAGATACCATCAAGGAAGATAGCAGGGAAGCGGTGAAACAGCTTCAGGGTATGGGCATTCATGTGGTTATGCTGACGGGTGATAACGAGCGTACCGCGAGGGCAATCGGGAAACAGGCAGGTGTGGACGAGGTGATTGCCGGAGTGCTTCCGGATGGCAAGGAAACAGTAATACGTCAGCTTAAGGAACAGGGGAAAACGGCCATGGTGGGTGATGGAATCAACGATGCTCCAGCGCTTACCAGAGCGGATATGGGTATTGCAATTGGGGCCGGAGCCGATGTGGCGGTTGACGCGGCCGACGTGGTACTGATGAAAAGCGCGCTTCGTGATGTTCCGGCAGCAATACGTTTAAGCCGGGCAACCCTGCAAAATATCCATGAGAATTTGTTCTGGGCGTTTATCTATAATATTATCGGAATACCGTTGGCAGCGGGGGCTTTTGTGCATTTTGGCTTGACTTTAAATCCGATGTTTGGCGCGGCAGCAATGAGTTTATCCAGTTTTTGCGTAGTATCCAATGCGCTGAGGCTGAATTTCTGTAAATTGTATGACGTCGGCAGGGATAAGAAGGCAAAGCCTGCAAATATCAATCATATAAATGAACAATCAGGAAAGGATGGAAAACAAATTATGACAAAGACAATGAAAATTGAGGGTATGATGTGCGGACACTGTGAGGCAAGAGTAAAGAAGGTATTAGAGGCGCTTGCAGAAGTGGATGCGGCAGAAGTAAGTCACGAAGCTGGCACGGCGGTTGTAACGCTGAATACGGAGGTGTCTGACGACTTGCTGAAAAATACGGTGGAAGAGCAGGATTATAAGGTGATTTCTATCGAGTAATTTGTGATTAGAGGGGAAAAATGCCTATTCTGGAAATTGTGAGTGTCTTCCAGAAAACTGGACTTTAAAAATTCCATTGAACTATCAGCTAACGCAGACTAAGGCGCTCAGGAAAGCCTTCGCGTCTGAGTCTGCATAAGCTGCTATTTCAATTCCATGAATAGCGCTCCTGAATTGTCTGCTTAGAGACATGCTCCTGATTCAACCCGCTGTCTACCAGATGACCTGTGAACTGTAACGAAGGTATACAAACCGGGATGTACAAACGAAAAAGTTCTTGACAGCGGATAGCCTGATGTGTTATGTTTGTAAACAGATAGTATGTTACTTGTGATGAACGAGGCATTAACTATACATAAGTTTTTCAGAATTTATGTGGGTTAGTGTCTTTTTTGTACCATATAAATGGCCGAATGGCCAAAAGGAGTGCCTGGAAGGTATACCATATAAATGGCCGAATGGCCAAAAGGGGTGCCTGGAAGGTATACCATATAAATGGCCGAATGGCCAAAAGGGGTGCCTGGAAGGTATACCTTATAAATGGCCGAATGGCCATTACGGGAATACAAAAAGTGAATGCGCATCGCTAACCGCGTAAATTCTGGAATCAAAGGGAAAAGGAGAAGAAGAGATGAAAGACAAGATTTTTGGAGTTTTACAGCGTGTGGGGCGAAGCTTCATGCTTCCAATCGCAATCCTGCCTGTAGCGGGTCTTCTGTTGGGGCTGGGCGGTTCTTTTACAAATGAGACGATGCTTGAGACTTATGGGCTCCTTGGAGTTATGGGGCCGGGTACAATATTCCATGCCGTTTTTCTGGTTATGAACGACGCGGGAAATATTGTGTTCGGAAATCTGCCGATTATATTTGCCATGGGCGTTGCAATCGGTATGGCGAAGAAAGAGAAAGAAGTGGCAGCGCTTGCGGCGGCGATTTCCTTCTTTATTATGCACGCATCCATCGGCGCGATGATTAACATCAACGGTGGCGTAGAGAAGATGCTGGACGGAGCGACGGCTTCCGCATGTGGAATTACATCCTTACAGATGGGTGTTTTCGGCGGTATTATTGTGGGACTTGGCGTTGCGGCTCTTCACAATAAGTTCTATAAGATTCAGCTTCCGCAGGTGCTGTCTTTCTTTGGGGGAACAAGATTTGTACCGATTATTTCCGCGCTGGTTTATACAGGAGTGGGCATTTTAATGTTCTTTGTATGGCCGGTAATCCAGAACGGCATTTACGCTGTGGGAAATGTAGTGTTAAATTCAGGCTATGCGGGAACATGGGTATATGGATTTATGGAGCGTATTCTGATTCCGTTCGGTCTTCATCATGTGTTCTATCTTCCGTTCTGGCAGACCGGCCTTGGCGGAAGCATGGAGGTAGCAGGACAGATGATTGAGGGAGCACAGAATATCTTCTTTGCACAGCTTGCTGATGCGAATACTACCAAATTTGCTGTGTCTGCAACAAGATTTATGTCTGGTAAGTTCCCACTTATGATTTTTGGCCTTCCGGGAGCGGCGCTTGCAATGTATCGGGTTGCAAAGCCAGAAAAGAGAGAGATTGTGGGTGGTCTTTTGATGTCTGCAGCCCTCACTTCTATGCTGACGGGTATTACAGAACCATTAGAATTTACCTTCCTGTTTGTGGCTCCGCTTCTTTACGGAATCCACTGTGTTCTTGCAGGAGCAGCCTATATGCTGATGCATATTTTCGGCGTAGGCGTAGGTATGACGTTCTCCGGTGGATTTATTGATATGTTCCTGTTTGGTATCCTGCAGGGAAATGGAAAGACAAATTGGATATGGATTGTAGTTGTTGGCGTTGTGTATTTTGTGGTATATTATTTCCTGTTCAGCTTCCTGATTGTAAAGATGGATTTGAAGACTCCTGGACGAGATGATAATGAAGAAGTGAAATTATACCGCAGAAGCGATGTGGACGCTAAGAAAAAAGGCGCGGCAGACGGCGGCGCTGAAGGCGGAGAAGTGGATGAAGTATCCAGACAGATTTGTATGGGGCTTGGCGGTAAAAAGAATATTTCAGATGTAGATTGCTGTGCAACAAGACTTCGGTGTACGGTATTTAAGTCTGAGCTGGTGAATGACGCAATGCTCAAGGGCACAGGCGCATCCGGTGTCGTTCATAAAGGTAACGGTGTACAGGTAATTTACGGACCACGCGTGACAGTGATTAAGTCGAATCTGGAGGATTATCTGGAAACAGCTCCGGATGAAGAATATGTTGCAGAGGATGCGCCGGCAGAAGTGAAGGCGGAAGAGGAAACGGGAAAAGGGACTGAGGAGAAGAAGGTAGTGAAATCTATCATCGTAGGAAGCCCGGTGAAAGGTATTGCGGCTGATCTTTCCAAAGTGCCAGATGAAGCTTTTGCAGGTCGGCTGATGGGCGATGGCGCCGCTGTAACGCCAACAGATCCGATCGTATGTGCACCAGAAGACGGAGAAGTTATTTTCGTATTTGATACGAAACATGCAGTTGGATTTTCTATGGATAATGGAATCAGCGTTCTGCTTCATATGGGTGTAGATACAGTAAAACTGGAAGGAAAAGGTTTCGAGGTACTGACGGAGCAGGGTGCAAAGGTGAAGAAAGGAGACCCGCTTCTTAAACTTGATTTGGATTATCTGAATGCAAACGCACCGTCTATGATGTCTCCTGTTCTGTGTACGGAGCTGACAGAGAATCAGAAAATTCGTCTATTGAAGGAAGGAGAAATTGAGAAGGGCGAGGGCTTGTTTGCGGTAGATATCTACGAATAGAATAGGCAGAGTATAAAGATTGCAGACCAGAGGAAAATCTGGTATGCTGTTGTAACAGGGTGTCAAATATATTTTGGCACCCCAATTATACCTATACTAGTGTCCATTAAGGTATCCCCTTCGGGCACACCTAATGGCCATACGGTCATTCTATAAGGTATCCCCTCCGGGTATCCCATTATGGCCATACGGCTTTTATAAGGTATACCTTCCAGGTATCCCATTATGGCCATGCGGCCTTCTATAAGGTATAGTTTTAAGAGGATGAGGTTAAGGGAAAGTATGTACAGAATCAGTAAAGTATTAAATCATAATACGGTAATTGCTGTGTCGGTGGAAGATAATCAGGAATATCTGATTATGGGAAAAGGAATTGGTTTTGGGAAAAAGGTGACGGAACGCATGGAAGTGCAGAATACGGATTCCATTTATTCCCTGAAAGAAACTACAAAAAGAGGAAACGCCAGAGAATTGGCGGCGAGTATATCGCCGGAATATTTAGAGATTGCAAATATTGTGCTCCAGGAAGCAGAAAAAGAATTTGAAAGTATTGACAGGAACATACTCTTTCCGATGGCAGACCATATAGAATATGCCGTCAAACGGATTCGGAATCATGAATCCATCAGCAATCCTCTGACGGATGATATCAGGCTTTTGTTTCATGCGGAGTATAAGGTTGCCTGTTGTATCGTTCCTGTTCTGAAGAGCAGAATGGGAATTGATATTGATGAGGATGAAGTGGGGTATATTGCGCTTCATGTACATACGGCAATTGTGAAGGAAGAACTGTCGCAGGCGATGCAGATGGCACAGGCAGTAAGAGATTGCGTCTCTTATGTGGAGCGGGTACTTGGAAAGAAATTGAATATCATGTCATTGTCCTATAATCGTCTGATGAACCATATCCGCTATATGGTTGCCAGAGGACTCAAAGGAGAAGATATTAAGCTCAATATGAATGATTATATGGAGTTTAAATTTCCGAAGGAATTTGAAATGGCAAGAACCGTATGTGATGAGCTGGGAAAGAATCTGCATTGTATATTTACGGAAGCAGAGATTGGATATCTGGCAATGCATCTGCAGAGAGTATTGGCGGATGAAGAAGAGTAACCGAATAATAGCTTTATTTAGAATATTTTATCGGACGCTAGTCTGCCAGCCCCGATAGGTACCTGTAAGGCGTATATTTATGGATATAAGTGTGTAAGAAAAAATGTTAAAAGTGTTTTTGAATATAATTTGTGCGGAAGTTGAGAAAAAAGACAAAACAAAAAAGATGCAGAGACAGGAAATGTTACTGCATCTTTTTTTGTGTCCAGGGGCATCCCAATATGGCCGTTTGGCCGATTTATAAAGTAATAAAATTCATTGTATATCGTAGAAAGTAAATAAATCTAAATTTTATGGAGCTAAAAGCGGCATAATTACAGTTGCCCACAGATGGCTGCAGGGCATTACAAGAATCATTGCTGGAAGCATATCTGCAATAGGAAACATCTTAATCTTTGCAATCCGGAATCCGGTGGCTATCATCAGAATCCCCCCGCAAGCTTTGAAATCGGCAATCATATCCGGTGTGGTAAGAGGAAAAATCATTCTTGCACACAGGAATAAGATAAGAAAAATGATAAACTGTGGTATGGCGATAATTGTAGTCACATAGCCTAAACTGCAGGCGAAAACCAATGCAGTGAACAAATCCAAAACAGACTTGGCTATAAGAATGCTGTGGTCTCCGGTCATTCCGGAATCGAGACAACCGTAAATCCCCGTACCGCTTGCACAGAATAGTACAAGTGCGGTCACTAAAAGGGCTTGAAATTCATCTTCGGGCATTTTGCGGTTCATATTTCTAAATAGTCGGTTAATGGGTTTTTCTAATAACAATGCGGCGCTGTTAATCTTATCGCCCAGATGAATTAGCAGGCCAATACTGCTTCCGAGGACTACGGCAAAGATTACCGCCGGCATGTTTTTCATCAGTACAATGGAACTAATGCCGATTCCCATGGAGCAGGCTCCGAAAACAAGATTCAGTTCATTCTTAAATTTGTCTGGAAGCTTTTCGCCGGCTGCAGCTCCTGCGATTCCGCCCACTACGACGGAAAGTACATTAATCATTACACCGATTGGCATAAGAATCCCTCCTAGTATAATAATGGCGTAGTCAACAATAACTACTTGATTTTTCATTATGCTATTAGCATTTATAGGCTGAACATACATAACAGTGATGGATAAATCTGGTATTAGTCTGCCGCTTCTCTATTATATAGGAAAAAAGCATGGAAATCCAGCGCTTTTTTCGTGTGGAGAAAGGAGTTGGATTATGCTATACTGAAAAAGCAGTGTTTTGAAAGAAAGCATTTATATATAAATAATAAAGTGGATAATCAGAGCAAAAATACATGAAAAGAATAGGGGAGATAATATGATTCTCAGAGACAGAATAAAAGAGAAAGTTTTATTAACGGACGGCGCCATGGGTACTTACTATAATCAGAAATATTCCTCGGAAATAGAAGCGGAGGAAGCGAATCTGATTTCACCGGAGCAGGTTGTGGCGATTCATAAGGAATATATTGATGCGGGGGCAAGTCTAATCAGAACCAATACCTTTGCAGTGAATCATTTGTTATTTCCAGAGAAAGAAGTCTGCAGGAGCGCCATAGTATCAGCCGTATCCAGTGCGAGAAAAGCAGTGGAAGAATCGGGAAAGGATGTGCTGATTGTCGCGTCGATTGGACCGATTAAGCAGTCCGCGGCGGAGGCGGACGAGCAGATTTTAGATGAATATCAATTTTTGATTGATACTTTTGTGGAAGAAGGGATTCAGAGTTTTGTATTTGAAACGTTTTCTGAGTTAAAGTGGATTCAGCCTTTGTCAGAGTACTGCAAAGAAAAGTGTATATGCAATTGTGTAATTGCACAGTTTTCGGTGAATCCTATGGGATATACGCAAGACGGATACGGAATAAGTGGAATTATTCAGAAGATGTCAGAGTTGGAGACGGTGGATGCTTTCGGTTTTAACTGTGGTGTCGGAGCTCTGCATCTTCGGAAATTATTGGAACAGCAGACTTTCCCAGGGGATTGCATTCTTAGCGCTCTTCCTAATGCCGGGTATCAGCAGGAGCTCCGGGGCAGAATGCGCTATAAGGATGAACCAGGCTATTATGCAAAGCAGATGAAAGGGATAATTGAGTTAGGAGCGAATATTATCGGCGGCTGCTGCGGAACCACGCCGGAGCATATTGCTGCGCTTGAAAAACTTCTTGGAAATCAGAACCGTAAGCCGGAGACGAAGAAGATTATTCCGGTTGGCGAAGGAGACGGGGGGATGCCGTATCTTCGGCCTACTGCATTTGTGGAGAAGCTGAATCGGGGAGAGAAGGTATTTGTAGTAGAACTTGACGCTCCTTTTGATGCAGATACAGAGAAGTTTAGCAAAGGTATTTATGCCTTGAAGGAAAACGATGTGGATATTATAACGGTTTCGGATTCTCCTTTGGCGCGTTCTAGGGCGGATGCATCTTTGATGTCGGTGTATGCAAAGTCTCTGGCGGATATTTCGATAATGCCGCATATAGCGATGAGGGACCGTAATCTCATTGGGCTCCGTTCAGAAGTGTTGGGGGCTTATGTGAATGGTATTCGGGATTTTCTGGTTATCACTGGCGACCCGGTGGGGAAGGAGAATCGCGGACGGATTACCGGTGTGTTTGATACGAATTCCATCCGGTTTATGGAATATTTAAAACATATGAATGAGGAAGTATTTGGGGAATATCCGGTATATTACGGTGGCGCGCTGAATTATAACGGTGTAAACAAAAATGCTATTGCAGACAGAATGAGGAAAAAGAAGGATGCCGGATGTTCGTATTTCCTGACTCAGCCTGTTTTTTCGCAAGAAGATATTCAGAGAATCCAGGAACTCAAAAAAATGGCTGACGTTAAGATTATCTGTGGTCTAATGCCGTTGGTGAGTTATCGGAACGCTATGTTTATGCAGCATGAGATGCCGGGAATCCATGTAGATGAAAGAATCATCTCCAGATACACTCCGGATATGTCGAGAGAAGAGGCGGAGGAAACAGCGGTTTCGCTGTGTGCAGATATCGCGAGAGATTTGTATGACGCGGCAGATGGATTTTATCTGATGACGCCGTTTCACAGAGTGGGACTGGTAAATCGGGTTATTGATAGCATTCGACAGCTGGGGTAGAAGAAAATTCGTGAATTGGACTTGTTATTATCCAGAGATTTTTAGATAAGATGTTTGACGGATGGAGGGAGAAAAGCCTTGAAAAAGAATGAGCATATTATCAAAGAAGTATATCCAGGTTCTATTGCAGAAGAGATGGAGATAGAGGTCGGAGACGCACTGCTTGCAATCAGCGGGCAGGAGATAGAGGACGTATTTGATTACCGGTATTTGATAAAGGATGAATATATTGAAGTGTTGATTCGGAAGAATACCGGTGAAGAATGGCTTCTTGAGATAGAGAAAGATTACGAGGATGACCTTGGGATTGAATTTGAGAATGGGTTGATGAGTGAATACCGTTCCTGCAGTAATAAATGTATTTTTTGCTTTATTGACCAGATGCCGCCGGGTATGCGTGAAACTTTGTATTTTAAAGATGATGATTCCAGGCTGTCTTTTTTGCAGGGAAATTATATTACGCTGACCAATATGAGAGACAAGGATGTGGAGCGCATCATTCATATGCAGCTTGCGCCGATTAATATTTCTGTGCAGACGACCAATCCGGTTCTCCGCTGTAAGATGCTACATAATCGTTTTGCAGGGGAGAAGCTAAAATATCTGGACAGACTTTTTGAAGGTCATGTGGAAATGAACGGACAGATTGTATGCTGCAAGGGAGTAAATGACGGGGCGGAATTAGAGCGGAGTATCCGGGATTTGTCCCGATACCTGCCGTTTATGAGAAGCGTATCTGTCGTTCCGGCGGGACTTACCAGATACAGGGAGGGGCTGTACCCGTTGGAGTTGTACACGAAAGAAGAGGCGGGGGAAGTGATTAATCTGGTAGAAAGCTTTCAGGAGAAATTCTACGAAGAGTATGGACTGCATTTTATTCATGCCAGCGACGAATGGTATATAACGGCGGAGCGGGAGTTCCCAGAGGAAGAACGGTATGACGGTTATATTCAGTTGGAGAACGGCGTTGGTATGATGAGGTTGTTTATCGAAGAGTTTGAGGAGGCTTTTGGGGAGCTTCAAGGGAAAAGAACGGACTGTGGTAAACGAATACTGACGATTGCGACTGGGAAACTCGCTTATCGTACAGTTTGTAGATTTGCAGAACGTATGATGGAATTGTTTTCGGGACTGACCATCCATGTATGTGCGATTCGTAATGATTTTTTCGGAGAGACGATTACCGTATCCGGGCTAATTACGGGGCAGGATTTGGTGAATCAGCTACTGGAATGCCGGAGACAGGGAAGAGAACTTGGCGAGACTCTGATTATTCCCTCGAATATGCTGCGGATGGGAGAGCAGGTATTTCTGGATGATATGACGGTGCAGGAGGCAGAAGAAACGCTGGGAGTGAGGGTTGTTCCGGCAGAAATGAGCGGAAGAGATTTTATTCGGGCTGTTTTGGATGAGAATTACAGCATGGAACGGGAGAACGATGGAGTTGTGTATGTGAGAGGATACCCGGAAAGCAATGAGGGCATGAGAATTGGATAAAGTGTCAGGGCGCGGTAAAGAAGCGGAATTGAGAATATAGGTGAGGTAAAAAATAAAGATAGATTAGAGGCGCTGCTGAGGAACGAATTTTTGCAGCGCCCTTTGAAAAATTAGAATCGAAATACGGACTCAACTTCTCGCAATGTAGGCATAGAACGTGCGGTGCCTTTTTTCTGTACGCTTATGGAGGCGGCTGCATTCCCGAAGCGGGCTGCAGTAAAAATATCTTTTTTCATCGAACAGGCGTAGGCGAATGCGCCGTTGAAAGAATCTCCGGCGCCGCTGGTGTCGATGGCATTTACTTTATGGCATGGGAGCATGAGTGTTTCTCTTCCGTCGGACACGAAAACACCCTGGCTGCCCATGGTAATCACTACATTTTTAACCCCTTTGCTGTGGAAGAAAGCACATGCTTCTGAGGCGCTTTTTTCGTCTGCAACCGGAAAACCGCAGAAATCAGACGCTTCTATCTCATTTGGTGTAACGATATCCATATAGCGGTAGAACGCTTGTGATATATCTGCATAGGGCGCCGGATTTACGATAGTCGTTTTACCGTTTTTCTTCGCTAATTTCATTGCGTATTCGCAGGTCTCGATTGGTACGGCAAATTCGGTCATGCAAATATCTGCCAGTTCAAAACAGCGTTTGTTTTTATCGACGACTGCAGGAGTGATGGCGGCATTGGCAGCAGCGTGAATTATTACTATGTTCTGGCCGGATTCTTCTACGCAGACAAATGCTGAACCGCTGGGCATATTGGGAACAGTACTAATATAATCTGTATTAACGCCGGCCCATTTCAAATCATCGAAAAGAATCTCATTATTCGGGTCGTGTTCTCCTATCATGCTGATAAACATGGTTTTAGCGCCTAAGCGTCCGGCGGCAGCGATTTGATTGGCTCCTTTGCCGCCCAGCATCAGAGTGACATTTTTGCAGAGAATACTTTCTTTTGGCGCCGGCAGATGCCGGCAGTCAATAATATGGTCCAAATTGATGGTTCCGATTCCTAAAATCATAAGATACCTCCTTACGTGTAGAAAATTTGTGTGTGAAATGTCTGTTTGCAGGTTGGTTATTCTCCAATTCTGACAGGGAAGCCAAAGCTGACGAATTGTTCTTTCAACTGAAACATTTCCTTTTCAGAAGGAGGAGCAAGCTCTGCCAAAGTATACTCCATATCAAGCTTGTCATACTTAGAAGCTCCCAGACGGTGATAAGGGAGAAGACTTACCGGACAGCCGGGGGCTTGTTCAAGAAGAAAGCGGATGGTTTGCTCCACATTTTTTTGTGTATTATTGATTCCCGGAATAACTGGAATCCGGACGGTGACGTCGGCTTTGGCTTGAATTAGTCTGCTGAAATTATCCAGTATCAGTTTGTTAGAAACACCGGTATATGTCATGTGGTCTTTCTCGTCTATTATTTTCAAATCATAGAAAAAATAATCAATATAAGGAAGAAGTTCACAAAAGATTTCCCATTTGGCGTACCCGCAGGTTTCGATACAGGTGGATATCCGGTGTTTTTTGCATTCTTTTGCAAGTTTACACAGAAATTCGCCCTGGCTTGCGGCTTCCCCGCCAGAAAATGTTACGCCGCCCCCAGAAGTCTGATAATAAGGAAGGTCCTTTAAAATTATCTGCATGATTTCATCGGCGGTTTTGTGCTGTCCTGCCATGGTCAGAGCCTGACTGTTGCAGATTTGCGTACATGCGCCGCAGGACGCGCAGTCTGCGCGGCATATTTGGATGCCGGGGTTTCCCCAGGACAGCGCGTTATTGGGGCATTCCAAAATGCATTGTTTGCAGGCTATGCATCGGTTTGGCCAGTACATCAATTGATAAATGCTTTTTTGTGTCTCAGGATTGGCACACCATCTGCATTTAAGAGGACAGCCCTTCAGGAATACGACTGTTCGTATTCCTGGACCGTCTTTGATGGCATACCGTTCTATTTCGCTGATAACGCCTTCATTTTTTGTGTTCACATTTAACCTCCTGATTTCTATAAATCGTGCTCGGTGCGAGCGATGATATCATCTTTGGTCTTTTCTTCCAAATCATTAAAGAGCGCGCTGTAACCCGCGACCCGGACAACCAGGTCTTTGTAATTGTCCGGATTATTTTTGGCGTCCAGCAGTGTCTCAGTAGAAGTAACATTAAATTGTACGTGCCAGCCGTTCATAGCAAAAAATGTACGAATCAGGTTCATGACTTTGACAAGTCCTTCTTCGGTGGACATGACGGAGGGCGACAGACGGATGTTTAAAAGATTTCCGCCGGTAATCAGGTGATTCGGCATTTTGGAAATGGAATTTAAAACGGCGGTAGGGCCGAGGGTATCCGTTCCATGGAAGGGAGAGCAACCTTCGGAAAGGGGTTCGCCGGCCTTTCTTCCGTCTGGGGAAGCGCCTACCGCTACGCCCTGTGGAACATTGCCGGAAATGGTTGCAGTGCAGGGGTAGCTTAAGCATCCGACAGGCCCTCTTCCAATCCGGGCGGTAGGATATTTGTTCTGTTCTTTCATAAAGGAAAGGTAGATGTCGGAACTGATTTGATCTACGTAGTCGTCGTCGTTACCAAATTTTGGAGCCCGGTTTACCAGCATCCGACGAATATTTTCACCCTTTTCTCCTTCAAAGTTATTGTGGAGGCAGGTTAAAAGCTCGCCAGGGGTAAGTCTCCTCTCCTCAAAAACAATCTTCTGCAAGGCAGCAAGGCTGTTGGCGGCATTTGTGATTCCCGTCTCCGGTCCGGTAACCATATCATAGACGCTGCCGCCTTCTTTGGCGTTTTTTCCTCTGGCGATGCAGTCTTTAACAAGGCCGGAGCAGAAAGCATCTGGCACAAGCTCTTCTACAGCATAGTCAATGCAGTGTTCGCCGATTACTCTTGTTTTTACAACATAGGACATTTGTTTGTCATAGGCGGCGCGTACTTCCTCCATATTTTCCATGTCGGCGAGTGTCTTCTCCTGTTTTAGAAGCGTCAGTCTGGTGCGGGCGTCGGTTCCTCCATCTAGAGTGATTTCCAGCACCTTTGCAAAATTGGTAAAGCTCATGCCGGCGCTTCGGTATCCGAATTTGCCCGGTATGATTGGTTCAATGCAGCCGACAATGGCGTAATTATTAGCGTCTTTTTCCAATACGCCCCGTTTCATCAGGGAAGGAATCATAACATGGTCTCCATGCATGGCAGGCATGCCAAAACCTAATTTGATAACCTCAACGCATTTATGTAGATATTCTTTTGGATTCTTTTCGTTAAACCTGGCGGATACGTTTGGCTGAGTAAGGCGGGTAAGGCTTACGCTGTCCAGACAAATCATGGTAAGGTCGTTAACCGCGTCTTCGCCTTCCGGTGTGATGCCTCCCAGGGTCAGATTTTGGTAAGTGGGATCGCCGCCTGAGAACCGGGTATGACTCCAGGGACGGATTTTGACAACGCCAAATGCCTTTATCCACAGGCAGGCTAAGATTTCGGTGGCAGAACTTTGCGTACAGCGGCCTTCGGCAAGGTCTTTTTTATAGTATGGATATAGATACTGGTCCAAACGGCCGAAGGACATGGAGTGTCCGTTACTTTCTATCTGTGAGAGAAGGTGGGCGAACCATACGCTCTGAACGCCTTCGTAAAAGGTCTTGGCCGGGTGTCTGGGAACATGTTCACAGTTGGCGGCGATTGCCAGAAGCTCAGACTTTCGGACTGCGTCTGATTCTCGCCTGGCAAGCTGTCTGGCAAGTACAGCGTAGCGCTCGGCATAAGCAATCATTCCTTCATAAGCAATGATGACGGATTCGTAGAAAATCCGTTTATGATGGTTTGCGGGGTCGCTTAAGTCCAGTGCATTCAGATGAGTTTTTGCATCGTCGATAATACCTTCGGCTCCTTTGTGAAGTAAGGCTTCAAAGTCCAGCATAATATGTCCGTCGCCAGAAGTCATGTTTCCATTGGCAGACAGAACGCCCATTTTGTAAGCTTCTTTCGCTTGCAGGGGAAGAGTGGCCTGACAGCGGTCTTCCAGTGTCTTTCCTTTCCACCATTCGGCAATGTCTAAAAGCTCTTCCCGGATACAATCGGGGACAAGAAAACGATCGCCGGGACGCTTTGGCAATTCGTCGATTTCTTCAAAAAGCCAGTTGACGCAATATTCTGGGAAAATAGAAGCGGCCCGCAGGGAGGCGGCGTGGTTGCCCGCCAGTAATTGTCCGTCTTCTATAAAAAGGCTGATTTTTTTCAGTATGTTTTGAAATGCGTAAGCGCGCTTTTTGATGGCGGGTTCATCGGCGTGTTCTTTGTAACCTTCAGTGAGATATCGGGCGCGTTCGATGCAGACCTCCTGGTTTACATTAATAGATTCTTCTTTCAAATGTTTGATTCTTTGTAATTGTTTAGATGATAACCCGCATGCTTGATATGTTCGATACATGATTCTAATTGCTCCTTTTAATTTAAATATTTATATTGGTTTACAAATTTATAATATTGGAAAATTGAATGATTGTCAATAGTGAAAATTTAAGATTTAAAAAGAGTGTGGATAAGAGGAAAAAGCAATAAATAATCTTGATTATAAAAAATATATTGACATTTTATTCTTTTGGTATATAATAAATGTAAATCAATTTACAAATGTATAAAAAATAGATATAACAGAATAAAACAAGTTGTATAAAAATGAAATAGTTTATATAAGTAAATATAGTTAAAAATGAAATCCTGAAAAGAATATTGACAAATTCTACCTTCGGAAGTACTGTTTAAATAATATACATATTGAAAAAATTATTTAAATTTCAAAAAAGTAAATTGGAACGATTCAATTATCAGAAGGAGGATATGATGGCATTATCACAGGATTATAAACATGATTTAAAGGTTAAGGCGGCATACTACTATTATAAGAAGGATATGAAGCTGGCAGATATCGCAGACACGCTGAATGTATCCAGAGTAACGCTGAACAAGCTTCTGAAAGAAGCGGTAGACGAAGGAATTGTCCGGATTGATATTATAGACAGAGATAATACGATTGGGATACTGGAATTGGAAGAGATGGCGAAGGAACGGTTTCATCTGAAAAATATTAAGATTGCGTCCTCTTTCTCCGGAAGCTGTCATGACGTGGCTTATGCTGCGGCCCGCATGGTAGACAGCATGATGTTTGACGGAATTAAGATTTCCCTGACATGGGGAGCCACTCTTGAAATTTTGGTTGACTATTTAGTCGGCAATAATTTTATTAAAGATATTGAAGTATATACGTTATTGGGGGCGCAGGGGACAATCGGAATGCAGATGCAGCCGAACACAATTGCGCAGAATCTCCTTCGGAAATATAAAGGGACGGGTTATGTTATGAATGCGCCTTTTATGTGTGAGACGGCACAAACAGCTCAGAGTATTATGAAAGACGCTTCCTATACATTTATTGTTGATAAGGCAAGAGACTCCGATTTGACTTTAGTGGGAATCGGGCCGACGCCGAATACTACCGCCAGTAAATCCAGTATGAGATATGATATGGAGACAATCAGAGAATTGAAAAGCAGCAATGTATGCGGGGACATCTGTTCAAATTTTTATGATATATATGGAAATATAAGCAAGAATCCCTTATGTGACAGATTCGTTAAGGTAAGTTTGGACGAAATTAAACAGCATAAGAATGTTGTGGGCATTGCGAATGGGGATTATAAAGTGGCTTCTATATTAGGAGCGTTAAACGGGGGATATTTAGATACGCTGATTACAGATCAGAGTACAATGGTCAGCGTAATAGAAATGGCGGACCGGCTAGGAATCTAATGCCAAGTTAAGCATGCATCCATCCTGGAAAATGGTCTGAAAAATAGTTAGAGTTTTATTTGGCAGGTATATTTTTACAATAAATCACAGAGCGTATTTGGAAGTTGCATCTGGCGGAAAGCAATTTTAAAAGCGTGTGTTGATTAAAAATTATCGTAATGATATGCCGAGGCAAATGAAGCTGCGTGAATCATCACAGCACATAAAAACCAAAACCAAGGAGGGTGTAAAACATGAAGAGAAGACTGGCAACATTAGCAGCGTTTGCTGTATGTACAGTAATGACTGTATCAATGGTCGGCTGTGGGAACAGTGCGAACAAAGCGGATGCTGACACTGGAGCGGAAAAGAAGGCGGAGGAGACGGCAAAAGCAGGGGATGGAAAACAGTGGGATTATGGTTCCATGGCAGATACAGTGGACTATATGGAACTTGTGGAGAATGTGTGGGGAACGGAGGTTTTGGTTCCGGACAAAGAACTGACCATCGGTTTCATTCCCAAAGCTTTGGAGAATGAGTTCTGGCAGATGGTGGATGACGGAATACAGGAAGAAGTTGACAAAATTAATGCAGCCGGATTCAAGGTTAAGTTAGATACCGTATCTCCGCAGGGCGAGACGGATTATGAAGGGCAGTTGTCAATTATGACAGATATGGTTAATAAGGGATATGACGCAATCATCGTAGGGCCGATTACGGATTCAAACTGTGTGCCTGGAATTGAGCGGGCACAGGAGGCAGGTATTCCGGTAATTCCAATTTGGGTTGAGTTCAAGGATGAGCCATATGTGGATATCTGCGTAGGATCTAATGCATATGCAGAGGGACAGGCTGCCGGTGAGTTTTTTGCTGAGCAGATTGGTGAAGAAGGCGGTCAGGTTGCTGTTATTACCGGTATCGCCAGCAATCCGATAACACCGGCCCGCACCGATGGATTCTCAGATTATTTTAAGGATAATAATCTGGATATTGAGGTGGTAGACGTACAGAATGGCGACTGGGACCGCTCGAAGGCGAAGGACGTTGCCGATACCATGCTGAAAGCATACCCGGATTTAAAAGGTATTTATTGTAATAATGACACGATGGCGATGGGCGTTGTAGAGGCTGTCCGGGGTGCGGATAAGCTTGGCGAAGTAATTGTAGGCGGAACGGATGCTATTTCAGAAGCGCTTACATCAATTAAAGACGGAGATTTGGATTATACTTCCAATAACTTCCCGCATTATGTAGGTAAGATTTCTCTGGTAGAGGCAGTGAGAGTGCTGGCCGGCGAGAATCTGCCGGAAAATATCACAACTCCTGTGGCTGGTATGTCCAGTGAGAATATCGATATGCCGGAAGCTGATATTATTGGATGGAAAGATATTGAATGGGTGAGAGAATACAGCAAATAGTTAACCCATAGAAAATAAAGGGGCAATCGCGGATTTTGAGTGGCTGTCCCTGTTATTTTACACATTTTTCCAGATTATTATATGAGGAGGCGAAGATATCTGTGAACAATTATATAGAGTTTAAACATATATCGAAAGAATTTCCCGGTGTAAAGGCGCTGAATGATATTAGTTTCTCAATTAGACAGGGAGAAACACATGCGATTCTTGGAGAGAATGGAGCGGGTAAATCAACGTTGTTGAATATTTTACATGGAATTTATCAGCCTACGGAAGGTGAACTTCTGATTGACGGTGAAAAGATTGCGTTTACTTCAGCAAACGACGCAATAAAATTTGGAATTGCGAAAGTGCATCAGGAAATCAATATGGTTCCGGAAATGACGGTAGCTCAGAATATTGCTTTAGGAAATGAACCGCAGAAGGGCGGTTTGATTGATTTGAAGAAGTTGAATCGTGATATTGCGAAGATTTTAGACAGGCTTCACTGCACCATAAAGCCTACGGATAAGACGGGAGATTTAAGTAATGGCGAGATGCAGATATTGCAGATTGCGAAAGCGCTGTATCTGGATTCTAAGGTGCTTTCTTTAGATGAGCCGACGGCTTCACTCAGCACCCAGGAGACAGAAAATTTATTCGACATAATTGAAGAACTGAAGGAAAAGGGAATTACGATTCTGTATATCAGTCACAGACTGGATGAGATATTTCGGATTGCCGACCGGGCTACGGTTATGCGTGACGGGCAATATATTGGAACCTACGGAATGGAAGATATGACGAAGGAAAAACTGATTTACAGTATGGTGGGAAGAGATGTGGAAATGTTTGCAACCCGCCAGAAACCTTCAAGGGTGGACAAATCTATAGAGGTACTTCGGATAGAAGGATTAGACGCGGAAAATCATGTGGAAAATGTGAGCTTCAACTTATATCAGGGGGAGATTCTTGGTTTTTTTGGACTGATTGGAGCAGGAAGAACAGATGTTGTTCGGGCTGTGTTTGGGGCGGATAAAAAAACGGCGGGAAAGATTATTGTACATGGCGAAAATGTAGAAATGAAATCCCCTGCTGATGCAGTAAAACAAGGTGTTGCATTAATCCCTGAGGACCGCAAGCGTCAGGGATTCAATTCTAATCTGAATAACGGACAAAATATGGCTCTTGCTTCCCTGGAGAAATTTGTAAAAGGCATATTTGTGAATCATAAGAAAAAGCATGCAAGAGCAGAGGAATTGCTGGGGGCAGTGAATTTAAGGCCGAATGATCCGAATTTTATGACGGCGAACCTCTCCGGAGGAAATCAGCAGAAGGTTGTTCTTGGCAAATGGCTTTCGGCTTCCGGTGATATTATGATTTTTGACGAGCCAACGAAAGGGATTGACGTGGGAGCGAAAGCAGAGATTTATGCATTGATGGAGGAACTCTTAGAACAGGGAAAGTCAATTATCATGATTTCTTCGGAATTGACAGAGGTTATGGGAATGAGCGACAGGTTGTTTGTTATGAAGGATGGAAAGATTGTAGCGGAGCTATGGCGGGATGATTTTGATGAACAGAGGATATTAACATATGCATTAGAAGGAAGCGAGGGATAAGGGAATGAAAATCAAATGGAAAAGTGTGGAACGGGAGCTGACGCTTTTGGCAGCATTGGTTGTCATAGTTATAGTGTTTACAATGATTAATCCGATTTATATTTCGGTGTTTAATATCAGTGATATTATTGAACAGTCGGTTATTTTCGGGTTGATGGGAATTGGAATGACATTTGTTATCATAACCGGAGGTATTGATTTATCCGTCGGTTCCGTATTAGCGCTGGCAGCAGTTACGGCGGCGAAGTTGTCTTCCGGAGGCATGAATGTGCTGGGGGTTTTTGTGATATCGCTGGTTCTCAGCGCGGCGCTTGGGGCGGTAAATGGATTTATGGTTTCCTATATGAATTTACAGCCGTTTATCGCAACAATGGGCTCTATGTCAATTTTCAGAGGAGTCGCCTATATTGTGACAGAAGGTTTTCCTGTATCCGGTGTAGACCCAGCGTTTCGGAATGTATTTTATGGTAAGATTTCTGTGGGACTGAGAACCTCGGTTGCAGCGCTTTTGGTCTTTGCGGTGATTGCGCATATTTTACTGAAGTATACGCGTTTTGGGAATTATGTATATGCTATTGGCGGGAATGAGGAAGCCACAAGACTGTCGGGAGTTAAGGTGAAGAGTAATAAGATTAAGGCATATGTAATCTGCGGAATCGGCTCAGGGCTTGCGGCAATGATTCTGATTGCGAAGCTTGCCAGTGGAGAACCTACAGCCGGTAACGGGTACGAGCTGAATGCAATTGCCGCGGCATGTATCGGCGGAACCAGTATGGCAGGCGGCCGGGGAACGATTGCTGGAACTGTAATTGGTGCGATTCTGTTCTCGGCATTAAAGGTTGGGCTGATTACTTCAGGTGTGGATACCTTCTGGCAGTATGTCGCTACCGGCGTGGTTATTATTATAGCGGCATATGTTGAGATTATTCAGGGGAAGCTGGCAGGAAAGAAGAAAAAATAAAGGAAACAAAATGGTCATATAAAAGCTTTATAACTGTAGCATAATACATAAATGCATTCGTAAATAAAATTATGTAAATATATGGAGGCTGGCTTTATGTGTAAAAAAGGCAAAGCGTGTATAGAATTTTGCACGCTCTGCCTTTTGAATATATATCGGTATAAACTGTCAGATTTCAGGGAATACTGCGATACTTCTCTCTAATATTCCGTTCATATATGCGATGACAGTTCCGTAATTGGTAATTGGAATCTGCGCGTCCTCTGCGCATTTCAGCCGGTATTTCATTTCCCGTTCATTTAGTGTACAGCCGCCGCAGTGGATAATTAACTTGTAATCTCCTAATTCTGACGGAAATTCTGTTCCGCTGGTGAATTGGAAATTTAGATTTTTCCCGGTATGTTCTTTTAACCATCGGGGAAGCTTTACCGTACCTATATCGTCGCACTGGCGGTGGTGGGTGCAGCCCTCGGAGATTAACACTTTGTCGCCGTCCTGCAATTTGTCCAAAGCGCGGGCTCCTTCTACCAGAGTTTTCAGATTTCCCTTATACCTTGCGAATAGAATGGAAAAGGAAGTCAGAGGAATATCTTCCGGGGTATCCGCGGCGACTTTCTTAAATGCCTGGCTGTCGGTAATGACCAGAGCAGGCTTTTTGCCTAAGGATTCTAATGTTTCTTTTAGATAAGTCTCTTTTACCACAATGGATACGGCGTCGGATTCTAAAATGTCTCGGATTGTCTGCTGCTGAGGCAGAATCAGCCGTCCCTTCGGCGCGGCTTTGTCAATTGGGACTACCAGAATGACAAAATCTGAAGGCTGAATTAAATCGCCTACAATCCGGTGGGCGATATCTTCAGCGGGAATCAGGGAAGCGATTAAATTTTTTAATTCGTGGATGTTTGCTTGTGTTTCGGCGCTTACCCATATGCTGTGTTTTTTATCAATCCGGCAATCGGCAAAAGATTCTTCTATATTACGCTTACTGTCATGTGCTATGTCAGATTTGTTGAAAATGACTGCATAGGGAATTTTCTTCTCCTGAATGCGCTCTAAAATCTGCCGGTCTTCGCTGGTGACGCCGATGCTGCCGTCGACGACAAGAAGCGCAATGTCAGATTTGTTCAGCATCTGATAGGCCTTTCGGACGCGGAGCGCGCCAAGGTCGCCTTCGTCATCCAGTCCTGGAGTATCTATCATGACGACCGGACCGAGGGGAAGCAGTTCCATGGCCTTTAATACTGGATCGGTGGTGGTTCCCTGTACATCAGAGACAATCGCGAGGTTCTGTCCGGTCAGAGCGTTGATGATACTGGATTTACCGGCATTTCGCCTGCCGAAAATGCCGATATGTATACGCTCCCCGGACGGGGTATGGTTCATGCTCATAGTGTAAACCTCCTGTATTTGAAATAAGTATTGTTTCTGGATTTTATGCTAACATAGATAGGGTAGATTTTCAATTTATAATCCTCAAAAAAAGGAGTTTCAAAAATATGTTTTAGTCTGATGGAATTTATGTTATACTGTACAAAATTATTGAGATGAGGTGCAGTTTGTGAGCGGTAAAGTTTATGAATACGAATCACTGATTTATGAAGCGCAGCAAAAGGGCGGCGCTTATGTGGTTTTCCCATATGATATTCGGAAAGAATTTGGACGGGGACGGGTGAAGGTGCATGTATTATTTGACGGAGAGCCTTATGATGGCAGTATTGTAAATATGGGAGTTAGGAATGAGGATGGGACTGTCTGTTATATCATAGGTATTCGGAAGGATATTCGTGCTCGTATAGGGAAACAGCCAGGGGATACGGTTCGGGTAACCGTCAGGGAACGGGCATAGAATGCAGACAGGTTATAGATAAAACGGTCCGCAGGGAAAGATGGAAGGTTAAGTTGACTGGTCGGCTGACTGTGAATTTGGAATTGATGAAAGTATGGAAAACAAGGCTCGAAGTGTAAGTGTTGCATTTGGGGTCTTTTATTATTCCGAAAACAATAAAATATTATTCCTTTATGGTTGATAATGTTCCGAAAATAAGATATACTATTGAAAGAAGGGAGATGCGATCTTTATGTATATAACGGTAAAGCAGGCAGCAGAAAAGTGGGGGATTTCTGACAGACGAGTGCGTATACTTTGCTCGGAAGGAAAAATTTCGGGAGCTACACGAGAAGGGCGTAGTTGGATGATCCCGTCAGATGCGAAAAAACCCCAGGATGGACGTTTTAAAGCGACAGAAAGTTTGCTGGCAGCCTTAGACAGGAAGAAAAGAGAACTGGATACCAGACGCCCGTTGACTGAGGGTGAGCTGGAACGCTTGACTGAGGAATTCATTATTGAGTATACTTATAATTCAAATGCAATTGAAGGAAACACTCTGACCCTGCGTGAAACGGATATGGTTTTGCGTGGTCTGACGATTGACAGAAAGCCGTTAAAAGATCATATGGAAGCAGTCGGGCATAAAGAGGCATTTGATTTTGTTCGGGATTTGGTAAAAGAACAGATGCCTTTATCGGAGAGCATTATCAAGCAGATACACTATCTTGTATTGGCGGATAAACGGGAGGACCGAGGTGTTTACAGGAGAGTTCCTGTCAGGATTATGGGTGCGAAGCATGAACCGGTTCAGCCCTATTTGATTCAGCCTAAGATGGAACGATTGTTAGAAACTTATAGGAATAGTACAGATGATATCATTCCCCGGCTTGCATGGTTTCATATTGAATTCGAGGGGATTCATCCTTTTATCGACGGAAATGGCAGAACCGGAAGGCTGCTTGTAAATTTGGAATTGATGAAAGCGGGATATCCGCCGATTGACATTAAGTTTGCAGACCGTATTTCGTATTACAATGCATTTGACGAATACTATGCAAAGCATAATTTTGGTGCGATGGAAAAACTGCTTGCGGGTTATGTGAATGCAAGGCTGGACAGTTATTTGGAAATGTTAGATAACGAAAATATACAAAAAAGTTAATGGCTAAGGCAGGCTGTACTCAGAGGAAATTGGTGCCTGAAAGCGAATACAGGGATCTTTTCCTAAAAAATAAACTTCGCAAAACATGTCAAATATAAGCAAATCATCGCAATATAGGAGGAATTTTTATTATGATTAAGATACTTTTCGTGTGCCATGGCAACGTGTGCAGAAGCACTATGTCTCAATTTGTATTCCAGGATATGGTAAATAAATGCGGAAGACAGGGTGAATTTCATATTGACTCGGCAGCTACCAGCCGGGAAGAAATTGGCAACGGTCCTCATTATGGAACGGTGCGTAAGTTAAAAGAAGAAGGGATTCCTGTATTGCATCATCGGGCAAGGCAGATGATTAGACAGGACTATGATAAGTATGACTATCTGATTGGTATGGATTCGGCAAATATCAGGAATATGAACCGGATTGCCGGCGGCGATTCAGAGGGAAAGATTTATAAACTTCTGGATTTTGCCGGAGAGGAGAGAGATATTGCAGACCCATGGTATACGGGAAATTTTGACAGAACTTATGAAGATGTGACGAAGGGATGCGAGGCGCTTTTGAAAAAGTTTCTGTAAAAGCAAACGCTCCGGCCGAGAGGAATGGCCAGAGTGTCTGTTTAAAAGGATTCTATTGTATGAATAAAAGGATTAATGATTCCAACATGTAGTATGGTTGACTGTCAGAATCATGCGTCCTTGGACGCCGAAATAAGTCGTTAAATATTTATCTATCCCGTTTCTGATAGTATTTTAGCATGAGAGAAGGACCTTGTAAATATGAATACAATACAATTTTTTGGGGAAATTTTGTAACTTTTTTGTGAAAGATATAACAAAACAGGCGGGTTGACTAATTTTTGGCAATCAAGTAAAATTTGATAGATAGAATTTGGATTAAATTTAAGATATTCATAATTGAAGAGGAAATGTTTATGAAGTTACGAAGAATGCTGGCAGTCTGGGCTGCCAAATGTGCAGAAAAGATAAGCGTTAAAATTTTTCACAGACAGGGAGTGACCTGGGCCGGTAAGATTGCGCTGAAGATTTGTCCTGATATATTGTCTGAGCTTGCGGCTCAGGTGAGAGAGGATATATTTATTGTCTGCGGAACCAATGGAAAGACTACCACGAATAATATGTTGTGCGCTGCGCTGGAAGCAGAAGGGAAGAAGGTTGTCTGTAATCATACGGGTTCAAATATGCTGAACGGTGTGGCTGCAGCTTTTGCGCTGTCTGCCGGATGGGGAGGTAATCTGGATGCGGATTGTGCCAGCATTGAGATTGACGAAGCTTCGACGAAGCGTGTTTTTCCTTATTTCAAGCCGGATTATATGGTGTTGACGAATTTGTTTCGCGATCAGCTTGACCGTTATGGAGAGATTGATATTACGATGAATCTGTTAAAAGAAATGATGCAGACAGCGCCAGATATGACGGTGGTCGTGAATGGCGACGACGCCCTGTCGGCATTTCTTGCCATGGACGCGGGGAATCCTTATATTACCTATGGAATCAGTGAGAAAGTTGTGGATGATACGGATTCACATGAGATTCGGGAAGGGCGATTCTGCAAGAAATGTGGAGCTATCATGCACTATAATTTTTATCATTACAGTCAGCTTGGGGATTATGCTTGTACGGCCTGTGATTTTAAACGGCCGGAAATCGGGTACGACGCCTCCGAAATCCAGGTGGAAGACGGGTTGTCGTTTACGGTGGAGAACAGAAGAATTAACGCTGCTTATAAGGGATTTTATAATGTTTATAATATTCTGGCAGCATATGCGGCCGTCAGGTGCGCAGGGATGAAAGCAGAGCATTTTAATGAGATGTTGGCTGAATTTAATCCAGAGAATGGACGTATGGAGGAATTTCATATTCAGGGTACAAAGATTGTTCTGAATCTTGCCAAGAACCCGGCTGGATTTAATCAGAATATATCTGCTGTAATGCAGGATGATACGCCAAAGGACGTGATTATTGTAATCAATGATAACGCGCAGGACGGAACCGATATTTCCTGGCTTTGGGATGTGGATTTTGACCGCTTTGGAGATGCGAATGCAAGTTCTATTACAGTCAGCGGTATCCGGTGTCAGGACATGCGTCTTCGCCTGAAATATGTGAATATACCGTCAATGCTGGAAGAAGATGTAACGAAGGCAATTCTTGAACGCGTTAAAAATGGGTGCGGTAATCTGTATGTTTTGGTAAATTATACAGCGTTGTTCTATACTCGTACTGTTTTAAAAAAGATGGAGGCACAGAAGTGATGGAAGAGAAAAGAAAGATTACGATTGGACATTTATACCCAGATCTTCTAAATCTTTACGGGGACAGGGGGAATATTGCATGTATGATGCAGCGCTGTTTATGGCGGGGAATTGAGGCGGAGACGATAGAGTATAATCTGGGCGATGTGATTGACTTTGAGCGGCTTGATATCGTACTGCTGGGCGGAGGTTCTGACAGAGAGCAGATGATTGTATGTCAGAAGCTTCAGGAAATTCAGAAGGATTTCAAGGCATATGTGGAGGATAACGGCGTGGTGATTGCTGTATGCGGCGGATATCAGCTTTTGGGAAAATATTATAAGACGCAGGAAGGAGTCATTCAGGGACTAAATCTGGTGGATTTATACACAGAGCAGGGAGAGGGGCGTTTGATTGATAATATTGTGCTTCAGAGTGAGCTGGTTTCAATGCCGGTGGTGGGGTTTGAAAATCATGGCGGACGCACGCATATTAATGGAAACAAACCTTTCGGGAAGGTGCTCTATGGAGCAGGTAATGATGGGGAGAGCGGCTATGAAGGAGTTGTATATAAGAATGTTATTGGAACCTATCTGCATGGTCCGTTGCTTCCTAAGAATCCGGAAGTCTGCGACTGGCTGATTGCAAGAGCGTTGGAGAGGAAATATGGGGAAAGCCATCTAGAGACGCTTGATGACAGTCAGGAGATAGAGGCCAACGCATACGTGTATAAACGATTTGTAGGGCAATAATCTGTGGCTTTCCCTTCCGGATGTTGAAAGATGTTAAGGCAGACTATGGAAGGAGAGATGATTTCTGATTTTCCCAAAGCTTCAGCAGAAGGATGTGTTTATAAACATCTTCTCTGGAGGTTCTGGACAGCTCTTTATATAGTGTGAATACCTGTTCATCCAGCAGGTGTTCCTGCAGAAGAGAGAATTCCGTTATGGAGGAAGTATCTTCATTGCCAAGGAGATAATCTACCGATACATGAAAGACTTCGGCAATGGACGTCAGCTTTTCGTGGGAGGGCTGACGGTCTTTTGTTTCATATCCGGAAATAGTCGCTCTTGCAACATTTATTTGAGCGGCAAGCTGCTCCTGCGTCATGTTGTGCTTGGCGCGAAGCAGCTTTAATTTTTGTGAAAGGGACATGTTCTCACCTCCTGTTTATAGAATGTTTATTAATATTTTACCAATTGTATTTTTGGAAAGCTTGTAATGTGTCAAAAAACAGCAAAACTTATAGATAAGTGTCAGAAAAGCACCTTTGTAGCGCTGTTAAGTTACATGTTGACAGAGAACCGTAAAAAAACTATAATTTATTAAAAGACTGTGAATACTAGCAAAGAGAGATTTGTTTGTACCTATGAATGAAAGAATGAAATGAGAGGAATGAATATACATGCTATCAAAAGAAGAAGAAGTAAAGAGGAGCAGGCTTTGGCGAATTGTAATGAGCGTGTCTTCTGTTCTAATTATTGTGATTGCCGCTTTTTTCCTGGTGAAGATGTTTCGCTCCAATCCTCTTGAAGGAACCTGGAAGAATGAAGAATCAGATATGGTAATTACTATTAAAGGAAGTAATTCCCTGACAGTCAGTATTCCGGAGGCCTTAGAAGGCGAAGGGATTAAGATAAGTCTTGATTATAGTATGGATAAGGACGAGAAGACAATCAGTATTAAGATGAATGAGGCGGCGAAAGAGAAAGCGATAGTGGGGTCGGATGGCCGGCTTACCGGGAAGGCGATAGAGAGCGCCGCGAGTTCTCTGCTGACGACCTTTGACTATAGTGTGGATCAGAAAGAGCTGACTCTGACAGAACGGGAATACGGGGAACAGATGATGTTTATAAAGGAATAGCGCTGGTATCCTGTTACTGGTCACAGAGTGAACAGCAAGGGTATCCCTCTGCAGGAACATATAAGTACCCGCAGAGGGTTTTCTTTTTCTGGCTGGAGAGTTATCGCAGCATTATTATGCGGTTACTTTACAGGCGCACATTTGACGTTGAATTAGTATCTTGGCTGAAAATGAATGAGACAGAACACTGGATGATGATTGAGAGGTAAAAACAGGAGGAAGATGAGATGACAAGAGAAGCAACGAGAAAAATACGGATTGGCGACGTATGGATTGGCGGCGGCAATCCGGTGGCAATTCAGTCCATGACAAATACCAGAACAGAAGATATAAAGGCGACGGTCAGTCAGATTTTAAGGCTGGAGGATGCGGGCTGTGAGATTGTCCGCTGTGCGGCGCCTACCATGGAAGCGGCAGAGGCGATTCGCGAGATTAAGCGGCAGATACATGTACCTCTTGTGGCGGATATTCATTTTGATTATCGTCTTGCGATTGCTGCCATTGAGCATGGCGCGGATAAGATTCGGATTAATCCGGGCAATATCGGAGACGGCGATAAGCTTCGGGCTGTGGTGGAGAAGGCGAAGGAATACGAGATTCCTATTCGGGTGGGTGTTAACAGTGGTTCCTTAGAAAAGCATCTGGTAGAAAAATATGGAGGCGTTACTGCAGAGGGACTCGTGGAGAGCGCAGTTGACAAGATACATATGATTGAAGCTTTTGGGTATGACAAACTGGTGGTCAGTATTAAGTCTTCCGATGTGCTGATGTGCGTGAAAGCTCACGAGTTGCTGGCGAAGGAATGTGATTATCCGCTTCATGTGGGAATTACGGAAGCGGGGACACTGCTTTCCGGTAATATCAAATCGTCGGTAGGACTTGGTATTATACTCTATCAGGGAATAGGCGATACCATCCGGGTATCCTTAACCGGAGATCCGGTAGAGGAGATTAAATCTGCCAGGCTGATACTAAAAACCCTGGGTTTGAGGAAAGGTGGAATCGAGGTGGTATCCTGTCCTACCTGCGGACGCACGAAGATTGATTTGATTGGGCTTGCCAATCAGGTGGAAGCAATGGCTGCAGATATTCCGCTGGATATTAAGGTGGCTGTGATGGGCTGTGTGGTAAACGGACCGGGAGAAGCCAGAGAAGCAGATATCGGCATTGCCGGAGGGGACGGCCAGGGGATATTAATTAAAAAAGGACAGATTGTAAAGAAAGTTAAGGAAGAAGAGTTGTTAACAGAGTTGAGACAGGAGTTGCTACACTGGAATGAATAAGGCTTTTTTTGAGGTTTTTCCAACCCTGAAAATGGAAGAAGAGTTGAGAATGCAGTTTGACGGTGTGGAAGTCGAAAAGGTTGCGACAAACAGCCGGAGGGACTATTTGAATATTCATATTTTTTCCAGGCATTTGATACAGAAACAGTATATTTATTCAGCGGAGAATGCAATTAAGGAACAGTTATTTGCAAGAAGCCTTATTTCGGTTGTGATGATAGAAAGCTATGAGCTGTCAGGACAGTATACGCCGGAGAATCTGATGCGGGAGTATTATGAGAGCCTGCTTTTGGAGGTGTGTCAAAAAAGTATAGTTGAGTGTAATATGCTCAAGACGGCGTCATATAGCTTCCAAAATGACAATATTTTATGCCTGAAGCTTCTGGAAACAGTGATTGCCAGAGGAAAGCAGGAATCTCTAGTAGGAATGATACAGAGTATTTTTGCAGAACGATTTCATGTACCAATAGAAGTAAGGGTGGATTATAAACAACCGAAGGAAAGTAAGTTAAAGTTGAATGAGCTGAAGCTGCAGCGGGAAGTGGAAGCAATCGTGGAGCGCAATCAGGCGCTTGGAAAAGAGCGTCAGGAGAGGGAACTGGAAGCAGAGAAGAAGAAAGAAGCAGAAAAAGAAAGAAAAGACAGGAAAGCAGTTGCGGTTCAAGAAAAAAGTGCGGATAAACAGTTTGCTCAGGGACAGAATACAAAAGAAATATCCGGTAAAAATCGTGGATTTAACAGACAGGCCGGGAGAAGAACCGGTACAAACAGTAGTTTCCGAAAATCAGATGATCCGAATATGATATTTGGACGGGATTTTGACGACGCGCCGATTGAGTTAAATACGGTTGAAGGTGAAATGGGTGAAATTACCATTCGTGGGAAGGTAATAAGTTTTGATACGAGAGAGATTCGGAACGAAAAGACCATACTTATGTATGCTTTGACGGATTTTACCGATTCGATTTTGGTAAAAATGTTCGTGAGAAATGAACAACTTCCGGAGCTTTTGGGAGAAATCAAAAAAGGCGCCTTCTTAAAAATTAAAGGTGTGACTACGATTGATAAGTTTGACGGGCAGCTTACCATTGGCTCTGTAGTCGGAATCCGAAAGATAACGGATTTTACGGTATCCAGGAAAGATACTTATCCAGAGAAACGGGTGGAACTCCACTGTCACACAAAGATGAGTGATATGGACGGAGTTTCAGAGGTGACGGATATTGTGCAGCAGGCGCATGACTGGGGACATAAGGCCATTGCGATTACCGACCATGGGGTGGTGCAGGCATTTACCGATGCAAATCATTATATTGAGCGGTTGGAAAAAGACGATTCTTTCAAGATTATCTACGGGGTAGAGGGGTATCTGGTAGATGACTTGAAGGAGGTAGCGGTGAATGAGAAGGGGCAGAATTTAGAGGATACGTTTGTGGTATTTGATTTGGAAACAACTGGATTTAGCCCGATTTCCGACCGGATTATAGAGATTGGCGCAGTTAAAGTCGAGCAGGGCAGGATTACGGAGCGGTTCAGTACATTTGTAAACCCAAAGGTTCCGATTCCTTTCCGAATTACCCAGCTTACCAGCATCAATGACAGTATGGTGATGGACGCGCCGGATATTGAAACTGTTCTGCCGCAGTTCTTGGAATTTATAGGGGATGCGGTGCTGGTTGCTCATAATGCCAGTTTTGATGTGGGATTTATTGAGCAGAATATGCGTTATCAGGACATGACGCCGGATTTAACTTCTGTGGATACGGTAGCTATGGCCCGCATTCTCATGCCAACTCTATCTAAATTTAAATTGAATATTGTGGCTAAGGCGCTGAATATTTCGCTGGAAAATCATCACCGGGCGGTAGATGACGCGGGGGCGACGGCAGAAATTTTTGTGAAATTTATCGAGATGCTAAAAGACAGAGATATTCATGATTTGAAGGGGTTGAACCGGTTCGGGGCCAGTAATGGGGACGCAATCAAAAAACTTCCTACTTATCACGCTATCATTCTTGCTAGAAATGATATTGGAAGAACAAATCTCTATACCCTTGTGTCCAAATCCCATACGCAGTTTTTCGGACGAAGACCCAGGATTCCCAAAAGTGAATTTTCCAAATATCGTGAAGGTTTGATTCTTGGCAGCGCTTGTGAGGCGGGGGAATTATACCAGGCGATTTTAAATGAAAAGTCGGAAGAACGGATTGCCAGAATTGTGGATTACTATGATTATCTGGAAATTCAGCCTCTGGGAAATAACCGTTTTATGATTGAAAGCGACCGTATTTCCAAGGTGAAGAATGAAGAAGACTTAAAAGATATTAACCGGAAAATTATTGAGCTTGGGGAGAAATTTCACAAGCCGGTAGTGGCTACCTGCGACGTGCATTTCCTGAATCCAGAGGACGAGGTGGACCGCCGGATTATTATGGCGGGCAAAGGGTTTTCTGACGCAGACGAACAGGCTCCGCTGTATCTTCGGACAACGGAGGAGATGCTGGAGGAATTTGAATATCTGGGTGCGGAGAAGGCCCATGAGGTTGTAATTGATAATCCAAACAGGATTGCTGACTGGGTAGAGAAGATATCGCCCGTAAGACCGGATAAATGTCCGCCGGTGATTCCGGATTCGGACAAGACTCTGCGGGAGATTTGTTATAAAAAAGCTCACGAAATGTATGGGGAGAATCTGCCGGAGGTAGTGACGGAACGGTTGGAAAGAGAGCTAAATTCGATTATTTCCAACGGGTTTGCGGTTATGTATATCATTGCGCAGAAGTTGGTATGGAAGTCCAATGAGGACGGATATTTAGTGGGGTCCCGTGGTTCTGTAGGCTCCTCTTTTGTGGCGACGATGGCTGGAATTACGGAGGTGAATCCGTTAAGTCCACATTATTACTGTGAGAAATGCCACTACAGTGATTTTAGTTCTGAGGAGGTCAGAAGTTACGCAGGGGGATGCGGGATGGATATGCCGGATAAGGATTGTCCAGAATGCGGCGCGCCTCTTGTGAAGGCGGGCTTTGATATTCCTTTTGAGACTTTCCTGGGCTTTAAGGGGAATAAGGAGCCGGATATTGATTTGAATTTTTCAGGCGACTATCAGAGTAATGCCCATAAATATACAGAAGTTATTTTTGGAGACGGGCAGACTTACCGGGCCGGGACGATTGGTACGCTTGCGGATAAGACGGCGTTTGGTTTTGTCAGGAATTACTATGAGGAGAGAAATTCAAGAAAGAAAGTCTGTGAAATTGACCGCATCGTGCAGGGATGTACCGGAATCCGAAGGAGCACCGGCCAGCATCCAGGAGGGATTATTGTCCTTCCGTTGGGGGAGGATATCAATTCATTTACTCCGGTGCAGCATCCGGCAAATGATATGTCTACGGATATTGTGACGACTCACTTTGATTACCACTCTATCGACCATAACCTGTTAAAGCTTGATATCCTGGGACACGATGATCCGACTATGATTAAGACACTGGAGGAATATATTAGTTCCCCTGCCATGGATAATGAATATAATGAAACAGATAACCGTTTTGTGGCAACGAACATTCCTTTGGATGATAAAGGAGTAATGTCTCTGTTTCAAGGTACGGAGGCGCTTGGAATTAAACCTTCGGATATCGGCGGCTGTCCGGTAGGGTGTATGGGAATCCCGGAATTTGGTACGGATTTTGTTATTCAGATGGTTATGGATACCAAACCGCAGACTTTGTCGGATTTAATCCGTATTTCCGGTCTGTCCCATGGTACGGATGTGTGGCTGAACAATGCTCAGGAGTTGATTCGCAGCGGGAAGGCAACCATTTCGACGGCAATCTGTACTCGTGACGACATTATGACCTATCTGATAAATAAGGGAATGGACAGCGAGGAATCTTTCACGATAATGGAACGGGTGCGGAAAGGAGCTGTGGCAAAGGGGAAATGTAAAGAATGGCCCAAATTTAAGGAGGACATGAAGAAAAACAATGTGCCCGACTGGTATATCTGGTCCTGTGAGAAGATTAAGTATATGTTTCCGAAGGCCCACGCAGCGGCTTATGTCATGATGGCTTACCGGATTGCGTACTGTAAGATTAACTATCCGCTGGCGTATTATGCGGCGTATTTTGGAATCCGGGCGGACGCGTTTTCTTATGAGCTGATGTGTCAGGGGAAGGAGCGGCTGAATTATCACATTAATCAGTATCAGAACAGGGAAGCGTTATCAAAGAAAGAGCAGGATTCATTAAAAGATATGAAGATTGTACAGGAAATGTACGCCAGAGGCTTTGAATTTCTGCCGATTGATTTGTATCGCTCGAAAGCGTCGAAATTTGAAATAGTAGACGGAAAGCTGCTGCCTCCATTTTCGAGTATTGAAGGAATGGGCGCTATTGCGGCTGAGGCAGTGGAAGCGGCGGCGGTGGACGGGCCCTATCTGTCCAGAGATGATTTCCGTCAGAGGACGAAGGTCAGTAAGACGGTAATTGATTTGATGAATAGTTTGGGGATATTCGGGAATCTGCCAGAGAGTAACCAGCTCAGTCTGTTTGATTTGTAATTACAAGACAAATATTATGCTATCTAAAAGTTTTTATTGATAAATTTTATGTATACTGATATAATAAGGTTGTGAAAGTCAGGGAGTTTAGGCGGCCTGCTCTGCTATAAAAACAGCCGATTTTAAAGGGCAGGCGGCTTCCCTGACGGTCTTAGTTGTAATGTAGATATATCGTATTCTATTGATATATTCAGGCGATAAGTTTACGGGGTGCATATGAAAAAATATTATATCGTATATGTAAGTCTAATGCTGTCTGTATTTTGCGTGGGCAGCAGTCTTCTGAAGTCTTGGGCGGTCTTTTCAGAGATATTCACAGTTTTTTTATTTATTGTCACACTTACAGCGGTGGGATGTCAGGATATAAAATCAATGAAAATTGCAGATAAGTGGACCGCTGCCATATTGGGAATAGCGGTGATTTCCTGTATCACTATGCCGGAAGTTTCTTTCCATTCCCGGATAGCGGGTCTGGTATGCGTCAGCTTGCCTTTTCTTTTCATTGCGCTTGTCTGTCCGGGAAGCTTCGGCGGAGGAGATATTAAGCTGATGGCGGCCTGCGGTGTGTTTCTTGGATGGAAGGTGACGCTTGTTTCGGCTGTGATGGGTATTTTTCTGGGCGGTATCTGGACAGGCTGTCTTTTGATAGCGGGAAAGATTGGGAGGAAAGATTCATTTCCGCTTGGCCCTTTTTTGTGCCTGGGTATGGCTATAGGGATTTATATTGGGAGTCCTCTGGCGGAGTATTTATTTGCCATGTAGAGATATATTTGCAAAAGAATCTTCAGCTTGTGTACTGACGCATTTGATTGAAAGTAAATGTGTCAGTACACAAGATTCAATCATCAGACGATGATTCATGAAGTTGAAAGAAGGCAGGACACAAATTGAGACGTTAGCTTGCAGAAAATAATTCCCTGCTTAACTGGCCTGAGCGCGGCAGGCGGACAGTCTGTCCAAAGTATTGAGAAACATCGTGGTTTCATTCTGGATTTGCTTCTTCTCGGCAGCGGTTTTTCTGTCGTCTAAATAGTTGTCATACATAACACAGAGCATAGCGTACGCAAATTCTCTGTTCTGGCTCCATTGGAACAGCATCCAGTTCATAGCATGTGAACACCAGTATTTTTTTGGTATCCCGCTGGATTCTAAAACTTTCACGTGAATCTCGGCTGCTTTTGCCAATTCTGCGAGTTGTCCCGCGTGTTCTTCCTCAGGTTTCTTCCTGCCGGAGAGTTTTCGGATTACCGGGTTGTGGGTGGATTTGTCGTTCAATAGCTGGAATCCGGAAGCTACCAGTTCATTTAACTTATTCGCAGCCTCCCAGTAGGGGGCGAAATTCGGCGACAACGGACCTCTGTAATCAGAGTCTCCGGAATGTCTGCCGGAATCTTCCCTGCGGATTGGATTACGGATTCGCCTGTCATAAATTCTGCGCTGGTCTGGGCTGCTGAGAATCCGGTATGCGTATAATACATTCTGAATATAAGTCGTGGTATCGTAAGTACTGTTTATATTAGCATCTGGATGTAATTTCTTCACAAGAAAATTCTTGGCGCTGATAATTTCTTCATCAGTAGCATCCATCGGGACGCCAAGTAAATCATAATATGTACATTCTTTCATAAAATCTCCCCTTAATAAGCTGCGCTGTAGGCGCAATGCTTTTCCCCGCTTATTGTAACATCATACGCTAATTTGGAGTGGAAATCAATAGGTGAATAGAAACAAAAACTCCTTGACTTATATAGATGGCCGATATATAATTGAGAAAAGATATATAGATTATCGATATAAGATAGGAGGTTTTGGTTATGGCAATTGATAAAAGTTTGGTATCGGGAAGTACGACAATGCTTCTTCTCCGCCTGTTGTCTGAGAAAGATATGTATGGGTATGAGATGATTGAGACGCTTCGGGAGCGCTCGAAGAATGTATTTGAACTGAAGGCCGGAACTTTATATCCGCTTCTTCACAGTCTAGAGGACAAGCGGGCGCTTCGGGTGTATGAGAAGGAAGCGGGAGGAAAGATTAGAAAGTATTACAGCCTTACTAAAGAAGGGGACAGGATGCTTGCAGAGAAGAAAGATGAGTGGCTGGCCTATTCGGAGGCAATTTTAAATGTGTTGAATCTGGTACGCCGTCGCTCTACAGACTTACAAACGATATGAATATAAAATGTTATTTATTTCAAGATTACTGCAATGATGTTCCGGGAGGTGTAATAGTATGAAAAAAGAAGAGTATTTGGATATTGTAGAAGAACAGATTCGGTGCAGGCAGGCCAGAGAGGGCGTAAGAAAAGAGCTTGCGGTGCATATCGAGGATCAGGCAGAGTGGTACAGATTACAGGGGATGGAAGATTCTGAGGCAGAAGAGATGGCTGTTTGTGAGATGGGAGACCCGGTGGAGACAGGGAATATGATGGATGAGGTTCACCGGCCGAAGATGGCCTGGAAAAGTATCGCAGTAATTGTGGTACTTAGCCTGGTAACTTTTGCCCTCCAATATATTCTAACAAACAGCGCGCCGGATTCGATGAATATGTATTCGGCATGGATTCCGGGAGGCGCGCCGAAATATTTGCTGATTCACGCGGTGGGCTGGGCTGTTATGATTGGGGTCTGTTACTTGGATTATACCAGGATAGGGAAGTATGCCGGGTTACTGATGATTGTAGGATGTGTAGGAACTCAGTTTCTTACGGAGGTTTATGCAACGCCTGTAAACGGAAGAGAGTATTTTCAGTTTGCCGAATATGGCGTCTCAGTCCGAATGGTATGTTTTTTATTTTTGCCGTTGTATGGGGCAGTGTTATATCAGTATCGGGGACGGGGATACCGGGGGGTTTTAGCAGGCATATTGTGGATGATTCCGTCCCTTCTGATACCTATGTTAGACAGGGGTATGCTGATTGTTGTTATTGTGGGAAGCACGTATTTGATTATGTTAACAGTAGCAATTTGCAAGGGCTGGTTTCGGGTCCCCAAAAAGATTACGGTAGTAGGTTTGTGGTCGGGAACAATATTTTTGATATATGCAGGAATCAACTATATTAGACATTGGGGAGCGCCCTATCAGGTAGCGCGCTTAGATGCCTTTGAAGCTCCTTTTATTCTGAAGACAGGCGTTACCTCTACGACAGTTATGATGAGGAATCTTCTTACCGGAAGCAGGCTGGTCGGCACGAAGGCGGGATTTATGAGAGATGCAGAAGGAATTATGTGGCCTGGCGACTATACGCTGAGCCTGATTTGCGCGTACTATGGAATTTTGGCGGCAGCTATTCTGGTAGCAGGGATTGCCCTTTTGTTTATACACTTTTTTCATATGTCTTTCAAACAGAAGAATCAGCTTGGAATGATTATGGGAACAGGATGCAGTACGGTATTTCTTGTGCAGCTGCTTCTATATATAATGGGGAATATGGGACTGCTCCTATCAGGGACGTCTTATTGTCCGTTTCTTGGATATGGAGGGAATGCGACCATGATTACCTATATTCTGCTGGGAATACTGCTCAGTATATACCGATATGAAAATGTAGTAAGTGAGGTCAGAGCCAGAAAGATATTGCCGGTATTTAAAATGCAAGAGAAAAGGAAGGGATAGCGATGGATAATTCACAGATTACCCATTGGTGCCACGAGGTCATTCATTCGCAGGTGAAGGAGGGCGGGCGCTATATTGATGCGACGATGGGAAATGGAAATGACACACTGTTTTTGTGTGAACTTGCAGGAGAGAAAGGAAAAGTTACGGCATTTGATATACAGGAGCAGGCAGTGGAACATACGAAGGCTCTTCTGGAAAATCATGGAATCAGGGAGAATTTCAGGTTGGTACTGGATGGACACGAGCATATGGCAGAGTATGAGGAGCCGGGCAGCGTTGATTTGATATGTTTTAATTTCGGCTACCTTCCAGGTGGAGATCACAGAATTGCCACTCAACCGGAAACTAGTATTCAGGCAATTGAAACGGGGCTGTCTCTGTTAAAGCATGGAGGAATGATGAGCCTGTGCATTTACAGCGGAGGTGATACTGGATTTGAGGAGAAGGAGGCAATTTTAGAGTATTTAAGTAGATTGCCTTCTAAGAACTATACTGTTATTGTAAACGAATATTGCAATCGGAAGAATCATCCGCCTGTGCCGGTATTTTTGTGGAAAAAGTAAAAAAATGAATTTTTCGCAACTTAATGCTTTAATTTGTGAAAGTGTTGTGCTATACTTAGATACGTGATTATTTTCTACAGAGAAATCACTATAAGAGAAAGGATGAGAAAATATGTCAGAATCTAAGAAAGTGATTATGCTCGGCAACGAAGCGATTGCCAGAGGCGCATACGAAGCAGGTGTCAAGGTGTCTGCTGCATACCCTGGAACACCAAGTACCGAGATTAGTGAATATTTAGTACAATATAAAGACGATATATACTGTGAGTGGTCTCCCAATGAGAAGGTTGCCACAGAGGTGGCGGTAGGCGCTTCTCTGGCGGGAACAAGGGCTATGTCCTGCATGAAGCATGTGGGTTTTAACGTGGCGGCGGACCCGGCTTACAGTGTTTCTTATATGGGTGTGAACGGCGGACTCGTGATTGTGGTTGCAGATGATCCGGGATTATACAGCTCCCAGAATGAGCAGGACACCAGGATGGTGGCGAGAGCGGCAAAACTTCCGGTGGTGGAACCCTCGAACAGCAATGAAGCCAGAGAATTTATGAAGATGGCATTTGAATTAAGCGAGCAGTTTGACAGGCCGTTTGTTTACCGCACGACTACGAGACTTGCGCATTCTCAGGGAATTGTGGAGCTGACAGAGAGGCGGGAGATTGAGGATAAGCCTTATGTGAAGGATGTTAAGAGAACGGTAATGATGCCGGTTAATGCGAAGTTTAGGCATGTGGAGATTGAGAAGCGTAATGAAGAGCTTGCAGAAGCTGCCAATACACATCCCATTAATCAGGTGGAGATGAAGGATAAGAAGATTGGTGTAATTACCAGCGGTATTCCATACCAATATGTGAAGGAAGCGCTGCCGGAAGCATCAGTCTGTAAACTTGGGCTTGTGAATCCGC
The DNA here is from genome assembly GCA_910574185.1 of Lachnospiraceae bacterium. Taxonomy (GTDB): domain Bacteria; phylum Bacillota; class Clostridia; order Lachnospirales; family Lachnospiraceae; genus Claveliimonas. The sequence continues at coordinate 98,350 of CAJSZQ010000004.1, forward strand.
TGCCCAGAAAGCTGATTGAGGAGTTTGCCGCAAAGGTGGAAAATCTCTACATTGTAGAAGAACTGGACCCGGTAATTGAAGAACAGGTGAAGGCATGGGGAATCCAGTGTACTGGCAAGGAAATATTTACAGTGCAGGGTGAGTATAGCGCTAATATGATTCGTCAGGCTGTACTGGGAGAGAAACCAGAGATTAAAACTCCTGCCGAGGTGCCGGGAAGACCTCCGATTCTCTGTCCCGGATGTCCTCACAGGAGCGTATATCATGTATTGAATAAGCTGAAGATGCACGTGGCAGGAGATATTGGCTGTTACACGCTGGGAGCAGTGGCGCCGCTTAATGCGGTGGATACTACGATGTGTATGGGGTCGAGCATTTCTACCTTGCATGGTATGGAGAAGGCGAAGGGCAGAGAGTATATTAAGAATTGGGTTGCTGCAATCGGCGATTCTACATTTTTACATACAGGTATTAACTCTCTGATGAATATGGTGTACAATAATGGTTCTGGAACCGTTATGATTCTGGATAATTCGACCACAGGTATGACCGGGCATCAGGACCATGCGGCTACGGGAAAGACTCTGATGGGAGACCCAACTTACGCAATTGACATTCCGGGACTTTGTCAGGCGGCAGGCGTACCGAATGTAAGGGTGGTAGACGCTTTTGATATAGCTGAGCTTGAGAAGATTATAAAGGAAGAAACGGCAAAGGACCAGGTATCTGTGATTATTACCAAATCGCCTTGTGTGTTGCTTAGCAAAGAAAGGAAGCCGCTTTATATTGCGCATGAAGATAAATGCAAAAAATGCGGTATGTGTATGAAGCCTGGATGTCCCGCTATGACAAAGAATGAGGATGGAACTATCCGAATTGACGATACCATGTGTACTGGGTGCGGACTTTGTGAGAAACTGTGCAAATTCGGGGCAATTGAATTAGTAAAGGACGGTGACAGGTAATGGCTGTAAAGAATATTATGATTGTTGGCGTAGGCGGGCAGGGAACGCTTCTTACCAGCCGGATTCTGGGAGGACTTGCGATTCTGGGAGGCTATGATGTGAAGCTCTCGGAGGTCCATGGTATGGCTCAAAGAGGCGGAAGCGTTGTCACATTTGTCCGTTATGGAGAAACGGTGGCTGAGCCGATTGTGGAAGAAGGGCATGCAGATGTTATGATTGCTTTTGAGCGGTTAGAAGCTCTGCGATACGCTCATTTTCTTAAGAAGGACGGAGCGCTGGTGGTAAATGACTGGAGGATTGATCCGATGCCGGTGGTAATCGGCGCGGCAAAGTATCCAGAGCATATCATTGAAAACTTGAAAGAGGAGCATAAAGTTTATGCGGTGAATGCCACAGAAGAATCGAAAAAGCTTGGAAATCCCAAAGTATTTAACTTAATTGTACTGGGGGTAGCCGCGCAGCATATGGATTTTACAAAGGAGCAGTGGTATCAGGTGATTGAGGATACTGTGCCGCCCCATACAGTTGACATGAATAAACAGGCGTTTGACGTGGGATACGAGCTTTCATCTATGTGAGTATGACCAAGGGTATAAAAACCGGTTGGCATTGCCTGCTTTTAGCAGGAATAATGTAGAGAGTAAAATAACCCCCAAACCATGAGGGATAAATTAAGGAGAAGAAAAATGGCGAAGGTTTTGTTAGAAGATTGGAAAGAACAATACAGAGATGAAAAGATTGAATGTATGAGCAGGGACGAGATGTCGGCTTTACAGAGTGAAAAACTTGTGAAACAGGTAAAGAATGTGTATGAGAATGTGCCGTTTTACCGCAAAAAGATGGACGACTTAGGGGTGGAACCTGGCGACATCAAAGGGATTGAGGATATACATAAGCTGCCGTTCACAACGAAAGAGGATTTGAGAGATAATTATCCTTTTGGTCTGCTGGCCGTTCCTAGAGAGAAGATTGCCAGAGTGCAGGGAACTTCAGGAACTACCGGAAAGCTTACGCTGGCGGCCTATACAGAGAAGGATGTAGATACCTGGGGCGAATGTGTGGCAAGGGGGCTTGTGATGGCCGGACTGACCTCTGCTGACCGTATTCATGTTTGCTATGGTTATGGATTATTCACCGGAGGCATGGGGCTGGATCTTGGGGCAAGAGCTTTGGGGGCAATGGCGATTCCGATGTCGTCTGGAAATACGAAGAGACAGTTAATGTGTATGGAGGATTTCGGTGCAACTGCATTCGGATGTACCCCTTCTTATGCGATGTATTTAGCCGAGGCGGCGCAGGAAGCAGGGATTATTGACCGGCTGCAGATTAAGGCAAGTATTAATGGCGCAGAGCCCTGGACGGATGAGATGCGTCTGAAGATTGAGGAGATTTTAAATATTAATACCTTCGATATTTATGGACTTTGTGAGATTACGGGGCCGGGTGTTGCTATGGACTGTATCCATCATAAGGGGCTTCATGTGTATGAGGACCATTTCTATCCGGAGCTTTTGAATCCGGCAGACCAGAGCGCGTGTGCGGACGGTGAGACGGGAGAGCTGGTATTTACTACTCTTAGTAAGGAAGGAATGCCGCTTCTTCGCTATCGAACGAAAGACCTCACCAGCATTGACAGAAGTCCTTGCGAGTGTGGGAGAACACTGCCAAGGATTCAGAAATTCACAGGCAGAACCGATGATATGAAGGTAATCCGTGGCGTGAATGTATTCCCAACGCAGGTAGAGGCAGCGTTGTTGTCAATGGGTGGTCAGGTTGCGCCGCATTATCTGCTGATTGTTGACCGCGAGAATAATCTGGATGTTCTTACTGTTATGGTAGAAGTTACAGAGGAACATTTCTCGGATGAGATTCGTAAGATGGAAGCTCTGAAGGAAAGAGTGGGAGCAGTCTTAAAGCAGGCTCTTGGCGTTTCTGTCAGAGTGAAGCTGGTTGAGCCTAAGACTATTCAGAGGAGCGAAGGCAAAGCAAAACGTGTGATTGACAATAGAAGTCTGTAAGGGGAGGATGAGATTATGAGTTTGAATAATACAGTACAACAGTTATCTGTTTTTTTGGAGAATCGGGCAGGTCGTCTGGATGAAGTGCTTAAGGTGCTTGCTGAAGGCGGAGTAAATATTGTGGCTTTAAGCCTTGCAGATACTTCCGATTACGGAATGCTCCGCATGATTGTATCCGACCCTCACAAAGGACGTGTGGTGCTTAAGGACGCGGGCATTACGGCAATGTTAACGGATGTGGTTGCTTTCCGTGTATCTCATGATACCGGGTCTCTCAGTAAAGCGATGCATCAGCTTGTGGAAGGAGAGATTAATATTGAGTATATGTATGCTTTTGCGAACGGAGAAGACGCGGCGGCAGTTCTTAAGAGCGACGAGCCGGTGAGAGTGGTGGATATACTCCTGGGAAGCGGATTTAAGGTATACAGTGCAGATGAAGCGTATACTGCGAATGCATAGATATAGAAGATGAGAGAATAAAAGTGAGATTATATCTTTATTTATAGGAAACTGCAAAGCAGTTTCCTAATAACAAAAGGGATGCCGGTGATTGGCATCCCTTTCTTTCGCATTCCAATGTATGCTTTTAAATATTCAAATTAATCCTTAAATAACGAAGAAATAAAATTCACATATATAAAAGGTACATTCCCCACGTCGTGAATGCGATACTGCTTAACATTTAACAACGTTAACAGCCTGAGGTCCTTTTGCGCCTTCTGTTACATCAAATTCAACAGCCTGGCCTTCTTCTAATGATTTAAAACCATCCATGGCAATACCTGAATAATGTACGAAAACATCATTGCCGGCTTCGTCTGAAATGAAGCCATAGCCCTTCTGATTGTTAAACCATTTTACTGTACCTTTGCTCATTGCAATACCTCCATTACTATTAAAAATGTAAATGAAATCTATAGATACTATAGATGTGATACCGTTTCACATTACCATATATTGTACCAGAAGTCAATGAAAATATCGGATGAAACATAAATCTTCATAAATACGTTACAGTTCACACGTCGATTGGGGGACGCAGGTTGAATCCATGTACACTCTCTAAGCAGACGAAGCAACATTCCAATGAACTACCGACCAACCGAGACTAAGCCACTCAGGAGAGCCTTCGTGTCTAAGTCTCGTTAAGTCGCTATTTCATCTTCATTAAAAGCGCTTCTGAATTGTCTGCTTAGAGACATGCTCCTGATTCAACCCGCTGTATACAAAATGACCTGTGAACTGTAACAAATACTTGACTCGTTCCAGACCAACGTGTAAAGTAAAAGGAGACAATGGGACAGATGATAGAAAAGGATCGGGTAGTATATGATAACATTAACGGGAAAAAAGATATCAGAGGGAATCGCCATCGGAAGGCTGGCTTTTTTTAAGAGGGGAGCTCGTGAGGTCAGACGTATCTATGTAGAAGATGTGAGAAAGGAGCTTGCCAGATTTCAGAAGGCATGTGAAAAGGCGGCGGTAGAACTTCAGGATTTATATGCGGCTATGACCAAAGAAATCGGAGAAGTGAACGCGTCTATGTTTGAGATGCAGCAGATGGTCTTGAATGATACAGAATTTATAGACGGAATAACAGGAATTATTAAAGAGCAGAGACTAAATGCGGATTATGCAGTGAAGGAGGCGACGAATCGTTTTATCGAAAAGTATGCTTCCAGAGATGCCAGTTATGTGAGAGGGCATGAAGCGGATGTGCGGGATGTGGAGTCACGTATTCTGCGTATTCTGGCGCGTATCCGTAAAGAAAAGATGTTGATAGACGAGCCTTTTATTATGGCGGCGAGGGAGCTATATCCCAGTGAAGCGGCACAGCTTGAGGCGTCTAAGGTGTTGGGGATTGTGACCATGTTTGGCACCATTAACTCCCATACGGCTACAATTGCAAGAACGAAGGAGATACCGTCGGTGATTGGAACCGGGGAAGCCCTTAAGAAAGAATATGAGGGTAAGATGGTCATTATTGATGGATTTGAAGGCAGGATATACATAGAGCCAGACCAGACGACACTTTCCAGAATGCAGGAAAAGAAACGAACCGCCCTGCGAAAGACAGAGACGCTGGAGCGGCTAAAAGGAAAGGAGAATGTTACTCAGAGCGGTCAGAAGATAGATGTCTGCGCTAATATTGGTGCAAAAGAAGAGATTGAGAGTGTATTGCGCAACGATTCAAACGGAATCGGATTGTTCCGCAGTGAATTTATATATATGGAGTCTGGTACGAGATTTCCGACAGAAGAACAGCAATTTCAGATATATAAACTGGCTGCTGAATCAATGGGAGCAAAGCGCGTAGTAATCCGTACTGCAGATATTGGCGGTGAGAAGAGCGTAGATTGTCTGGAAATCACCGGAGAAAACAATCCGGCTATGGGATATCGGGGAATACGTGTTTCTTTGGATAAAGAAGAGATGTTCAAAATACAGTTACGGGCGATATTGCGAGCGTCCGCTTTCGGTAATATTGCAATTATGTTTCCGATGATTAGTTCTATGGAAGAGGTACTGGCAGCGAAGAGTATCCTTGAAAAAGTAAAGCAGGACTTGAGGAATGAAAAGACTATATTTGACGAGTCAGTGAAAACCGGAGTTATGATTGAGACGCCGGCGGCTGTCATGATTAGCGGAGAATTGGCGAGAGAAGTGGACTTTTTCAGTATTGGAACAAATGACCTGACACAGTTTACTCTTGGGATGGACCGGACGAATCGCAGAACAGCAGGGAACTTTAATTCAAAGCATCCGGCATTGATTAAGATGATTCGGATTGTGACAAATAATGTGCATCTGGAAGGAAAACGAATTAGCATATGCGGAGACTTAGCGGCTGATTTATCTATGACAGCGCAGTTTATCAATATGGGTATTGACGAATTATCAGTTGCACCCAGTCAGATTCTTCCGCTGAGGAAGCATATTCGTGAATTGAAATGATTGAATGAAGCAGAGGGATTTCATAAAGAGCCAAGCAGTACGGCGCTCATAGTTAGTTAAGTAATACTGAATGAGCAGCCGTTATACTGTCTGGCATTTTCCATTTGTGAAGAATTAGTAAATGTCAGCTTCGGTAATAACCATGTCTACAGACTGGTCGTGTGATTCACAACAAATAGTTTCTAACAATAGCTTCTCCCTGCATACTGCAGCAACGGGAAAGGCAGCGTCAGAAAGATATCTGTCATAGAAACCGCCTCCATGTCCGAGGCGGTTTTTTCTTCGGTCACAGGATAGACAGGGAACGATGGCAAAATCTATTTCCGAAGGGCTGACTGGCGTACAGTAAGTTTTGGGCTCTGGAATCTGATAACGTCCGGTTTCTAAGTCCTGCCATGTGTGAATTTCAAAAAGTTTCATGATACCTTTGGAGATGCATCTGGGTACCGCGACGCGTTTCCCTAGATTCCAGGCGTTCTCTATAATTGGGCGGGTATTGATTTCCCTGTTTACACTAATATAGCAAAAAATACAGGAGGCATGCCGATACTCGGTAAGGTCCAGAATTAAGCGGCAGATGGATTCATCGGATTTGCTGCAGTATTCTGGTGTGAGTTTTTTGATTCGGCGGCGTATTTCTTCGCGCTGGGTATGCTTGTTCATAGAAAATCCTCCCTGATTATTTCTATTATGATTCATAACGAAATGGTATACATATTATAGCGAAAAATTTATCGTTTGAAAAGTAATTTTGTATTTTCTGCGACGCAAAGCCGAGTCTTTTGGGCTTTGAGCAAAAACAGTCAGTATGTGCAAAGTATACTCTCACAAATTTAATATAATATGCATATAGTAAAGCATCGAATCATATAAGGAGGACGCATTTTTATGAAAAAGCGTGTTGTTTCGTTGGTGCTGGCGGCAGCGATGTCATCGTTGCTGCTGCCTGGCTGTTCTTCATCAGATGAACCGGCGTCTGGTACGCCGGACACAGACAAAGCAGAGGAGACTGTTTTTGAGGAAGCAGAAACGTCGGGACTTACAAAGGTAGTATTGAATGAGGTGGCTCATTCTATTTTTTATGCACCGATGTATGTGGCAATTGAGGAAGGATATTTTGAGGAGGAAGGCATTGAACTTGATGTGGTTACTGGTTTTGGAGCAGATAAGACGATGACTGCTGTGCTTTCCGGGGAGGCTGACATCGGATTCATGGGTTCAGAGGCGTCAATTTACACTTACAATGAAGGTGCAAATGATTATGTGGTCAATTTTGCTCAGCTTACTCAGCGAGCAGGTAATTTCCTGGTGGCAAGAGAAGAAATGGAATCTTTCAAATGGCAGGATTTGAAAGGGAAGGATGTTCTGGGCGGAAGAAAAGGTGTGGTACATATATAAATGTAAATTTAGAGACTATTGTAATTCTGTGTTATTGGGCGGATAGGATGAATAGTGCGAAAGTCTCTCAGAGCATTGAAATAAAATAGAAAATTATTACGATATATCAAAAGAGGAACCAGACTTCTCCGGCTCCTCCAAGTATGCGTCCGCAAACGTATACCCCAATTGCTATTAATAAGATACTATAAAAGTAGAAAATATGCAACAGATTAGATAGATTTTTTTAATATTGCCGTTTAATCTCTGATTTATAAAATAAAAAGAGAACTTTTTTGGCTTTGTGTGGTCGGAAAGAGATTGGTTCCCGGCTTGAAAGACCAAGAGGTTTATGGTAGTATGAAGGTACGAAAACGAAAGGAAAAGTAAGTGGAAAATTTGAGAGTGACGGAACAGATAGATCAGAAATATCAGGAAGATTTACAGCGATTAAGAGGTTTTCGCCTGCTTGATGATGATTTCCTAACGAAGTGTTTTGAAGAGGATACGGCAAGCATAGAGTTGGTTTTGCAGATCGTGCTGGAGAAGCCGGATTTAAAAGTGCTGGACGTTCGCACGCAGGTATTCGTGGAGAACCTGCTGAACCGATCTGTGCGGCTTGATATCCTGGCAACAGACGATACAGGAGCAAAACTGAATGTTGAAGTACAGCGTTCAGATAAAGGAGCCGGGAGAAAAAGGGCAAGATATAACAGCAGCATGATGGACGCAAACCTCTTGAAGAAAGGCGAGGACTTTAACAAGCTGCCAGAAACATGGGTAATTTTTATTACGGAAAATGATGTCATGGAAAAAGGGCTGCCGCTTTATCCAATTGAGCGGTGCTTTTTAGGAACGGGTGAGAAATTTGAGGACGGTTCGCACATATTATATGTTAATGGCGCTTACCGTGGAGATACGCCAATCGGAAAGTTAATGCATGACTTCTCCTGCACAAATGCGGAGGATATGTATTACGGAACACTGGCAGATAGAGTGCGATTTTTCAAAGAGAGTAAGGAGGGTATCGAGATTATGTGCCGGGCTATGGAGGATATGAGAAATCAGACGTTGAAGGAAGGAATGAGAGAAGTTGCGCTCCGCATGTTGGCGGCAGGCAAATATGCATTAGAGGAAATTGTTAATATTTCAGGACTTTCTCTTGAAGAAGTCAAACAACTGAAAGCTGACCGAAGCGATAGGTAAAGCTAATGAACCGGGAATCTGAAAATAAGGTTCCTGGTTCTGCTTTTAAATTTTTCTGGATTGTATTTCTTTTTGGAATTGTGTTTCGTTGTGCGGATTGTCAATTTTTCGCAACACAACCATTACAGATATTATGATGGATTGATAAGTAATAATATATTTTGGTTTCAGGGATTAAAAAAAATGAAAACATTCGGAGATAAAAATCTGTAAAAACCTATGGAATGCTTGTGATTCGCAAGTTAAAGGGGATATGATATATGCAGGAGGCGATTAATATGGCAAGAACATCAATGTATTCGTACGTGTGGAACCTGAAATCAAAGAGCAGGCGGAACAAGTGCTTAATCAGTTAGGAATCCCAATGTCAAATGCAGTTGGGATGTTTTAAGGCAGGTTGTGATTCAGCGCGGCATACCGTTTGAGATGAAACTTCCGCAGAAAGCTCCAATTGCGTATGGTTCCCTTACCAAAGAGCGATTTGATTTGGAAATTGAAAAAGGGATGCTTGATATACGGGAGGGCAGGGTTTATTCAGCAGACACTGTTGAAGCGGAAATGAAATGGGACTTCGGCATATGAGCTGGGATATCGTATATACGGCGGGTGCAAAGCAGGAGTTGAGAAGCCTGTATGAATATATTGCAAATGACTTGTGTGTTGAAAGCAGCAGCCGGACAGGCTGGAAGAATTATGGAAAGGATCCGTTCTCTTAGTGAAATGCCGATGCGTTACCAATTGTATGGCGACGAACCGTGGAACAGCCGGGAATTGAGGTTCTTTTCTGTGGATAATTACCTTGTTTTTTATCTGCCGAAGGAAAATAGATAACATTGTATATATTGTCCACATCATGTATAGTGGCAGAGATGTCCGCAGACAGTTAAAAGAAACAAAAATTGAATACTGATTTTAAGAGAAGTCTGATATCTTGGCAATAGATGATACAAAAGCAAAAATGAATGTTGAAATACATACAGTATTTTGATAAAGGAGCCGGAAGAAAAAGGACAAGCTACACAAATTGATGTTGCTGAGTAGCAGAGAAAAGGGGATTGTGACGATTATGATAAGTTTATTTGATGGATGCCGCAAATACCGCTACTTATGAAACAGACAGAGCAACAGCAGAAAGAATGATAAAAATAGGTCATTGGAAGATATTACGGATTATGTTTCGACATTATCTTTTGACGAGTTAAAGAGGATTGAAGCCGAGAACATACAGTTGTCATAAATATTTTAATATTAAAAATAGTAGCGTAAAGGCGGACAGGAAAATATCATAATAAAATTTGTTATATTTTTTGGCATTCAGTGAAAGCTGGATGCTATTTCTATGTGCGCCCGGTATGGGCGCAATCTAGTCGGCGAAGTTTGTAACACGTCTTGGGTAGTGGAAAGCGTATAGGTAGGCTTTTTGCCAGCTGGGAAAAATAACTTCTAGCGTATATTTTCTCTTACTTTTCAGAATGTGGGTTGGCAAAGTTTTCTGTAAACTGCTTGAAATATATTTTGCATGCATCCTAATAACCTTATAATAGTATAGTGTTATACCTAAAAAATGTCAGCAAATGTCCAAATTATCATGGCTTTTCGTTTTGCTTCATTATAAAATATAGTGCTGTTAAAGAAATCCTGTGTTTTGGAGAAAAACTACGATTTCGCTTCACTATTATATGGCTTTTAGGATGCATAGAATAGGCAGGTTTTATTTTGTATCTGGTGTAGTAGGTGCAAGGCATCCCATTGGATGCCTTGAAGTCCTACATATTAAGAGAGTAGGCATCCTATTGGATGCCTTAAAACCTTACATACAAGGAGTAGAGCATCCTATTGGATGCTATGGTGAAGAAAGATTACAGATTTTTGTGTATCCGTTCATTATGATAGAAATCGGGATGGAATATTTATCAATCAAATTATTATTTGCTTCAAATAGAGTTTAAATAGTCTTTTTAAGAAGCAGGGCAAAATGATTGCTGTATTGATTCTGCCGGAAAAGCTCGATTAATTTGCAGAACAGGTTTTGCAAGCATAGCATTTGGATATCCAAATGCTGTTTGGGAGAATCCCAACTCCCTTTTTATAATTGTGACAAGAAAGGACATAAAAAGATAAAAAAGAAGCAGGTTGAGAATATATCTGTGGAGGGATTATGAAAAGTGTGTTATATTATTTGGGTAAATATGATAAAAGCAAGAATTATATTAATTAGTCATATTTGTTCAAGATATGGGGATAATCAGTTTTCTGGGTCTGATTGTTAAATTGAAAATAAATAGAGCAGTTTTTGTATGAGTAAGTAATGGAGATGGATAGCAATATAATATAGTAAAATTTCTTGCTGATAAAAATGTGATGAGAACGAACATAAAGCTGAAGGGACATTGGGTAAAAAACAACCTGTTTCTACGGGAAGATTAAAAGATGCAGACTGTTTCAATGTGATATTGGTGATGTATTGGAATTTGTCGATGATAAAAATATTGATGATATAGAAACTAAGAAGTGAGGTGATGCGCAATGGCTCGCCAGAAAACCAAGGAAGAAATTAAGTATAATATGAGTCGAGTGCGAAATAAAAATACGGCACTTGAAAGTGCGCTTTGCACGGAACTGATTCGTTATGGTATAACGACTTTTAAAAGAAATGATAAATCCGTATTCGGGAGACCAGACATTACGTTTCCGGCCAGGAAGATTGCTGTTTTTTGTGACGGAGATTTCTGGCATGGGTATAATTGGGAATGTGCCCGTGAAGAAATAAAGAGTAATCAAGAATTTTGGATAGCTAAGATTGAAAGAAATATGAGACGTGATAATGATGTGACCGAAAGATTGCAGCAGGAAGGTTGGGTAGTGTTAAGATTTTGGGGGCATGAGATAAAGAAAGAGTTGGATTATTGTATGTCCGTAATCATAGATGAATTACGTGTATTACCGGTTGCACCATATAAAACAATTGATTTATGTGCAGGTATAGGCGGTATACGGCGAGGGTTTGAATTGACGGGCAAATTTACCAATGTGTTATCGGCGGAGATAGACAAGTGCGCATGTAAGACCTATGAGCATTTGTTCGGAGATGATCCGAAACATGATTTGACCAGCGACGAATTCAAAACTCTTATAGAGCAAACGGAATATGATATTTTGCTTGCGGGCTTTCCTTGTCAGACTTTTAGCAGAGTCGGACTTCAGGAAGGATTTGAAAATGAAGAAAAAGGAAAGATATTTTTTCATATTGCCGATATTATTGAACGGACTCGTCCGGTAGTGTTTTTTCTGGAAAACGTTGACAGACTTGTGACACATAACAAAGGGGAAACATTTAAAAAAATCATCGAAACATTAGAAATTAAACTAGGATATTATATTATAGGGGTTGAACTATCGGAAGATGGTATGCCGGTGTACAAGCCAAAAGATTTTATTAGGAATTCTCGTGATTTTGGTGTGCCCCAGAATCGTCCCAGGACCTATTTAATCGGGTTTGATACGGAGAGGTTCGGGAAAGAGCAGCTTTTGGGGTTGCCGAAAGAATTACCGAAATCCGGAGGGAAAAAGTTATATGATAATTTAAATGACGTGCTGGAACATAATGTGGATGCAAAATATTATATGGCATCCGGATATTTGGATACACTTATTAAACATAGGGCCAGACAAGAAGGCAAAGGGTATGGATTCGGATATCGAATTGTAAATGAACCGAACATAGAAAAACCGATTGCAAATACATTATTGGCAACCGGTGGTTCCGGGCGTGAAAGAAATCTGATTTATGATCCGCAAGAAGGAATTGCGGGCATGGAAATTAAGGGAAAAAAAACTCCGTTAAATGATATGGGGATTCGTGTTATGACTCCAATAGAATGGGGGAAGTTGCAAGGCTTTGTAAATTATGCGTTTTTAGATAGTAACGGAAATGACGGCTTTTCATTTCCGGAAGATCTACCGGACTTGCAAAAATATAAGCAACTGGGTAATTCCGTTACAATTCCTGTAATTGAAGAAATGGCTTTGTTTATTCTGAAATGTATTGATATGCTAATGAAAAATAATTAGGCAGGAGTGTATCTGTATGACGGATAATAATCTTATAAGTGTTATGCTTGATAAGTGTGATATTTATTATGAAGATGCACTGATTTCAAAAGAAAGTATTATAGAGCGTTATATCGAATTTTTCGATAATGTTTTTGCCGGTGAAAAGCATTCTGTCAACTTTGCATTGCATACAGGATCGATTTGTTTTGATATTATATCGGTTGTGGCCGTTACATTAGGGTGTCTGTCTTATAATCTTTGGACAAATGACGATATCATTTCTCGACTTCAAATCGGTGATATGGTAATGTATGAAAATAAAAGATATCGTTGGAAAGGATTAGAAGACGGTAACGGAATTAAGTATATGGTTCTTGGACAAGACGCGAAAGGTAAAAACGGTGAATCAATACGCAAAGTATCCTTTAAACGCTATAAACATTTGGTAAAACCATATTATGGAACGTCTTCACTGACTGACGGACGAGGTGTGCGTAAGTCAAAAACAAATCGTGAGGAATTTTTATCTCATATTTTTGATATACCTATTGCGGATGTCCCAAGTTTGAGTAATGTAGCGGTAGTCATTGTATCTAATAGGGGAGACTTTTCGGAAATATGTAAGCATTTGAGCATTGTATATGGGGAGAAAAATCGAATAGGATTGCTCGACATTGTACCGGCGGCGTATTATACAGGCCAGGAAGAAATACAATTCGGGACTAATCCGACAAAAGCGGCTCCGGTACTTAAAATAGCAGGAAAAATGTCTGTTGCAAGAGATCTTGTTCTTGATAAATACGGAAACAAGGTGGTAGGATTGCTTGTCAACGGAATACATTCTTTAGCGGAAAACAGTTCCGAGTTAGACGATTTGTTAAGAAGAAAATCTCTTCGTTTTGTACATATTACTTCGCTTCTTAATGTTGATACAAGTGACCGTATTTTAGACATGTATGAGGAAGCGAACATATTTGCCTGTACGAAAGGTTATTTATCAAAAAGTACAGGAGAGATTAAATGTGCTAATCCATTTACGGTAGAGTTAGAAAAGCAGATTAATAATATTGTTAATAATACGGTTTCATCGATTCTTGTCCCCGGTGGGTGGACTTGGGATGAATATCGTAGGATTAAGGATACACTGTTTTTGATTAAGCAATCTAATTGGATTAGAGAACAGAAAAACGAATTTATATTGTCTGCATATGGACTATTGAATTTATTGACTACATCTGTATTTTCGATGCGTCAGATGGAAAATTTAGTTACAAATTTTAAGATTGGTGCTACTGTTTTGTCTCCGAAAGAGCGTATTGATAAATTATGGGATATTGCCGATAAAGCCGGTGTAGTAGAAGAACTTTGCATTACCGTGATAAATGATATAGAAGAAAAATATTATGAGTTTATGGATCAATCTCCGAAAGCATTGGCAATAAAAGAATACTTGGCAAATCACAGTGGGAAAATTGCAATAGTTGTACCAAAGGCTTATTATGCAGAGATGCTGGTTATGACAGGTGTTTTGAAAGATAATGATGACAGTGTTATATGTGTTACGGCGAATCGCTTTGATGCAACTCATGAATATGAATCGATTCTTGTGGTCGGAGACATAAACGGTAAAAAATTTAATCCGTTTCAATGTCATTCTGCAAAAAATATTGATATTTTGTTGTATGAATGTGAAAATAAATCGTTTGGCTATCAAAAGAAGAAAAAAGACAAGTCCGAGAAAAGATTGAATTCTAAGATTTGTGGTATCAGATATAATGAAGAGAATTCGGAGGATATATATTCCGATAAAGAAGAGGAAATTATTGTTCAAGAATTTTCGGATTTAGAGGAATATATCGAAAAATTGAATGTTCTGGATATCGGTAGATTTGTAGAGAGCGGGCTTGTTTCCAATAGCAATTCCCCTACTTCGGAAGTTAAACATGTAGGTGTGTTCGTGACCGGTGAACGGATTTTTTTCTCAAAATACTATACGGCGGTTGTATTCAATCACGAAGCAGGAAGTGTTACTGAGAAGACAGTGGATAAGTTGTTATCGGGGGATTTTTTGGTATTTACAAGAAGGGATGACTATACCAAAAATATTGTTGACTTCATTTATGAAAAACTGCTTGATACGGGGAAACTGAGTGGAAAAGTAATAGCAGCTTCTGAAAAGACCGAATATTGGAAAGATGCGCTGAGGAGATATAAGATGCGGGGGAACTATACATATTCCGATATTGCAAAAAAAATGCGTAAGATTGGAAGCTCATTACAAGAGGCTACCATCCGTTCATGGTTAGTAGAGGACAGTCATATTGTAGGACCCAGAGATGTAGAAACTATGGGATATATTGCCGAAGTCACTCAAGATGTGAAGATTTTGAATGATATCAACGGTTATTTTGAGGCATGTCGTATTGTTAGGCGCGAACGTAGGACAATCCTTGAACTTATCGGAAAGGCAATTAACAATAAGTTGAGCGGGCATATTCCGCAAGAAGGAAGCGTACTTGAAGTCGTATATAATAATGTGGATAATCTTTCGGAAACGCTGGAATTAGAAAATGTTATAGAGTTGTCCGAAAGTGTCAATGTAAGTATTAACTTGGTTAATAAACCGATTACGGAAGCGGAGGTATTGATGTGAACGAAAGTGAAATCAGAAAAGAATTGATTGATGCACGAGAAGAGTATATTAAAATTATCAAATCGGAACTGCTTGGACCGGGATCGGAATTTTCTCTGCCAGATATTGAACATGAACTGATTTCCAGCACACCGACAAGCCGTTATTCTGTGGGGATACTTTTTCCGCAGGGAAATCAAATGAATCAGGATAACGATGAAACGGTCCCTTTACCGGAAGCAGAGGGGAGTACCGATAAAGAAGAATCTGATGCGGAGGCTGAGATCCAAACGGAACCGGTGCAAGAATCCCGTAAACATGTGTCTGAATTTGACGAAACGGCAGATGAAAACCTGGATGAAGAGATTGGCATGTCCATGCAGTATATGCCGTCATCAATGGGTATTACATTTCTTATAAAGGGAAATGCAGATATTATAAAGGGGAAAGTAACGTTTGCAACGTATAGAAAGGCGTTAATAACGGATTGTGCAATACCGTATACTCCTGCCGATCCTGAACATTATGCCGTTCCGTCGGAACTTGCACATAAAATGTCTTTTGATAAGAATACGGGGACAATGAAACTTCTGACTCAAATCAAAGCAAAGGAAGTCAGAGATATCTTCGAGAAAGATACTATTCCCGAAAACGAGTATCAGATTTTGAAGCAAATAGCATATAGATTTGTGGATTATTGCAATGCTGGATATGTTCGTGTTCCGCATGAAATTTCGGAATTTATATTGGATTTTTCAAAAGGGGAATACGTTGATTCCGAATCAAACAGAGAACTTGACGGAACAAGTGCAAAAATAGTTGCTTTACGAACGAAGGTATCGGATGACATATGGTCAGTTACGGTTATGCTTGTAAACGAACTTGAAGAAGTTCCGGCGAAAGCCAACCATTGCATATTTCAATCGTGTATTGAGATTAATACTCATAATAATTGTTTTTCCTTTGTTGAGAGCAATCCCAATCCGGATATTCATTTGATGGATGAAGAAGAATGCTCTCTTGAACTTCTTTATCGCCACAAAAAAATATACGGTACGGGACTTGGTACTTCGGTAGACTGGGATATTGACGAGCAGGGTAAAGGCAGTGTCTGGAATGATTTTTTCCCTATAGAGGAAATTCCGGCCATGAATTTTTCTCTTCCGAAGAATAAGGTAATAACCAATAATGAACTGTCAATGAAATATTTGTCGGATTTAAATTCTATAGACAAAGATACCAAGATTTCCTCTATGTATAATTTGGTGGATTTATATAAAAGTTGGGTAGTTGATTTAGAAAAGACGGCTTCTTTGCTTGATACTAAATATATTTCGGTGGCTTCAAAGAATATTGCGGAATGCAGGCGGGCATATGAAAGGATGTATGCCGGTATTAAAACTTTGAAAGAAAATGAAACCGCATATAAAGCGTTCCTTTTAGCAAACAGGGCAATGTTCATGCAACGGGTACATATCACGATGCAATCGGATATGGCGAAGAAGAGTGCGGATCGATATCCGGAAGACGAAGAAATTTCGGATTGGCTTCGCAATGTGGATTATTATAAAGAAGATGATGCAGGTTGCTGTTGGAGACCGTTTCAGATTGCGTTTTTGCTAATGGATATCAATTCTATTGTCTATGATGAGTCGCCGGAACGTAATATTGTTGATTTGATATGGTTTCCTACCGGTGGCGGCAAAACGGAAGCATATTTAGGGTTGACCGCTTTTGCGATATTTTATAGACGGTTGACTCATTCTAAGGAGGCGGCCGGAACAACCGTAATTATGAGATATACGTTACGGCTTTTGGCGGCACAACAATTCACACGCGCGGCGACATTGATATGCGCATGTGAATATATCAGACAACAATGTGAAAAAAAGCATCGAAAATATCCGATATATTCATTAGGAAAGGAACCTATTTCAATCGGCCTATGGATTGGCGGAACGCATATTCCGAATAGGAATGAAGGTAAGAATTCTGCAAGTTACCATTTAGAGAAGTTGAAAAATGTCAGTAAACATTATTATGTGCGTAGTGAAAAAGAAAGACATAATAAGTTTCAGGTTTTAAAATGTCCTTGGTGCGGGACGAAAATGGTAAAGGATGACAGAAACAATAAATTGGTCGGTGAATGGGGGTATAATATGGGAAGCGGGAAACATTTTTATATGTTTTGTCCGCAAGAGGATTGTGATTTTACAAATAAACTCCCTATTCAAATTATAGATGACGAACTATACCGTAATCCGCCTACGCTCTTATTCGGTACGGTTGATAAGTTTGCGATGATGCCATGGGACGGGCGGATAGGTGCTTTCTTTGGCATAGGAAGCAATAACAGGGCGCCGGAATTGATTATTCAAGACGAACTTCACCTTATATCAGGGGCGCTTGGTACGGTTGTAGGCATATACGAAACTGCCGTTGACGGAATTTGCGGTCAAAAGGGGGTTTATCCCAAAATCATTGCTTCTACGGCTACGATTAGGAGGGCAAAGGAGCAATGCTCCGTGTTGTATAATAGGGAAGTGGTACAGTTTCCTGCCCCCGGGTTAGATGCCGAGGATTCCTTTTTTGCGCGAGAATCAACAATTGATTACGAAAAAGGAATCTACGGAAGAAAGTATATTGGTATTATGCCTTCCGGAAAAACAAAAGCGATGACCGAAATTCGTATGATGGCGGCTTTAATGCAGAAGACATATACAATGCATTTGCCGTATGAAATAAAAGACAAATTTTGGACATTGACGGTTTATTTTAATAGTTTGAAGGATTTAGGAAAAGCATCTACATTAGTAGATGATGACGTAAAAGATTTTATTATCAGAACCGCTAATAGAATGTTTACCACAAAACGCCTTATTGTCAAGGCAGATGAGTTGACAAGCAGAGTATCGACTACCGAATTAAACGAAACATTGGATAAATTGGAGAAGATTGAGTATTCCAAGGAGAATATGGAAGCAAAGCAATATGCTTCAAGTGTTTTACTGGCAACGAATATGATTTCGGTCGGAATTGACGTGGCAAGACTTAATGTAATGCTTATGGTTGGGCAGCCGAAATTAACCAGTGAATATATACAGGCATCCAGTCGGGTAGGACGTTCTTTCCCGGGATTGTGTTTTATACAGTATGATGCAACCAAGAGCAGAGATCGGTCACATTATGAAAGATTTCGTTCTTATCATGAATCGTTTTATCGATTTGTTGAACCGACGGGGGCTACACCGTTTTCAAAACCGGCGCGCGAACGGGCATTGCATGCCGTTCTTACAGCCATGATAAGGCAAAAAGAAAAATGGAAGGACGACAAAGATGCTCAAAAGTTTGATATGGGTGATTTGGAAAAATCCATATCCGAGATTCAAGAATTTGTTTTGAACCGTATAAAAAGCATTAATGCCCGTTCGGAAAATCAGCTAAAAGATGATATTGAAGATGTTCGTTCGGAAATGCAGGAATTTTTTGAAAAATGGCAGGAACTTGTAGAGGAATGTAATCAGGACGGGGGTAAGATTCCGATTTATTTTGGTAGAAGATTTATGGTATCTCCACCGAACTCCGAAGAACGTCGGTTGTTAAGGCAATATAACTCCGCCGGAAGAGACGCGGCTGTTGACACGCTTACTTCAATGCGAAATGTCGATGCCCCTGTAACGGGGAGTGTTGTAATATGGGAGGAATGATTTAATGTCTGAACAAATTAAAGGAAAAATTGATTTGAATAGAGTTTCGCATTCTGTACGTGCGGCACAGGCAGTTTTACAATATGGTGTCGGTGCAATGGTCGATTTCCCTGATCAAACGTTGGTTACGGCTGCACCGGAATATTGGAGCGGAGATACGGGTAGGATTTACGATGATCGGTTTGCCAAGGCATTGGGTGTTGATTATTTTGCCATACCGACTAATATTGCGTATGCGAGATTTCCGGAATGGTATTTTTGTCCTAAGTGCAGAAAGTTTCAGCCTTTGCGGAAATGGGTTGACGAGTATAGAAAAAGTGCGAATTCCAAGACTTTAGAACGAGACGAATATATGGTCGAACATATGCAATGTCCGAAATGTAAACAAGATCTTGTTGTGGCACGTATCGTAACGGTTTGTGAGAAAGGGCACCTAAATGATTTTCCTTGGGTAAAATGGGTTCATACCAAATCGAAAAAGCCTGTTTGCGGTACATCGGCGTTAAAGTTTAAAACCGGTGCATCAGGTACGGAAGGACTTGAAGGACTTAGTGTAAGTTGCGCATGTGGGGCAACTGCGTCTTTAAAAGGAGCATTTGATAAAGACTGTTTTGAAAAATTGGATCAGGATGCGGGTACTGATTTTTTCAGATGTTCAGGCAATCATCCTTTTAGACATATTCGGGAAAAATGTCCGTGTTATCCTAAAACCGTACAAAGAGGTGCTTCATCGGTTTATTTTCCGATTGTTTACAGTTCTTTGGTTATTCCGCCATATGCGGATAAGTTAAACGTTAAGATAGAGCAAAGTAAGGCTTTTGAAGACTGTGTTACGATTATAAGTGACGAAGAACCGGAAGATAAGCTTAATACCATAAAAAAGCGGTTGCCTAAGTGGACTGAAAAAATCGCATTGGAAGTCGGTGCGTCGAAGAGTGATGTGGAAAAAATTCTTATTAAAAAATGGCTGGAACCGGAAAAGTCGGAAGTTGATGTTACGGGAATACAGTATCGGATTGACGAGTATTATGCATTAACAGGAGAGATTTCTTCTTCGTCCGGAAAGGCTCTGGGGGATTTTTCCAGAGAAGAAATGGATATTAAGGAATATATAATACCACATATAAAATCCGTTTCTTTAATTGATAAAGTGCGTGTGGTAAATGCTTTGATTGGTTTTTCAAGAATTAGTCCGGCAATGAACAGAAACGACAAAGGGTTTGTCGATGTTAAAGAATCGGATACACGGTGGTATCCGGCATATGAGGTTCGAGGAGAGGGTATATTTATTGAATTCGAGCAATCGGATATTGATAAATGGATAAGGGATAATCCGGCGGTTATTGAGAGAGCAAAGAGAATAAGCGATAATTATTCGACTTCATTTATCGGAAAGAACCATCCAAGAACAATTACACCTAAATTTATTATGTTACATACGCTTTCGCATCTTTTGATTTCGCAACTGAGTTTTGAATGCGGTTATAGTATTGCTTCACTTAGCGAACGTTTATATTGTTCGGAGGAGTCTGACGGTAAAACCATGGCAGGAATTTTTATTTATACAGCCAGTGGTGATTCGGAAGGAACCCTTGGCGGCTTGGTCAGACAGGGTAGACCGGATGCTTTTCCGCAAATATTGAAAAAAGCTATATCATATGCGCAAACATGCTCTAATGATCCGGTTTGTATTATGAGTAAAGGGCAGGGGCGGGATTCTTTAAATCTTGCGGCTTGTCATGCTTGTGGTCTGTTGCCTGAAACTTGTTGTGAAGAACGTAATGCGTTCCTTGACAGAGGATTGGTTATCGGAACATATGATAATAAGGAAATCGGTTTTTGGAGGGACATGCTTTGATAGAAAGGCAAAGTTTTTGAAGAATAATAGTGGATTGGAAATAGTATAGTAAAAGGAGTGCTTATATGAATGAACCCGGTTTTATGGGATACAAAATAAATAAGAATGTAAAGCATTTTTTACCAAACACCGTTTTGTTTAGTAATGAAAATGAGCGTATTACGGTTGCTATGATAAAGAATGCGCTGGATTACATTTTGGGCATTATTGCAACCCGAAGTCCATTGGTTGAGCCGTATAAGACGGCAAAGACGGTTTTCGGTGCATTGAAAATGATATTAGAGAACAAAAATCCGTCTAAACCAAGTAAAACGGACATGAAAACGACAGTGGATGTTCTGAAAGAAATTGCCGATTTATCCGCAAAATCGGAGTTGGAAAAGGAACAGAACGCAAGGTATGCTTTTCTTTGCAAATTAATGATTGAGGGTTTATTTAAAAATGAACAAGTATGATTATTCCAATACTTGAAAGCTACTGCCTTAAAGTTTCAAAGTTACTATAATATGTATAGTGATGCTATGTTCAGTGTATAAATTCTATCCCAGAATTACTTTAGATTTGAAAGGACTGTAACACAGTGCACGTGCCTTTATAGACATAAATCAATTCTGTGATATTATTGGTCGGCATACTATCTAGTGCTTTGAGAAGATTCTTTAAACACTAGAATAATTAATAGTGTTCTTTATTGTATAATTTGCTGAATCCTATGCCTTTATAGCCGCTTGTTATTTTTTGGTAGTTTCGCTAGTTCTCTTGGAATACACAACTTTTAATCTATGGGTTAACATTTCTTCCACTTGAATCGCTGATCAATTTTTTGAATTTCCGGATGGCTTCCTGGAAGGAACCCATCTAATAGCGCCGGCTTTGCTTTTCTATAATGCTGCAGGCTATCCTCTGGAAGTCTTTTTGCTTCGATAACAGCAAGCGATTTGTAAAGCTGTGCCAGAAACAGATGCATTCCCTCTATCTTTTTGACAAAACGTATCAGAGCAAATAAGCGCTTTCGAGCCTCCTGCCAATTTCCATTCGCAGCCAGCAGCTGAGCATAGGAGAGTCCCTGCACTAGCGTATCATGGGAAGAAACCGTTCCGTATTCTTGCCGAATTGAAATGGCTTCTTCGGTAACAGAGAGTGCCGTCTGCCTTTCGCCCAATGCAAGATAGGTTTGACCAAGATTATTTTTCAAATTTGAAATCAGATCGGCATTTACCGGATGGAACGGCTCAAGAAACTCCAGTCCGTGAAGATAATGCTGTTTTGCTTTTTGGTAGCTGCCATTCATATATTCAACATATCCCATATAGCAGTCACAAATAGCCGTGTGGCGCTTATTTCCGCCATAACCGGGCATGTTTCTCATAAGCTTAAGAACTATAGCAACAGTTTCTATACGCCCGTATTTCGCCAAATATGCCAGCGTAGTATCCATGAACATTGCAGCTGATTCTGCATCATCCAGCTTTATATTGCGGTAAATGCTTTCGATTGTATTCAGCAATGCATTGTAGTAAGGCACATCCATGCCGTACACAATACAGTTCTCAAAAATTCCTTTTAGCAGATTGGCACAGCTTGTAATAGCCGGGACAGTTTCTGTTTTGAGAAGCTCATGGAGAAATGGGTGAAGCGAAATCTGATTATGTATAGTATCTTCCTGTATCCATCCATATTCCACTAGGTCATTCGTAGTGTTCCAATCCTGTTTCCCCTGCCATGTATGGAAAAGCACTTTGGATATCCCTTTGCCTGGCATGAGTACCATATTTCGCAAAGTGTCGAGAGCATCCGGCGATAAGTCCTGTATTTGAAATAAGGTTTGAATATGCTGGTAAAGGCGCTGTTTATGCGATACGTTATCCTTCGTAAGGATTACCTTGTTCGGATTCGACAGACTTAATCCTTCTGTACGCAGTGCCTGTAAAAAGTCGCTGGCTTCCATACCGGATGCGGTCAGTGTTTTGCCGCCAGCTCGACAGTCAGGGTGTGCCGGTATACTTCCTCGATGATGTCTGCAGTTATTTCGGGATGCTGTTTCGCGCTGGGAGCATAAGCAAAAAATAACTGTTTCAAATCTTCTATATTTTCTATCTCATTGACTTTATAGCAGACTGCATCTGCGATATGGCTTCTGGTAGTTGCTAATATTTGAAAATGCATGGATAGAAATGTATGGAACATTTCTTCATCCTTTGGAACAGAATCAAAATTATCAAGAATTACAAGTGTTCGGCTGTCCAGATATTTGAAAAAACGGTAATGATTCCGAAAACGAGCTTCTTCCGTCATTTCCACTGTATCGTCTAGAAAATCCATTTCCAGAATTGTTCGCCGTAGGCTTTCGTTATATCGTAAATATATTACATTGGAATACTGCCTTTTATAATGGTTTGCGTAGTATTTCGCAAGTTCGGACTTTCCGATACCGCCGATTCCCTCCAGAAAAATACAATGCTCATGCTGTAAAAGCGTATCGATCTCTTTCAGCTCATTTTCCCGCCCGATAAAATTGCGGGTTACAGAGGGTAACCGGGTATCTAATAGATAATCCGATAATAATATCTTGGCTCCTGCATCTTTCTTACTCTTTGGAAGAAAATTCCTTGATAATGCAAATAGCAGACATTCTGATACAAAGCTGGCGGCATCCGC
The DNA here is from genome assembly GCA_910574185.1 of Lachnospiraceae bacterium. Taxonomy (GTDB): domain Bacteria; phylum Bacillota; class Clostridia; order Lachnospirales; family Lachnospiraceae; genus Claveliimonas. The sequence goes on from CAJSZQ010000004.1 coordinate 121,779, forward strand.
ATAATTAGCAGATAATTCCTGCTTCTTTGCCAGTGATATACTGCTGTCGTTCCATAGTATTCTATATATCCGTTCTTTTACATACGCGGCATCGGACAAATCCTCAAATATTCCCTCTAATGCTGTTTTTAATTCAGTTATGCCAAAGGATGACTGATACAGGTAGATAATATCCTTTGCTACATTTCTCTGACCGCTGATTATTTTGCTGACCTCGGAATCCTCGGGCATGGTCAGCTTTATATTTGTCTGATTGAAGGCATACTGAAACAGGTAGAAATAGTATTCTACCTGTGACATTGCTCCAATCTTACGGTTGTCCAATATGATTTTTGATATAGCAGAAAAATCCAGTCGCTCCCTCAAATTTAATCCTTCCCGTTTTGCCGATTTTATGTCAGGTCTGTGTTATTCAGAAAAATAATTCGATTTTATATGATATAACTGTAGCAAAACCTCTTGAAAATTATAGCTGATATAGACAGGCTTTTCAAGAAGAGGCCGCTTAGAAAAAGCCGGGATTTGTAAATACTTTTATTTACATTACAGAATTTTGTGTTATGCTTAAAGAAAATAGGTGCGGTGTAATCAGCAGAAAGCTTAATTGTACGGCAGACGGCGCTGTCTGCGGAAGCGTCGGTTTTCTTGCGGAGGCGAAAGGAAAGAAGCGAAGAAGTGGGGGATATGAAGTGAACAAGGATCCATTTAAGGAATATATCAGGGAGTCTGAACCGGTAAAGCGGGAGAAGGGATATGCGTGGCATACAGCCATTGGTTTGCAGGCGGTTGACGGGCTAAAGGCATCAGAATATCTGGTGCGAACCGCCGTCCGGAATATTGAGGGCGAGATATCTTTTGAAGAAGCAAATATGCTTTTGCAGACCTACTATGAGGAAAATCCTGCCCGTGATGCAAAAGACCGCACCGAAGAGGCCGACAAGGTTTCGGTACGGATTGCGGCGCTCTTGTCCGAGCGTGCATTTAGCTTTACGCCAAATGAGTATATGTCCATTCACAGAAAGTTATTTACCGGTATCTATTCTCATGCAGGATGCATCCGTGATTACAATATCACAAAGAAAGAATGGGTGTTAAATGGAGCGACGGTGATTTATGGCAGCGCTACGGAGCTTGAGGCGACGCTGGACTATGATTTATCTGAGGAGAAAAAGTTTTCCTATCGACACCTGTCGATGGATGAGATTATCCGTCATCTTGCAGTATTCGTGTCCAGATTATGGCAGATTCATGTATTTGGTGAGGGTAATACCAGAACAACGGCGGTATTCTTCATCAAGTATCTTCGCACGCTTGGCTTTGACGTAACAAATGATATTTTTGCTGAAAATGCATGGTATTTTCGGAATTCGCTGGTCAGGGCAAATTATAACGACCTGAAAAACGGTATTCATGAAACAACAGAATACCTTGAAGTATTTTTGCGCAATCTTCTGTTGAATGAGAACCATCCACTTCATAACCGTACATTGCATATCAGCGAAGCATTTAAGGAAACAGAAAAACCGGATATTCAAATGAAAAAACCGGATATTAGCGATCTAAAACCGGACATTGTAAAAGCTTTTCAACCAAAAACGATAAGCCATATTTTAAAGCTCCGGGAAGCGTTTTCGGATCAAATAGTCTTTGGGCGTTCGGATGTGATGGAAGTGATTGATATCAGGCCGTCCAGAGCTTCTGAGCTTTTGAAAGAATTGACGGAACACGGCATTATTGAGCCGGTGTCTGGTCATGGAAAAGGGAAATACCGCTTTCGGCCGCAGTAATGCTGAGGCGACGGCTTCTCAGGCGTGTTTCCGGGGAGAGCAGTCTTGAAACAGTATGATGATAGTTTAAAGCAAAAAAATCACAGTGGAATTGATGGAATTAACATTTGGAAAGGATGTACAATAAGATGACGGAGATATCGAAAAGTGATTGGAAGAAATATCGGGAGAAAATTTCAGACTGGCAGGAGCATTATATGGAACGGCTGGTAGAGGAATATATAACATTTCTAAGGAGCGACCAATTAGCGTCGGATAAATTCTGGGAGCTTGAAAAGCGTATAAAACAAGATAAGAAATGTCCGGGTGTTTTAATCGAGATGAGGAAATCGTCTGCTATATATGATATCGCCAGTTTAATAGGTGAAAAAGTTATATCGCTGGATGATTTAGATGAATTCAGTGATGATTTAAAGGAAACGGTAAAATTTCTAATTGAGAGATTGTGGTGAGTGAAAAAGACAATTTTTTTAAGAATCTAGGTATCAGTGCAAATACTATGGCAAAGCTTTCGCATAATGATATGGTTTCAATGGATTTCATTGTTCACATTTGCAGAAATTTTAATTGTATGTATTGCATATCGTATGGCAATCCTTAATCCCCAGCTCTTAGAACGGGTATTGACTGAGACAGAGGGCATTGTTTTAATTGATGAAATTGATTTACATTTACATCCGACCTGGCAGAAGCGCATTCTGAAGGATTTGATGAATGTTTTTCCGAAGGTACAGTTTATTGTAAGTACACATGCGCCTGAGGTAATAAATTCTGTAAGGAGTGATTCTATTGTCATATTAAAGGATAATGCAGTTTTACCTGTGGCTGACGAGACCTATGGCAAGGATGCGAATACCATACTTAGAGAGGTAATGAACCGATAAAGGTCAATCCATGTGATGCAGATACATTGCGTGGAATTACATATATGTCTTCCGGTAGAATACAGTCATCAGATCCGGAAATTAATGAAGATATCAATGAAAGACTTAATTTAAACAGTGAAAGTATTTCATTACCGGAGAACAGAAAGCAGGTATTACAAGCACTGATTGACAATGTAAGAAAAAAATGTGGTACACGAGATATTTCTCTATACTGTAGAAGAAAATTAGAACAAATAAGAGATGCGGGCGATCCAAAAATGCCTTATGTAGGCATTATGATTTGGTGGTTGGAAAAGCACACATAGATAAAAGATTTTATTGAGGACTTCTTCGGAGGTCCTTTTTTCTATTTTGCCAATTTTATGCCAAGTCTGTGCCATTCAGGTAGAAGCTCCGATTTCATATGATGTAACTGCAGCAAGGCTTCTTAAAAATCTATAGCTGATATAGACGGGCTTTTGTAACAGGGCTTTTTAAGGAGCGGCCGCTTGTTCCTTGACAATTTCATATTACTGAGAGTTTTTTAGAGGGTACAGGCACAGCAGAAGGTTAGGATTCATATATTGGAATACAGAAGGGAAGTGATAGCTTGGGAAAGCCAACATATTATCTATGGCGCGACGATTTTTCTTCGCAGGAAGAATATGAAAAGAAAAAAAAGTGGTACACAAAGGCAGGGTTCCGGGTTGTCACATTTAAAGAAGGTCCGAATAAGCCTGATATTGAGGAAGGAATAAAAGCGTTGATAAAGAATCATCTAAATGATTCTTACAGTTGACTAAAGCGAAACTTTAGTATATAGTGTGTGTACATGATACTGCAAACTTAAGTAATCTATATATATTGCATTTGATATACTAATGTGGACTATTTAACAGAACAATGAGTACTTACAGAGAGTATCTGTGAATGAATTTATGAGATGATTTTCTGTCAATTTCAAAGATGAATGCAGGAATGCTTTCGGGAGTACTCGCGAGGAGGTGAATCTATGAATGCGGGATATGTTCGGTTATCGAGAGATGATGATAAACGGAATTATTCTTCGATTGAAAATCAGAAACTGATCATTACCCAATATGCGGCGGAGCGGAATCTTGTGGTTGACCGCTGGTACGAAGATGACGGGGTTTCCGGCTATATCTTTGACCGCCCCGGCTTTAAACAGCTTATGGAGGATTTAGACAAAGACATAGATACGGTTCTTGTAAAAGATTTTTCCAGATTAGGAAGACATAATGCGAAGATACTGCTTCTGTTGGACGAATTTCAGGAGCGCGGTAAGCACCTGATTGTGGTTGACGATCATTACGACAGCGAAATATCAGAGGATGATACAATAGGTATCACAACCTGGTTTAATGAACGCTATGTCAAGGATACAAGCAAGAAGATCCGCCATGCGTTAGGTGCGAAGCAAAAGGAAGGTACGCTGATTACACAGCCGCCATTTGGATATCGAAGAACTGGAAAGAAGAAGGAAAACTTTGAAATCGTGCAAAAGGAAGCAGAATATATCCGATTGATTTATGATCTGTATATTCAGGGCTGCGGTTATCGGAAAATATCTACATATCTTACGCAGCAGGGCGTGCCTACTCCATCCATGATCCGCAGAGAACGGGAATTGGAGGAAGGAAGAAATACCAATCGCCATGTTGCTGCCGCCTGGTCGGACGGAATGGTGAAAGAGATACTGGATAATGATTTTTATATCGGAATCTTCCGTCTGCGGAAAAGAGCCAGAAATACTGTTCATGGAAAGGACAAGCGCGTCCCTAAGGAGGAACAGTATATGTTTGAAGATCATCATCCGCCGATCATTGATAAAATGACCTATGATTTGGTACAGGAATTAAAAGAAAAGCGCACAAAATCCCGTTATAAGGGCAGTCACGGGCAATGGATAGGCTCAGAGATACCGAGTCCATTTGGAAGCTGCCTTTACTGTAAGGATTGCGGCAGCAAGCTGACAGCTATTCAGCGGCAGACTTCCGCTAAGGTACGCAAATATTACATTTGCAGTACCTATAATACGAAGGGGAAACGGTATTGCACTAAGGCGCATTTAATGGAAGAGCAGAAGCTTATGGATGATGTGGTTCGTTACATTCGGATGTGCCGGAATGCTCTTTGTGAAGTGATAGCTGCCTATGATATAAAGGATTTTGCTGCAGAACAGAAAACGGTGGAGGAAAAATGCGCTTCGATTCAAGCAGAGATTGATGGGGTGAAACATCAATTGCGAACGCTGTTTTCACAGAAAATCAAAGACATTTCCAGTAATCCGGATAATGAAGTCTTAATTAAGGAAAGCTACGATTCCATACAGCAGGAGTTGACGGCGCGGGTTCATGTGCTTGAGGTCAAGTATGACGAGCTGAAATGTACGGAACCGGATAATCCCAATGTAAAAGAAAAGCTGCGTACTGCGCTTGAAGTTGTAGATAATATTATTAAGAAAGGAACCTTAAACCGAAAGGATATTGAAATTCTAATCGAAGGGATTGAGGTTGATGAAAACGGTCTGCCAGAGATAGAATTAAAGTATGGTTTGTCCCGGCTGGTTCATTATAGTCCGGCGGAGGAATTGAACCGCTCTGAAAATGAGATTGTCCTTACGGTTATGCGTTTGATAAGAGATGATGACAGAGGCTTTACCTCTGCAAAATATCTTTCCAGGAAGCTTACAGACATGGGATATTGCAAATCCAAGAAATCCGTGCTGCCGTATGTCACAACGATGATTGAAAAGGGGATTGTGGAGCCCTGTGAAAATAAGCTGAAGCCTTATACAATTATAAAGACTAAAGCAGAGCTTGAGGAGATGATTGCAGATTTCTGCGAAAGCTGCGAGCCATGCCGGACGGAAGGAACGGCCGACGGTCATGAGGTGCGTGACAAATATACTCCAAATTTACATGATACTAATGCTGACAGGCGGTATGCCAGAGATGGTATTTGAGTATATTCTACGCCAGAACGGGATAGATCCTTCTGAGGTAAAGATAGACCAGAGTATTGATTTTGGCGCGACTGCGGCTGCTTTTTCAGGCGGGCAGGGAGAGTTTACGGTTGAATTTGAACCAGGTGCAACTTCTCTGGAACAGGAAGGCAAAGGATATGTTGTGGCATCCCTTGGAACTGACAGTGGATATGTTCCATATACCGCTTTTTCAGCAAAGAAGAGTTATATTGAGAAAAATCCGGAAATTGTTCAAGGATTCACCAATGCGCTTCAAAAAGGAATGGATTATGTGCAGAATCATACACCGGAAGAAATTGCGAGTGTGATTGCGCCACAGTTTGGAGAGACCGATATTGAAACAATTACAACGATTGTGACCCGTTATTATGAGCAGGACACCTGGAAGAGTAATCTAATATTCGAGGAAGAGAGCTTCAATCTTTTGCAGGATATCTTAGATGATGCAGGAGAACTATCTGAGCGGGCTCCTTATGAGGAACTGGTTACTACGGAATTTGCCGGCAAAGCAGCAGAATAGAAGAATAAATAATTTGTCATGAAATTTAAAAACCGCTGAAAAATCAGCGGTTTAATAGCAGCAGATAACGGGAGTCGAACCCGCCTTTCCAGCTTGGGAAGCTAGCGTTCTACCGATGAACCATATCTGCATGTGTCTATTATAGCACTTTAGGAAATAAATGCAAGTGCAGAATAAACAATGTATAAAAAAGTCGTAACAGTTCAGCCTGCAACTGCGCATTTGCTGCGTAGTTAGCAGCCAATGAACCTGAGCAGCCAGGAATCCGCCCCTTTGCCGCTGGCAAACATTAAAATGGGCGGATTCCATTACAGTGAAACCGGAAGGATGAACTGTTACAAAAAATCTGCTGTCGTAAAACTCAGAGCGTGAGTGGTAACTATTTGTTATTTAATATACCGCCTTTTTTTGAATATTCCATAATTAATTTGGAATTGGCTTCCACGAGCTTTTGAAAGCGGTCCAGTTCTTTGTCGTTGAAGCCGACTACGTTGTCCCATTTATAATCCGGCAGTTTACACATAGCTTTTAAGAGGCCTTTTCTGTGGTCTTTTTTCTTTACAACTACGTCAACGGTTTGATCTTCGTGCATTTCTGAATGAGTGATTTCTGTGTCATCATGTAATTTGATAAATGGATATAACATATGGATTCCTCCTTTTTCTGATAAATATATTCTCGGAATCTTCAGCCCTGATTTTATAAGGCTTTCAGATCCCTATCTCAAAAAATCACCCACTTTTTTGCAAAAAACGCTTGACAAATCGCTCAAAATTTGCGGCGAAGCCGATTGATTATATTTTATTTCAATCGACTGGAGGCGATTTTTTTGTTACCTATAAATCCCGGCGGTCATACCGCCTTTCAGGATACTTTCGTATCCCAATTCCTTAAATTTTACCCGGATCCCTTTGTCCTTCCAAAAAGCACTTGGGATTATATCGTGCAGTTCTGGTATCTCGATCTTTCCAGAACTGATTCTGTCATGCAGGAATGTTACTCTGTTTTTGGCCCGGAACCACGACTCCCTTCCTGCATGCTGCGCTCCTACCTGCTTGCTTTGAAACTGAAAGTTACTTCCATCACTGTCTGGTGCCGCATGCTTAAGGAAACTCCCCTTTATGCCATCCTCAGCGGGTTCTCTTTTGGCGATACCCCAGGCGTTGGGACTTTTTATGATTTCTTTTCCCGCATCTGGCAGCATGACTCCAACAACCTTTCCCCCAAAGACCGGTTCCCTAAAATGAAGAAAACTCCCAAGGGGAAGAAGAAAGGTGATAAGACTCCCTGCGATTCTTCCAGCACTGCTTCAAAACTTCTTCCCCTGCTGGAACGCTGGCAGTTAAAGCCTGAGAATCCCTTTTTCCTCATTTTCCGGCTTTATCAGCAGCAGTTCCTGGACCAGTCCATCCACAGGGGGCTGGTTAATCCCAGGCACCTGGCCCTTGCCGGCGACGGCACCCCTGTCCGCACTGCCGCACAGCAGCGCAAAAAGCGCATCTGCCATTGTAAGGAGAAAGGCTGTTCTTCTTGTAACTGCAAACGTCATTATTCCCAGCCTGACTGTAACTGGGGATGGGACTCCCACCGGGAATGTTATTTCTTCGGCTACCACCTCTACATGTATGTGGCTTCCGATTCCTACAATGATCTCCCTGTGTTTCCGCTTTTAGAGCGGGCCTCCCGGCATGACATGCTTTCCTTCCTGCATTCCTTTTTACTATGAAAGCATATCTTCCGAAATTCCGCATTGAAAAGCTCCTTCTGGATTCTGCACACGACGCTTACGCTGTTTATGATTACTGCAAACGGGAAGATATCACACCCTTTATTGACCTCAATCCCGGACATACCGGGCATTTTACCTATAAGGACGATTTCACAATCGATGACGATGGCGTCCCTGTCTGTAAGTTGGGTTTACGTATGCATAAAGATGGATACGAGGCTGCCAAACACCGCGCAAAATACCGATGTCCTAAGTCGAACCGGAAACGTGGCTGCTTTTGTGAACACCCTTGTTCACCGGCAAAATATGGAAGAACCGTACACATCTTTACCAATGACAATCCAAGATTATTTAACATACCGCCAAGGGACTCTAAAGCATGGGAAAAGGAATATGACAGAAGAACTTCTGTGGAGCGCTCCAACAAGCGCGAGAAAGAGGACTATAAATTAGAAGACGGCAGGCACCGCTCGACTAAGATGTGGTACTGCCGCCTCTACGGCATCATGATGCTCCAACATCTTGATGCCTGGGAAATGCCATCTGCTGAGGCATTTCAAAAATCATTATTAGGATTCACCGCCTAATAATGATATCTTAAGCGATTCCATAAGATTTTTCAAGACATAGTACCCGCTATGTCCAATGTTTATGTCCATTTTTCTCAAATTTCTTTTCCTGCACGATATTCAGTTGTCAATTTTCAGTTAGAATCACATTCATTGAAATTCCGAAAAGTTATGATATTATTATAAAGCAGGAATTCTAGCTGCGTCAATGAAATAATTTCCTAATTATTTTTATATTTTCGCTATGTGTTACTGTTCACACGTCGCCTGCTGGACGCTGTGTTAAAGAGTGTGCCTTTGGGGATGTCTGGAAGGTATAAATATGTAAGATATTGTACATACTGTATTACAATGAATAATTCATATTCGTTGTAACAGAGTGTGTCTGAAAATTCATTCCGTCGTCTATATCCCCATTTTGCGGTATATTCTAGTCAAATTCGGATTACATAGCCTGCTATGTGCCCTTTATTTGGCTCGAATCTTACACAAAACAGGGAATGCATCTGACAGGAAGCAATTTTTAAACATGCACATAAAGTTAGAAAGGAGTGCATATTAGATGAAAATGAAGTCAGGAGATTATACTCAGACTAAGGATGCCTATGAAGGAAATCGGGAATCAGATATTTATAAGGATTCGCCGATTCCTTCCGATAAGAAGCCGGGAAAAGATACGTATGGAAATTCCGCTTCAGATATTATACCGGACGAAGTGCCAAGGCGCGATGGACCGGGAGGAGAGTAGCCTGTATGGCTGCTCTTTTGTTACATAGGAGATATTTTTTATACGCTTCCCGCAACTTTGCAGAATTTCATCGTCTCCTTGCGCTGCCGGGAAAATGTAAAAAATATTTTACTTTTTCAAGTCTGCTTAAATCATTGATTTCTTCTGTTGTCTGAAAAGGATGATTACCCTGTTCTTTGTTTCTGTTCATGCGTCGCTTGTGCTGATACGAAAACTATAGTCTGATTATGGCTAGCTGTTTGAGCGATATAAACATGCTGTTAGACTCATTTAATTTCATTGGGATTTACAAAACTACTATAAGTCTAAATGAAATTACTTTTACAAAATGTAAAAATAATATAATATTATTTTATATAATATTTAAAAAATATAAATATATAGGATGAAATGTAAAAATAAATAAAATAAAATATTGACAGGTATAAGAGGGGCATATATAATAAAAGGCACAGGAGAGACAAGTGTATGAGAAAGATAGTAGACGATCCCCGCCTGATGATTAAGGTATGCGATTTATATTATAATCAGAATGCCAGCCAGCAGGAGATTGGGAAGCAGCTGGGACTGTCAAGGCCGACAGTTGCGAGGCTTTTGACATCTGCCAGAGAACAGAATATTGTACAGATTAAGATTCCGGGCTTGGATATGATAGAGAACTGGGAATTAGAGCAGAAGCTGGAGAGAATATATGGGCTTCGTGAAGTGCTGGTTGTGAGCTGCAAAGATTTGGGAGAGGACTTGGAGACGGCTCTTGGCAATGCGGCGGCCGGGTATTTGCAGTATATGATGAAAGATGGCGATGTTGTAGGAGTGTCTATGGGTTCGACACTTCATCATATGGTTTCATCTCTGAAGAATCCTGGGACAGAGGACGTTACATTTGTTCCGTTGATAGGAGGAATGGGGAGACTTCGTACGGAGCTTCATGCGAATAGTTTGGCGGAGAGTCTGGCTAAGTTTTATGGAGGAATGTTTGTTCCGCTTCATGCGCCAGCCCGGGTATCCAGCAGACAGATTCGGGATGAGCTGATGAGGGAGGAGAGTCTTCTGTCAGCAATCGGGTTGTTTGGACGTTTGGATGTTGCGCTGGTTGGAATTGGTTACCCGAACGACCATTCAGCGATACAGGCCACCGGGTATTTTAAGGAGAATGAGATAGACTCTCTGATTGAGAGAAATGCAGCGGGAGAGTTGTGTATGCAGTTTTACGATGAGACCGGGGAGACCACAGCTTTTCGCGGTGATAATATGGTGATAGGTATCGACATACATAAGCTGCGGAAGATTCCCCGAACGGTAGGAATAGCCGGGGGACTCTGGAAGCTTCCTGCGATTCGGGGAGCGATTCGGGGAAAGTATATTAATACGTTAATTACAGACGTACAGTGTGCAGAGGCGCTGGCGTCTGAAGAATAAAGTTTCCTGTGCGGAAGAGTTTATACGCTGTTTCTCAGAGGGAAGCGCAAAGCGCACAGAAGGAAGCAAGTTAAGAAAAAAGAACACGCACAAAGATGCAAGGAGGTAATGATGATGAATGAGATTCTTAACATGACAATCAATGAGATGCCGCGCACAGAATTTGACTGTTCCTGCGGACGCCGTCACAATTTCAGCGTTCACGATATGGCTATTGGAAAGGGCGCTATAGAGGAATTGCCGAAGATTGCGGAACCTTTTAAAGAGGATAAGATTCTGGTGGTATTTGATAATAACACTTATGAAGTAGCGGGAAGGAAGGCCGTAGAACTGTTAAGGGCTCATGGGTTTCATGTGAAGGAGCTTTTGTTTGATGTGGGAGAGGATATTTTACTTCCGGATGAGAAGACGCTTGGAAGGATTCTCCAGGAGCACGATATGGATGTGAAACTGATGATTGCAGTTGGTTCAGGAGTGCTGAATGATTCTGTTAAATTTGTAACTTCACGTACTGGGATTCCCTATATTATCGTTGCAACAGCGCCTTCAATGGATGGGTATGTGGCGGATGGAGCGCCGATTATTTCACAGGGATATAAGTATTCGCCGGCTGCACATTTAACTTATGGTTTGGTGGGAGATACAGATATTTTACAGACGGCCCCCCAGGATTTGATTCAGGCAGGATATGGTGATGTGATTGGAAAGATTACGGCTCTTGCAGACTGGGATTTGGCGGTGAAAGCAAATGGCGACTACCGGTGTGATACCTGTGTGACGCTGGTACGGAAAGCGCTGGATGCATGTTTTGCTAAGGCGCAAGGCTTGAAAGACAGGAACGGCGAGTCTCTGGGCGCGCTTATGGAGGCGTTGACCCTTACAGGAGTTGCTATGGCGCTGATTAATATCTCAAGACCTGCATCCGGGGCAGAGCATATGTTGTCTCATTTCTGGGAGATGGATTCCATTGCGAGGGGTGAAAATCCGCATCATCATGGTATTCAGGTAGGCGTCGCAACGCCTGTGATTGCCAGATTCTTTGAGGAATTAGAAGATATTCTGCCGGAAGGGACGAAAGAGCAGTGTCCGTCTCATGAGGAGATTGAGCGTCTCCTTGCAAAAGGCGGGGCGCCGGTGAGTCCGAAGGATATAGGTATTTCAAGAGAATTGTTCCATGAGAGTCTGTTAAAGGGCTATAGTGTGAGACCAAGATATTCGATTATGCAGTTTGCCAAGGAACATGGCCGTTTGGAAGAGATTGCAGACAAGATTACGAAGGAAATCTATGGATAGAGGGATGAAGATATGTTGAAGAAAGATGATGCGTTAAAGGGTGTGAAGCTGTTTGTTTTGGATATGGACGGGACGGTGTATCTGGGAGAACAGTTGATTGAAGGGGCTCTTGATTTTATTCATCAGGTGGAGGCTTCTGAGGACAGAGATTACATATTTTTCACGAACAATGCTTCCAAAGTGCCTGCGGTGTATGTGGAGAAGCTGCATAAGCTGGGATTGGACGTGGAGGAAAGTAAGGTTGTAACTGCCGGAGATGTGTGCGCAGAGTTTCTGAAAGTGAATTATCCGGGGGCAGGGGTATATCTGAATGGCACGCCGGTTTTGGAAGAGAACTGGAGGGCAAAGGGCATCCGTCTGGTGGACGAGGACCCGGATGTTGCGGTACAGAGCTTTGATACAACGTTGACTTATCGTAAATTGGACCGAATCTGCCATTATGTGAGAAATGGCGTTCCCTTTATTGCCACCCATATGGATACGAACTGTCCGACAGAATATGGTTTTATGCCGGACTGCGGCGCTATGTGCAGTCTGATTACCGATTCTACCGGTGTGAAGCCTCGCTTTCTTGGGAAACCATGGAAAGAGACGGTGGAGATGATTACAGAAATTACCGGACATGCGCCCTCTGAGATGGCATTTGTGGGAGACCGTTTGTATACGGATGTGGCGACAGGGGTTCGTAACGGAGCAAAAGGTTTTCTGGTATTAACCGGAGAGGCAGATATGCAGACAGTGGCAGAGTCAGATGTTGAGCCAACCTGTATCTATGAATCACTCGGCGAGATGAGAAAATATTTGTAAGATTACCGAATTGAGGTCGTTATTTCTGTATGGAAGAAACATTATAATATGAAAGAATAGTAGGAGGATATGAGGATGAAGATAGCATTTGGATGTGACCCGAACGCACAGGAGTTTAAAATGGAGCTTATGGAGTATGTGAAGGGGTTAGGCCACGAGACAGGAGATTTCGGAAGCGAAGACCCGATTTATGCCAATACAGCTATTGAGGTTGCCAAAGCAGTTGCGGCAAAAGAGTATGACAGAGGAATTGTGGTCTGCGGAACCGGTATCGGTGTGTCAATTGCGGCCAATAAGGTGAAGGGCGCCTATGCTGCGTGCATTCATGACGTATACCAGGCACAGAGAGCAGAGCTTTCCAATCATGCCAATGTGATTACCATGGGTTCTCAGGTAATAGGGATTCAGCTTGCCAAGGAACTGGTGAAAGAATATTTGTCTGTAGAATGGGATTCAAACTGCCGGTCAGTGGATAAGGTCCAGAGAATTATTGATTTTGAAAACGAGCAGTAGATTACTATTATAATTATCGTTTACACACCGCTTACGCCGGTCCGCAAATAGCGCTGTACAAAGTAAGGCGAGACAACATTTCAGCGAAATCCCTGCCAACGTAGTCTAAGAAACTCAGGAATGTCTTCATTTCTAAGACTACGTTGGCAGGGATTTCATTTCCATTTAAAGCGTCTCTGGAATGCCTTACTTTGTACAGCGCTATTTGCGGACCGGAGTAAGCGGCGTGTGAACGATATTTATTGCATTACGGTTTACAGGCATTTGGTAAACAGCGGGTTGAATCAGGAGCAGGTCTCTAAGCAGACAATTCAGGAGCGCTTTTCATGGAATTGAAATATCAGCTTATGCAGACTTAGACGCGAAGGCATTCCTGAGCGCCTTAGTCTGCGTTAGCTGATAGTTCAATGGAATGTTACTCCGTCTGCTTAGAGACCTGCTCCTGATTCAATCTGCGTCCGGCAGGCGCGTGTAAACAGTAACTTTACTGCAGGAGTCGAGGGTTGATATAAAGCTTCGGCTCTTTACATTTTATGTATCAAAGTGTAATATATTATGTAGAGAATGCGGACTGTTTATGAAATGGGGCAGGGAGAGGTTTAGTATGACAATTCGAGAGGAATTAGAGTTGCGGGAAGAGAAAATGTTAAGTAAATATGCATCTTTAAGTATTAATTCCAGAGGAAGAATCCGGGAGGAGGAACAGTGTGATATCCGTCCGGTTTTTCAAAGGGACCGGGACAGGATTCTGCACTGTAAATCCTTCCGGCGCTTAAAGCGAAAGACGCAGGTGTTCCTACAGCCCATGGGGGACCATTATCGTACAAGGCTGATACATACCTTAGAGGTGTCGCAGAATGCCCGGACTCTTGCAAAGGCTCTGCGACTCAATGAAGATTTGGCGGAGGCTATTGCCCTTGGTCATGATTTGGGCCATACGCCTTTTGGTCATGCCGGGGAACGCGCGCTTAACAGTGTTTGCCCGGAAGGATTTCGCCATAATGAACAGAGCGTCAGGGTGGTTGAGATTCTGGAAAAGCAGGGAGAAGGACTGAATCTTACCTGGGAAGTAAGGGACGGGATTCTGAATCATAAGTCCAGCGGAAAGCCTCATACACTGGAGGGATGTCTGGTACAGCTTTCTGATAAGATTGCGTATATCAATCATGATATTGACGATGCGATTCGCGGAGGAATACTTACAGAAGAAGATATCCCAGAAAAATATGCGTCTGTGGTGGGACATTCGTCAAAGAGCCGGTTGAACACGATGGTTCATGATGTGATTATTCACAGCATGGATCAGCCGGAGATTCGCATGTCTCAGGAGGTCAGAGAGGCTATGTTCGGACTCAGAAGTTTTTTGTTTGAACATGTATATTTGAATCCTTCTGCGAAAGGAGAGGAAAAGAAAGCCATTCATATGGTTACGAATTTATATGATTATTATATGGAATATCCAGAATTAATGCCGGAATTGTACCAGAGAATGATGGAGTGCGGGAAGGTCTCCAGGGAACAGGCAGCTTGTGACTATATAGCCGGAATGACGGATACTTATGCAATTCAGAAGTTTGAAGAATATTTTATTCCAGAATCCTGGAAAAATTAAAGGAAATCGGGAAGTTTTGTCGAATTAATTAATATAGGGATATTTTTCATATAATTGTCTCGCAGTCGCCAAGTGTCTGCATATGCGCCAGAATCTTTGATTTTGGGTGTCGAGAGCTTTTATATCTAAAATAGACCGGATGCAAAAATGGAGAATTGGAAAGAGGATGCGGCAGGATTATGTATTATCCAGAAGAACTGGTGGAGGAAGTACGGCTGAAAAATGATATAGTAGATGTGATTTCCAGTTATGTGAAGCTTCAGAAAAAGGGGAGTTCTTATTTTGGATTGTGTCCTTTTCACAATGAAAAATCACCGTCCTTTTCTGTAAGCAGGCAGAAGCAGATGTTTTATTGTTTTGGCTGCGGCGCAGGAGGGAACGTATTCACGTTTTTGATGGAATATGAAAATTATTCATTTGTGGAGGCGCTTAGGGTACTGGCTGACAGGGCGGGCGTAGAGCTTCCCAAAATGGAGTATTCCAGAGAGGCGCAGGAAAAAGCAGAGCAAAGAACGGTGCTTTTGGAGATTAACAAATTAGCGGCAAAGTATTTTTATGCACAGTTAAAGTCAGAGCAGGGAAGGAACGCCTATACATATTTGAAAAACAGACGATTAAGCGATGCGACGATTACATCTTTCGGACTGGGTTATTCAAATAAATATAGCGACGATTTGTACCGGTATCTGAAGATGAAGGGATACTCGGATGAGATGCTTTTAAAGGCGGGACTGATATCGGCAGATGAGAAGCATGGGGCGTATGATAAATTTTGGAATCGCGTCATGTTTCCGATTATGGATGCAAATAATCGCGTCATTGGATTTGGCGGACGGGTTATGGGAGACGGGAAGCCGAAGTATTTAAATTCGCCGGAGACACCGGTCTTTGATAAGAGCAGGAACTTATATGGACTGCATCGCGCAAGGACGTCAAGGAAGCCTTATTTTATCATCTGCGAAGGGTATATGGATGTGATTGCGCTTCACCAGGCGGGATTTACCAATGCAGTTGCATCGCTTGGAACGGCGCTTACAGCAGGACATGCCTCATTGATTAAACGATATGTTAATGAAGTGTATCTGACCTATGACAGTGATGAAGCGGGGACGAAGGCAGCTCTCAGGGCGGCTCCGATTCTGAAAAGTGTTGGAATTACAGCAAAAGTAATTCGTATGGACCCTTTTAAGGACCCAGATGAATTTATCAAGAATTTGGGCGCGGATGCTTTTGAGGAGCGTATCCATAAGGCCAGAAATGGTTTCTTATTCGGATTGGAGATGTTAGAGCGGGATTTTGACATGGCGTCGCCGGAAGGGAAGACTGCGTTTATGCGGGAAGCAGCGGCGAGACTGACGGAATTTGACGAGGAGATTGAACGGAGTAATTATATTGAAGCAGTGGCCAGGACTTACGGGGTAAGTTCGGAGGAGCTGCGGAAGCTTGTAGTTAAGACGGCGGTTCGGACAGGGCTCGTGAAACCAGTAGAGAGACCCAAACCTGCGGTGAACCGGAATAAGGGGAAGGAGGACGGGGTATTAAAGTCCCAGAGGCTTCTTCTGACCTGGATGATTGATGATGAAAATATATTCAGGCAGATTAGGAATATTATCGGGCCGGAGGATTTCAGGGAGCCATTGTATCATACGGTGGCAAAGCTGTTGTATCAGCAGTATGAGGCGGGGAATGTGAATCCTGCGCAGATTATGAATCATTTTACGGATGAGGAGGAGCACCGGAGGGTAGCAGAGTTATTTCATACGAGACTGCCGGAGGTGTCAACGATACAAGAAAAGGAAAAGGCATTGAAAGAAACGTTGCTTCGGATTAAGCAGCACAGTCTGGATGAGGCGATGAGATGCTTAAATCCAGCAGATATTGACGGTCTTAAGAAGCTGATGGCGGATAAGCGCTCGCTGCAGCATATGAAGGAACTGCATATTTCTGTTAATTAAGGATAAAATATAAACAAGCAATGAGAGGATGGACATTACATGGAAGAAAACATCGTAAAATTTGAGGAAAAGCTGAAAGATCTGATGAAGATGGGGAAAAATAAAAAGAGTATTCTTGAGATTCAGGAAATCAACGACTTTTTCTCAGATATGGAATTGAACCCGGATCAAATGGAGAAGGTGTTTGAGTATCTGGAATCTAACGGAATTGATGTGCTGCGCATTAATTCTGATTCAGATGTGGATGATGATCTGGAAGTTGTGCTGACGGACGAGGACGAGGTTGATATGGAGAAGATTGACCTGTCTGTTCCTGACGGTATCAGTATTGAAGATCCGGTGCGGATGTATTTGAAAGAGATTGGCAAAGTTCCGCTGCTTTCGGCAGAGGAGGAAGTTGATCTTGCCAGAAGGATGGCCGAAGGAGACGAGGATGCCAAGAAACGTCTGGCAGAAGCGAATTTAAGGCTGGTGGTAAGTATTGCGAAGCGATATGTCGGCCGTGGAATGTTATTTCTCGATTTGATTCAGGAAGGTAATTTAGGACTGATTAAAGCGGTTGAAAAATTTGATTATCAGAAGGGCTTTAAGTTCAGTACCTATGCGACATGGTGGATTCGTCAGGCGATAACCAGGGCGATTGCCGACCAGGCAAGAACCATTCGTATTCCAGTGCATATGGTGGAGACTATTAACAAATTGATTCGTGTTTCCAGACAGCTCTTGCAGGAGCTGGGGCGCGAGCCTACGCCGGAGGAGATTGCGGAAGAGCTGGACATGCCTGTAGAGCGTGTTCGAGAGATTTTAAAAATTTCTCAGGAACCGGTGTCTCTGGAGACGCCGATTGGAGAGGAAGAAGACAGTCATCTGGGAGACTTTATTCAGGATGACAACGTACCGGTGCCTGCGGAAGCTGCGGCAGCCACGCTTCTCAAGGAGCAGCTTGACGAAGTGCTGGATACTTTGACAGAGCGGGAGCAGAAGGTTCTAAGACTTCGGTTTGGCATGAATGATGGACGTGCGCGCACGCTGGAGGAAGTAGGCAAGGAATTTGACGTGACAAGGGAACGTATCAGACAGATTGAGGCCAAGGCTTTGAGGAAGCTTCGCCATCCAAGCCGCAGTCGGAAACTCAGGGATTATCTGGATTAAGAAAGAGGTAGCTATGGAGCTGTCAAAAAGACTTTCGTCCGTTGTTTCGCTGGTGAGAGAAGGGGCTTTGGTTGCCGACGTGGGAACAGATCATGGTTATGTGCCGATTTATCTTGCACAGACTGGGGTGAGCAGGCATATCATAGCTATGGATGTGAATCCAGGTCCTCTTATGCGTGCGTCGGAGCATATCGGAGAGCATGGATTGGGCGATATGATTGAAACTCGTCTTTCTGACGGGCTTAAGGGGCTTAAAGAAGGCGAGGCGGATACCATGATTGCAGCCGGTATGGGAGGCGGTCTTGTGATTCGGATTCTGAGGGAGTCGCCGGAGATTGTCAGGGGAATCCAGGAATTTATTTTGCAGCCTCAGTCAGAGATTCATAAGGTAAGAGATTATCTCAATCGTAGCGGATTTCGTTTGACAGAAGAAAGAATGACAGAAGAAGACGGGAAGTTTTACCCTGTGATGAAATGGATACATGGGGAGGAGCCTGCGTATTCCGGGCCGGAGCTTTATTATGGACGCAGGCTGCTTGCAGACAGGGATTTGGTATTATATCGGTTTCTTGTAAAGGAAGAAGGCCGGATGGATGCTATTTATCAGGGGCTAAAGGACCAACCAGGTGAAGCGGTGAGATTTCGGTGTGAAGAGATAGAGAGAGAACTTGGCCGGATTAGACAGACGTTAGACATGTATTAGTGTGCTGACACATTTACATTTGGTCAAATGACTTGTCCGGATTTCCAGAGATACGAATATAGATGGAAGACGATAGGTTGTTTTCTTTTAGATTATTTTCTGAGGCAGAGAAGGAGCGGTACATATGCTGTGTAGAGATATAATAGAAATAATGGAAAAGAAATACCCGGTTTCCTGTGCGTTAGATTGGGATAATGTGGGACTTCTGGTGGGAGACCCTGAAAAGGAAGTGAAGCGGATATATGTAGCTTTGGATGCGACAGCAGAAGTGATTGAAGCAGCAGCAGAGGTCCATGCAGATTTGTTGGTGACTCATCATCCATTGATATTCTCTGGTATGCGTCAGGTGAGAACAGACGAATTTACCGGGAAACGGATTATTCGTCTGATTCAGGAAAACATTGCTTACTACGCCATGCATACTAATTATGATGTGATGGGAATGGCAGAGTTATCGGAACGTGTGATGGGGCTTTGGGAAGGCCGGATATTGGAGGTTACGTGTCCTGAAAGTCCGATAGACGGAAAGCCTCAGGGAATCGGAAGAGTTGCAGACCTTAGAGAAGCTGTCAGTCTTGCGGAATGCTGTGAGCAGGTGAAACGGAGATTTCACCTGGAACATGTGAAAGTGTTTGGAGAGCTGCAGGCTCCTGTACAGAGAATCGCAATTTCGCCGGGGGCGGGTAAGAGCATGTTACGGGCTGCGCTTCGGGCAGGTGCGGATGTGCTGATTACTGGAGATATTGATCATCATACGGGAATTGACGCGGTGGCACAGGGACTTGCTATTGTTGATGGAGGACATTACGGGATTGAGCAGATATTTATTCAGGATATGGCAGATTTCTTTGAAAAAAGCATTCCAGAAGTCGTGGTATCGATAGCTCCGGTCTGTCATCCGTTTCAGATAATATAAATAGAGCATGAAAAGGAGGAAGGTTATGGGACAGGAGATGGTAAATGTTCAGATAGGGAATAACCGAAAGCAGTATCCGAAGGGGATATCCTATCTTGAAATTGCAAAAGAGTATCAGAAAGATTATACAGATGATATTGTACTGGTCTTTGTAAACGGAAGATTACAGGAGTTGGCGAAGACTCTGAAAGGAGACTGTACCCTTAGCTTTCTCACTACCGCGGATCATATCGGACATGCGACTTACATACGCAGTATGAAGTTTATGCTGGTTAAGGCGATTTATGATGTGTGTAACCATAAAGAAGGCATGAAAGTGAGAGTTCATTTTTCAGTTAGCGACGGTTTGTATTGTACGGTAGACGGCATTTTAGTGGACGCAGTGTTTCTGGAGAAAGTGAAGGCGAGAATGCAGGAGCTGGCTGCAAAGGATATTCCAATCCTGAAACGCTCTGTCAATACGGACGAGGCGATTGCAATATTCCGCCGGCATGGGATGTATGATAAGGAGAGATTATTTGCTTACCGCAGAGTATCCAAAGTGAATATCTACAGTTTGAATGAGTTTGAGGATTATTTTTATGGATATATGGTTCCCAGTACGGGTTATCTGAAATATTTTGAGCTGTATCTGTATGATGAAGGATTTGTAATCCAGATGCCAGTCAGAAAAGAGCCGAGAGCGCTTCGGCCTTTTCATCCGGCGCATAAGCTGTTTCAGGTACTAAAGGAATCCACTGTATGGGGAGATATGCAGGAGATTGAGACGGTAGGAGCGCTGAACGACCTGATTACCAAATGGGATGCTCTGGACATGATTCTGGTTCAGGAGGCGCTTCAGGAGAAAAAGATTGCAGATATTGCAGAGAAAATATCCACGAATCCGAACGTCAAATTTATTTTGATTGCAGGGCCGTCTTCTTCTGGAAAGACCACATTTTCCCACAGATTGTCTATTCAATTGAAAGCACATGGCATGACGCCTCACCCGATTGCGGTGGATAATTTCTTTGTGGAGCGGGAAGATACGCCGAGGGATGAAAAGGGAGAATACAATTTTGAATGTTTGGAGGCTGTAGATCTGGAATTGTTTCAGGAGTGTATGAGGCGTTTGCTTCTGGGTGAAGAAGTGGTGCTTCCTACATTTGATTTTAAGACGGGACATAAGGAATATACCGGCGCTCCAAAGAAACTGGGGGAGAATGACGTATTGGTAATTGAAGGGATTCACTGTTTAAATCCTAAGATGACGGTACAGCTTCCGGATGCCAATAAATTTAAAATATATATCAGCGCGCTGACGCAGTTAAATGTGGATGAGCACAACCGGATTCCTACAACAGACGGACGGCTGCTCAGAAGGATGGTTCGGGACGCTCGTACCAGAGGAAAGAGTGCGAAGGAGACTATTCGTATGTGGCCGTCTGTCAGGAGGGGAGAGGAAGAGAATATTTTTCCTTATCAGGAGGAAGCGGATGAGATGTTCAATTCTTCTTTGATTTACGAGCTGGCGGTTTTGAAGGCTTATGTAGAGCCGTTGCTGTTTGGGATTGAGCATGATTGTCCGGAATATTTAGAGGCCAAGAGATTGTTGAAATTTTTGGATTATTTTGTGGGAATCGGGAGTGAGAAGATACCGGCAAATTCGCTGCTCAGAGAGTTTGTCGGAGGGGGATGTTTTAAAGTATAGCCGGAAATTCAGGCTTTGTGCGCTGGAATTACTTTCCTGTACATATTGCAGTGAAGATAGGGAATCTTTTTTGTAGATTCATTTGTGAACTGCAATATTTGTGGAGAGTGTCCGAATACTTTAGAAATATGAAACAGGGGAACAAATATATTATGTGGGGTAAATTAATAAAAGGGATTCTGATTCTTGCTTTGCTGTTCTATGTGGGCGGTATTGAGGGGCGGGCGGAGATTGCAGGGGATGGCGCGTTAAAGAATCTTCGCTGGAGTCAGATATATGAAGAGCCGCGTCATGGCGGTGTAGTGCAGTCGGTCTGCGCTACGGAGTATTATATTATTACAATGGAGAATGTAGCGGATGATCCGAATGTGCCGGATATTATATCTGCTTATTACAGAGGGAGTACAGACGAGAACGGAAATCCAGTTACGCCATATACCCTGGCAAAGCGCGTGCAGGAGCGAGAGTGGGAACACTGTAACGGAATGGCATATAATCCAGAGACAAATGAAATCTATGTTGCACTGTATACGAATACAATAGCGGAAAACAGAGGCTGTCTCTATGTGATGGACCCGGAAACGCTGGATTATAAGCGTACTGTTAAAATCAGCGGCGACTACAATATTCTTGGAATTGATTATCAGGAGGAGAGTAAACAGTATGTGATTCAAACAAATTCTGACGGTGGCTATAGTTTCAAGATTTTGAATGAGGATTTTGAAGTTGTGGAGGATTTGGGCGAGTATGCTCATACGGCAAAAGGGGATAATTTTCAGGATTTAGCAGTATCCGGAGACTATATTTTAAATTTCCCTTTGACTCTGGGAATGAAAATTGGTGATTTCATTCATATGTATTCCATGTCCAGAAGAGAAATGGTAGCATCAGAACCTTTGGATTTTGGGTTTTCGGGAGTGACGGAGGCAGAGCCGGAATCTTTGTGTGAACTGACGCCGGGGGTATTTTTGGCGGTGGTGAACGTGGAGACAGAAGACGGGAAAAGTCTGGTGCGTCTGTATGAGACGCTGGTGCCTTATAATATGACTTTTGAGCCAGTGAAGAATATTGCCGGGTCTGAACCGGGAAAGGTTACGGTGAAAGCGCCGAAAGAAAAGATGTCAAAAGAAGAGGCTGGCGCTGAAGGGAATATCTGGGGCAGTTTCAGCAAACGTATCAAAGAAGGTGTGGACTTTTCTTCGATGCTGGAATCCATAAAGGCGAAACTGGCTGAAAAGGATATTCAGCTTCCGGCAAAATTTGTGTTGACTTTTGTGATTATGACTTTGGCATTTCTGCTGGTATTTTTAAGTATCTATGCTTATGTGCTTAGAGTCCGCAGAGAAAGGAAGAGGAGAGAAAAGGAGAGGAAGCGCAGAAGGAGGATGGCGTTAGAAGCGGTGAATTGAATGACTGGAATTGAACAAAATCGCTGTGCGATGGCCTGTCAAGGCTATGGCACAGCGATTTACTGATAAGTCTTAATGATTTCTTCGGCAATGGTTTGTTTGGTAATGCAGCGATCCATTGCCTGTTTTTCAATATAGCGGTGAGCATCAGGTTCGCTCATTTTTAATTCGCTGATTAAAATCCATTTCGCCTTATTAACAAGACGGATTTCTGCCATTTTCTCTTTGATTGACAGGGTTTTCTTTTCCAATTGCCTCAGCCGCTCCCTGGCGCTTTCCATCCAGTTAAGGGCGTGTATCAGGGTTGGTTTTGATGTTGGCTTCGGCAGCGTGAATACACCGTATTCAACAACCTTGTCGTGTATTCCGGCGTGTATTTCATTTTTTACCAGAAGAAGCACAGCGGATTGTTTACTGGTACAAATGTCAATTGCGAAACGGGTACCGATATCGTCAGGCAAAGGCGCGTTGACGATGACAAAATCAAACGTTTTTTCGGCGAGTATCCGTTTGGCGGCGCTGACACTGGCAGCAGTATGAACCGGGTAATATCTTGTTCCAGGGAGAAGATCGGCAAAGGCAGAGGTGAAACGATCTGTCGCAGACACAATGAGTATACTGTAAACCCGTTCTCTGAAACTCATTTTGCACCTCCTTCTTTTTCTTTGGCTTGCATTATTTATTACAATAGACGTCTAATATAGCGTCCGGTATATATTTTTTTATAAAATTGCTGTTTGCGGCGGCTGTACAGGCAGACTTATAATTGCCGGGCAACTGTTTAAAATTGGCAAGGGTATTGGCGTCTGCTTTGTACAGATTGATATCCGTAGGGGCGGGTAATTCTTTTTTTTGTTCAATCCCATCAAGAACAGCATAAATGATCAGGGCGAATACCAGATAAGTATTTGCGGACGGATCAGGAGAACGAAGTTCAACACGACGGTATTCATCGATAGCGGCAGGAATTCTTACAAGCTGTGAACGGTTCTCGCTGGACCAGGAAATATATTTTGGCGCTTTGTTGCTGCCAAAACGGCGATAGGAACTTTCGGTTGAATTTAAAAATACCGTCATATCGGCAACTTTATCCAAAATCCCTGCAATCAAGTATTTCATATGGTCTGTATCATTCGTTGATTTGATTGAAATATTGATATGGAAACCGTTTCCGGGTCTGTTTTCCAGTGGTTTTGGGCTGAAATCAGCGCAAAGGCCATTCCGCCGGGCGATTGTTTTTACAACCGTCTGAAATGTCATGGCGTTGTCCGCGGCGGTCAGCGGATCAGAATAGCGAAGATCAATTTCATTTTGCCCCGGTCCTTCTTCGTGATGGGAGCTTTCCGGCTGTATTCCCATCTGTTCCAGTGTCAGGCATACCTCGCGGCGGATATTTTCACCTTTGTCTTCCGGGGCGATATCCATATAAGCAGCGTTATCATAAGGCTCTTTGGTTGGATTTCCATTGTCGTCCAGCTTGAACAGGTAAAACTCCTGCTCGGCGCCAAAGAAAAACTGATATCCGGAAAGTTCCGCTTCTTGAACCGCGTTTTTTAAAATGGAACGCGTATCGCATTCGAATATTTTTCCATTCGGATAAGTAATGTTACAGAACATCCTTACTACACGCCCATGCTCCGGTCTCCAGGGCAGAGGCGTCAGCGTGTCTGCTTCAGGATGCAGAAACAAATCAGAATGATTTTCATCGCCAAAACCAGCGATTGCGGATGCGTCAATGGCAATGCCATATTCAAAAGCACGGGAAAGTTCCTGCGGCATAATGGATATGTTTTTCTGTTTGCCGAATACATCGCAAAAAGCGAGGCGGATAAATTTCACATCTTCTTCACGCACATATTGGATGACCTCTTCTTTTGAATACTTCATAAGCCTACCTACTTTCTTTTAGTTTGCTACATACATCTGTTTGTATGGGTTCTTGCTGTCTGGTGTGACGACTGTAAATGGATCGGATAAAAGTTCGTCCGCGGAATAACTGAAGTCTGAGCAGTATTCGGACAGATATTCCCGGATTTCATCGAACTCATCTGGGGCCGCGCGCCTTGCGGTAACCTGTTTTGGGAAAGAAATATCCTCACATCTGCCGCGCAGGAACATTTTGCCGCCATGCATTCCGGTACAGGGGAAATTGCCGACAATGCGTTTGTTATCTTTATGAAGTCCGAGGACGATGATTACTCCTCCTGCCTGATATTCTCCCAGAAAGCTTCCTGCATATCCGCCGATGATCATAACAGGGATTTTATCTTTGTAAGCCTTCATATGGATTCCGGCGCGGTATCCTGCGTTGCCTTTCACATAGATTTTGCCGCCGCGCATGGCATAACCGGCAGCGTCGCCGATATTGCCATGAATCAGAATCTTTCCTTCATTCATGGTATCGCCCACAGCGTCCTGTGCATTCGCATTTACAGTAATATTGGCATTGTTTAGGTACGCGCCCAGCGTGTTGCCGGGGATTCCTTCGATTGTAAGATTTATGTCAGACATACCGGCGGCGATAAATCTCTGGCCGCGGCAGTCTTTGGCTATGTAATCGGTTTCTGCTCCTCGCAATGCTTCATTTAAAGTTCTATAATCTAAATTTGCAGCGTCGATGATTTGCATATTATACCATACCTCCCAATAAATGTTTATGCTTTTTTAAAGAAAATGCTGTAGATGAAAAATGCCGTAGAAGCAGCAGTTTTTCATATCACTCTCCCGCATGAGAGATGCCGAGTATTTCAAGTTCTTTTTCAGTTAAGCCGATGCCGCGAAGCATCAGCCGGTTTCCCCGTAAAGCCTCGATAGAATTGATTCCCATACCGCCCATGAATTCTTTGATTTCGTGTTTCCATGCGGTCATCAGATTGATCAGGCGTTTGCTGCCCATTGCCGGATTAAGCCTTTTCACAAGTTCCGGGCGCTGGGTTGCGATGCCCCAGTTGCATTTGCCGCTTTGGCAGGTACGGCACAGATGGCAGCCAAGGGCAAGCAGGGCGGCAGTGGCCGCATAGCAGGCATCCGCGCCAAGAGCAATGGCTTTTACTACGTCTGCGGCGCTCCGGATACTGCCGCCTACTACGAGGGACACATGATTGCGGATACCTTCCTCCCGCAGTCTCTGATCAACGGCTGCCAGAGCCAGTTCAATTGGAATACCTACATGATCCCGGATTCTGGTCGGAGCGGCTCCCGTACCGCCGCGGAATCCGTCAATGGCGATAATATCGGCTCCGCTTCTGGCAATGCCGCTTGCGATTGCTGCAATGTTATGTACGGCGGCTACTTTTACAATCACAGGTTTTTTATATTCCGTAGCTTCTTTTAGGGAGAAGACAAGCTGACGCAAATCTTCGATGGAATAAATATCATGGTGGGGCGCCGGGGAAATGGCGTCAGACCCTTCCGGGATCATACGGGTACGGGATATATCTCCTACGATTTTCGCACCGGGAAGATGTCCCCCGATACCTGGTTTTGCACCTTGTCCTATTTTAATCTCAATGGCTGCGCCTGCCTCCAGATAATCCGCATGGACGCCGAAACGGCCGGAAGCCACCTGTACGACAGTATTTTTGCCATAGCAGTAAAAGTCTTCATGCAGACCGCCTTCTCCGGTGTTATATAGAATCCCAAGTTCTGCTGCTGCCAGCGCGAGAGACTTATGGGCGTTGTAGCTGATAGAGCCGTAGCTCATGGCAGAGAACATAACCGGCATAGACAGTTCCAGCTGCGGAGGCAGTTTGCAGTCTAAGGCGCCATCTTTTGTACGTTGTACTTTTGACGGCTTTTTTCCCAGATAAACTCTGGTTTCCATGGGTTCCCGCAATGGATCAATGGAAGGGTTCGTTACCTGTGAAGCATTGATCAGGATTTTGTCCCAATAAACGGGGAAAGGTTCTGGGTTACCCATAGATGACAAAAGAACGCCGCCGCTGTTTGCCTGCTTGTACAGTTCTTTCACTGTTTGGGTTGACCAGTTGGCGTTTTCGCGCAGGGTGCAGTCGCTTTTTACAATTTTTAAGGCTCTTGCAGGGCAAAGAGAAACGCAGCGCTGGCAGTTTACGCATTTTGATTCGTCACACTTCATAATTTTGTGTTTTTCATCGTAGCTGTGGGCTTCATTCGCGCATTGTTGTTCACATACCCGACAGGAAATGCATCTGTTTTCATTTCTGATTACTTCAAATTCCGGATAAATAAATTCTATACTCATTAAAACGCACCTTCCTTTACTTTAACGACGACAGGCTCGCCGCCTGCGGGAGACCATATATTTTCTGCATTTGGCTCCATGCTTCGGATAGCGGCTTCTTCACTGGAGATGAATACCCTGTCATCCTTTTCCCCGACAACCATCGAACGGAGTTTCAGTCGGTCATTCAGCGCCATCAATCCGCCCTCAAATCCCAAAACGATGGAGAAAGGGCCGGTAATCAGAAGGCTTGGAAACATCGTTCTAAGATAAGTATGTTTCTTTTGGTCGTCAAAATCTGTTTTTGCCGCAATGGTACTCCAGAAGGGAGCGGCGATTACACTTGCGGCTTCGCCCAGCGTAAGTCCCTGTACGCGGAGCAGATAGTCCATGATATAGGTAATGACTTCCGTATCGGTCTGGAGGGTACATTTATAGCCGAACATCTCGATAAATCGGCGGTTCGCGTCATAGGAAGATATTTCTCCGTTATGCACGACGGAATAGTCAAGCAGTGTAAACGGATGCGCGCCTCCCCACCAGCCGGGAGTGTTTGTCGGATAACGTCCGTGCGCCGTCCAGGAATATCCTTCATATTCTTCTAATTTATAAAAGACACCTACATCTTCCGGGAAACCGACCGCTTTGAACGCGCCCATGTTCTTGCCGCTGGAAAAGACGTAAGCGCCGGACATTTCGGCATTGATCTTTATAACTGTTTTGGCGACAAATTCTTTTTCGTCTAACTGTAAAGATACGAGAACCGATTTTAACGGCGCGGCAAAATATCTCCATATGATTGGCTCGTTTGTGATTGCCGGGATCTTTCGGGTTGGAATGATTTCTGAATGGACGATTTCAAAACGTTCCTTTAAGAAAGCTTCGCATTCTTTGCGCGTGCCGCGGGAATCAAAAAACATATGGAATGCGTAAAAATCTTTATATTCAGGGTAAATACCATAACCGGCGAAACCGCCGCCTAATCCGTTGGAACGGTCATGCATGGGTTTCATGGAATTTGTAATCATTTCACCGGACATCTTATTTCCATTCTTGGAAATTGCTGCTGAGATTGCGCATCCGGAAGGGATTCTTACCTGGCCTTCGAGTTTCATAAGTCATATACCTGCCTTTCAGAATAAATCAAAAAAAGGCGTCCGTTTTAGAGGCAGGAGATACCTGCTCTAAAAATGAACGCCTTTGCTCATATTTTATATTTATACAGCGGATGATGAGTTTTGTCAATCTTTTTTTGGAGCGATAAAAAAGCGTTACAGTTCACAGGTCATTTGGTAAACAGCGGGTTGAATCAGGAGCATGTCTCTAAGCAGACAATTGAGGAGTGCTTTTCATGGAATTGAAATAGCAGCTTATGCAGACTTAGGCGCGAAGGCTTTCCTGAGCGGCTTAGTCTGCGTTAGCTGATAGTTCAATGGAATGTTACTCCGTCTGCTTAGAGACATGCTCCTGATTCAGCCCGCGTCCGGCAGGTGACGTGTGAACAGTAACAAAAAAGCGATAAAAAACAATCGAAAAAATAAAAAAGGATTGACAAATGAATTTTTCGGGTGTATTATCCAACACGTAAAGGCAAGGGCGTCTTTGAGATGAAGTTCTCAGAGACGCTTTTTACTTTACAAATGAAAATACACACAATTTGTTATAAAAGGCAAGGGAGTCTTTTGCGGCGCAGAGAAAAGCGTCATGAAAGCTATCCTTGTCTTTTTATTTTCAAATTGGAAGGAGTGGGATTATGAAGAATGTATCAGATTTTTTTGGATGCAAAGTATTTGACGACAGAGTGATGAAAGCAAATTTATCGGCAAAGGTTTATCAGTCTCTGAGAAAGACGATTGATGAAGGCGCGAAGCTTGATATTGGCGTAGCAAACGCGGTGGCGGCGGCTATGAAGGACTGGGCGGTGGTTCATGGCGCTACTCACTATACACATTGGTTCCAGCCCCTTACCGGCGTTACGGCAGAAAAGCACGACAGTTTTATTTCTCCGTCCCCGGACGGCGGTGTGATAATGGAGTTTTCCGGAAAGGAACTGATCAAGGGGGAACCGGATGCGTCGTCGTTTCCCTCCGGCGGCCTTCGGGCTACTTTTGAAGCGCGGGGATATACGGCATGGGATCCGACTTCTTATGCGTTTATTAAGGGAAATACCTTGTGTATTCCTACCGCGTTCTGCTCTTATGGCGGAGAGGCGCTGGATAAGAAAACGCCGCTGCTCCGTTCTATGGAAGCGTTAAATAAGCAGGCAATTCGTATTCTTCATCTGTTTGGAAACGACGATGTGAAATGTGTCCGCACATCCGTAGGGCCGGAACAGGAATATTTTCTTATTACAAAAGAAATGTATGAACAGAGGAGGGACCTTCGATTTACGGGACGCACTCTTTTTGGCGCGAAGCCGCCGAAGGGACAGGAGATGGACGATCATTATTTCGGAGTAATCAAGCCGCGGGTTGCCGCCTATATGGAAGAGTTGAATGAAGAACTCTGGAAGCTGGGCATTCTGGCAAAGACAGAGCATAACGAAGTTGCTCCGGCACAGCATGAACTTGCTCCTATCTATACAACAACAAACATTGCGACAGACCATAACCAGCTGACAATGGAAATCATGCAGAAGGTCGCGGCAAAACATGGACTTGTGTGTTTGCTCCATGAAAAACCATTTGCCGGGGTAAATGGAAGCGGAAAGCATAACAACTGGTCATTGGCTACGGATAAAGGCGTGAATTTGTTGTCGCCGGGCGAAACGCCGTATGAAAACGCGCAGTTCTTATTATTTCTTTGCGCAGTTATTAAGGCGGTGGACGATTATCAGGATTTGCTCCGTCTGTCTGTCGCGACAGCAGGAAATGATCACAGGCTTGGAGCGAACGAAGCTCCTCCGGCAGTTATTTCAATCTTCCTGGGAGAAGAATTGAATGCAGTACTGGAAGCGATTGAAACCGGTACTCCATATGCGGGAACTGAAAAAACACAGATGAAGCTGGGCGTGGACGTACTTCCAAAGTTTAACCGCGATACCACAGACCGTAACCGAACGTCGCCCTTTGCATTTACCGGAAATAAATTTGAATTCCGTATGCTTGGTTCGTCTAACAGCATTGCCTGTGCGAATATCATGCTGAACAGCGCGGTAGCGGAAAGTTTGAAAATCTATGCGGACAGACTGGAAAACGCGGAGAATTTTGAAGACGTACTGCATGAAATGATTCGCAAGACCATCAAAGACCATAAACATGTTATTTTTAACGGAAATGGGTATGACGACACATGGATTCAGGAAGCTGTGGAAAAGAGAGGGCTTCTTAATTATCGTACAACACCGGATTGTATGCCGCATTTGCTGGATGAAAAGAATGTGCGGATGCTGACGTCCCACAAAGTTTTTTCAGAAGCGGAGCTGAAGTCCAGATGTGAAATCATGCTTGAAAACTATTGTAAAACGGTTCTGATTGAGGCAAATACCATGATTGATATGGCAAGGACAGAGATAGCTCCGGCAGTAAGCGCATACATACTGGAGCTTGCAAATACAGCGGCGGCAAAAAAGGCGGTCAATGCTTCTATTTCATGCGGTTATGAGGAGGAACTTCTAAAAAAACTTGCAAGATTGGAAGAACAGATTGCGGTTAATGCTGATGAATTGGAAGAGGCGGCGATGAGACTTACTGGCGCGGAAGATATTGAAGCAGAATCCTATATGATTCGGGATGCTGTTTTAGGAAAAATGGGAGTATTAAGAATTGCCTGTGACGAGGCAGAAACGATGACGGCAAAGAAATACTGGCCGTTCCCGACTTATGGCGATTTACTGTTTGGCGTAAAATAAGTAGACAAATTGAACCTGATTGGAGGAAGAAATATGGATGAAGCTATGAAAGAACTTATTCAGGAAGCAGTATCCGGCGAAGTGTTCGGAGTCTGGTTTTTAATTGGGGCCGCATTGGTATTCTGGATGCAGGCGGGCTTTGCTATGGTAGAGGCTGGCTTTACCAGGGCAAAAAACACAGGAAATATCATTATGAAGAACTTGATGGATTTTTGTATAGGAACCGTAGTATTTATACTGATTGGCTTTGGTTTGCTGATGGGAGAAGACTTGTTTGGATTTATCGGAAAGCCGGGATTCGATTTGTTTACGGCATATGCGGAGTTTGATTTTTCAAGCTTTGTATTTAACCTTGTATTCTGTGCTACAACGGCGACCATCGTTTCCGGCGCAATGGCGGAACGTACAAAGTTTCTTTCCTATTGTATTTATTCCGGTGTGATTTCCGCGCTGATATATCCAATCGAAGCACACTGGATCTGGGGAGGAGGATGGCTTTCGCAGCTTGGTTTCCATGATTTTGCCGGATCCTGCGCGATTCATATGGTAGGCGGTATTTCCGCGTTGATTGGCGCAAAAATTCTTGGTCCCCGTATCGGAAAGTTTACCCGGGATACGAACGGAAAAGTTTTGAAAGTAAACGCATTTCCGGGACACAGCGTGGCGCTTGGCGCGCTCGGGGTGTTTATTCTTTGGCTCGGCTGGTATGGATTTAACGGTGCGGCGGCAACCTCTATCGCGCAGCTTGGCTCTATTTTCCTGACGACAACAGTCGCGCCGGCTGCTGCAACAGTTGTCTGTATGATCTTTACATGGATAAAATATGGGAAGCCGGATGTTTCTATGTGCCTGAACGCATCTTTAGCGGGACTTGTGGCAATCACAGCGCCGTGTGATGCGACGGATGCATTCGGCGCGGCTGCGATTGGAGCGGTCGCGGGACTTTTGGTCGTGTTCGGAGTATGGTTCCTTGACCATGTACTTTACATTGACGATCCGGTTGGGGCAGTTGCAGTGCATTGCATGAATGGCATCTGGGGTACGCTGGCGGTCGGGTTATTTGCTACGGATACGGCTCCCGGATACAGTATTGCGAATGCTTCGGGAGAAACTTTGACCGGCCTGTTTTATGGCGGCGGTTTTGAATTATTCAAACTTCAGGTTATCGGTTTTGTCAGCGTCGCGGCATGGACGGCAGTTACAATTACGATTACGTTCCTTGTGATTAGAGCGGCTGCAGGTCTTCGTGCAGACAGAGAAGAAGAAATGACTGGCCTTGACGCGGCAGAACATGGTCTTCCTTCCGCATATGCGGGCTTTGCAATGCTTCCGGAGTATATTGAAGAAGGTAATGAACCTGTGGCGGTATCCGGCGATACCCCGGTTGCAGAAGCAATCCCGGTTAAGAAGGTTCCCGCATTTGAAGAAGGAATTCCGAAGTTTACAAAGATTGAGATTGTCTGCAGGGAATCCAAATTTGAAGCGTTAAAGAATGCGATGATGAAGCTGGGAATTACTGGGATGACGGTATCCCATGTCTTAGGATGCGGGATTCAGAAAGGCAAACCGGAATATTACCGCGGCGTACAGGTTGAAGCGAATCTGTTTCCAAAGGTACAGGTGGATATCGTAGTCAGCGCCGTTCCGGTTCGCAAAGTGATTGAAACAGCAAAGAAAGTACTTTATACAGGGCATATCGGAGATGGAAAGATTTTTGTTTATGATGTGGAAAATGTAGTAAAAGTAAGAACCGGAGAAGAAGGTTTTGACGCCCTTCAGGATGTGGAATAAAAGTCAGGGCAGATAGAAACTAAATATTGCAAAGGCATTTGAGAAAAGAGAAGTCCTATAGAATGCTGAATTACTTAAAATTTATGGAGGTACATATATGTGTTCTATTATGGGTTATTGCAGCCGCAACGCTGCTTTTGATGTATTTATGGAAGGATTTAACAGGACGATATCAAGAGGTCCGGATGACAGCCGGATTGTTGAAACCAGAGACGGACTGCTTGGATTTCATAGATTATCGATTATGGGGCCGGCTCCGTCAGGAATGCAGCCATTTAGACTGGGCGGCAGCTATGTAGTCTGCAATGGAGAAATCTATGGATATGAGAAGCTGAAAGAAAAATTGTCAGAGAAATATACATTTAAGAGTGAATCGGATTGTGAGATTCTTTTACCAATGTATCAGGAGTATGGAACATCTATGTTCGCCATGCTGGACGCGGAGTTTGCCTGTATTATTTATGACGGAGACGCAGGGGAATTTATTGCGGCAAGAGATCCGATTGGTATCCGGCCATTGTATTATGGATATGACAAAGAAGGAGCTGTTATATTTGCCAGCGAGGCGAAAAATCTGGCAGGGCTTACGGATAAAATTATGCCGTTTCCGCCGGGACACTATTATAAAAGCGGTCGGTTTATCCGTTACTGCGACATTGCGAAAGTAGATCGCATTTGCTGCGATGATCTGGAAACCGTATGCAAACATATTCATGATAAACTGATAGCCGGAGTGGAGAAACGTCTTGTAGCTGACGTTAAGGTGGGTTTTTTGCTTTCCGGCGGACTGGATTCTTCTCTGGTATGCGCGATTGCGGCAAAGAAAAGCAAAGAACCAATCAAGACCTTTGCGATTGGTATGAGTGAAGACGCCATTGATTTAAAGTATGCAAGACAGGCGGCGGACTATATCGGAAGCGACCATACAGAGGTTTATATGACGCCGGATGAAGTACTTTCTTCTTTGGAAACAGTCGTTCAGTTACTGGGAACCTACGATATAACCACAATCCGCGCATCCTTGGGAATGTATCTGGTGTGCAAGTCGATCCATGAACAGACCGATATCCGCGTTTTGCTGACGGGTGAAATATCGGATGAATTGTTTGGATATAAATATACAGATTTTGCGCCGGATGCAATGGCATTCCAGACGGAAGCACAGAAACGAATCCGGGAACTTCATATGTACGACGTTCTTCGCGCCGACCGCTGTATCTCCGTAAACTCACTGGAAGCAAGAGTTCCGTTTGGCGATTTGGATTTCGTGAAATATGTGATGTCTGTTAATCCTGAATTAAAAATCAACACTTATGGAAAAGGGAAATATCTGCTCCGCCGTGCATTTGAAGATGGTGATTATTTACCGGAAGAGATTTTGTGGAGAGAGAAAGCAGCGTTTTCGGATGCGGTTGGACACTCCATGGTGGATTACTTAAAAGAATATGCGGAGCGCAAATATACAGATAAAGAGTGTGAAAGGATGTGTGAGAAATATACATATGCCAGACCGTTCACAAAGGAATCCTTACTATACAGAGAGATTTTTGAAACATATTATCCGGGACAGGCAGAGATGGTCGCCGGCTACTGGATGCCAAACAAAGAATGGGAAGGATGCGACGTGAAAGATCCTTCTGCAAGGGTGTTGTCCAACTATGGAGACAGCGGGAAATAGGATTTTTAGATAGAATGGATTGACAAGAAAGATTTTGTTACAGGAAGAATGATAACAGGGGCAGAATTTAAGTAAGGAAGAGAAAGGATTATGACAAAATATATATTTGTGACCGGAGGCGTGGTATCGGGGCTGGGAAAAGGAATCACGGCAGCTTCTCTCGGACGGCTCTTAAAGGCGAGAGGATTGAAGGTGGCGGCTCAGAAGTTAGACCCATATATTAACGTAGACCCCGGCACCATGAGTCCTTATCAGCATGGCGAAGTATATGTGACCGAGGATGGGGCAGAAACGGATCTGGATTTGGGGCATTACGAAAGGTTTATTGATGAGGATTTGAATCAGTATTCCAATCTGACTACAGGAAAAGTCTACTGGAATGTATTGAATAAAGAGCGAAGAGGGGAATATCTTGGTTCTACGGTTCAGGTGATCCCGCATATTACGAATGAAATCAAGGAATTTGTGTATCGCGTGGGGAAAAAGACAGACGCGGACGTGGTGATTACGGAGATAGGCGGAACCATCGGCGATATGGAATCGCAGCCTTTCTTGGAGGCGGTGCGTCAGATTTCGCTGGAAGTGGGAGGAGAAAACAGCCTGTTTATTCATGTGACATTGGTTCCGTATTTAAGCGGTTCCGAAGAGCATAAATCAAAACCGACGCAGCACTCAGTGAAAGAACTCCGCGGAATGGGCATTAATCCGAATATCATTGTTCTGCGTTCCGACAAGCCGTTAGAGGAATCTATCTTTCAGAAAATCTCTCTCTTTTGTAATGTAAAACCGGATTGCGTTATTGAAAACCGGACATTGGAGAATCTCTATGAAGCGCCTTTGATGTTGGAGAAGTCAGGTTTTTCTTCCGTTGTGTGCAGGGAACTGAATATGAAAGCGCCAAAACCGGATTTGGCAGAGTGGGAAGAGATGGTAGAACGTATCCGTTTACGTTCAGAGGAAGTACATATTGGATTGGTTGGAAAGTATGTAAAACTTCATGACGCGTATCTGTCGGTGGCGGAGGCCATGAACCATGCGGGATATGAACGGAATACATTTGTAAACATTCACTGGATTGACTCGGAAACTATCACGAAAGAAAATGTAAATGACATATTAAAAGGAATGAATGGGATTATTGTTCCAGGCGGATTTGGAAACCGCGGCATAGAAGGGATGATTTTATCGGCGAAATATGCCCGGGAAAACCAGATACCTTATCTTGGAATCTGCCTTGGTATGCAGATTGCGGTTATTGAATTTGCAAGAAATGTATCTGGAATCGCGGATGCGCATTCCGGGGAATTTGATGAGCAGTGCAATCATAAAGTAATTGATTTTATGCCGGGACAGAGCGAGGCGGTTGATAAAGGCGGAACGCTGCGTCTCGGAAGCTGTCCTTGTAAGATTAAGCCGGGAACAAAAATGGAAAACTGCTATGGCGTGGAGAACATACACGAGCGTCATCGTCATCGCTATGAATTTAATAATAAGTATCGCAAAGAACTGACCGAAGCCGGGCTTGTGGTCAGCGGTACGTCGCCGGATGACAGCCTGGTCGAAACGGTAGAGCTGTGCGGGCATCCTTTTTTCGTAGGTGTGCAGTTCCATCCGGAGTTTAAAAGCCGTCCCAATCAGTCGCATCCGTTATTTAAAGGATTTATTGCGGCTGCATTAGAACAGGCGGGGAGTTGTCGCGGCGCTTTCTGTGCAGAATATTCGATATAGCGGGAGGGAAAAGTCTATGGCTATTCATGAAGAGTGCGGCGTATTTGGAGTGATGGGTACCCAAAAAGGAAATGTGGCGGGCATTGTTTATTATGGGCTGTATGCCCTGCAGCACAGAGGACAGGAGAGTTGTGGGATTGTTGTGAATGATGACGGCGTATTTTCTTCCTATAAAGATCTGGGGCTTGTCAGCGAAGTGTTTTCTAAAGATACATTCGCTCATTTTCCGATGGGAAAGATGGCGGTGGGACATGTAAGATATGGAACAACCGGAGGAAATACAAGAAATAACTGTCAGCCTATTGAAGTCAATCACCAGAAAGGAAAGATGGCGCTGGCGCATAATGGAAATCTTACCAATGCATTGGAACTTCGCGATAAGCTGGAATTATCGGGAGCAATTTTCCATACAACCAGCGATACGGAAACCATCGCTTATGCGATTACGAGAGAAAGGCTTATGACGCCAAGCATTGAGGAAGCAGTCAGCAATACCATGAATTTACTGGAAGGCGCTTATTCGCTGGTGATGATTTCATCTACAAAGATGATTGCGGCAAGGGACCCATATGGGTTCCGGCCGCTTTGCTATGGAAAGACGGCGGACGGGGCATATGTGGCTGCATCTGAAAGCTGTGCGCTGTCAGCGGCAGGGGCAGAGTTTATCCGTGATGTGCTGCCGGGAGAGATTCTGGTATTTACGGAAAACGGTGTGGAATCAAGGCGGGAACACTGTGAAAAACAAAGACGGAGAACCTGCATTTTTGAATACATCTATTTTGCAAGACCAGATTCTGTTATAGACGGCATATCCGTACATGAATCCCGGATGAAAGCCGGAGAATTACTGGCAGAGAGCTATCCAAAATGCGTAGATATCGTGATCGGCGTTCCAGACAGCGGATTGGACGCGGCATTGGGGTATGCGAAAAAATCCGGTATTCCCTACGGGATAGGACTGATAAAAAATAAATATATCGGTAGAACATTCATTTCTCCGGGACAAAATGAACGTCTGGATAAGGTCAGGATTAAGCTGAGTCCTGTCAAGAAGGTAATCGATGGAAAAAGAGTTGTACTGATTGATGATTCCATTGTCAGAGGAACGACCAGCAAGCGAATTGTAAAGCTTTTGCGTGAGGCCGGAGCGAAAGAGATTCATATGAGAATTTCTGCCCCTCCATTTTTATATCCCTGCTATTATGGAACGGATATTGATTCGGAAGAAAACCTGATTGCATGCCATCATAGTATGGACGAGATTGCAAGGATCATTGGAGTAGATTCTTTGGGATATTTACCAGTAGAAAAGCTGGATAAACTGATAGACAGTGAGGATTATTGCGCTGCCTGCTTTCAGGGGGAATATCCGACTAAAATTCCGGCAGACCCGCGTAAGGACCGTTTTGAACGGAAACTGTCAGAATGACTTGCTAACTTTTATTTTAGATGTTAGTATAGGAGTGTAAAAAGCATCTTTATCCCATTCTATGATGGAATCTTCCGATGTAATGCTGCCATATTAAAAGAGTTGTACGATAAACGTATTTCATGAATTGGAAACAGCGAATCCGCAAAAGCATGGAAATTATCCGTCAAACGCTGTTGAACTGGAATGCGTGTATCGGAATTGGCAGGATTGGATGTTACGGATGTAGATTTTAATAATCAGACGTTCCGGGTGAGCCGGAAGAAACGGAAAATCCGGGTGATAAAATAAAGCATAAAAGATGTAATGAGAGGAGTGAAAATTATGGCTGGTTCAATTTTCGGCACACTTTTTCAGATTTCTACCTGGGGAGAATCCCATGGTCCCGGTATCGGCGTTACCATTGATGGCTGCCCGGCAGGACTGCCTCTCTCAGAAGACGACATTCAACTATATTTAAATAGAAGAAAGCCCGGACAGAGCAAATTTACTACACAGCGGAAAGAAACAGACAAAGCCAGGATTCTATCTGGAGTATTTGAAGGACGTACGCTCGGAACCCCGATTTCTATCATCGTGGAAAATCAGGACCAGAAATCCAAAGACTATCGTAATATCATGAATACCTACCGTCCGGGACACGCCGATTATACTTTCGACGCTAAATACGGATTCCGGGATTACAGAGGCGGCGGTCGTTCTTCCGGCCGGGAAACCATTGGACGCGTAGCGGCAGGCGCTGTGGCCGCGAAACTCCTTCTTCAGCTTGGCGTTCAGATAAAGACCTATACCAAATCTATCGGTCCCGTCATTGTCCCGGAAGAAGATTATGATTACGCCTGTATTCAGGAAAACAGCCTGTATATGCCTAATAGTAACTATGCCGCGTTAGCCTCCGAATATCTGGAAACCTGTATTTCAAATCAGGATTCCTCTGGCGGAATCATTGAATGTGTTATAACCGGTATGCCTGCCGGAATTGGCGAAACTGTCTTTGAAAAGCTGGATGCGAATCTGGCTAAAGCAATCATGTCCATCGGTTCTGTAAAGGGAGTGGAAATCGGCGACGGCTTTCTGGCTGCGGCCGCCCTTGGCAGCTCCAATAACGATTCCTTCTATATGAAAGCAGATACCGTCCGGAAAAAAACCAACCATTCCGGCGGAATCCTTGGCGGTATGAGCGATGGCAGCCCAATTATCCTAAGAGCGGCTGTTAAACCTACCCCCTCCATTGCACAACCACAGGAAACCATAAACAAAACAGGAGAATCCATCTCTCTGACCATTCATGGACGTCATGACCCTGTCATCGTTCCAAGGGCTGTGGTGGTAGTAGAATCCATGACTGCATTAACGCTGATTGATATGCTCATGGTTAACATGTCCGCAAAACTGGATTCTATCGCAAACTTTTACCGATAACTTGTGTATAATCGCCAAAAAATAAAGGATGCAATCTGACTGCGGCAGGAATTATGAACGCAGATAAAAGCTACTTTTTTCTTATCCATAGTTAAAACCCCAACTTATGAAGTAAAGCAATTACATCATCCGATTTTAACACCTTACCCATAGAAACAACCTTTTCATTGACAACAAGGGCTGGCATACTCATAGCGCCGTATTCCATTACTTTCTGCATATCCGTAATGTATTCCACCTCTAGGTCAAGCCCCATATCCTTTATTGCCTTTTTTGCGTTTTCATACTGTTCGTGGCAGGATTTACAGCCTGCACCCAATACCTTAACACAGCAAATTCCGTCCTTTGCTTCAGGGCAGCAGTCATTTGCGATTTCTTCTGCCTCACTTGTCGGGCAGCCACTACTGCAAGCGCAGGCAGGTGTTTTCTTTTCTTCTTCTTTTTTCTTTCCGAAATTAAATAATGCCATAATGATAACCTCCTAAAATTAAATGATTAAATATTGTATTGCGTTGAAGAAATAACCTACAACGATAATACCGACTGTGCATATTGCAATGAAAATGCCGAGCAGCTTTGGCTTAACCGCTTTGCGAAGCATAATCATTGATGGAAGGGAAAGGGTAGTTACGCCCATCATAAAGGAAAGGACAACGCCGAGCAAAGCACCCTTTGCAAGTAAGGCTTCTGCAATCGGGATTGTGCCGAAAATATCCGCATACATTGGAACGCCTGCAACAGTAGCAAGCACAACACCAAACGGATTGTTATCCCCAAGCACCTTGACAATGAAATCTTCGGGTATCCAGTTGTGAATAACTGCGCCGATACCGACACCGATTAACACATAAGGTGCAACCTTTTTAGCTGTTGAAACGACCTGTTCCCAAGCATATTTCATACGGTCTTTGAAATGCAGTTCTTCCTGTGGAACATCAATAGCATGACCGTTTCGGATATATTCTTCCACTTGATTTTCAAGGTGTAATTTTTCAATCAGCGTACCGCCGACAACAGCGATTACCAAGCCGAGAACAACATACAAAACGGCAACTTTCCAACCGAAAATACTCATCAGAAGCACAAGACTTCCGAGGTCAACCATTGGCGAAGAAATTAAAAATGAGAATGTAACGCCAAGCGGCAAACCTGCGCTTGTAAATCCGATAAACAGCGGAATAGAGGAACACGAACAGAACGGCGTTACCGTACCAAGTAATGCGGCGATGATATTTGTCCATATCCCGTGAAATTTGCCAAGTATCTTTTTTGTCCTTTCGGGCGGAAAATAACTTTGAATGTACGAGATAATCAAAATCAATACGCCGAGCAGTGCCATAATTTTTATAGTATCGTAAATAAAGAACTGAATGCTGCCTCCTACTCTGCTTGTAGTATCTAAACCGCAGGCATACAATATAGTTGATATGAGCTTATTCAGCCAAGCCATACCGAGGACTTCATTTTGAAAAAAATCCCAACCAATTTTTAATGCTTCCATAAAAAGTCCCTTTCATATAGTTATATTGAAATACGTCTATGAGTTGATGGTTTTATAAGCCGTGCGGAAAAGTAATCTATAAACCTTCTCACTTTTCACAGCACGACTCGATTTTGTGTTCAACCTGAAGTGTTGTCAACTGTTCCAAACATTCCTTTGCCTGCTTCACGCCTTTTTCTGAAATGGAATAGTGCGTCCATTTTCCCTCTTTGCGACCAACAACAATTTCAGCGTCACAAAGTATTTTCATATGGTGAGAAAGCGTGGGCTGTGTCACATTGATTTCTTCCAACAGCTTGCAGGCACATTTTTCGCCCGAACGCAGCAGCTTTATAATTCTAATACGATTTTCATCACAAAATGCTTTGAAGATTGCCGCAACTCTTCTTTCATCCATCTCTCAAAACCACCTCCCATAGATAACTGTCTATGTGTTATTGTATGCGTCGCATAGAAGATTGTCAATATGTATTTTGAAATTTATTTGCGAAAAGCGGCGGCAGAGAGTTTTCCCACCTGCCCCAAACACACCTCTTATATATTATAACTACCAAGCTTATTCCAAATGTTACATACCAAGATAATCCAATAAAGGCAGTAGATATTTTTTATCTGTCCAGTCACAATCTTGTCCTACCGCACACATAAGAGCTTTCATCCACGGTTCGTATGTATTTGGGTCTTTTTTGGCTACAGATTTTTGTAACATTTTGCATAAAGTTCTGTCCATAAATTTCATTTTACTTTCGCTCCATGCACCTCGCCCATAAAAAAGTGGAATATCTCTTAAATCACCTGTCAAATTATGTTCTTTAATTTCTGCAAATGCGCCCTCATCATAAGGAGAAGCACCTACACATAATATAGCCAGTTTTTTGCTTTTCAGCTTATCTATATTCTTTTTCAAAAACGATAATCCAGATATTCCAGAAGCATATATGCCACCGCATAATATGATTGTTTCGTACTGTACTACTTCATTTACCGTTACTTTTGATGTTTCTACACAATGATAATCCGTCATTGCCTGAAGCCATTCGGCATATTTTTTTGTTGCCCCATATTTTGACTGGTAAACAATAATTCCTTTTGTCATTATGATTTCCTTTCCGTGGTAACACTTATATTTTATTTGCTCCCACATTGCAATGCGTTCTCAATAGCTTTTATGATACATTTGCTACTCGCGGCAGCTCCAGATACCGCATCCACTTTTAATGATTGCCTGCTGATTACATCATCGACAATTTTTTCAGCTTTACTACCTAACCCGTTTTCATGTTCGATAATTTTTATAAAACTTACACCTATCAAAATAAATAGTATAATACATAATAGTATTATGATTATTCTCTTTTTCTTCATCGTCACTCCTCATTTCCCAATGCCTGTTTTAAAAACGCTTCATATGCAACTTCCTGTTGTGTATATATTTCATCCGTTGAAATCCCCGGCGTTGTTACTGAAAAAATAGTACCAATACCAATCGTATAAATCAGCATATTCAAATGTAACTGTTTTGCCCGCTCTACACTAATGTTTAATTCCTTAGCAATAATTTCAGCAGTATGCGGATTGGCTTCCGATTGATATAAATCATTCAGCGAAGAAATTCCCTCTCGTTGATGTAAAATAAAAATCCTAAATAAATGAGGTTCTTCTTGTGCTAATTGAATATAAGATTTGCCCGTACTGCGAAACAGGTCATCTTTGTTTATATGGCTCACTACATACTTTTGTGTAAAGCGATTAACCTGTTCGATTACATCTTGTTTTAATCCATCCATATTTTTGCAATAACTGTAAATCGGTTGTACGGAACACCCTATTTTATCTGCGATATTTTTTACCATAACCTGCTCCATACCGCTGTTTCTTGCAATTTCAAAAGCGGTATCAACAACCATTTCTTTTGTGATTCTTTGTTTTGGCATTGTCCCCTCCTTACAATCGAGTTATATAAATGCTTTATATAACTCGATTGTAAATCTGGCAATAAGATTTGTCAATCACTATAATGAAAAATGCGGCAAAGATTTCTCCCTGTCGCAAATTTGCTATGCGTAAATGATTTCCTCATTTACAAGCTCTCTCGCACACGCCCTTATGTTATTGAGCCTTTGTACCCACTCAAGCTGATTTTCAGTCTTTAGCTGTTCTGTGATACCCTGTGCCTGTTTCATATCCTCTACGAGTCTTTCAAAGCGTTCCTGCGCCTGTTTATCAATCTCCGCAAGGTAAGCATTCAGTCTGCCGCTTGTGAGCAGATTGATATATGTACCTTTGCGGTATTCTTTGAGATAGCGCAAGTGACGGCCTCCCCATACGCCTATCGGCTGTTCTTTCTTGTCGGGGAAGGTAAGGCAAGGAATATAATAATCTCCTTGCAGTTCATACCACAGATCATTTTTATTATCGTAAATGTACTTGTCTATTTTGAAATCCTCCAGTATAATATATTCGCACATACATCACAGTTCTCCGACTGCCACACTTTGTTATATCTTGTTATGAGATTTTCTTGCCCTTGATTTTGCCCTTATGAGCAATCAAAGCAAGGATAACATTGTGTGAAATCGTATAAATGCATAAGGCGGGCACATTGCGATAAATTCTTTATTTTCAAGGCTTTTGGAGGATTTTATTAAAACTCAAAGAGGTGTGATAAGTACCTATAAAATTGTGGGTTTACAATCGGAAGTTGTATAAAGTTTGGGAGAGGAGATTTTTCCTATGAATAGTAACGTTTTGAAGAATGAAGACATAACAGAAAAAATAATTGCTTTTAATCTACGTCAGTCCTACCATGCAAATTGAATGACAACTTTCCATTTTGTCGTTTTTGGGGGATAATGCATTGATTTAAACCGATGAAAGAATTAAAACAGGATTATATAATCAAAGCGCTGCATAGAATTACATTGTGTGCAGTGCTTTTCGTCTTGTATCGGGTATCGTTGTCGGGAACTGCAATGATGACATATAATTTTATTGTTAAGTGGACAAACGTCGTAAAAAGGCAATTTTTGCTGTACTTTTTACTTTCATCGTATTATAATTGATTTGTGTTGAGATTTTTATGAGGAGCAGGATAGATGAGAAAGAACGAGCAAGGGAAGAAGTCTTTTTTTCGTCGTAAACGTCAGTCTGAAGAGGAAGAGGAATTTCAGATTATCAGGGACGATGAATTATTTGAAGACGTGGCTGATTACGAGGGGAATCCGGAAGAAGATGAGGAATTTCCGGAAGAAGACTATGATGAGCTGGAAGCGGAGGAGTCCGACGAGGGGAATGACGTCTCCGGGTCTCAGGCAGAGGAGCGGTCTGATGGAGAGGAAGAAGAGCCAGAGAATGAGGCTGGAGAGGGGAAGGGTGCGCGAGATTCTGTATCAAAGAATAAACCGAATGTAAACCGAAGAAAGTCTGGCGATACAAAGAGAGCAGAGAAAAGCCGAAAGAAGAGTAAACCGGAGAAGTCAGAGCGAGAAGAGGATTTCGATGAGTTCGCAGAGGAAGACGACGCAGATAACGGGAAGCCGGAATATTCTGATGATTCAGAAGAAAACTCAAGAGCAGATATAGCGGCTGACAGAATGGAAGAGGATTCACAGGAGAAGTCAGGGGTTGACGAGGATTCGGATGAAGAGTCTGAGGAGTTTGACGAGGATTCAGACGAAGAGTTAGAAGAGGATGAGATAATAGAGATGAACATGGATGAAGAAGAGGACAGAGAGCCTACGCCGGCAGAAATAGCGCTTAAGAAACATCGACGGAGAAAGCGGATTTTGATTGGAGTTTTATCTTTTATAGGAGTGATAGCGGCGGCGTATCTGGGAGTGTCAGCATTTTTTAGCAGTCATTTTTACTATAATACGAATATAAACGGCGCTGACTTTTCTCTGAAAACCGTTTCGCAGGTCCAGGATTATATGGAGGGCGAGGT
The DNA here is from genome assembly GCA_910574185.1 of Lachnospiraceae bacterium. GTDB lineage: Bacteria > Bacillota > Clostridia > Lachnospirales > Lachnospiraceae > Claveliimonas. The sequence continues at coordinate 166,017 of CAJSZQ010000004.1, forward strand.
TGCCGGTTACAGTCTGACTCTTGATGAACAGGGAGGAAAGAAAGAGACCATACAGGGAACAGATATTTTGCTGAAGTATGTGAGAGATGATTCGGTTCAGAAATTACTTGAGCAGCAGAATCCCTTTTTGTGGGTAACTGCATTCTGGGATAAACCTGAGATTGTGGCGCCTGTAGGGGTAGAGTATGATGGAGAGAAGCTGAACGGAAAAATTGCTGAACTGACATGCATGAAGCCGGAGGAACAGGTTCCGTCTGTCTCAGCAAAACCGGAATTTACAGGAACACAGTTTGAGATTAAAGCAGAGGAGATTGGCTCTCAGATAGATAACGAGAAGTTTAAAACGGCTGTGAGCGAGGCAATCAGTGAGTTTCTTCCAGAGCTAAATCTTGAGGATGCTGGGTGCTATATTCCGCCGCAGTATACGTCGGAGTCTCCAGAAGTAGCCCAGGCGAGAGATGCGATGAACAGCTATCTTGGAGCGAATATTACACTGGATTTTACACCTTATACGGAAGTGGTGGATTCATCTGTGATTGCTCAATGGATTAATGTGGACGAGAATATGCAGGTTACTTTTAATCAGGAAGCGGTAAGAAGCTATATAGCCGGTCTTGCGGAACAGTATGATACTTTCGGGAAGCCGAGAACATTTGTTACCGGGTTCGGCAATACGGTGCAGGTAGAAGGCGGCAGCTATGGCTGGCAGATTGATCAGGAAGCAGAATATAATGCTTTGACAGCTAACATTCAGAATGGGGAGACAGTGACCAGAGAGCCGAATTATGCAAGACGCGGAGCAACCCATGAGGGCAATGATTTTGGAAATACTTATGCGGAGGTTGATTTGACGAATCAGCATATGTTTTATTTTAAAGACGGACAGTGTATCATGCAGTCTGATATTGTTACAGGGAATCCGAATAAAGGACATGCGACTCCCCAGGGAGTGTATATGCTGGCATATAAGGCTACGAATCAGGTGCTCCGGGGCAAGAAGATGCCGGATGGAAGTTATGAGTATGAGTCGCCGGTTTCTTACTGGATGCCATTTAATGGAGGAATAGGATTCCATGACGCAACCTGGCAGTCAGCATTTGGGGGAGACAGGTATTATGCATACGGTTCTCATGGCTGTATTAATATGCCGGTATCTGCAGCGGCTGAATTATTCGGCTATATAGAAGCCGGAATACCGGTTGTGTGCCATTATTAAGGAATCTAAGGATTAATTGAGAAAGGAGATGCGCCTCTGGCAGCAGGTGATAAGCGAACTGTGCTGCCGGGGCGTTTGCTTTTATGTATGAATTGATAAAGAAAGACGGAAAAGCGAAGCGGGGAAGACTTCATACGGTTCATGGAACCATTGAGACTCCGGTATTTATGAATGTGGGTACGGCGGCCGCGATTAAAGGGGCGGTATCTACAGAGGATTTGCAGGAGATTGGAACGCAAGTGGAGCTTTCCAACACTTACCATCTTCATGTCAGACCGGGAGATACGGTGGTGAGAAAGCTGGGAGGACTGCATAAATTCATGGTGTGGGATAAGCCGATTCTTACGGATTCCGGAGGATTTCAGGTATTTTCTCTGGCTGGTCTTCGGAAGATTCAGGAGGAAGGGGTGTATTTTCAGTCTCATATCGACGGACGGAAGATATTTATGGGGCCGGAAGAGAGTATGCAGATACAGTCGAATCTGGCGTCTACGATTGCAATGGCATTTGATGAGTGTCCCTCCAGTGTCGCAGACAGAGAATATATGGAGAAATCTGTTGACAGGACAACCAGATGGCTCCACCGGTGTAAGGCTGAGATGGACAGGCTGAATAGCCTGCCGGATACGATTAACAGACAGCAGATGTTGTTTGGAATTAATCAGGGAGGGATTTATGAGGATATCCGGATTCGCCACGCCAGGGAGATTGCATCGCTTCATTTGGACGGCTATGCTGTGGGTGGTCTGGCTGTAGGAGAATCCCATGAAGAGATGTATCGGATTCTGGACGTGGTAGTGCCCTGTCTGCCGGAGGACAAGCCGGTTTATCTGATGGGAGTCGGAACGCCCGCTAACATTTTAGAGGCGGTTGACAGAGGCGTAGATTTCTTTGACTGCGTATATCCCAGCAGGAACGGAAGACATGGTCACGTCTATACCAGACGAGGAAAACTCAATATGTTTAACGCCAAATATGAGCTGGATGACAAACCCGTCGAGGAAGGCTGTCAGTGCCCGGCCTGCAGGAAATATTCAAGAGCATATATCCGTCATCTTCTGAAAGCAAAAGAGATGTTGGGCATGCGGCTGTGCGTATTGCATAATCTGTACTTTTACAATCATTTGATGGAAGATATCCGAACAGCTATAGATGCGGGGAATTACGGCGAATTTAAGAAAAGGATGCTGGAAGGCGGCGTGTGAGCAGTAACGAAAGTGTTACCAGTAATTACAGGAAAACGCAAAAAACTCTTGATGAATCAGGAGAAATTGTGTATGATACCATTAGTGTCTAAAAATAAATCAGAGATTAAGAATTAACAGGAGGAATAAGATATGTTTTCATTAGCGGCATCCGGAGGCATGGGAGGCGGACTGAGTATTATACTTTTGTATGCAGTAATCATCGGAGGATTTTACTGGATTTTGATGAGACCGCAGAAGAAGGAGCAGAAGAGAGTCGCAGCGATGATTTCCGAGTTGGAGGTTGGAGATACTGTACTTACTACAAGTGGTTTTTACGGAGTTATCATTGATATTTCAGATGATGATGTCATCGTTGAATTTGGAAGTAACAGAAACTGCCGTATTCCCATGCAGAAAGCAGCGATTGCACAGGTTGAGAAGCCGGCTGCTGATTAGTATATCATCTGTGCGTTTTTGTGCTGACTGAAGAGAGATGAAAATAGAAATCGGGCGCCCTATTGAAACAGAGGGCGCTCTAATTTTTTGCACTTTTCCGCGATGAAGGGTTGAAAGGAAGAGAAAAATGCGATAAGATAAACGATAACAACGAATGCGGGCAGTATAAGCATAGTAAAATGAAAGTAAGCGTTCGGCGTAAAGTGAGGCGGGAAAAGGAAAGGATGTATGATATGAATCTGAAGATAGGCGTGATTAAAGGGGATGGAATCGGACCGGAAATTGTGACAGAGGCAATGAAGGTATTAGATAAGGTAGGAGAAGTATTTGGACATACATATTCTTATGAGCAACTTCTGATGGGAGGAGCGTCCATTGATGTACATGGGATTCCTCTCACCGACGAGACAATTGAGAGAGCGAAGTCTTGTAATGCGGTGTTGATGGGCTCTATTGGAGGAGATGCCAAGACTTCTCCCTGGTATCAGTTAGAACCTTCCAAAAGACCGGAGGCAGGATTACTTAATATAAGGAAGGAATTGAATCTGTTTGCGAATTTAAGGCCGGCGGTTCTCTATGAGGAGCTAAAAGGCGCCTGCCCGCTGAAGGAAGAAATTACCGAAGGCGGATTTGACATGATGATTATGCGGGAGCTGACGGGCGGTTTGTATTTTGGAGAACGGAAGACGGTGGAAGAAAATGGAGTCCTGACAGCTACGGATTCTCTCTGTTATAATGAAGAAGAAATCCGCCGGATTGCAAAGCGGGGATTTGATATTGCCATGAAGCGCAGAAAAAAGGTAACCAGCGTGGATAAGGCGAACGTTCTGGATTCGTCCAGATTGTGGAGGAAGGTTGTCGAGCAGGTGGCTTTGGAGTATCCGGAGGTGACTTTGGAGCATATGCTGGTGGACAACTGTGCGATGCAGCTTGTAAAGGACCCGAAGCAGTTTGACGTGATTCTGACGGAGAATATGTTCGGAGATATCTTATCGGATGAGGCGAGCATGGTAACCGGCTCAATTGGCATGCTGGCAAGCGCCAGCTTGAATGAGACGAAATTCGGTCTCTATGAGCCAAGCGGCGGTTCGGCGCCGGATATTGCGGGTAAGGGAATTGCCAATCCGATTGCGACTATTTTGTCAGCGGCGATGATGCTCCGGTTTAGCTTTGATTTGGATAAAGAGGCGGACGCTGTTGAAAGTGCGGTGGCAAGAGTACTGAAGAAAGGCTATCGAACCATCGACATTATGTCAGAGGGAAAGACGCAGGTAGGTACGGCTGAGATGGGCGAGCTGATTGCCGGTTACATAGAATAATAGACATTACTTCAAAGACGGCAGATGAAGTAATCATAAATGAGAAATACAGATAAAAGATAAGTAATGACGCATGATATGCGAAAAACAAAGCGTATACAAAGATGTATTATTATGAATGTTATAGGAGGAAGAAAATGAGAAGTGATACAGTTACAAAGGGAAAACAACAGGCGCCGCACCGTTCGCTTTTTAACGCGTTGGGGCTCACGAAGGAAGAAATGGACAGACCGTTAGTAGGGATTGTAAGTTCTTATAATGAGATTGTTCCAGGTCACATGAATCTGGATAAGATAGTAAATGCAGTAAAGCAGGGAGTTGCTATGGCAGGAGGTACGCCTATTGTATTTCCGGCGATTGCGGTGTGCGATGGAATCGCCATGGGACATATCGGTATGAAGTATTCTCTGGTTACCAGGGACTTGATTGCTGATTCTACGGAGTCAATGGCGCTTGCACATCAGTTTGACGCTCTGGTAATGGTGCCAAACTGTGACAAGAATGTACCGGGACTTCTGATGGCTGCGGCCAGAATTAACGTACCTACCATATTTGTGAGTGGAGGTCCCATGTTAGCCGGCCGGGTACAGGGGAAGAAGACCAGTCTTTCCAGTATGTTTGAAGCGGTTGGGGCAAACGCGGCGGGCGGTCTCTCCGACGAAGGGCTTCTGGAATTTGAAAATAAGACTTGTCCTACCTGCGGTTCCTGTTCTGGTATGTATACGGCAAACAGTATGAATTGTCTGACAGAGGTGCTGGGTATGGGACTTGGCGGAAACGGCACGATTCCTGCGGTATATTCTGAGAGAATCCGCCTTGCGAAAAGAGCGGGAATGAAGGTGATGGAGCTTCTCGAGAAAGGTATCCGACCAAGGGATATTATGACAGAGAAGGCTGTTCTGAACGCGCTGACTGTTGACATGGCATTGGGATGTTCCACCAACAGTATGCTGCATCTGCCGGCGATTGCTCATGAAATCGGCATGGATTTTGAGATTGATTTTGCAAATGGAATCAGTGAGAAGACGCCGAATCTGTGCCATCTTGCACCGGCCGGTCCTACTTATATGGAAGACTTGAATGAGGCGGGCGGCGTGTACGCGGTAATGAAGGAACTGGATAAGCTGGGACTTCTGCATACAGATTGTATGACGGTTACCGGAAAGACGGTAGGAGAGAATATCCGGCATGCTGTGAATTTAAATCCGGAGGTAATCCGCCCGATAGAGAATCCCTATTCTAAGACAGGCGGACTGGCTGTACTGAAGGGAAATCTTGCGCCGGACGGAAGCGTAGTGAAGCGTTCCGCCGTTGTGGAGGAGATGCTGGTGCATGAGGGACCGGCAAGAGTGTTTGAATGTGAAGAGGATGCGATTGAGGCCATTAAGGGCGGAAAAATTGTTGCGGGAGACGTGGTAGTAATCCGTTATGAGGGACCCAAAGGCGGTCCTGGTATGCGGGAGATGTTGAATCCTACTTCGGCAATTGCAGGTATGGGACTTGGTTCCAGCGTTGCCCTGATTACAGACGGCCGGTTCAGCGGCGCGTCCAGAGGCGCTTCTATCGGTCATGTTTCGCCGGAGGCGGCGGTAGGCGGTCCGATTGCACTGGTTGAGGAAGGCGATATCATCAAAATAAATATACCGGAGCTGTCCCTTGAGTTGGATGTTTCCGATGAGATATTAGAAGAGAGAAGGAAGAGCTGGAAGCCAAGGGAACCGAAGGTAACTACCGGATATCTGGCAAGATATGCGGCGATGGTTACTTCTGGAAATCGCGGCGCGGTTCTTGAGATTCCAAAGAATAATGCATAAGAGAGGGATATAGGATGCAGCTTACAGGATCACAAATTGTTATTGAATGTCTGAAAGAACAGGGAGTAGATACCGTATTCGGATATCCGGGCGGGGCAATCCTGAATGTATATGACGAACTGTACAAACACAGTGATGAGATTACCCATATTCTGACTTCCCATGAGCAGGGAGCGGCCCATGCGGCGGACGGTTATGCCAGGGCCACCGGCAAAGTGGGCGTGTGTTTCGCGACCAGCGGTCCGGGGGCTACGAATCTGGTAACTGGAATTGCAACGGCTTATATGGATTCCATTCCTGTGGTGGCGATTACCTGTAATGTGGGAGTATCGCTTCTGGGAAAGGATAGTTTTCAGGAGGTTGATATTGCAGGCGTCACCATGCCGATTACCAAGCATAATTATATAGTAAAGGATGTAAAGCAGCTTGCCGATACTATCCGCAAGGCTTTTGTCATTGCAAAAAAGGGCAGGCCGGGTCCGGTTCTGATTGATATTCCGAAGGATGTTACCGCGAATAAGGCAGATTACAGACGGGAGAAGATTGAGCCGGTACTGCCTTCAGAGAATATTCCGGAAGCCGGTTTGGAGCATGCGCTCCGAATGATTGAGAAGTCGAAAAAGCCGTTTATCTTTATCGGAGGCGGCGGGATTCTGTCAGGAGCGTCAAAAGAAATTCTTGAATTTGTCAGGAAGGTGGACGCACCGGTTACAGATTCTCTGATGGGAAAGGGAGCGTTTCCGGGAACCGATGAACTGTATACAGGAATGCTGGGTATGCATGGGACGAAAGCGGCCAATTTCGGAGTTAGCGAATGCGACCTTTTGATTGTATTGGGAGCCAGATTCAGCGACCGGGTGGTCGGCAATGCGAAGAAATTTGCAAGCCGCGCTAAAATTCTGCAGTTTGATGTGGATGCGGCAGAGATGAATAAGAATATTATCATTCATGAAGGAATAGTGGGAGATTTGAAGGTTTCTCTTTCCAGGATAAATCAGAAGCTAAAGCAGCAAAGCCACCCGGAATGGATTGCGAAGATTCAGGAATATAAGAAGAAATATCCGATGGTATATTCGCCGGAGGGACTGACAGGACCTTATGTGGTCGAGGAGATTTACCGTCAGACAAAGGGAGACGCCCTTGTGGTAACAGAGGTTGGGCAGCATCAGATGTGGACTGCTCAGTATTATAAATTTACAGAACCAAGGAGCCTTCTTACATCCGGAGGATTAGGCACTATGGGATATGGTCTGGGAGCTTCCCTGGGGGCGAAGATGGGAAAACCGGAGAAAACGGTGGTTAATATTGCCGGAGACGGGTGCTTCCGTATGAATATGAACGAGATAGCGACGGCAGCCAGATACAATATCCCGGTAATTCAGGTTGTTATGAACAACCATGTGCTGGGAATGGTTCGCCAGTGGCAGAATTTGTTCTATGGAAAGAGATATTCGGCAACAGTGCTGAATGATAAGGTGGATTTTGTGAAGCTGGCAGAAGCGTTGGGAGCAACGGGAATCCGGGCTGCGTCGAGGGAAGAATTTAAAGAAGCGTTTGCGAAGGCTCTTAGTATGGAGAGTCCGGTAGTGATTGACTGTAGAATTGATTCGGATGACAAGGTATGGCCGATGGTAGCGCCGGGCGCGCCGATTAGCGAGGCTTTTGACGAGGCGGATCTGAAGACGAAGGAGCTGTAAAAGGTCGGGAGATTATTGGAACATGGATACATGTTAGATGGAGGAATGGAAGAATGAGCAGAGTGTACAATTTTTCAGCGGGGCCGGCAGTACTGCCGGAAGAGGTGCTTAGAGAAGCGGCGGAAGAGATGCTGGATTACAATGGAACGGGAATGTCGGTTATGGAAATGAGTCACCGCTCGAAAGCTTATAAGGAGATCATTGAAACAGCCGAAGCAGACTTACGGGAATTGCTGGGTATTCCGGACAACTATAAAGTATTGTTTCTGCAAGGCGGGGCGTCCCAGCAATTTGCCATGATACCGATGAACTTAATGAAGAATGGGGAAGCAGATTACATTGTGACAGGGCAGTGGGCGAAGAAAGCCTATCAGGAAGCGCAGAAGTATGGGAAGGCCAATAAAATCGCGTCTTCTGAGGATAAGACATTTTCCTACATACCAGACGTATCTGATTTGCCTGTATCAGAGAATGCAGACTATGTATATATCTGTGAGAATAACACGATTTATGGAACGAAATATCAGGAACTCCCCAATACCAAAGGAAAGATTTTGGTATCCGACGTGTCTTCCTGTTTTCTTTCAGAGCCGGTCGACGTTACCAAATACGGTGTGATTTACGGCGGGGTCCAGAAGAACATCGGACCTGCGGGAGTTGTGATTGTAATTATCCGTGAGGATTTGATTATGGAAGATGTGTTGGAGGGTACGCCTACCATGCTGAAATATAAGACTCATGCGGATGCGGAGTCTCTCTATAATACGCCGCCGGCTTATGGCATCTACATCTGTGGCAAGGTATTTAAGTGGCTCAAAAGGCAGGGCGGTCTTGAGGCAATGAAGAAATATAATGAAAGAAAGGCAAAGATTCTCTATGATTTTCTGGATGAAAGTCGGCTGTTCAAAGGGACGGTGGAGAAAAAGGATCGCTCCCTGATGAATGTTCCCTTTATAACAGGGGATGAGGAACTGGACGCGAAGTTTGTGAAAGAATCTCAAGCGGCCGGGCTTGTGAATCTGAAAGGTCACAGAACGGTAGGCGGTATGCGGGCAAGTATTTATAACGCTATGCCGATAGAAGGTGTGGAAGCGCTGGTTGCATTTATGAGGAAGTTTGAGGAGGAGAATCTGTAATCATGTATAAGTATTATTGCTATAATGCGATTTCTGACGTGGGTCTGGGAAATCTGACCTATGATTATGTGCCGGTAAGCGATGCGAAGGATGCGGATGGTATTCTGGTAAGAAGCGCTGTTCTTCATGATATGGACTTCGGTAAGAACCTGAAAGTGATTGCAAGGGCCGGGGCAGGAGTGAACAATATTCCGTTAGATCGGTGCGCCAAGGAGGGAATTGTTGTTTTCAATACGCCTGGAGCCAATGCCAATGGAGTAAAGGAACTAGTGATTGCGGGAATGCTTCTGGCATCCAGAGATATTGTGGGAGGTATCAATTGGGTACAGGAGAATGAAGAGGACGGCAACATTGCGAAAGATGCAGAGAAAGCCAAGAAGAGATTTGCCGGCTGCGAACTGGAGGGAAAGAAACTGGGAGTGATTGGACTGGGCGCAATCGGCGTACTGGTTGCCAATGCAGCTACGAATCTTGGTATGGAAGTATACGGGTATGACCCGTATGTATCGGTAGATTCCGCGTGGAAGTTATCCAGAAGCGTTCGCCATGCCAGAAGTGTGGATGAAATATACAGCGAGTGCAATTATATTACGATTCACGTTCCAGCCTTAGACAGCACCAAAGGGATGATTGACGGGAATGCAATTGGTCTTATGAAAAAAGGAGTAGTCGTCCTGAACTTTGCGAGAGATATTCTTGTGAACAGCGAAGCCATTGTGGACGCGTTAGTTTCCGGAAAAGTAAAGCATTATGTGACAGATTTTCCTACGCCGGAGATTGCAGGGGTAAAGGGCGCAATTGTAATTCCGCATCTGGGAGCGTCTACGGAAGAGGCTGAGGATAACTGTGCGAAGATGGCGGTAAAGGAGATGCGCAATTATCTGGAATACGGCAACATCAAAAACTCGGTAAATTATCCCAACTGTGATATGGGACACCCAGGAGAGAATAAGCGAATTACCATTCTTCATCAGAACATTCCTAATATGATTGGACAGTTTTCCAATGTCCTGTCGAAGGATAATATGAATATTGCCGATATGACGAATAAAAGCAAGGGCGGTTATGCCTATACCATGATAGATGTGGATTCTAATATTCCGAAAACGGTTACCAACGATTTGCTGGGAATCAAAGGTGTTCTGCGGGTAAGGGTACTAAATTAGCGGCGTTATAATTCGCATATCTGTGGGCGGACGCAGATATGCGAATTGTAACTTAGTGGATGGAAATTTGTAACAGTTCAGCCTGCAACTGCGCGTTTGCCGCGCAGTTAGCAGCCAATGAACCTGAGTAGCCAGGAATCCGCCCCTTTGCCGCAGGCAAACTTTAAAATGGGCGGATTCCGTAACAGTGAAGCCGGAAGGCTGAACTGTTACGGAAATTTCTGAAGATTTATTTTACATTCTTGAATATAACAGGAGCAAGTGTTATACTTTTGTCAGATTGTCCGAGAATATTTAGTCTAGCTTTTCTGGGATGATTTGGCATATGATAAAAGATACAAAAAAGGAAAGAGAGTACGAATGAATAAGAAGAAGTATCACAGAGGAAGACGAAAAAAGAAGGCGAAACTGAATATAGCGGCGCTGGATGGAAAGGCGGCGGGCGGGCTGGTATCTCGTCGAACAGCGGCGGATAAAGCAATGTCAGGTAAGACGACGCTGAATCAGGCGAGGTTTGACAAGGGGAAAATCAAGTTTGCCGGGGCTGGGATTTTGTTCTTGTTTGTGATACTTTTTGTGCAGATGGCGTCTGCCAGCGGGAAGGACACCAGCGCGCAGATTACGCTGTCGGTGAATGATACGGAGATTTTGCAGGACGAAGCTCTTCCTGCTATGACGGTTACGGCCAGATGTCCGGAGGGACAGCAGGAGCTTCTTCTTGAGGAATCTTCTGGGTACAGGGTGAAAGATTTGGTGCAGAGGCTGAATATGGGAGACGGGGTCAGCCTGACCTGTGAAGCAGATGGGAAAAAGGAAGGCAGTTTTCCAATTAAGCTGGAATTTACGGGAGATTTGGCGGATTCGATTAAGAATAAGTGGGCGGATATCGTCTACCTTACTGTTTCGGACGGCACGCTTAAGGTTAAGAATAAAATCGGAGAATGGAAGAAGGATAAGTTCCGGCGTTATGACGGCTCATATGTGAAGAATGACTTTGTAAATTATAAGGGAAAGCAGTATTATTTTGGCGAGGACGGTAAAAAGGTAACTGGATGGCAGGATATCAATGGGCAGCGGTATCATTTTACCAAGAAGGGTATTATGGAGAAGGATACCTGGAAGAAGAAAGATGGAGGGAAGTGTTACTTAAATCCGAATGGTACGATGGCAACCGGCTGGATGGAATTTGACGGAGAACTGTACTGTTTTGACGACGATGGTCTTATGATGACAGGAAAGAAGCAGGTTGGCTCGTCTGCCTGTGAATTTGACGACGACGGAAAGCTGGTTGCAAGGGAGAGTAAGATTGATCCGGATAAGCCGATGATGGCTCTGACTTTTGACGACGGTCCTGGCGAGCGGACCGGCGAGCTTTTAGACGTACTGGAAAAGTACAATGCGCATGCTACGTTTTTTATGCAGGGAAAGAATGTAGAGCAGTATGCAAAAGAGATTAAACGGATGAAGAAGCTGGAATGTGAGATTGGTAATCATTCATATAATCATCCTCAACTTACGGCAGAGGGTGACGGAGGAGCTGGTCAGATTGGAAAAACGAATGAATTGCTGAAAGAGGCGTGCGGACAGTCTGCAACCGTTATGAGACCGCCTTATGGCGCTATTGACGACCATGTAAGCGCCAGCGTTGGGATGCCGATGATTCTCTGGAATATAGATACGCTGGATTGGAAGACGATGAACACGCAGATGACGATTGATAATGTGCTGACTAATGCAGATGACGGAGATATTGTATTGATGCATGATATACATAGTACCTCGGTAGACGCGGCAATTGAACTGATTCCAAGGCTGATTAAAAACGGATATCAGCTTGTAACTGTAACGGAGATGGCGGAGGCCAGAGGAATCGTACTTAAGAACGGAGAAACTTATACAGATTTTAACAAATAAAGTCTGGATAGAATATGTTATCTGTTACCCATAAGGGGATGCTTAACAAAGTGTCTCCTTTTTTAGCATAGCTTTGACTTCAAAATATAACAATGGTATAGTATAAATAAAGTAACAAGGTAGTAAAAAGTATCTATATTTTATATAGATACAGGTATCATGTATTAAGGTGAGTTATGAAATGAAGAAAAGAGATAAGACAAATAAAGGCGCTAGGTTGATTGTATCTTTTATTTTGGTTTTTTGTATACTGGGAACAGTTGTATTTTCAGTGTCGTGGAAGATTTCCGAAGAGATGTCTGCTTCGGCAATTGATAATCTGAGTGAGAGTCTGAACCTGATTGAAGGTACGATAGAGGCCATTTTGCAGAAAGAAGCGGAATTTCATAAGCTGCTTGCACAGGAGATTGCAATGGTGGAGGATTCAGAAGAGTTTGTCCGTTCTTATGAGAAGAATCAGACCATGGTTAAGATGTCCTTTATTTTGTCTGGTGAAACGGAGGGAATTTCCAACACAGGTGAAGCGTTTTCAGAGGAAGGATTGGACTTTTCATCTGGGAAGACAGTAGATGGACTTCCTATTTCCGGCTCTTATGTTAATGATATGGGTACTTGGGCGTATACGATGAAATGTCCTGTGGCGAAAGGGAAACAGGAGTTGGGAACGCTTTATATAGAATATATTTATGATTCTTTCGAGAAAACTCTGCCGGGAGGATTTTATAACGACAGCGCAATGCTTTATATTATGGATGCAAAGAGTGAGAGACTTGTTCTTAAGCCAAAAGGAGCGGGTGAGAGAAACGCAGGACATCTGAACCTGGAGGATTTTTACCGGGCCAATAATATTCTTGAATCGAATGTTCATAAGAAGATAACGGAGAGCGTGAAAAATGGGAAAAATATCATGTTTTACCATGATATCCGGGATAGAGATTCTCTGATTTTTATGTGGTCGGTTAATGACGGCTCTGTTTATTTAATCGGCTATGTACCGATTGAAGCAATACAGCAGGAAGGACGTTCGGTGAATCAGAATATTCTGATTGTTGTGATTGTCATGCTGACGGCATTTTTCCTTTGTTGTCTTCTCTTTTATCTGAATCAGAAGCAACAGTACAGAATCAGAAAGGAGAGGGAAGAAGAACGGGAGATACATAACAGGCAGCTTGCAGAGGCGCTGCAGGCTGCGCAGATTGCAAGTAATTCCAAAACTACGTTCCTGTCGAATATGTCCCATGACATCCGTACCCCCATGAATGCTATTCTGGGATTTACGACGCTGCTTGCAAAGGACGCGGATAATCCAGCCCGAGTAAGGGAGTATACCAGAAAGATAACAGCCTCCGGTCAGCATCTTCTTAGTCTGATTAACGACGTACTGGATGTTTCTAAGATTGAAAGTGGAAAGGTTGTATTAACGCTTGGTGAATTTACCCTTAAGAATCTGGTTTCTTCTGTGGATGCAATTATCCGCCCCATGGCAAAAGCGAAGGAGCAGAGTTTTGACGTTTCTGTAACGGGAATAAAACATGAATATTTGGTAGGGGATGAGACCAGAATTAATCAGATATTGATTAATCTTCTTTCAAATGCAGTAAAATATACGCCGGAGGGAGGTAATATCTGGTTTCGTATTATCGGATTGAAGCAGCATTCCAGTCAGTATGAGCACATTCGGATTGAGGTGGAGGACGACGGTTACGGGATGTCGCCGGAATATCTGGAAGTTATTTTTGACGCATTTACAAGAGCGGAGAACAGTACCACCAATAAAGTTCAGGGTACGGGGCTTGGCATGGCTATCACAAAGAATATTGTGGAGCTTATGGGCGGACGAATCGAGGTGTTTAGTGAAGAGAAGAAAGGCAGCCTTTTTAGGGTGGAGTTGGAACTTCGCATACCAGACGGGCAGACGGATGAAGAATTCTGGAAACGGAGTGGAATAACTCGGATTCTGGCAGTGGATGACGAGCCGGAGAACTGTAAGAGAATACAGATGTTAATGAAAGACGTGGGGATTTTTGTGGATACAGCTACGGGTGGCGAGGAGGCTGTTCAATTCATTAAGGATGCGTCAAGTTCAGGAAAAGGTTATGATCTTATTTTACTTGATTGGAAAATGCCTGGAATGGATGGAGTGGAGACAGAAAAGAGTATTCGATCCTTTTTGCCGGTTTCTGTACCAATTATTTTCCTGACAGCATATGATGGAGATGAGGTGAGAGAAGAGGTTCTTCAGACGGAGAATTGCGAATTTCTGGCCAAACCGTTCTTTGTATCAGCGTTTAAAGAAAAGATTCTGGAGATGCAGAGTAAGCAGATTGGAGAGGAGAAAAATTCAGACAAAAAAGGTCAGGAAAGTTTAAGAGGACGACATCTTCTTGTAGCAGAAGATAATGAGATTAATGCAGAGATTTTGGAGGAACTTTTGGACATTGAAGAAGTGTCTTGTGTGATTGTGGAAAACGGCAGACTTGCTCTGGAGCGTTTCGACTGTTCTGCGCCCGGTGAATTTGATGCGATATTGATGGATGTTCAGATGCCGGAGATGAACGGTTATGATGCAACAAGAAAGATTCGATTGCTGGAGCGGGAGGACGCCAGAACAATACCGATTATTGCGATGACGGCTAATGCATTTGCAGAGGATGTGAAGGATGCATTGACAGCAGGGATGGATGCCCATATCTCAAAGCCGATTAATATGGAACTGTTAAAGAAAACACTGAATGAATTAATTTAATGGGAGGAAAAAGGTGTGAAAAAGAGCAGGGAAAAAATAATCAAAAAGTGGGCGGTTATTTGGCTGGCTGGGATTACTGCATTTTCGGTCACGACATGTGGGGGAAGACATGATCCAAGCGAGAATCTGGTGGATGAAGAGCAGAGCGAGGGAAAGATTGTTAATCTGTTCGGTCCCATGGAGAAGTCAAATCCGAATGCGGATAATATTGCCAGGACAGCTTTTGATCTTACGATTGCTGAAGCGGAAAAAGATCTTGGACTGACTGTGGAATACAGAACCTATACCGCGGAAAATTATAAAGAAAAGACTTATGATGACGTAGTGCTTGGCCGGGGACGCAATAACATGGATGATTTGTACCTGTTGAATCCAGATACCATTCAGGTTTTGGGCGCCGAGGGGAAACTGAAAGATTTATCAGGACTTGAAAATGTAGAGAATTTGAGAGAAGTCGTGAAGCTATCGAATACGGTAGACGGAAAACTGGTAGCGATTCCACAGGAAGTAGTAGTTTACGGTTTATTTGTGAATAAGGATATGTTTGACGAGTATAAATTAAAACTGCCGAAGACGCCAGAGGAGTTAATGGAATGCTGCAGGGTGTTTAAGGAGAATGGAATCGAAACGCCAATTGGAGCTAACCGGTGGTGGCTGGAGTGTTTTGTCTTTGCTATAGGATATTCGGATTTATATAACGGAGGCAATACAAAGGCAGAGATTGAGGCTCTCAATAATGGAGAAAGAAAATACAGCGATTATATGCGAGAGGGTTTTGAATATTTGCAGGAAATGATAGATAAAGGGTATATTGACGCCAAAACAGCGTATACCCATGAAGCGATTGAAGGAGAAGGGCCGGATTTCCTAAATCAGAAAACGCCGATTGTTATGGCCTACTGGGGAGCAGCCAATGCAGAGACGGCATATGGAAATCCGGATTTTGAACTGAAGGTGATTGGATTCCCAAGCAACAGAGGTCAGATGCCGGTAATGGCTATGTCGGGATATGGGGTAGGAGCTAAGGCAGAACATTTGGAGGATACGATGAATGTGTTGAATCATATTACATCGGATGAAGCTCTCCGGATGTATGCAGAGATAAACAAGGTGATTTCTCCTTCAAAAAATGTGCATGTAGACTGCATTCCCGCATTAAAGCCATTGGATGATAAGGTGAGTGAAGGAGTATACGTACTTGGCTCTAACGCTGGCATGAAGCTGGAACAGTGGGGAAATACCTGTCTGCTTGTTCGGGATTTGCTGAACGGACAATCGGTAGATGAGTGTATGGAAAAACTTGACAGGCTCCAGGAAGAATCCCTGAATAAATAGTTGCAGAGGATTGTAGAATCTAAATCCGGGTACAGGCTTGGATATAGACGGAATGAAAAATAACGGCGGATGAAACACAAGTTTAAAAAGTGTTTGTCCGCCGTTTTTTCTTATTCAAATTCTTTGCGCTGCCTTTCTAGCAGAGCGTGTATCTTATCCGTCGGATTCAGCACGCTGCTGATGGACATATCATGATTCAGTGATTCTATGATTAGGGCAATGAATTTACTCATATCTGCCACTATAAAATAAGGTTTCTCATAAGCAATGGACGGCAGATAGGTAAGGTTGGTGGTAATAACCCGGTTAATGTAACCTTTGTTATAGTATTCGTCAAATCGGTCGAAGCCGTCTGTGAATAATCCGAAAGTGGTGCATACAATCACGCGTCCGGCGCCTCGTTCCTTTAATTGACGGGCGACATCCAGCATACTTTCACCGGAAGAAATCATGTCGTCAATAATAATCAAATCCTTGCCCCGGATATCGGTTCCCAGAAATTCATGAGCGACGATAGGGTTTTTGCCATTTACGACGGTAGAGTAGTCGCGTCTCTTGTAGAACATGCCCATGTCTACGCCGAGAACATTAGACATGTAAACCGCCCGGTGCATAGCTCCTTCGTCGGGACTTACAATCAGGAGATGGTCTTTGTCAAGCTTAAGAGTTGGTTCTGCCCGAAGCAGCGCTTTGATAAATTGATATTGCGGTGAAAAATTATCGAAGCCAGTTAACGGAATAGCATTCTGTACGCGAGGGTCATGAGCGTCGAAAGTAATGATGTTCTCGACTCCCATATAGGTCAATTCTTCCAGCGCCAACGCACAGTCCAAAGATTCGCGCTTCGTACGCTTGTGCTGACGACTCTCGTAAAGGAAGGGCATTAGAACAGTAAGGCGGTGCGCCTTGCCTCTTGCGGCTGAAATAATACGTTTTAAGTCCTGATAATGGTCATCCGGCGACATGTGATTTACGTGGCCGTTCACTGTATATGTCAGACTGTGGTTGCACACATCAACCATCAGAAAGAGGTCGGAGCCGCGGATAGATTCTCCAATATATCCCTTAGCCTCTCCGCTGCCAAACCGCGGACAACTGCACTTAATCAGATAATTATCTGACTGATAAGAGGAAAAGAGGGGAGAATCTAGCTCATCGGTTATCACATCCTTACGGAATTGGAGAATGTGGTCGTTTACTTTCTTTCCTAGCTCTTTGCAGCTTTCCAGCGCGGCGATCTTTAGTGGAGCAACCGGTACTGCCTGCTCTAAATTCTTAATATTTGTCATACGTGTCTCCTATATAGTTAATATATTGAAAAAGTATCTATATTATTTATACCACTTTTTACTAAAAAAGGTCAACCATATCGAAAGAAATGTGTTATACTACAGTAGAAATTGTTATAGTTCACTGGGTAGCCGGTTTGCCCGGAAAGCTTCGGTATAGGAAGCGGGGCGAGACAACATTCCAGTGAACTCTCTGCCAACATAATCTAAGAAACTCAGGAATGCCTTCGTTTCTAAGATTATGTAAGCAGTGATTTCACCTCCATTAAAAGCGTCTCTAAATTGCCCCGCTCCCTATACCGAAGCTTTCCGGGCAAACCGGCTACCCAGTGAACTATAACGGAAATTAAGAAGAGGGAGGAAATTTATGGGAAAACCAGTGGTGGCCATCGTTGGCAGACCGAATGTGGGGAAGTCTACGTTGTTCAACGGATTGGCGGGAGAGATGATTTCGATTGTGAAAGATACTCCGGGTGTTACAAGAGACCGCATTTATGCGGATGTAAACTGGCTGGACCGCAAATTTACACTGATTGATACAGGCGGTATTGAACCTGAGAGTAAAGATATTATATTGTCACAGATGAGGGAGCAGGCACAGATTGCCATTGATACGGCGGATGTGATTATTTTTATTACAGATGTAAGGCAGGGACTGGTGGACGCTGATTCCAAGGTGGCGGACATGCTTCGCAGATCGGGGAAACCAGTCGTTCTTGTGGTAAATAAAGTGGACAATTTTGAGAAATTCATGCCGGATGTATATGAATTTTATAATCTGGGAATTGGGGACCCAGCGCCGGTGTCCGCCGCTTCTAGGTTGGGAATCGGGGATATGCTTGATCAAGTAATCGCGCATTTTCCGGAGCGTTCGGAAGAGGAAGAAGAGGACGAGCGGCCGAGAGTTGCGATTGTTGGGAAACCGAATGTGGGTAAGTCGTCGATTGTGAATAAGCTGCTGGGAAAGCAGCGTGTAATTGTGTCGGATGTTGCGGGAACCACCCGGGACGCCATTGACACAGAAATTACTCACAATGGAAAAGAGTATATATTTATTGATACGGCAGGTTTAAGGAGAAAGAGCAAGATTAAAGAAGACTTGGAAAGATACAGTATAATTCGTACGGTGACGGCAGTGGAGCGGGCGGATGTAGTTCTGATTGTGATTGACGCTTCGGAGGGTGTGACAGAGCAGGATGCCAAGATTGCGGGAATTGCTCATGAAAGAGGCAAAGGCGTCGTCATTGTGGTAAATAAATGGGACGCCATAGAGAAGAATGACAAAACCATGCGTGAATATGAAAACAAAGTCAGAGAGATTCTGTCTTTTATGCCTTATGCGGAAATTATGTATGTGTCGGCAAAGACAGGGCAGAGACTGCCGAAGTTATTTGACAAGATTGATATGGTGATTGAGAATCAGACGCTCCGGGTGGCTACCGGCGTACTGAATGAGATTATGATGGAGGCAGTGGCTTTGCAGCAGCCTCCGTCGGATAAGGGAAAAAGACTGAAGCTGTATTATATTACGCAGGTGTCGGTTAAGCCGCCTACATTTGTAGTCTTTGTAAATGATAAAGAACTGATGCATTTTTCCTATACCAGATATCTGGAAAATCGGATTCGAGAGGCTTTTGGCTTCAGGGGCACATCTTTGAAATTCTTTATTCGTGAGAGAAAGGAGAAGGAGCGTTAATGTTAGAGCGTTTGATATGTATAGCGATAGGATATGGTTTTGGGCTGATACAGACAGGCTATCTGTATGGTAAAACCCAGAAAGTAGACATCAGGAAGATGGGAAGCGGAAATGCGGGAGCCACCAATGCGCTTAGGACACTTGGGATTAAGGCGGGAGCAATTACGTTCTTTGGAGATGCATTCAAGTGTATCTTTGCGGTGATTTTGGCCTGTGTGGTTTTCCGAAATTCGCAGAAAGATATTCTGCCGGTGCTTTCCATGTACACTGGTATGGGAGCGGTACTGGGACACAATTATCCTTTCTATATGGGATTTAAAGGTGGAAAGGGTATTGCGGTTACTGCCGGCCTGATTGCCAGCACCACCAATAGCTGGACGGTAATACTGTGTCTTGCAGTTTTTTCAGCGGTTGTGGCAAGTACCAAGTATGTGTCGGCAGGTTCTCTGGTGGTAGTTGTGGTATATTTTATTTCTGTGGTTATATTGGGGCAGACGGGATATTATAAAGTTGAGGGAGGACCGTTATACGAAATTTATGCGGTGGCGTTCCTGCTGGTTGTATCTGCATTTTTTAAACACTGGGCAAATATTAAGCGCCTTATGAATGGGACGGAGAATAAGTTAAGCGTCGGAAAAAAATAGTTCAGTGTACTGTCTGCATTATATCTGGCAAAACTACGCAGGATATTCGTTCGTCTGCAAGGCGGATTTTCGACGGCGCAGCGGCTGCTACTGGAAAGTCCCACGCGGCAGACGGGCGAATAGACGGAGAGGTTTGGCGGAATATCATGCAGACAGCACGCTAGATAGGAGGGATTGATGATATGGCGAATGTTGGAGTGATTGGAGCTGGAAGCTGGGGAACGGCGCTGGCGCTTCTGCTGCACAAGAATGGACATCGGGTAAAAGTGTGGTCTTATAAAGAGGAGGAAGCGAGAGAACTGGCGGAGATGCGGGAGCATAGAAGTAAGCTGCCAGGGGTGCGTCTGCCGGAGGATATGGAGTTTACCTGGAATTTGGAAGAGGCGGTGGAGGGGAAGGATGTGCTGGTGATGGCGGTTCCCTCTACCGTAGTGCGGGCTACGGCAAGGCAGATGAAGCCTTATGTGAAGAAAGGTCAGGTAATTGTTGATGTGGCAAAAGGGATTGAAGAGAGTACTCTGTTTACCCTTTCCAGGCAGATTGAGGAAGAATTGCCGGAAGCAGACGTGGCGGTGTTATCTGGTCCCAGTCATGCGGAGGAGGTGGCAAGAGAACTGCCTACCAGCGTGGTAATCGGAGCTGAAACGAGGGAGACGGCGGAATATCTTCAGGGGTTATTTATGAATGAATTTTTCCGCGTGTATACCAGCCCGGACATGCTGGGGATGGAGCTGGGAGGTTCCCTTAAGAATGTGATTGCCTTAGCCGCCGGAATTGCCGACGGACTTGGATATGGAGACAACGCGAAAGCGGCGTTAATTACCAGAGGAATCCATGAGATATCCAGACTTGGCGTGAAAATGGGAGGCGCGGTTGAGAGCTTCACCGGACTTACAGGAGTCGGCGATTTGATTGTTACCTGCGCCAGTGTACACAGCCGCAACCGGAAAGCAGGTTATCTAATCGGTCAGGGAATGAGCATGCAGCAGGCCATGGATGAAGTAAAGATGGTAGTGGAGGGCGTATATTCCACCAAGGCCGCTGTGAAACTGGGGAAGAAATACGGCATAGATATGCCCATTGTGGAGCAGGTGAACGCGGTTCTGTTCGAGGGGAAAGACGCGGCGGAAGCCGTCGGGGCTCTGATGATGCGGCAGGGGAAGCCGGAGCATACGGCGAAGCCCTGGAATTAGAACATCCAAAGAAAGAACCACGCTGCGCTAAAGTGCGGCGTGGTTCTTTGCATATTCTTTAAATTCTAAGACGGCCGGAGCCTGGTATACATTCTTTAGGGTACACATATAGAATATGCGCTCCCAGCTTGGAGTTGCAATATGTATGACGTTCACCGGCATGTAATTAAGGATTGGCATATTAGGGACAACAGCAACGCCAAAATCAGCGCCCACCAGTCCTGCTACAGCATGGTCTTCTTCTACTTCGTATGCATATTTCGGGATGGAGCCACACTGTTCAAATAACTTGTCGATAATCGGCCGTAATCCGCTGCGTTTGGCAAATCCAATCTGAGGATAATTAAGGGCTTCTATAAGATCAATGTTGTCTCTTCCTTCCAGAGGATGCCCCTTTGGAACAATCAGAACAAGTTCCTGCCTGGCAATAGGAATAAATTCAATTGTCGGCTCATTGTCCATCATGGAACAGAAAGCGATATCGTATTTGCGTTCTTTTAGTTCGGTGATAATGTCCGGTGTGAGACCTGTGGAATTGTGAAAACGGAAATCCACCTGCCCGTCTGGATGGGAATCCAGATAGCTTCGGACAATGTTCGGTACAAGATTAGTACTCAGTGTTCTGAGAACCCCGATGTCAATTAATCCTTCTCCGCTTCCGGTCATCTGAAGCTTGTTGACGCTGGAATCTAAAATTTCCAGAGACTGCTCAACGTCTTCTAAAAAAGCCTGTCCGCATTTGGTAAGGACTACATTACGGCCTTCTTTTTCAAATAATTTGACTCCGAGCTCTTTTTCCAGAGAAGAGATTGCGTGGCTGAGACTGGGCTGTGTAATTGAAAGCAGTTCGGCAGCCTTTGTGTAGTGTTCCAGATGGGCCAGCGTTACGAAATAGCGTAAATGATACAAATTCATAATGCTCCTCCTTCTCATTTGTATGGTTATAATTTTATCATAAACTATAAAGAAAATCTATTGGTTCGTGCTATATTTACAATTTGTTTTTAATTTAACGATAGATTATAATTATAGCATAGTAAATATAACAAGATTGGACGGAAATATTTACGAAAAAATGTTTGATTTTAACAAGTGGAAGGAGAACAGAGCAATGTCAAAAAAACATCCAATTACAATTAGTTCATGGACACTGGGAGATCAGTGTAAATTTGAGGATCGTGTAATCGCTGCTAAGGAGGCGGGGTATGACGGAATCGGACTTCGTGCAGAGACCTATGTTGACGCGTTGAATGAAGGGCTCTTTGACGAGGATATTCTTGCAATCCTTGACAAGCATGGAATGAAGTGTACAGAGGTTGAATATATCGTTCAGTGGGCAGAAGACAATCGTTCTTATGAGCAAAAATATAAAGAGCAGATGTGTTTCCATATGTGCGACCTCTTTGGTGTAAATCATATCAACTGCGGCCTGATGGAGAATTATTCTGTAGAGCATACCGCTCAGAAGTTAAAAGAATTATGTCACAGAGCAGGAAAGAGAGTAATCGGTGTTGAGCCGATGCCGTACTCCGGACTTCCGAACCTTGAGAAAGCATGGGCGGTTGTGAAGGCTTCCGGCGCTGAGAACGCAGCGTTGATTTTAGATACCTGGCACTGGGTAAGAGCAAATCAGCCGTATGACATTCTGACAAAGGAACAGGCGGAAAAGACCGTAGCTATCCAGATTAATGACGCATACGAGAGACCATACGCAGTTTCCATCCTGAGAGACGAGTCTATGCATGACCGTCTTGCTCCGGGAACAGGCGCAAAGGATACGGCAGGATTTGTTAAGATGATTAAAGAAGCGGGCGTAGATCCAAAGGCAGTAGGCGTTGAGGTTATTTCCGATGAGATTCTTGGCCGCGGATTAAAAGAGGCTGCTACATATACATTTGAAAATACAAAGAAAGTCCTTGCAGAGACATGGCCGGAGCTTTTAGAGGACTAATGCGTTAGAATTTAAAATTTACGGACTTATCTTTTGAAGAAATGTAGAAAGCGTAAGCTTTTGGGGGATACATTGAAAGATAAGTCCGAAGTGTATTTTTAAACATGCGTTAAAAAATAAACGAAAAATGCCAGGAAGATGCGGGATTTAAAAATTAGAGAGGAAAAAAGAGATGAAATTCAAGAATATGTTTTCTCCAATTCAGATTGGACCTATGACAGTAAAGAACCGTTTCGTTGTTCCACCGATGGGCAATAACTTTGCAAATACAGACGGAACATGGTCAGACCAGTCTCTTGCATACTATACAGAGCGTGCAAAAGGACAGTTTGGTCTGGTTACGATTGAAGCTACCGTTGTACATGAGGGGGCAAAAGGCGGACCGAGAAAACCTTGTCTGTACAATGACAACAGTATCGAAAGTTTGAAAAAGATTGCCGACGCGGTTCACGCTGAGGGCGGATGTCTTTCCATTCAGCTTCAGAATGCAGGTCCGGAAGGAAATGCAAAGAATGCAGGAGCTCCTATCGAGGCGGCTACTTCCATTCAGGCTTCTGAAAAGAAGGATATTCCGAAAGAGGTTTCAACAGAGAAAGTATATCAGTTAGTAAAGGGCTACGGCGAAGCGGCTGTTCGCGCCATGAAGGCCGGTGTCGACGCGGTGGAGATTCATATGGCTCATGGTTATCTGGTAAATTCCTTCATGTCGCCAAGAACCAATAAGCGTATTGATGAGTTCGGCGGCTCCTTCGAGAACAGAATGCGGTTCTCCCGCCTGATTGTAGAAGAAGTTAAGGCAAGAACAGAAGGAAAGATTGCCGTTCTTGCTCGTATCAACAGTACAGAGGATATGTTCGGCGGTTTGGATAATCATGATATGTGCGCTATTGCAGCATATCTGGAGGACTGCGGCGTTGACGCGTTACATGTTTCCCGTGCCGTACATTTAAAAGATGAATATATGTGGGCGCCGACAGGTATCCATGGCGGATTCTCAGCAGAGCTTGTGGAGAATATCAAGAAGTCTGTATCAATTCCGATTATTACGGTAGGCCGTTATACAGAGCCTCAGTTTGCTGAGCTGATGGTAAGACAGGGCAAGGCTGATTTGGTTGCGTTTGGCCGTCAGTCGCTGGCTGATCCTCATATGCCAAAGAAGGCCCAGGAAGAGAGGTTAGAGGATATGACTCCTTGTATCGCCTGTCTGCAGGGTTGCGTCGCTAATATGTATCAGGGCAATCCGGTATGCTGCCTGACTAATCCGAAACTTGGCCGGGAGTCAGAAGGGTTCAAGATGGCAGAGAAGCCGAAGAAAGTCTATGTTATCGGCGGCGGTGTTGCAGGTATGTGCGCCGCATATACCGCAAAGAGACGCGGACATGACGTTACGTTATTTGAAGCGACAGATAAACTGGGCGGCAATATGAGACTGGCTGCATATCCGCCGGGAAAAGGCGATATTACAGGTATGATTAGAAGTTACGTTGTGAAATGTGAGAAGGCTGGCGTTACAATTAAGATGAATACGAAGGTTACCGCTGATATGCTGAAGGCTGATACACCGGATGCAGTGGTTCTGGCTACCGGTTCCGAAACATTGATTCTTCCATTTATCAAAGGTATTACAAGTCCTGAAATCGTTCATGGCATTGACTGTCTGGAAGGGAACCGTCCAGTAGGACACAAGGTATTAGTAGTAGGCGGCGGAATGGTCGGCGCAGAGACGGCAGAATTTTTAGCGGAACAGGGTCATGAGGTATCCATCATTGAGATGCGTGATGCAATCGGCCCGGATGTTATCCATGAGCATAGAGTTTTCCTGATGGAAGCTTTTGAGAAATATGGAATTGAGCAGATTACAAGCGCGGCGGTATCCGAGATTTTCGCGGACGGCGTAAGTTATAAGAATGCGGCCGACAAGTCTGACGAGACTCTTTATGAGGCAAGGGGATTTGATACGGTAGTGCTTTCTATGGGCTTTAGTTCCCGGTATACACACAGGGAAGGACCGGAAGTTGTCTATGATTTTGCCGATGAGATTCGTGCAATCGTACCAGAGGTACATGTGGTAGGCGACGCTACAAGAGCGCGTCGTGCGCTTGACGCAACCAAAGAGGCATACGATGCCGCTATGAAGCTGTAACAGATAAAGTTATGAAGAAAAGTTCATTCTGCAGGAGTCTGCATATTCATGAGATTTTTGCAGAATGAAAATAAGGATAGCTGAATTTAATAGGAGGCTGTCGTTTAAGGAGGAAATTGAGATGGAAAAAAGAATTAACGGACATACAGGTCTTTTGGCACTTTTTGGAACGCCGGTAGGACATTCCGGGTCTCCGGCAATGTATAATTTCTGTTTTCAGCATGACGGGCTGGATTTGGCGTATATGGCGTTTGACGTTAATATTGACGGCATGAAACAGACGCTTGACACCGTTAAGCTCTGGAATTTAAGAGGTGGAAACTTCACGATGCCATGCAAGAACATTGCAGCAGAGCTGATGGATGAGCTGTCGCCGGCTTCCCGTATTATCGGCGCCTGCAACGTATTTGTAAATAAAGACGGTAAATTATTCGGTGATATTACAGATGGCGTTGGATTCTTCAAGAATCTGGCAATCAACGGCGTAGAAGTAAAGGGTAAGAAGATGGTTGTTTTGGGAGCAGGCGGAGCTGCTACGGCAATTCAGGTACAGGCTGCATTGGACGGCGTAGCTGAGGTGGCTATCTTCAACAGAGACGATGAGTTCTATGCAAGGGCAGAGAATACGATGGAGAAACTTGCAAAAGAGTGTCCGGAATGTAAAGTAACGGTTACAAAGCTTGAAGAAACAGAGAAGCTTGCCGAGGCGATAAAAGCCTGCGATATCCTTGTAAATGCAACATCTGTAGGCATGAAGCCGCAGGAGGGAATCTCTCTGATTGATACAGCGCTTCTCAGAAAAGATTTGGTTGTTGCCGATACCGTATACAATCCAGAAAAGACAAAACTGATTCTGGACGCAGAGGCGGCCGGCTGCGCAAAGGCAATCGGCGGCAAGGGTATGCTGTTATGGCAGGGAGCAGTGAATTATGAGCTGTATACGGGAAAAGAGATGCCGGTAGAAGAGTATCAGAAATTCCAGGCTGAACAGGCAAAATAACTGTTACGAGAATAATCGCACCTGATTGAAAGTGCCGAATGGCCATAGCGGGTGCTCCCTGGGTATGCTTTATTGAAAAGGCTGAATGGCCAAAACGGAGCGCCTTTAGGTGTAAAATATGATGTAATTCGGGGGCGGAAGGTCTCTTTCCAACACAGTCCGGGAAAACGGCTAGAACAATTTCGACGTAGACGGAGAAGAGATTTACCGCCCTTGGATTAAGTATAGGAGTTAATGTTCACAGGGTATCTGGCCTGCTTCCTGTGCCAAAGCTTTGCGGGCAGGACAGATACCCTGTGAACATTAACATATAGAGAAAATGAATAAATAATGAGTGGGAAACCTATTAGACATTTTGTACGAAATTGATTATTATTTATTTAACGAAGTTAATAAAAAGTTAAGAAAAGGAGAAATGAGAAATGAAGGCAAAAAAGTATATCCTTTCTATGGTCACTGTCTACATGGCATATCTGACGCATGGTATGCAGGCGCTGATCTTTTCACAGAATCAGGTAAACTTTGCACTTAAGTGGGGATTTGATATGTCTGATCCGGAATCGGCTGCATATGCGGCAGGAGCTGCCGCTGTTTCAACAGCAATTGCATGGACTGGTTTTGGTAAGTTTATATCTGTGTGGATTGGCGGAGAGATTTCCGACCGCGTAGGACGTAAGAAATTGATGATTGGCGGAGCTGCGCTCTATATCGTTTGTTTTGCAACAATGCTGATGACAACGAATGCAACATTGGCGGCATTTGCAGGTCTGATGGCTGGTGTGGCTACCTCTGGTTTCTGGGATGCATCCGGATACCCGGCTGTACAGGAAGCATATCCGGCAGCGCCAGGTACTGCTTTGATTATGATTAAGTTCTTCGTTGCAGCTTCCAGTATCTTCTACCCGATTATCTGCGTAGCTACAGGAAATTTACAGATAAACGTAATACTTCCTCTGGTGCTTTCGGTTGTAGTTCTTGTTCTGGCATGTATGGCGAAGTTCGTATATGACGACGAGAAAGCGAAGGTAGGAGGCAAAGGCGGCAAGAAGGCTGACCAGGCTGAGATTGACGCGGCGAAGGCAAGACTTCTGGTTGCGCCAGGCGGCTTTACAAAGTTACTTACATACTTCTATGCATTCCTCGTAATGGCTGTAATGTACGGCGCTCAGCAGTATACGAAGGCGTTTGGTCTCGCATACTGCGGATTGTCAGAGATGCAGGCTGCTTCCTTTACAACCATGTATCAGGTTGGCTCTATTGTAGCTGTTGCATTCTGGGCTGTGATGATGAGTAAGCTGAAATGGCATCCATTGAAGGTGCTCATTATCGACTCTTTGATGACAGCAGTCGCACTGCTTGGCGTGCTTTTCATCCATCAGGTAGCTATTGTATATGTAGCAATTCTTCTGTTAGGTTTTGGATGTGCAGGCGGCGCTCTTCAGACAGGCCTTTCTGTTGTACAGGAATTTGTTCCGGGACCGAAGGGACGTAACACAGGTATTTACTATACCTTCATGGGCGCGGCTTCTTATCTGATGCCTGTTATCGTAGGAAGACTGACGATTATCTCTGGCGAGAGCAAGGCAGTTTATACACTGATGGTGCTGATGTTTGTGCTTGCAGCGATTCAGGTACTTGCTACGCTGTATCTGATTGGCAGATACAAGAAGGTATTCGGCGAGAGTCCGTTGAAAAAGTAATTGAATAGGTATGATTTATAAGCTATACTTATTGGACTGCTAATGTTCAATAAGGTATAATAGTCGGAAGGACTGCTGTAATCGGGGAATAGATTATCTCAGGTGCAGCAGTCTTTTTCTTGGTAATATCCAGAGTGTATTTATTAAAATTTGTTTTAATATGGCTAACGCGAAATAACCGAATGTTTCGCTTGCTTATTTTCTGGGTAGTATCCTTTGTTTTTAAATAATATTCAATATTCAGGAATTGCAGTTGGAGAAGTTATGAATTTATTATCACAGTATAAGGGGCTTCGGAGAGAAAATTATATCCTTTGTTTTGGCGGTCTGGTCACATCTATGGGTTCGATGATTCAGCCGATGCTCACCCTGATTCTG
The DNA here is from genome assembly GCA_910574185.1 of Lachnospiraceae bacterium. Taxonomy (GTDB): domain Bacteria; phylum Bacillota; class Clostridia; order Lachnospirales; family Lachnospiraceae; genus Claveliimonas. The sequence goes on from CAJSZQ010000004.1 coordinate 193,997, forward strand.
AGTCAGAAGATTGATTTTTTTCCTAATCAATGATATTACTTTGGTGAAGGATACCAGCAGCAGGGCAGTGTATCAGGCTGAGCGTAAGGGAGAGAGCCTGTGGAGTGTGCTTATGGAGAATAAGCTGATTGTGCTTTATATTCTGGCGGTAAGCGGTTATTACGCCGTTTATCAGATGTATAATTTTCTGATGCCCTTAGATTTGGCAAGGCTGCATGGGGAGAGCAGTTCTGTGATTTTTGGCTCTATCACCAGTGTAAACTGTATAAGTGTTGTTATATTTACACCGTTAATTACCAGAATGTTTTCTAAAGTGCCGGAGTCGGTAAAGACAATGTTTGGACAGTTGCTTTTACTGTCGGGATTTGCCGTATTCTGGCTGTCGGCAGGACGAATCCCATTCTATTATGTGGCGATAATTGTTTTAACCTGGGGGGAAATCTTTAATGTTCTTGCAGAGAGACCTTATCTGACCAACCGGATGCCGGCCAGCCACAGAGGAAGAATCAACGGCTTGGCAGATGTCATGCGGACCGGAATAGCCGGTGGGTATCAGATGATGATAGGGTTTATCTATCAGGCCAGGGCGTCCGAGGGGGCCTGGAAGACGGTTCTGGCAACAGGGATGTTTATTGTGCTGCTTTGTATTATTCTGATAGTGAGGGATCGGAGAGTGTATGGAAATTTATATTAAGGATGTGCCTACGCGCATTCTTTTTTTGCTTTATAGGAAATTGCGATTTTGGAGTACCAAAAAAAGAACAAAAGTTTGCTGAACGTATGTTAGATAAACTTTTGTCTGGGTATGACGATAAGACGATGCGGCTTAAAAGATATAAAAACCTTCAATGCCAGCCTCGTCAGCAAACAAG
>CAJSZQ010000005.1 GCA_910574185.1 Lachnospiraceae bacterium
TAACTTACGTCTTTTTTGAGAAACAAGCCGTAGGTTTATTAAGGTTACCCTTTTCCCTGAAAATCTTTTTAAAATAACTCTTGACTATTTACCAAATTGCTTTCTAAAACAGTGTAACACACATCTTTTAAAATGTACATCTATCAATTAGGTACTACAAAAAAGTACAGTACTTGTAAAATAGTTGTACAAAAGTATAATTAGTATAAATTACAAAAAACCACCTGCATGTTTACCTGTATTTACAAAAAACAGTGCGGGAATGTGGAAAGGAGATATGGTTATGCACTACACAGGAACAATTTGGCGACCGCCGTATGAAGCGGCATCACTTTTATTAGAGGTAACGGCAGGCTGTACGCATCATAAATGCAAGTTTTGTACCTTGTATAATGATTTGCCGTTCCATTTCAGAATGTCCCCTTTGGAGGATATTGAGTGTGATTTGCGGGAGGTTAAAAGGTCAACAAAAGGTTGGAACAACGGGCATATCCGTCGAGCGTTTCTAACAGGGGCTAACCCATTTGTTTTGTCCTATGACAAATTAGCTGCGATTGCAGAGCTAATTCACAAGTATCTGCCATCAATAAAATCTATCGGCTCATTTGCAAGGATTACAGATGTTACCCAGAAATCCAATGAGGAACTTGCCAAGTTGCAGGCTTTAGGATATGACGGCCTGACAATAGGAATTGAAACAGGAGATGATGAAGCTCTGCGGTTTATGAACAAGGGATATACTTCTGCCGACATCATAGAGCAATGCCAGAGATTAGATGCAGCAGGCATTCACTACAGTTTCTTTTATTTGGTAAGTATTTCTGGGGCAGGTCGTGGAGAGATTGGAGCAAAATTGACGGCTGATATATGCAACCAGATACATCCTACACTCATCGGGGCAAATATGCTTACAATTTATCCCGATTCCGAACTTTATGCCGAAATACGGCGTGGGAACTGGCAGGAAGAAGGAGAAGTTGAAAAATACAAAGAAGTACGGACGCTTATCGAAAATTTGCAGATACCTACAATCTTTGCCGCAATGGGAGCTTCCAATGCATTTCAGTTTCACGGGCATTTGCCAAAAGACAGAGAAAAGCTACTGTCATTTCTTGATGAAATTATTGGAAACGTCAGTGAAGAAGAATTACAGCGGTATAGAAAAAGTGTCTATCATCTGTAAGTGAAACACCCTGCAGAGAAAATACTCTCAGAACCATATTGTTCTTTCTTCTGAATCCAGACAGGAAAACTATCTAAAATATGAAAAAAGCATCCATCCCCCTCTCAGGAGCATGGATGCTTTTCATATTAATATCGCTCCAATCCACAGGCGGTCGCTGTTTCAATAAGACAACTGTCATGTATTACTGCATCGTAAAAGCGAAATCCACCGGAGAAATTATAGACTTCATATCCATTTCCTTCCAGAATACAAGCGGCAATATAACTTCGGAGTCCGCTTTGACAAATCACATAAACAGGCTTTGTTTTTTCAATCTCATCCAGATGCTCCCGAAGCTCATCCACCGGAATATTTCGGAATCCTTCTATGTGTCCTCCGTCATATTCGGCAACTGTTCTGACGTCCAACAAAGTTACGCTTCCATCGCGGGGCAGACTATCGACGTCTTTCAAATACCACTGCTTCAGGATACCTTTAGAAATATTGTCAATCATAAAGCCCGCCATATTTACAGGGTCCTTTGCAGAAGAATAAGGAGGCGCATAGGTCAAATCCAAGTCTTTTAACTGTGTTGCCCTAAGTCCTGCGTGAATAGCAGTGGCAAGCACATCAATACGTTTATCTACACCATCGTATCCCACAATCTGAGCGCCCAGCAAACGATACGTTTCCTTTTCAAAGACCACTTTCATGGTCATGACTTTGCCGCCGGGATAGTATCCTGCATGGCTCATAGGAGAAAGAACAACCGTATCGACATCCAGACCAGATTTACGGGCATTTGTCTCATTAATTCCAGTCACAGCGGCAGTCATATCGAAGACCTTTATAATGGAGCTTCCCTGGCTGCCCGGATACCGACTGTCGCCGCCGCAGATATTATCTGCAATAATCCGCCCCTGTTTGTTAGCTGGCCCCGCCAGAGAAATCAAAGCATCCTGCCCGGTCACATAGTGCTTCACCTGAACTGCATCACCTGCAGCGTAAATGTCGGGGACAGAAGTTTCCATACGGTCATTAACTACAATACTGCCCTTCATTCCCAATTCCATACCAGCTTCTTTCGCAAGTTGTGTATCTGGAACAACCCCGATAGCCAGCGCTACCATATCTGCATGCAGAGGCTTCTCATCTTTCAGCAGAACATCTATGCCGCCGTCTTTTTCTTCAAATCCTTCTACCGTATGGCCAAGAGCCAGAACCACACCATGTTTACGCATTTCACTGTGAATAAAAGAAGCCATATCTGAATCAAATGGATTCATAAGCTGTTTCGGACGCTGTACAATCGTTACGTCCATGCCCAGTTCTCTTAAATTTTCAGCCAGTTCCAGTCCAATGAAACCACCGCCAGCCAGAACTGCCGATTTAGGATGATTCTGATTGATGTACTCTTTAATACGAAGAGTATCTTCTACCGTACGCAAAGTGAACAGTTTTTCAATACCGACGCCAGGCAACCGCGGCTGCGCAGGTTTTGCACCGGGAGAAAGAATCAGCTTATCATAAGTCTCTTCAAATTCTTCCCCACTTTCTAGATTCTTTACAAAAACTGATTTTTTTTCTGGATGAATAGCAGTAACCTCATGATGAACTTTCATGTTAATCCGAAAACGTGAGAAAAAGCTCTCCGGAGTCTGAAGCGTCAGCTCTTCCGAATCCATAATCACATCTCCAATATAATAAGGCAGTCCACAATTTGCATAGGAAATATATCCCGAACGTTCAAACACAACAATTTCCGCCTTCTCGTCTAATCTGCGAATCCTTGCGGCAGCAGTCGCTCCTCCTGCCACTCCTCCCACTATTACCACTTTCATCTTATCGCTCCACCTTTCCTGAATATGCGGCAATACCGCCAATATTATTTACATTTGTATATCCCATGCGCCGCAGCATATTTACGGCCTGACTGCTTCTGGAGCCTGAATAACAATAGACATACAAAGGTGTCTCTTTGCTTCTGACTACCGACGCAACTTTATCTATCTTTTGCAGCGCTACATTTTTACTTTCAGGAATATGTCCCTCCTGATATTCCTGCGGAGTACGAACATCCAGCAATACAGCATCTGATACTGTACGATATTCTTTTATTCCCTGATTAATATCCTTATGTTTAAAAATATCAAAAATTCCCATATCTGTCACCCTCCTCGATTTTGTGACTATAATATATCACGAATTTTCTAATTATTCTGTGACGTAGTCACTCTGTAATATTGCCGTCTTCTGTTTTATCTTCCTCCGATATTCCGATGGTGAAAATCCCTTTTGTTTATGAAATATTCTGCTAAAATACAGCGGATTCTCATACCCTACAATATGTCCAATCTCCGTTATCGAATAGGTTGTTGTTTCCAGCAAAGCCTGGGCATTGGTTATCCGTATAGATACAATATACTGCATCGGCGTAGTTCCAATATATTCTTTAAAATTGCGAATAAACCAACTCACACTCATACCCCTGGACCGGGCATATTCTTCAATATTGATATCCGCATTATAGTGATCATTAAAAAACTGGGCGGCCATATCTATCTCCTGCTCCAAATACTCATTCTTCAATACATGCTTCTTCGTAATATGCCTGTGAATCAGAATAAAGAGATGCTTAAGAAGAAGAACTAACATTTCCTGATAATCCTCCCGACACTGCTGAAGTTCGGAAATCATTCTCTTAAATATCCGCTCATATTCCAGAGAAGTCCCGGTATAGAATACCCGCATATCATCTCGAATCCCATAACTTCTCAAAATATTCGTTACATTTCCCCCTGTAAAATGAACCCAGTATACTTCTGTCTGGTCAGAAGCATAATATTCATACTTCTGAAATTGCTTCGGCCGAAACAGCACCATATTCCCAGCGGTAACCACAGTATCATTTTCTGCATTGTCAAAATGAAAATGCGCGCTCCCCGCAGACACATAGATAATCTGAAAATCCAGTCTTCCCCTTGGGCGGTAAGTGGGAAGTCTTGGATGCTTATAAAGTCTGTAAGTTCCACAGCTTCCAACAATTAACGGTTTTGATTTATCCTTAAAATGCAAATGAGAATTATTTAAATATCCCGAATTCATATACATAGCCGGTTCCCCCTAGAATCCATTTTTCTTATTGTATCATTTTGTGCATGTTTTGTCCAATTGCGTTTATAGACTTTAGCTCAGAAGATTTTATATAATAAGTCCAGAAAATATAAAGAGAATATGTATATGTTTCGCTCGAAGCAAGAGGAAGAAAAAGAAGAAGAAAAACTGGCAAAACAAAAAAATGTATATGAAAGAAAAGGAGGTTACAAAGATGATAGTACCAAAACATTATGAGAATCCAAAGATTCTCCATGAGGGAACCATGCCTGCCAGAGCATACTACATCCCGGCGTCAAAAAGAATGAATAATCTGGTAGAACATCGGGAAGAGTCCGACCGAATCCAATTCCTTAACGGAATTTGGAAATTCCAATACTTTGAAAGCATTTACGATGTAGAAGAACCCTTTTTTGAACCCGGTTACCATACATCGGATTTTGATAAATTGACGGTTCCCGGCGTCTGGCAGATGTCCGGATACGATACCCACCAGTATACCAATATCCGGTATCCCTTCCCCTTTGACCCGCCCTATGTTCCACAAGACATTCCATGCGGCGCTTATATTTACGAATTTGATTACCGGAAAGATTCAAAAGCGCCAAAAGCATACTTAAATTTCGAGGGCGTCGATTCCTGTTTTTATCTGTGGGTCAACGGCTCCTATGTCGGATATAGCCAGGTATCCCATGCTACCAGCGAATTTGACGTTACATCCTTGTTAAAAGACGGAAAAAATATCCTGGCGGTTCTTGTTTTAAAATGGTGCGACGGCAGTTACTTAGAAGACCAGGACAAATTTCGTATGAGCGGAATTTTTCGGGATGTATATCTGTTAAAGCGACCAGAACTATGCATAAGAGATTACCACATTACAACTTCAGTCAGCACAGATAAAGCAGAAGCCAAATTAAATTTTTCTTATATCGGTCAGCCAATTGATACCAAAGTCACTCTATATAATCAGCATAATCATATCATGGCCTCCGGCAAAGTCACATTAAACCACATTTCCTTAACAATTAAAAATCCAGATTTATGGAGCGCAGAACGCCCCCATTTATATACCCTTGTCATCGAAACAACAGATGAAACCATTACAGATTATATTGGTTTCCGAACGATTCAAATTAAAAATAAGATTCTTTATTTGAATGGTCAGAAGATAAAATTCCATGGTGTAAACCGCCATGACTTCGACCCTGTTACCGGCTCTTCTGTTAATATCACGCAGATTATGAAAGACCTTACGATGATGAAACAGCATAATTTCAATGCAATTCGCTCCAGCCATTATCCGAATGCGCCATATTTTTATCAATTATGCGATAAATACGGTTTTATGGTTATAAATGAAGCAGATATCGAAGCCCATGGCCCTTTCATGCTGTATTACAAAGAGGATACGGACTATAACCGTTTCAAAGGCTGGAACAAACAGATTGCAGATAATCCTCTCTGGGAAGAATCCATCATGGACCGAGTTCAGCTTATGGTGCAGCGAGACAAAAACCGTCCCTGTATACTGATATGGTCTATGGGAAATGAGAGCGCCTACGGCTGCAATTTTGAAAAAGCGCTGCAGTGGACCAAAGAATTTGACTCAGACAGAATTACACATTATGAAAGTGCAAGATATCGTAATTATGACGTGACTTACAATTATCAGAACCTTGACTTATACAGCAGAATGTATCCTTCCTTAGATGAAATAGAAGAATATCTCGAAAAAGATGCATCCAAGCCATTCTTATTAGTGGAATACTGCCACTCAATGGGTAACGGTCCTGGAGATTTTGAAGATTATTTTCAACTTATAGAAAGTCATGACATCATGTGCGGCGGATTTGTCTGGGAATGGTGCGATCACGCAATTGATAATGGAAAAGCAGAAAACGGCAAAACAAAATATCTTTACGGCGGTGATTTTGGAGAAATCATTCACGACGGAAATTTCTGTATGGACGGACTGGTTTATCCGAATCGCAAGCCGCACACAGGGCTTTTAGAATACAAAAATGTTCACCGGCCGGCAAGAGTTGTTTCCTATGATGCAAAATCAAGAGAGCTAAAGCTTCATAACTATCTGGATTTCATCGATTTACAGGATTATGCGGCCATTCGTTACGAAGTAACCTGCGACGGTATCTGCATATGCACAGGCAGTATACCCTCCTTTTCTATTGCTCCTCACTGTGAGAACACTGTAAAGTTAGACATTATTATTCCAAGAATTGGAAGGGTTTATTTGAAAATTATCTATCTTCTTCGGAAAGAATCGCCATTAGTTCCGGCAGGTCATATTCTTGGATTTGACGAACTTCTTCTCGATAATGAAGATGGAAGAAACTTAACCGCCATGGAATGGTTAAACCAGAAAACTAATACCAGAACAGCAATAACTGTAACAGAAACTGATTATAATATCACACTTAAAGGTAAAGACTTCCGCTACGTTTACAATAAAAGAAATGGCATGTTTGAAAGTCTAATCTTCTCTGAAAAAGAATATTTGGAAAAAACCATGGAAATTAATATTTGGAGAGCTCCGACAGATAATGATATGTATATCCAAAAAGAATGGAAAAAAGCTCATTATCACAATGCTTGTTTAAGGGCATATGATTCGTCCATAACCCGGTGTGAAAACAGTGTCGTAATCTCAACTTGCATGTCTCTTTCAGCCCCTTCTCTGCAACGTATCCTGGATATACAGGCTTCCTGGACTATCGATAATAATGGAGGTATCTATGCAAAAATGAAGGTTACCAAAGATGAAATATTTCCTGCACTGCCAAGATTCGGAATACGGTTATTTCTTCCTGAAGAATTTGAAACAGTTTCCTATTATGGTTTTGGGCCTTTTGAGAGCTATGCTGACAAACACAGAGCTTCCAGCCATGGATTATATTCTGCAAAAGTTACGGAACTGCATGAGGATTATATTTATCCTCAAGAAAATGGCAATCACTTCGACTGCGACTATGTAGAAATCAATAATGGAAAACTTGGTCTGACAGCAGTTTCTACAAGTAGATTTTCCTTTCATGCATCATCATTTACACAAGAGGAATTAGAGAAGAAATCTCATCATTTCGAGCTGGAGAAATCAGATAATACCATATTCTGTTTGGATTATGCTTTAAATGGAATTGGCTCTAACAGCTGCGGACCGGATGTACTGGAAAAATATTCTTTCTATGATACAGACTTTTGTTTTCAATTTAAGTTAATACCATTCCTGCTATAACGAATATAATTTAACTTATCCAAAACGTTTTAATTTACATAATATACAATTTACCCTGCCGGGATAAACAGATTTCGTCCGATAAGGTTCAGCTACAATATATTAAAAAACAAGGAGAAAAACATATATGAAAGAAAAAACATATTTAAAATGGTATAACAAAGTTGGTTATGGTTCTGGAGATATTGCCGGTAATGTAGTCTACGCCTTTTTATCCTCCTTTGTAATGATTTACTTAACTAACACCATCGGCCTCTCTGCAGGTATCGTAGGTTCACTTATTGCCGTTTCAAAATTATTTGATGGTTTTACAGATATTTTCTTTGGCGCAATGATTGATAAGACCCACAGCAAACTTGGAAAAGCAAGGCCCTGGATGCTATACGGCTATATTGGTTGTGCGGTTACGCTGGCGGCAATTTTCGCAATACCTGCTAACCTGGGCTCTACCGCGCAATATGCATGGTTTTTCATTGCTTATACGTTGTTAAACGGCGTATTTTATACTGCAAATAATATTGCTTATTCCGCTCTTACCTCCTTAGTTACAAAAAATAGCAAAGAAAGAGTACAAATGGGCTCTTATCGGTTTATCTTCGCATTTTCTACAAGTTTACTGATTCAGTCCATTACAATTGGATTGGTTGCTAAATTCGGAGGCGGAGCAGCAGCCTGGAGAACTGTAGCGATTATCTATGCAATTCTGGGTCTCTTAATCAATACAATCTCTGCCCTTTCTGTAAAAGAGCTCCCGGAAGAAGAGCTCAATGAAAAAAAAGATAACCAGTCTGAAGAAGAGCATTTTGGCTTAGTAGAAGCTTTCCATCTTCTTATTGCCAACAAATTTTATCTGATGATTTGCGGCGTATATATTCTTCAGCAGCTCTATGGAGCTATGATTAATTCGGGAATTTATTACATGACCTATGTATTGAAAAATGAAAACCTCTACGGCGTATTTTCATGGGCTTTTAATATCCCATTAATTATTGCACTAATTTTTACTCCTACTCTGGTAGGAAAATGGAAAGGAATGTATAAACTCAATTTGCGGGGTTATATCATTGCCGTTATAGGAAGAGCTCTTGTGGTAGTTGCCGGCTACATAGGCAGCGTGCCTTTGATGCTGGCGTTTACGGCGCTGGCTGCGCTTGGACAGGGTCCATGGCAGGGGGATATGAATGCAGTCATTGCGTCCTGTTCCGAATACACATTTTTAACAAAAGGAAAAAGAGTAGATGGAACCATGTATTCTTGTACTTCCCTGGGCGTAAAGCTTGGCGGCGGTCTGGGAACTGCGGCTGCCGGTTGGCTCCTTGAATTTAGCAAATTTGACGGCACTTTGGCAGTTCAGCCTGAATCCTGTATCAATATGCTGCATATTATGTATTTATGGATTCCCCTGATTATCAATGTGATTATTATGCTGATACTTTCTAGAATGAATGTAGAAGGTGCAAATGCAAAGATAAAAGCAGAAAAGGGACTAGTGTAGTGTAATCATCTTAAAACGCAGAAATTTTTTTATCAGACGAAGTCCACCCAAGGAGGCTGTCGGTTAATAGACATTCATGAACAGGGGAAGCCGGCTAATGCCGATTTCCCCTTGGCTTGTGTAAACGATAGATTTCGTCTATCCGATATTTATTCTTCCCTGAAGCCAGATGTTTCCCTTAAATCTTCGGCCTACGGCTGGTTCTCCTACTACATTTGTTTTTGGGACGCAGATGTCGAATCTTATCTCATTTACGTTGAGCTGCATGATATATAATTCTTCTCCAGTCTGCCAGTTTTCTATCTTCTGGATAGCTAATATTTCACCAAGAATTGAATAACTGTCACATTCTATTCCATATGGCATAAAGTATGTATCCACAATACTGAATACATCTTCTGTTATCAGACGCCTGGACACCTTTGTATAGGTATCCAAATCATCTAGCGTCAGCGTTTCCATTGCGGACTGGTCGCCATTTCTTGCCGCGCTTAAGAGCATCATACGATTCTTGGATTCTTCTTTTCTTTTTCTCTCCTGCTCCGGATTCTTCATAACCGGAAGCAGTATCATCCCATAGTTGCATAAACCAGACAATGTTATAGACGCCTGTTTTATCTCCTGCGGCTCTCCCCCTGTCAACTGCATACATTCTGCCGTATTCTGTAAATGAAATATCAAACTGATTCCAAGTTTGGCGTCTTCACATATTCCCGCATACGCCTCTTTGTCAATTCTTCTTTCAATCATAACATCTGCATGGGAAGTCACACCGCTTCCTTTAAAATACGGATAATAATAATGTCTTTCAAAATGCTCTTCCATATCGGCTGTACCACAGATACAAAGACCAATATTATTCGCACATTCTGTGCGATATTCACAATAATCTACTTCAGGATCAAGCGTCATAAGTTCATGGTGTGAATATACATTCTCTGCTTCGCGCAGTAATTTATTTAATTCTTTTTCTGAAGTTAATCCACCATATCCAATGGCATTAAGATATTTATGCATTTTCGTTACCTATTATATTCTTATTTTCGTTCGATTTTCTCTTTTCCGCCCATATATGGACGAAGTACTTCCGGAATACGTACAGAACCATCCTCTTGAAGATTATTTTCTAGAAATGCTATCAGCATTCTCGGCGGCGCTGCTACTGTATTATTTAACGTATGAGCAAAATATTTACCGTTTTCTCCCTTTACGCGAATACCAAGTCTTCTGGCCTGTGCATCTCCAAGATTTGAACAACTTCCCACTTCAAAATACTTTTTCTGTCTCGGAGACCATGCTTCCACATCGCAGGATTTCACTTTTAAATCTGCCAAGTCACCGGAACAACATTCCAGTGTGCGTACCGGAATATCCAGTGAACGGAACAAATCTACCGTATTTTTCCAGAGAACATCATACCATTTCATACTCTCTTCCGGTTTGCAAACTACAATCATTTCCTGTTTTTCAAATTGATGAATCCGGTAAATTCCACGTTCCTCAATTCCATGCGCACCTTTTTCCTTTCGGAAACATGGTGAATAACTGGTAAGTGTCTGCGGCAATTTATTTTCCTCTAACAGAGTATCAATAAATTTTCCTATCATAGAATGCTCGCTGGTACCAATCAAATACAAGTCTTCTCCTTCTATCTTATACATCATGGCATCCATCTCTGCAAAGCTCATTACTCCAGTAACCACATTGCTCCGAATCATAAATGGAGGCACGCAATAAGTAAACCCTCTATCAATCATAAAATCACGCGCATAGCTTATTACAGAGGAATGCAGCCTTGCAATATCTCCCATAAGATAGTAAAATCCATTTCCTGCAACCTTTCCCGCAGCTTCCAAATCAATACCGTTAAATCTCTCCATAATTTCTGTATGATAAGGAATTTCAAAATCCGGTACAACTGGTTCGCCAAATTTCTCAATCTCTACATTTTCATTATCATCTTTACCGATTGGAACAGAGGAATCAATGATATTTGGAATAATCATCATATTTTTCCTAATCTGAGCTTCCACTTCTTTTTCTTCCACAGACAAAGACTCTATTCTGGAAGCGTTTTTTTGCACCTGTGCTTTCAGCTCTTCCGCTTCTTCTTTCTTTCCCTGCGCCATACATGCGCCTATCTGCTTAGATATTTTATTTTTCTCTGCACGAAGCGCTTCAACCTCCTGCTTAATATCTCTATTCCTTTGATCCAGTTCTAATACCTGGTCAACCAACGGAAGTTTTTCATTCTGAAATTTTTTCTTAATATTCTCCTTTACAGCATCTGGGTTTGTTCTTACAAATTTAATATCTAACATCTCATTATTCTCCTTACTGTTTCTTACTTTATACCTTAAAAATGGCCGGATGGCCATTATGGGATACCTGGAAGGTATACCTTAAAAACGGCCGAATGGCCATCTTGGAATACATTCCACTTTTGGGACAGGCGGATTTCATCCGATAAAGTATTTCTTATTCTTTTTATTTTTCTGTGGTTGTTTCCATCATATAATCTTCATTATAAATTGCCCGGTCTAAAGCTTCGGCTTCTTCCTCTGCAAGTTCTACATAACTTTCACCTTTTACAATTTCTTTCGCATATGTGAAACATCCTTCTCTGCTGTGCATTGCATTCATTATCCAGCCGTTATTATTGCTATCCAAAAATGCCAGTGCAAAACTCAGTTTACCGCCCATCTCATTAAAAGCGTCGTATTTCACCAACCCACATTTCTGAATACAATTCTCAGTCATTTTTAGCATAGTCTTTACGTCGGATCTATTCTGCTTTGTTATTTTCGCTAAAGTATCAATTTCCGAAAACTTTGCAATGATGCTCTCTTCCAGATTCTTCCCATCTTTTCCTCTCATAAACGAAGCGTAACTACTTTTTAATCTGTCATATTTTAAACTGATATTCACATATAATATAAATAATACTACAATCAATACCAATAGAAACAGGAATATAAATGCCGGATCAATTCCAAGCTTTGCTAATATTTTACTTTCCATATATAACACTCCTTACATTATTTTTTATACTACCCCTCTTTTTTCCCAGACATAATAATCTCAAACATACGTTCCAATTCATTGTCTGAGTAATATTCAATTTCTATTTTTCCTTTTCCATTTCCTTTTGCCAATACTTTAACTTTTGTTCCAAGCGCCTGTTTCATTTTTTCCGCTAAATCATCATATATAAATGAGTTTTCAACTTTTTTCTCCTGCTTTGGCTGTTCTTTTGGATTTTTTATATTTTTTATTAATTTCTCAGTTTCGCGCACGCTAAGTTTTTCATCAAATATCTTTACGGCAAGTATATGCTGTTGCTCCAAATCATCAATTGCCAAAAGAGCCCTGGCATGTCCTGTACTAATCATATCATCTATAATCATCTGTTGAACTTTTTCATTCAGCTTCAATAGACGCATGGAATTTGTAACGGCAGTTCTGCTTTTAGAAACCCTTTCTGCAACCTCGTCCTGTTTTAAATGAAATTCTGTAAGCAGTTTTTTAAATGCCATCGCTTCTTCTATTGGATTTAGGTTCTCCCTCTGTATATTTTCTATCAGAGCAATTTCTACGACTTCCTGCTCTGAATAATCTTTTATTATAACTGGAATCTCCTTAATCCCTGCAAGCTTGGCTGCTCTCCATCTTCTTTCGCCAGCAATTATTTCATAATAATCTTTTCTCTTTCTGACAAGTAATGGCTGCAGCACTCCATATTGTTTAATCGAATCAGCTAATTCAAGAAGACTATCTTCCTCAAAATATTTTCTAGGTTGTTCCCTGTTTGGTTCAACCATATTTATTTTCATCATCTGCTCCCCTGATTTTAATTCAGATGAATCCTCTTTTCCACTCGCTGATGCCTTCACCGATTTATTATCTGGAATCAAACTATCCAATCCTTTTCCAAGCCCTTTTTTTCTTGTTGCCATATTATTCCCCTCCTATATACGATTTATTTATTAATTACTTCATCAGCTAACATTCTATAATGTTCTGCTCCGGCAGACTTGTCATCATATAAGTTAATCGGCATGCCATAACTTGGCGCTTCTGCTAATCGTATATTTCTTGGAATTATCGATTTGTATATATTTTGATTTATATTATCTTTTACATTTTCAACAACCTGAAGGGATAAATTTGTTCTTCCATCATACATTGTAAAAACGATTCCTTCCATTTCTAAAGAAGGATTCAATCTTTCTTTAACTAAATCAATTGTATGCATTAGCTGGCTTAATCCTTCCAATGCATAATATTCACATTGAATGGGTACAATAACACTATCTGCTGTTGTCATTGCATTGATTGTTAATGTATTAAGAGAGGGTGGACAATCAATAATTATAAAATCATAATTATCTTTTACTTTATGTACTTCGTCTCGAATAATATATTCTTTATTCTCTACCCCTATCAATTCAATCTCTGCAGCCGAGAGATCAATTCCTGTTGGAAGCATATCAAGATTTTCCAATACATTCTTATATATTACTTCTTCTATACTCGCTTCTCCTATGATTAAATCATATACTGTTTTTTCAATTTGTTCTTTATCTAATCCTAAGCCACTCGTCATATTACCTTGTGGGTCCATATCAACTGCTAATACTTTCTTTCCTTTTTCCGCTATACAAGCTGAAAGATTTATTGCTGTTGTTGTTTTTCCGACTCCACCTTTCTGATTGGCTATCGCTATGATTCTTCCCATTGTTATTCCCCTTTCTATGTTTGACTATTATAACACATTTCAGGGATAGAATCTATAAAATGTTTCACGTGAAACATTTTATTTTTATTACATAGTTACTGTTCTCACGTTACCTGTCGGACGTGGGTTGAATTAGGAGCAGGTCTCTAAGCAGACGGAGTACCATTCCATTGAACTATCAGCTAACGCAGACTAAGCCTCTCAGGAAAGCCTTCATGTCTAAGTCTGCATAAGCTGCTATTTCAATTCCATGAAAAGCACTCCTGAATTGTCCGCTTAGAGACCTGCTCCTGATTCAATCCGCTGTATACCAGATGACGTGTGAACTGTAACATTAGACAGTTAAAATTTTTCTATATCAAAAAGAAATTCTAAATAAGGGTTACAGCGGTTGATATACTTGAATATAAAATCATAATATTTTCTGCCTAAAAAAATAATTATGAAGTATATTTTATACAACTTATATTATTATTATTTCCTGAAAATCGTCTTGGTCTAAGTTGATATATAGATATAGCAGATATAAGTTAATTTAAAATAATGCTTAAAATACTTTTTTAATTCATATATCAAATCAATACAAAGTTTTTATTTAAATCAAACCATCAATTCTCTATAAAACTTTATCTTTATTCATATTCAAAATATTGTACTAAAGAAATATAAGCAAAAATCTCAAATAATTTATATTTTAATTAAGTTTTTCTATTTTTTATTTCCTTTTTTAATATATTTTTTACGGATAATTTTACAGGTCTATCTAA
Organism: Lachnospiraceae bacterium; assembly: GCA_910574185.1. GTDB lineage: Bacteria > Bacillota > Clostridia > Lachnospirales > Lachnospiraceae > Claveliimonas. Next base: position 14,533 of record CAJSZQ010000005.1, read on the forward strand.
GAATTTCAAGCGTATAGTCTTTAAAATCATAAAAACATTTTAAGTTTTACAAATACTAAAACAAATATACTTATTAAAAAAATTTAGACTTTGGGTTTTACTAAATTTATTTCATTCTTTTCAAAACTATTAAATCTTACAGATAATATATCTGATAGCGTAACCTAAGTTTTATCTAAATAACTTTAAAACAATAAAATGTTTCACGTGAAACATTTACCGTATTTCATACTGCATATTAAATTAGATAATAATCTTTTACAAGTTTTTTATAAATCAATGATTTAAAATAATTATATTATATACATTAAGTAATGAATGACATAGTTTTTGATTAATTCTAATAAATATCAATTTACAAGTTTTTTTATTCATGTTTCACGTGAAACATAACCTAATTTGACTCATTTATAAAATCATTACATTTCAACAATTTACTTTAGAGATATCAGTATTTTAAAAAAAGAGCCTCTATTCTTTACAGAGGCTCTTTCGTAGGAATACCAGCTCTACGTGGATATTTAAAATCAGTTTTTTTAATCTTACTTATTACAACAAAAGAACGAGTAATATCTGTTGCAGGTAATTGGAATTTACTCACATTTTTAACTTTTCCACCAAGTATCTTTACTGCTTTTCTTGAATTATTTAATTCCTCTTCTATATCCCCAGATTTATAAGAAACAAAATTTCCACCAATATCTACAAAGGGCAAACAATACTCTGATAGTGATGCCAAATTTGCAACAGCACGTGAAACACATAGCTCATATTTTTCACGATATTCTTTCTGTTTTGCAAATTCTTCTGCTCTTCCATGAACTGCATTAATATTAACTATACTAAGTTCCTCTATAACAGCATTCAAAAATTTGATTCTTTTATTTAAAGAATCAAGTAATGTTACTTTGATATGAGGAAAAATAATTTTAATTGGTATCCCAGGAAAACCAGCCCCGGTACCAATATCTATCATATTAGATATAGCGTTCATATCCATTACATTTACAATAGACAAACTATCTATAAAGTGTTTTAATATAACCTCTTCATATTCTGTTATTCCTGTAAGATTCATAACCTTATTCCATTCAATCAGAACATCATAATATTTTTGAAATTGGCTCAACATTTCATCCGTATAAGAAATACCAAATTCACAGAGCATATTTTCAAATTTTTTACTCATTCCTTACCTCCCAAATAAACAAGCAAAACAGAGATATCAGCAGGAGAGACACCTGAAATTCTTGATGCCTGTCCGATTGACACAGGCCTTAGTTCTTTTAATTTCTGAACCGCCTCTATTCTTAAGCTTTTAACAGAATCATAATCTATATCATCTGGTATTAATTTATTTTCTAACTTTTTAAAATGTTCAACCTGTCTTAACTGACGATGAATATATCCCTCATACTTAATTCTTATATTCACCTGCTCTTCAATCTCATCCTTTAAATCCTGAGGAAATTCGGGGCGTTCTTCATCAATCTCAGATAAAACACTATATGACAATTCAGGACGACTCACCAGCTCCCTAAGAGATATACCTGAAACCAAAGCTGTACTTCCATAATTTCGCAATAGCTTCTGAACTTCTTCACCAGTTCCAACATATACATGAGAAAGGCGTTCAATCTCTGAATCAATATACTTCATTTTTGTAATAAATCTTTCATATCTTTCTTCAGAGATTAATCCAATATCATAACCTATCTTTGTCAATCTCTGGTCTGCGTTATCTTGCCTCAGCAAAAGGCGATACTCTGCTCTGGAAGTCATCATTCGATAAGGTTCATGACTTTCTTTCGTAACAAGATCATCAATCAAAACTCCTATATATCCCTCTGAACGGTCCAGAATAATTCCATCCATCCCTTTTAACTTTCTTACAGCATTAATACCCGCTATCAATCCCTGAGCAGCAGCTTCCTCATAACCAGAACTTCCATTAAACTGTCCGCCGCTAAATAATCCGTCAATTGTCTTAAACTCCAAAGTAGGCTTCAATTGTCTGGCATCAATACAATCATATTCTATTGCATAAGCATTTCTTACAATCTTTACATTCTCTAAACCAGGAACTGTGCGGTACATAGCATATTGAACATCTTCCGGCAAAGAACTCGACATCCCGCCTATATACATCTCATTCGTTTCCAAACCCTCCGGTTCAATAAATACCTGATGACGTTCCTTATCTGCAAACTTAACTACTTTATCTTCAATAGAAGGACAGTAACGCGGTCCTGTTCCTTCAATCATGCCGGAAAATAAAGGAGAACGCTCTAAATTATTCCTTATAATGTTATGTGTGTCTTCATTAGTATAGGTTAACCAACAAGACGCCTGCTCTATTTGTACATCCTCCGGATTTGTCGTGAAAGAAAAAGGAATAACTCTCTCATCTCCAAACTGCTCCTCCATTTTTGAAAAATCAATAGATTTTTTATCAATTCTTGCAGGAGTTCCTGTTTTAAAACGATACATCTTAATTCCCAACTGTTTCAGACTATCCGTCAAATAATTTGCCGCCTGTAATCCATTCGGTCCTGTATTCATGCTAACTTCCCCATAAATACATCTCGCCTTTAAATACGTCCCAGTACAAAGAATCACTGCTTTACAAGAATATATACCTCCGGAAAAAGTCTGCACACCGGTAACTTTCTGATTCTCAGTCAGTATATGAACAACTTCCTGCTGTCTGATATCTAACCTTTCCTGATTTTCAAGAACCTGCCTCATCACACGACTATAATTTGCCTTATCCGCCTGTGCGCGCAAAGAATGAACCGCGGGACCTTTTGACTTATTCAACATCTTTGATTGAATAAAAGTTTTATCTATTACTTTCCCCATTTCTCCACCTAAGGCGTCAACTTCTCTAACTAAATGTCCCTTTGAACTACCTCCAATATTTGGATTACAGGGCATTAACGCGATACTGTCTACACTAACCGTAAATACTACAGTATGAAAACCAAGTCTCGCACATGCAAGCGCGGCTTCACATCCAGCGTGTCCGGCGCCAATGACCGCAACATCATAATAATCTTTATTTTCCCATACAGAATTTGCTGAAAATTTCATTAACTAAATCCTCTCCCATCGATTCACCAATAATACTGCCAAGAGACTCATACGCATCCATTAAGTCTATAGAATAAAAATCTTCTGGCATCATTAAATCTATACTTTGCATTACCTTTGCTAAGCTTTCATATGCTTGCATCAATGCTTTCTTATGGCGCATATTTGTAATATAAATTTCCGAATTAAAAGATATCTTACCATGATAGAACATATCTCTGATTGTCTGTTCTAATTCCTCAATCCCCTGTCCAGTCTTCGCTGAAATTTCTATAACAGGAATATTAAATTCTTCGACATTATCATTATGCACTAAATATTCAGTCACAATATCATCAATCTGAACCGCTGACGTCAAATCTGATTTATTCAATAAAATAATCGACTTTTTCTCCTTTAATAATTGCAGTGTATTAAATTCATTACTATCCAATGGAATAGAAGAATCTACTATATATATAATCAAATCTGATTCTTTTGCATGATTTATCGCTTTATCGACGCCAATTTTTTCTATGACGTCATCTGTTTTGCGTATGCCTGCCGTATCCATAATATTCAGCGATATTCCTTTTAATCGAATATGTTCCTGCAATACATCTCTGGTAGTTCCAGCTATATCTGTAACAATTGCTCTGTCTTCACCAATTAAAGCATTTAAAAGAGAAGACTTACCAACATTCGGCTTTCCAAGTATAACTGTTTGGATTCCTTCTTTTATTACCTTTCCATCAGAAGCTGAATCAATCATTTTTTGTATTTCACCCATTAATTCTAAGAGCACTTCTTTGAGTTGTTCCCCATATCCATCAACGCTTATATGTTCCGGGTCGTCCAGTGCAGATTCAATAAATGCAGTTTGATATAATATCTTTTTTCTGACATCCGATATCTTATTTTTAATACTTCCTCTTAATTGGTTCACTGAACTTTGCAAAGCATACTCATTCTCTGACTGAATCACATCAATAACTGCTTCTGCCTGTGAAAGATCAATTCTGCCATTCAAAAAAGCCCGCTTTGTAAACTCTCCCGGTTCCGCCGGTCTTGCTCCATTTCTAATAACAATCTCCAATACTCGATTTACAACATAAACTCCCCCATGGCAATTAATCTCTATCGTATCTTCACCAGTAAAACTCTTAGGACCTTTCATAATCATAACAAGAACTTCATCAATGATAGTTCCATTATCTACAATATATCCATAATGAATTGTATGAGTTCTCTGACTAATAAGACGTTTATTATTTTTTCCCAGATATACCTTATCTGCAATCTCAATTGCCTTCTCTCCGCTTATTCGTACAATGCCAATCCCGGAGTCTGATACAGCAGTGGAGATAGCGGCTATGGTATCCTTTTCACTTTTATAAAACATTTATACATCTTTCCTTTATTCAAACATATCTTTCATTTTCACGAACACAACTATATTTTAATAAGAGACCGCATACATTTTTTCATTTTAAAAAGCAGACTCCCAATAAAATAAGCAGGGGTTAAAATTCCCCTACTTATTATAATATGAATTATGACCTTCTTACAAGTGTAACCACAACTCTGCGATAAGGTTCCTCACCTTCGCTATGGGTTGTTATATTTTTCTCTCCCTGAAGTGCAGAATGTATAATTCTTCTCTCATATGGATTCATCGGTTCTAACGATACAGCTCTTCTCGTTTTCCTTACCTTATGTGCAATATTTTTCGCAAGATTCTCTAACGTCTCTTTTCTTCTTCTTCTGTAATCTTCTGTATCAAGTTTAACTCTCACATAACCGTTCTGCATCTTATTAGCAACACGATTCGTAAGATATTGAAGAGAATCAAGAGTCTGACCACGTTTTCCTATGAGTATGCCCATATTATCTCCGTTCATCTCAATATTCAACGCGCCTTCTTCATCAATAACAGAGGTAAGAGTAACTTCCATTCCCATAGCCGCCATAACACTATTCAAAAATTCCTCGCATGCCTTAACCGTCGCATCTTCAACCTTGGCCAGTTCAACCTCTTTGCGCTCAGAAACAGGTTTAACATTTTTTTCGATTCGTTCGACCTTCTCCTCTTTCTCTTCTTTAATTGGAGCAGGACTAACTTCTAATTTCTCTTCTTGTTTTACTTCAGGCTTGACTTCTTTTCTTTGCTTATTACGATTCCTGTCTCTATTATACTTGTCTTTCTTTTTTCTATTTTCTCTATTATCTTTATTTTCTCTGTTAACGCGACTATCTTTCACATGCTTGTTCTCTTTATAAGAATCCTCAATAGAAGACTCCTTCACTCCTTTTACGGCATCTGAAAAATCAATTACCGGCTCTTCTATTTCCCTCTTTGTAATCTTACGACGAGCTTTAATTACCGCCTGTTTCATTCCAATTCCAAAAAATCCAGCGCTTCCCTTTTCAATGACATCATAATCAAGCTGGTCGCTTGTCACACCAAGTTGTACCAAAGCCTCCGTAATTGCATCATCTAATGTTTTCGCAGATACTGTAATCTCTTCCATTGTTTATTTAACCTCCTAATATCAACCAGAAACTACACTTGTCAAACTATCTCTTATTTTCATTGTAATCTTTAACCATATTCGCTTTGGCTGAAAGACTTCCTGGCTTTGCCTTGCTTCTTTGTTCTTCTGCCCTTCTAATCTTGTCGTTTTTCTCTGACTGAGACGTAATCTCTATCTTTGCGGATGATGAGATAGATCTTGTATTTGTCTGTGCCATAGCATGAATCTTCTCAGCCTTTTCACCACGTTTTTGACGCTTCTTTGCCGCCTTTTCTTTATTCTTTTCAATCAATTCTTCCGGAGAAATATCCCTCAAATATTTATTGACAAAAACAGTTTGAATACAACGTATCACAGCGCTCAATATCCAGTATAAGCCAATACCTGCCGATAGAGAATAAACCATCCACAGTGAAAACAGAGGCATCATAATATTCATAGACTTCATAGTTCCAGCCATCGGATTATCCTTATCAATCTGCTGTCCGGAAACTGCCTGAGACAATTTCACGCTGCCATACTGAGTAATGGCTGAAATTACAGGTAATGCAATACATGTCACAATAATAAGCGCTGGCGCAGTATCAAAGGTATCTCTTGCATTCATAATCTGCGATGGCGACATCGTAACATCTGGTATCGTCAGAAATGCCTTAACATCTGCAACCGCACTTTTAATAGACGGCACATACCTCTCCATATCATAAATAACCGGATACAGAGCAAAAAGAAGCGGCATCTGAATCAACAACGGAAGGCATCCTCCTGTCATGGACGTTCCATATTTATCATAGATCTGCTGCACCTCTTCCTGCTGTTTCATCATAGATGCCTGATCTCTTTTATTCTTATATTTTTTCTGAACTGCCTGAACTTCAGGATTTATCAAAGCCATAAGCTTCGAACTTCTCTGCTGCTTAATCGTAAGCGGAAGCATAAGCGTATATACGATAATCGTATATATCACAATCGACCATCCAATTAATCCATGATCGGATGGAAGTAAATTATTCAGAGTATCATATATAAGGTTCATAACCTTACCTAATACCCACGCAATCTGACCGATTATCGGCCAATCTGCGGCTGTTAATAAAGTACCCATATTAATTCCTCCGTTTGTGGTACTGGATATGCCTGTCCTTCTTTTCAGGAACCGGATCACATCCTCCTTTTGAAAATGGATTGCATCTTAATATCCTCCATACAGCCAGACCTGTTCCTTTTAAAGCACCAAATCTCTCTATTGCTTCTAACGCATACTTAGAACATGTTGGGAAATATTTACAGCTTGAATAGCCCTTCATTGGAGATAAATATTTCTGATAAAATCTGACCAGCCACAATAAAATATTCTTCACACTATGCAACTCCAATTAGCCGTCAATTATCCTCTGAAGATTCCCTAAATGAATAAGCGCGCTTTCTATCTCTCGAAAGCTTCGCCCATTTGCTCCAATTCTGGAAATAATCACAATATCATATCCACATAGAAATTTATCTTCATTCAACCGATAGCTCTCTCTTATTAATCTTGTTATGCGATGTCTTACAATACTATTACCAATTTTTTTACTTACTGAAATTCCTACTCTGTTCTTATTTAAATCATTATTCATGACATACATTACCAAATATCGATTTGCATAAGATTTACCCTGTTGATAAACATTTCGGAAATCTCTGTTCTTTTTCAATGATTCAGAAAAATTCATATTACTTCTCTTTAACTATAGAATAATAGAAGAAAAGGTCACAATACATGCGACCTAAGCTGATAATCTTTTTCTTCCTTTTAATCTTCTGCTTGCAAGTACTTTTCTTCCCCCTGCAGTCTTCATTCTTGCACGGAAACCATGAACCTTTGCTCTTTGCCTCTTCTTTGGCTGGAATGTCATTTTCATTGATATCCACCTCCCTTTTATGATACAATTTATATCATTTTATTATTATTTACATTTCTAAAGACATCGTATCAATTATATTAAAAATTATGCATTAAGTCAAGCTAAAATTGCTACTGTTCACAAGCAATCCATAACAGTTCACTATTACAGAATCCATCTCATAGTTACTGTTCACAGGTCATTTGGTAAACAGTGGATTGAATCAGGAGCATGTCTCAAAGCAGACAATTCAGGAGTGTTTTTCATGGAATTGAAATAACAGCTTATGCAGGCTTAGACGCGAAGGCTTTCCTGAGCGGCTTAGTCTGCGTTAGCTGATAGTTCAATGGAATGTTACTCCGTCTGCTTTGAGACACGCTCCTGATTCAACCCGCGTCCGGCAGGCGACGTGTGAACAGTAACATATATTATATAAGGAAGTAACTATTATTTTTCATTGCCTTAATATCTCTTTTGATGTAAAATAAGATAAAGTGGATTTTTATACCCATATAAATTCATTATGATTGAACAAGTAAATGTTCAATAACATACAATAAAGAGATATAGGAGTTAGAGTACAATGAACGTTGTGGAAGAAAAATGGCCTGATATAATTGAACATCTGCGTGTAGAACATGAACTATCCAATATTTCTTTCTCAACCTGGATTCAGCCATTGAAAGTATTTAATGTGATAGATAATACCGTATATATCCTTGTCAAAATGAATGCCAGTGTAGATTACATTGAGAAGAAGTACTCTCTTCCCCTTAAAGTATGTATTGCAGAAATTACAGGAATTGAATATAATATTATATTTTTATCAGAAGATGATGAGAGAATGGACGAGCTTAAGAAGATATCCATTCAGTCTACGAAGGGTAAAAAAACCCGCTCGGCAGCAGAAAAAGCCGGCCTGAATCCAAAATACATCTTCGATACATTTGTAGTCGGGAACAATAATGAATTTGCACATGCCGCTTCACTGGCAGTTTCTGAATCTCCAGGAGAAGTATATAATCCTCTTTTCCTATATGGAGGAGTGGGACTGGGCAAAACTCATTTAATGCATTCCATAGCACATTTCATTCTAGACTACAATCCAAATAAGAAGGTTGTCTATGTTACAAGCGAAACCTTTACCAACGAACTGATTCACGCATTGAAGAACGGAAAAGAGTCTTCTATGGCCGATTTTCGTGAAAAGTACAGATATAACGACGTTCTTCTGATTGATGATATTCAGTTCATCATAGGAAAAGAAAGTACGCAGGAAGAGTTTTTTCATACGTTTAACCACCTGCACGCCTCTGGCAAGCAGATTATTATTTCCAGCGACCGTCCCCCAAAAGATATTGAGACTTTGGAAGCAAGACTTCGCACCCGATTTGAATGGGGTCTGTTAGCAGATATGTCTGCTCCTGACTTTGAAACCAGAATGGCGATTCTACAAAAGAAAATTGAATTAGAACATTTAGAGCATTACCATATTCCCAACGGAGTTCTGGAATATATCGCTGAGAATGTCAAGAACAATATCAGAGAATTAGAAGGAGCCTTGAATAAGTTAATTGCACTTTACAAATTAAAGAGCAATAACGAGGAAATTGATATTAATCTGGCTGCAGAAGCTATGAAAGATATCATTTCTTCCAGAAATAATCGAGAAGTAACTCCAGAATTAATCCTTGATATTGTCTCCGATCACTTCGGAGTTTCCATTTCCGATTTAAAAAGCAATAAAAGATCCAATGAAATTGTTGTACCAAGGCAGATTATTATGTATCTTTGCAGAAAGATGACAACTGTACCTCTTAAATCGATTGGAATATTACTCGGCGGCAAGAATCACTCAACCATCAAACATGGAATCGAAAAGATTGAGAGAGAATTTAATGAAGATGAACAACTTGCCAACTCAATAGAAATTATCAAGAAAAAAATAAGTCCATTATAAAGAAATAAATTAGTTTACTTTTATAATTGTTCATAACTTTTATGATAAGTATGTTGATAAGTCGTGATAACTTTTTTATAACTTTGTCTGACCAATAAACAAAAAAGTTGTCCACAATTCATTGACAAACTATTTTGTTACTTTCCACAGATTTATTTTCATCTGTTTTAGCGATAAAATAAGGGATTAAGAGGGTTATCCACCTATCAACAGTCCCTACTACTAATACTACTGAAATTATTTTATATATTTATACATTTTTGACTTACTATTTTAGTGAAGGGAGTTTTCAACATGAAAATTATATGTAACAAATCGAATCTGGCAAAAGGAGTCAGCATCGTTTCAAAAGCAGTTCCATCTAAAACCACCATGTCTATTTTGGAATGTATATTAATTGACGCTACTTTAGATACAATTAAGTTGACTGCGAATGATATGGAACTTGGTATTCAAACAGAAATAGATGGCGAGATTATTAATCATGGTATGATAGCGATAGACGCGCGTATTTTTTCTGAAATCGTTAGAAAGCTTCCTGATAATGAAGTTACAATCGAGACTGATGATAATTATCAGGTTACTATCGTATGTGAAAAAGCCAAATTTAATATTGCAGCAAAGCCGGGAGATGATTTTACTTATCTTCCAATGATAGAGAGGGAACAAACGATTACTCTGTCTCAGTTTACGTTAAAAGAGGTTATCAGACAAACCATCTTCTCCATCGCCGATAATGAGAGTAACAAATTAATGACAGGAGAATTATTTGAGATTAATCAGAATATTCTTCGTGTTATATCTTTGGACGGACACAGAATTTCGATAAGAAAAATCGAATTGAATGAAAACTATGAACATCAGAAAATTGTTGTACCTGGAAAGACGCTGATTGAAATCAGTAAAATACTTTCTGGTGAAACAGATAAATATGTTTCCATTTATTTTACAAGAAATCATATATTATTTGAGTTTGAAAAGACAATTGTGGTATCAAGATTGATTGAAGGAGATTACTTCCGTATTGACCAGATGTTGTCGAGTGATTATGATACTAAAGTAAGAATTAATAAAAAAGAGTTCCTAAGTTGTATAGACAGGGCTACTCTTCTTGTAAAAGAGGGAGACAAAAAGCCAATTATTATCAACATTATGGATGAGGTAATGGAATTGAAGATTAAATCTCAGCTTGGTTCTATGAACGAGGATATTTATATTACCAAAGAGGGGAAGGATCTTCTGATTGGATTTAATCCCAAGTTTTTGATTGACGCCCTTCGGGTTATAGATGACGAAGAAGTAGAACTTTACTTAATGAATGCGAAGTCGCCATGTTTTATTAAGGATGAAACTGAGAAGTATATTTATCTGATTCTTCCAGTTAATTTTAATGTGATATAGTCAGGAGAATAGTTATGGAAGTCGTTAAATTAAGAGATGAGTATATTAAATTAGGACAGGCTTTAAAAGCGGCGGGTGTTGTTGAAACAGGTTCGGATGCGAAGGAAGTAATTGCAAAAGGAGCTGTGACTGTGAACGGAGAAGTAGATTTGCGCCGGGGAAGAAAGCTTTACGGCGGAGATATTGTTGTTTTTCATGGAGAAGAAATAAAAATTGAAGATTAATTCTTTAAAATTAAAAAACTTTAGAAATTATGATTTATTGTCTTTGAATCTGAATCCGGCAACAAATATTTTCTATGGAGATAATGCGCAGGGAAAGACAAATATTCTGGAATCTATCTACCTCTGTGGGACTTCAAAGTCTCACAGAGGTACAAAAGATAAGGATATGATTTTATTTGGACAGGAAGAATCCCATATAGAAGCTGTTGTTGATAAAAGAGGAATTTTATATCAGATTGATATGCATTTGAAAAAAAATAAACCAAAAGGAATTGCAATCAATCATATCCCGATAAGAAAAGCCAGTGAGTTATTTGGTATTTTGAATGTTGTTTTTTTTTCTCCCGAAGACTTGAATATTATTAAAAACGGACCGTCCGAGAGAAGAAGATTTGTGGATATGGAATTGTCTCAGATTAGCCGGCTTTATCTGAATAATTTGTCAAACTATCATCGAATTATCAATCAAAGAAATCGTTTGTTAAAAGATATATACTATAATGACAGCTTAAGAGAAACACTGGATATTTGGGATATGCAGATGGTAGATTACGGCGGTAAAATCATAGAAGAAAGAAAAAAGTTTATTAAACAAGTAAATGAAATAATTTCTAAAATTCATAAAAAGATAACTGGAAACAGAGAAGATATAGAAGTAATCTATGAACCGAATACCGGAACCGAGCCTTTTGAAGATGTACTGAAGAAATACAGAGAAAGGGATTTGAAGATGATGAGTACATCGTCCGGACCTCACAGGGACGATATATGCTTTAAGGTAAATGGAATAGATATCCGAAAATTCGGTTCTCAGGGACAGCAAAGAACTGCCGCATTGTCTTTGAAATTATCGGAAATAGAGCTCATGACACAGATTACAAAGGATAAACCGATACTTTTACTTGACGATGTGTTGTCTGAACTTGATAAACATAGGCAAAACTATTTATTAGATAGTATTGATGAGATACAGACGCTAATTACCTGTACAGGTGTGGATGAGTTTGTGAATCATCGTTTTTCTATAAACAAGATATTTTATGTTCATAAGGGTAAGGTAGTAAAAGAAAACTAGGAGGGTACTATGAGTACAGAAAAGGTACAGCACGAATATGGTGCAGATGAGATTCAGATTCTCGAAGGCCTGGAAGCCGTAAGAAAAAGACCCGGTATGTATATTGGAAGCACTTCGTCAAGAGGGCTTCATCATCTGGTATATGAAATTGTGGATAATTCTGTGGATGAGGCGCTGGCTGGATTCTGCGATACAATCACTGTTACATTGAATAAGAATGGTTCTGTTACGGTTGTAGATAACGGCAGGGGTATTCCGGTAGGAATTAATCATAAAGCCGGACTGCCGGCTGTAGAAGTTGTATTTACCGTCCTTCATGCAGGAGGAAAATTTGGCGGCGGGGGATATAAGGTGTCAGGAGGCCTCCATGGAGTGGGCGCTTCTGTTGTGAATGCTCTCTCGAACTGGCTTGAAGTTGAGATTTTTATTGACGGCCATATTCATAAACAGCGCTATGAGAGAGGGAAGGTTACTCAGAAGTTAGCTGTTATCGGAGATTGTGAGATAGATAAAACTGGTACGAAAGTTACTTTCATGCCGGATGATACCATCTTTGAGGAGACTCTCTTTGACTATGGCATATTAAAGCAGCGTTTTCGGGAAATGGCATTCTTAACGGCAGGTCTTAAGATTACTCTGCGGGATGAAAGACAGGAAGAGATTGTTGAAAAGTCATTTCATTATGAAGGAGGAATCCGGGAGTTTGTTACTTATCTAAATCGCAGTAAAGACGCTCTTTATGAAGGTGTTATATACTGCGAGGGCATGGTAAACAATGTGCAGGTTGAGGTGGCTATGCAGCATAATGATTCCTATAATGAGACTACTTATGGATTTGTGAATAATATAACAACTCCGGAGGGAGGTACGCATATTGTGGGATTCCGTAATGCTTTGACGAAAACATTTAATGATTATGCAAGAAAGAATAAGCTGTTAAAAGATAATGAACAGAATTTATCAGGAGAAGATATCAGGGAAGGTCTTACGGCGATTATCAGCGTCAAGATTGAAGAACCTCAGTTTGAGGGACAGACCAAACAAAAGTTGGGAAATAGTGAAGCAAGGGGAGCGGTAGACAGTATTGTAAGTAAACAGCTTGAAATATATCTGGAGCAGAATCCGGCCGTTGCTAAGACGACGGTTGAGAAATCAGTTCTTGCTCAGAGAGCAAGAGAGGCTGCAAGAAAAGCAAGGGAGCTTACGAGAAGGAAATCAGCACTGGACGGAATGTCGTTACCGGGGAAACTTGCAGACTGTTCTGACAAGAATCCGGAAAATTGTGAGATTTATATTGTTGAGGGGGATTCTGCAGGAGGTTCTGCAAAGACTGCCAGAAACAGAAATACGCAGGCTATTTTACCGCTTCGCGGTAAAATATTGAATGTAGAAAAGGCAAGACTGGACCGTATTTATGGTAATGCAGAGATAAAAGCGATGATTACAGCGTTCGGAACGGGTATTCACGATGATTTTGATATTTCCAAATTAAGGTATCACAAGATTATTATTATGACCGATGCGGACGTTGACGGAGCACATATCAGTACGTTATTACTTACTTTTCTTTATCGGTTTATGCCGGAGCTGATTAAACAAGGGTATGTATATCTTGCTCAGCCTCCGCTGTATAAGTTGGAAAAGAATAAAAAGATATGGTATGCATACAGCGACGAGGAACTGGATTCGATTCTTAGAGAAGTCGGAAGAGACAATAATAATAAGATTCAACGATATAAAGGTCTGGGAGAAATGGATGCGGATCAGTTATGGGAAACGACCATGGACCCAGAACACAGGATTCTTCTCAGAGTGACGATGGACGAAGAAAGCGCTTCTGAGCTTGATCTTACATTTACTACGCTGATGGGAGATAAGGTAGAGCCTCGAAAGGAATTTATTGAGGAAAATGCCAAGTATGTTCAGAACCTTGATATCTAGGAGGAATTATGGAAGATAATATTTTTGACAAAGTCCATGAAGTGGATTTGAAAAAGACAATGGAAACATCTTACATCGATTATGCCATGAGTGTTATCGCATCCCGGGCGCTTCCAGATGTAAGAGACGGTTTAAAGCCGGTACAGAGAAGAATCCTCTATTCGATGATAGAATTGAATAACGGTCCGGATAAGCCTCATAGAAAATGTGCGCGTATTGTTGGTGATACAATGGGTAAATATCACCCCCATGGGGATAGTTCTATTTATGGGGCTTTGGTTAATATGGCCCAGGAATGGTCAACCAGATATCCGCTGGTGGACGGTCATGGCAATTTCGGTTCTGTGGATGGGGACGGCGCGGCTGCTATGCGTTATACAGAGGCCCGGTTAAGCAAGATATCCATGGAGTTAACCGCGGATATTAATAAAGATACGGTTGATTTTGCTCCAAACTTTGATGAGACGGAGAAAGAACCAGTAGTACTGCCTTCCAGATTTCCGAATCTCCTGGTAAATGGAACTTCGGGTATTGCAGTAGGAATGGCGACGAATATTCCTCCTCATAATTTAAAAGAAGTTATTAATGCTGTTGTGAAGATTATTGACGATCAGGTTGCAGATATCAATGAGACATCTATGGAAGAGATTCTGAAGATTGTGAAAGGACCTGATTTCCCAACGGGAGCTACGATACTTGGAACGAGAGGGATTGAAGAAGCTTATCGGACGGGCCGGGGAAAGATTCGTGTGCGTGCAGTGACAGATATCGAAGCAATGCCGAACGGAAAGAATCGGATTATCGTTACAGAACTTCCATATATGGTTAATAAAGCCCGTCTGATTGAGAAAATAGCGGAAATGGTAAGAGACAAACGAATTGACGGAATTACCGATTTGAGCGACCAATCCAGCCGGGAAGGTATGAGAATCTGTATCGAACTCAGAAGAGATGTGAATCCGAATATTATCCTGAATCAGTTGTATAAGCATACCCAGCTTCAGGATACCTTTGGTGTGATTATGCTGGCTCTTGTAAACAATGAGCCGAAGGTTATGAACATTCTCGATATGCTGAAATATTATCTGGCGCATCAGGAAGAAGTGGTAACCAGACGTACAAAATACGAGCTGAATAAAGCACAGGAACGCGCACATATCTTAGAAGGGTTGTTGATAGCTTTAGATCACATTGATGAGGTTATCAGAATTATTAGAAGCTCTGCGAATGTACAGGAAGCTAAGACAGAATTAATTAAGCAGTTTAAGCTGTCGGATGTGCAGGCTCAGGCGATTGTTGATATGCGTCTGAGAGCTCTTACCGGATTAGAGCGGGAGAAGTTAGAGAGCGAATATAAAGAGCTGATGGCAAAGATTGAGCGGTTAAAGGCTATTTTAGCAGACCGAAAGATTCTTCTTGGAGTAATTCGGGAAGAAATACTTATTATTCGTGATAAGTATGGAGACGAGAGAAGAACGTCGATTGGATTTGATGAGTTTGATATTTCCATGGAGGATTTGATTCCAAAGGAAGATGTTGTAATTACTATGACAAAACTTGGATATATCAAGCGAATGTCCGAAGATACCTTTAAGGCGCAAAACAGAGGCGGTAAGGGTATCAAGGGGATGCAAACCATTGAAGAGGATTATGTGGAAGAGCTGTTCATGACACATACTCATCATTACCTCATGTTCTTTACTAACAAAGGACGTGTGTACCGACTGAAAGCTTATGAGATTCCTGAGGCATCCAGAACGTCAAGAGGAACGGCAATTATCAATCTTCTTCAGTTAATGCCAGACGAGAAAATCAGCGCAGTAATCCCTCTGGATGAATACAGAGAAGGCGAATATATTGTTATGGCAACAGAGAAAGGATTGGTAAAGAAAACACCGGTCATCGATTTTGCCAATATTCGGAAAAACGGTCTTGCCGCAATTACGCTTAGAGAGGATGACGAACTGATAGAAGTGAAGTTTACCGATGGAAAGCAGGAGATTATTCTGGCAACCAAATACGGTCAATGTATTCGATTTGGAGAAAATGACGTAAGGGCAACCGGAAGAACTTCTATGGGTGTCAGAGGAATTAATCTGGCAGACCGGGATGAAGTAATCGGAATGCAGCTTGTGAGTCAGGGTAACGAACTTCTGATTGTATCGGAAAAGGGAATGGGCAAACGGACTTTGATAGAGGAATTTACGGCTCAGAACAGGGGCGGTAAAGGCGTAAAATGCTATAAAATTACCGAGAAAACAGGCAACGTAGTAGGCATCAAGGCAGTCAGTGAAGATGAGGAAATTATGATTGTCAACACAGATGGAATTATCATTCGGATGTTCTGTAGTGGAATTTCCATTCTTGGAAGGATTACTTCCGGTGTGAAATTAATTAATCTGAAAGATGATACGACAGTGGCTAGTATTGAAAAAGTACGGGATGAGGAAAAGGAAGAAGCAAAAAGGAATCTTCATCGCAAACAATCAGAAGAATTGAAAGATTAATTGGACAAATAAAAAGAGGTTGTTGCAGAATACAGCTTATATACAATATATGGATGAAAGTCATGAATGAAGAATAGCATATAATGTATAGAACAGATATTCTGCGGCAGCCTCTTTCAATAATTGAAAAGATTTAGTTTTGTTTGAGTTCGCGAATAACAATTTCTGCAGTTTTTTCCACAGCAAATTCGACCATTTTGATACAGTGATTCTTTCTCTCCTGAGAATCCCGTTCCATTCCCTTGGTGAGAAGCCGACAACAAGTTGCTCCAAAAGCCTTTTTGAATGCATCGTGAAATTCTTCTGTCAGGGCAAAGCATCTTACATTTTTGGAATCTCCGGGAGTGGTTCGACCGAAGAAATATCCAATTATCATGGCAGAACCTGCAACAGCGCCACAGAGACAGCCGCCTCCTCCAAGCCCCCAGGGAAATCCGGTGCTCATTGCGATGGCATCGTCGGAAAGTTCAATTTGAAAATGTTTACGCAGAGCGTAGATTACGGACTCAGA
Organism: Lachnospiraceae bacterium; assembly: GCA_910574185.1. GTDB lineage: Bacteria > Bacillota > Clostridia > Lachnospirales > Lachnospiraceae > Claveliimonas. The sequence goes on from CAJSZQ010000005.1 coordinate 31,644, forward strand.
ACAGGCGAAGCCATTGCAGAATATATCTACGGCGTCTTTCTTTAATTGTTCCATGCTAATTTCGGTAGTCATGAGCAGTTCCTCCTTATAAATGCATTATAATATAATTTTGTTGATTCTAAAATACACGCTTGTGTGTATAAATACCGATTTTCTGCGAGCTTTCTATATTTAAGTATAAGGCTTTAAAATGAATAAATCAATTAGCTGTTGATTAGTTTTTATCTCTTTAATTGAAAATAGAATGAGGGAATGTTTGTATAATCAATGAAGAAGAATAAACATTTTTTTATTATAAATTCATGTTTCATTGAAAAATAAAACATGATACAATAAGAAAGTGCGACGCACTTTTATCAGTCAAAAATTTTGATATAGCTTATGATAAGGAAACAGAGAAAACAAAAAATCTGACTCTGACAGCTTGTCTGTTTCAATGGAGAGGAGTATGAGACATTATGAAAAGAATCCTTCTTATGGTATTTAGAAATATTTTTCTTGTACCATTTATGTGGTGTAAATTATGCTATTATGCATCACATGTGGATAAGTATACGGAAGAACAACATTATAAAATGTTGAGATTCATTGTATTAAGAGCTAATAAAGGGGGAAATGTTACAATTGAAGTCCATGGACGGGAAAACCTTCCGGACAAGAGCGGATTTATGTTCTTTCCCAATCATCAGGGACTTTATGACGTGCTGGCGATTGTAGAGGCGTGTCCTATTCCATTTTCTGTCGTAGCGAAAAAAGAAATTAAGGATATTCAATTTCTGAAACAGGTAATCGCCTGCATGAAGGGATATCTGATGGACAGGGATGATATCAGGCAGTCAATGAAGATTATTATGGATGTAACAAATGAGGTAAAAAAAGGAAGAAATTACGTGATATTTCCAGAGGGAACCCGCTCAAAAGAAGGCAATCAGGTACAAAGCTTTAAGGCAGGCAGCTTTAAGGCGGCAACGAAGGCTGAATGTCCTATTGTTCCGGTGGCGTTAATTAATTCTTTTAAACCCTTTGATACGAATACAATAAGCCCCGTAACTGTTCAGGTTCATTTTCTTCCTCCCTTGCTTTATGATGAGTATAAGGAGATGAAGACAAAAGAAATAGCCGATAAAGTTCAGAAACAGATTCAGCAGGTAATACTTGAACATATGTAATAAAATATTATATAAATTGTCAGAGAATAACGAATCAATGCTTATGAACCATGGTCATTCCGTCGATATTACTATATAGATTAGTATGATGAAGATATCATTAGATAGATAATAACCTTTCATTGTATTAGTAAAATAGAGACAGAAAAGAGGGTTTTTATGCAGGTGAAAAGTAAAAAGACTTGTCTGAATACTTTAAGTTCCGCACCCGCAGGATTGTCTCAGACAGATTTCCTGGAAGAAGTTAAGAACGATAATGCGTCAAGCCAATCCGGCGCAGTTGAGATGATGAATTACCTTAAGGAAAATTACAAACATATTAATTTCAGCTTTATTTCTTTTGATAATAATAGTCAGATTGGGCAGTATGGTTCTACCATGAAGGGTAAGAATAATGTGGCAATTTCATCGGAATTATTGGAAAAGATGAGTACGGATGAAGAAGTAAGAAATCATGTGGAGAATATTCTGCGCCATTTAAATAGTTATCAGAATGCGGCCCAGACAGGAGCTTTTTTGAAGGACAAAGAGCTGGTAAGCATGGGACTGGTAATTGATGAGGACGGCAAAGTCTCCATGTGGACGGCAACTAAGGACCGAGATAAGGAAAAGATATATCCAACCTATTGGAGAGACGAAGAATCAACGAATTTCTATTCTAAGTATGCGAAGAAAAAGAATTCTTCATCTAATTATAATTTTTCTCGCAGCAATAATATGATGCGTCTTGCCAGCGCCAAGAATGTTCCGGCGGTCAGAGGTCTGATAGCGGCAAAATATGGTGAGATTCAGACGGTAAAGGCCAAGGTGAAGGACCCGGTAGAAGCGGCGGCAATTGTGCGGAAAATTAAATCAGTGATTCAAAGTGGAAATATTAAAATTTCAAGACTTCATAAGGAAGAGAATTTAGCTCTTCTGAAGAAGTCTGCAGAGAAGAAGATGAAAGAAAAGCTTGCCAGACAGCTTGCGGAAGAGCTTCGACGCAAAAAAATTGCTAGGAAAGGACAGGAGCGTTGTCAGACGTCACATCTGGATGATGTAATGCCGAAGCCATCTTTTGATGATGAACGTTTCAGACAGATTGCTGAACAGTATGCCGAGTCTTTATCTCCCGGGGCAGTAGCGGGAGGAACAGGTGCGGCAGTGGATACGGTGGCAGGCGGCGTGTCAGAAGCAGTAAGCGTAACGGTTGTTGCAGCTCCGGTAGCAGCGATTGTAGACTGTATGGCGTAGATAATAGAGTATAGTTAGAATAAAGAATGTGCTCAAGCACATTCTCAAGCCTGGAGCGGTTATTCGCGGCATATTTTTTCTTCTCGCCAGTGCGCATCCCTCGGAGGGTTTTTTATCATATAGGGAACAATGTTTCCTATATAAAAAGGTTGTTGTAAAATAGCTGTTATATATAATATATGGAATTTATATTTTATAAATATTATTCATATATTGTAATAAACTGCATTTTGCAACAACCTTTAATTAAATGTTATTGTTTCTTTTTTAAAATTTCATTTAAAAGGCTCTGCGGTACTTCTGCAGACGCCTTTTTATTTTCATCAGCAGCCTCCTTTAATTCAGAGCGAAAAACGGGTATTTCTTTGGGAGCGTCGATTGCAAGTTTTACCCAGTCAGTACCGGTGTCCATGACAGTTACAGTAATATTTTCATTAATTGAAAGAGATTCGCCTTTTTTACGCTGTAATATTAGCATGGTTCTCCCTCCTTCTGAAGCATATCACCGATAATATGGCGAAATGTGTATTCCGGTTGTTCCAACATAACCTGTTTTGCTTTTCGATTCAATGCATTTACTGCCAGAGGAGCTCTCAAATTCACTGTGGACTGATTAGAAGGCTCTCTGATAACACTGATGACGTAAAAAGAAATATCGTCTGGGGAATCGGCTTCCAGCTCTTTTAAATCCTGTTTGGAGAGCTTTGGATTATAATCTGGATATATCATAAATGGATTCATAAGGATAAAGGAGAGTGTTTCATCTTTCAGGCTTTGCAGAGAAATCATAGAGTCATTTTCATCATGAAAAGACAGAGGAAGATAATCAGTATAGGATTCAAAACCAAATAATCCATTAATAATCTGTATTGTGTCTTGCTTTTCATAAGATATTTCACCAAAGTATTTCGCATTGATATTCAATATATTATACCTCCTGAGAATCCGACAAAACGCGTTACTGGCGCGTTTTGCTGGATACTTCGTAATAAAAAGTAAGGGCTTTGTATTAAGCCCTTACATCAACGTAACTTGGATCAGCGCTTGGCGGTACATAAATTGGTCCGCCTACGTACTCAATTAAAACATCAGGTTGTTGTGTAATTGACATTTCTATATTACCAGGAATAAATTCATAATTTCCATTTAATATTTTCAAATCAAAATTTAATTTATCCATCTCATAATTGATAGTCAAATCAGGAGCCTGGTAATTGATGTCTACAGGAGCAGATGGGGTAAATCCAAGTTGAAATTCTCCTGTAGGCGCGGCAGTGCGTTGCTGCATAATCCGTCCAATAACATCTTCGCCGATATCTGCCTTGAGTAAGAGCTGTCCTTCCTGAGCTAATTGTGCAGTAGCGCTGTAGGCAGCTTCAACCCCTTTTTGTGCAGCCTGTGAAACGGACTGGGTAGGAGTTGGACAAACAGAACTCCTTGCTGCTGAAGAATCTAAATTAAGTTTAACAGGGCGGCTTTTTATGGATAATCCGCCTTTGTTTCTGCTGATTTCAAGTTCTGCCTGTGCGTTTCTGCGTTCAAAGCGGGCGTTATTAATTTTTAACTCGTATTGAATTGGAACGGTTGTAATTTTAATAAGTTGATTCATAAATGGTTACCTCCTTTCTTTAATTTATAAATATATTACTGCATAAAATCGATAAAGGAAGGCGTTAGAATATTATTTCCGACCTTCAATGCGGCGTTATATGCATACTGTGCCCATGAGAAATTCATGATAGCTTCGGCCATATCAATGTTAACAACGTTGTCAATCTGAGTAGCGAGACTGATGCTGCCTGTTTCCAGTCTGTCTCTAGTCGTGGTTAAAAATTCTGTCTGCGTACCAAGAATAGTTACTTTTTCAAGGACGTTGTTACGACCGGTGTCAAACTGCTTTAATAATTCGGTATACTTTTCTCTGTCAAATTCTTCTGCCTCCAAGACATCCGCAATCTCGCCGCAGAGAAGAACCATATTCTTTGTCAAACCAGTTTCGTCGTCAACTCCAAAACCTGCAAGATTAATGCCTGGAAGACTGGTATTGAAAGCGCTGGATGCATCAATCTCTACGTTGTTAGGATCACCGTTGGAAGAATTTACGTTAAGACCAAAGCCCAGATCAACAAAGAGAGTATCCTTGGACAATTCCTCCAGAACTTTTGGATCGCCGTTTGTGACGTCGACACCGCGATATCTTAATACCTGTTTTGTACCCTTTGTCGGATCAGCCGGATCGATGAGTTCATCCTGAAGCTTAAACGGAGCGTTCTTTCCGTCGCTTCCGGCAAATATATATTTACCTTCATAGCTGGCATTCAGACTTAGAAGCAAGCTTTCCTGGGCTCCACGCCATGCGTCTGCATAAGTTTCTCTGGTTTCTAATGAACCGTTTGTGCCGTTAAGGGCTTCCAGTCCGTAACGCTTACTGAGTGTTTTAGCAAGCGTCTCAATCTGCATAGCAGCGTCTTCCTGAGCATCCTGAAAAGACTGAACATCTTTCACTATATTCAAATAATCTTCATTTTTGACATACTTGCGTTCCAATATAGCGGCACGCAGAGCGCTGGATGGATCTTCCGCTGTGGAATTATATTTTCTTTGTGTCATAACTCTGGTTCTGGCAGTATCCAGATTCTTCATGGATGTTCCCAGATTGGATTTATAATTTCTTAAAATTGCATTTGTAGTAATTCTCATATCAGACCTCCTGTTATCTTCCGACTACACCGGTTCCATTTATTAATTTGTCGAGCGCCTCATCGAGAGTCGTCATCAGCCTTGCTGCCGCATTATAGGATTGGTTATAATGAAGCAGACTCATACCTTCTTCATCAAGCTGCACGCCGGAAACACCGTCTCTGGAGTTAGAAGTCTGATTTAATACAGAAATCTGATTTTCCAGGAGAGTACTTGATGATTTGGTATCAATTCCCAGAGTATTCTCAATGTTGGCAAAACAGTCGTGGAAACTCCCGGTGTAGAATTTAATACCGTTTGATTCAAAATCAAGACTCTTATCCAATAATTTAACCATATTCATAATATTCTCGTCAGCGGTAGAACCGTTCTCACCATTAATGATTTTATTGGAAATGGTAATACCGTAATCTCCGTTGAGCCAGCCTTCAGCAATCTTAATATTAGCAGCCGAAAAATCCTTGGAAGGGTCTCTTTTCTCAAATAGCGGGCGGTCTACATAGTTGACGGTGTCTGGATCAGAGCCTGCTATAATAAGATACTGACCTTTGTTATTGGGATCTTCTTGTGGCTGACCATTCGCGTCTAAATCCAGAGCTCCCTGAATAGTCGTACCATCAGGATGTTTTGTAACAACCGCTTTGTTAGCGTTATTAAATTCTTCGGCAAATTTCTTTACCAGAGAATCCAGAACCTTCTCATAATAACCGAGTCCCTTAAAATCGCTGCCGTCAAAATCGCCGGATTTGTTCAGAAAATCCAGGGTTCCTTTTATAGTACCGGCGCCTAACAAGTCAACATATTGTTCCTTGCCGGTATTATCTTTTACGTTACCCGCAAGAACTTTGGTTATACTGGTAGCGGTTGTAAGTGTAAGTGTAACTGGCTGACCATTAATATCTGTATCAAAAAAACCATAACGTCCATCGGAAACTAACGTATGTACCTGACCTTCTGCATCAGTAAAGTTAACATTCAAAACTTCAACAGTCTGATCCGGTCCAATCGTCTCGTCCGTATATTTGACTGTAATCGGAAGATAACTGCCAAGCTCATCTAACAGAGCGTTTCTCTGATCCTGAAGTTCAAGAGCAGGATTACCAAGTATCTGGCTGTTCTTGATGTTTGTATTCAGTTGAGCGATGTTTTCTAAAAGTCCGTTTAAATCTTTGATGTCGGTAGTCTCAAACCCTACCTGCATGTCTTCCCTGATATCCTGAAGACGAATAGAATTTTCTCGGAAGAGATTAAGAAGAACCTGCATATTTGAACGAACTGCTGTGTCATGTTCTTTATTACCCGCCTGTGTAGAAAGAGTACTCATGGAACTGGAAAGAGAAATAAATGCAGCCCTTACACCGTCCATGGTTGCTTCATCAAATATGGTGGCAAGCTGCTCGTATCCTGCTACATGTGCATCTGTAGTTCCCAATTTACTAATCTGAGAACGATACTGGGCGTCAAGGAATGGGTCGCGAAGCTGAGAAACGCCTGTCATCTCCACGCCGTAACCAACCTTAATTGTAGAATTAGAATTGTAAAAATCACCTTTTTGCGTATTCAAACTGGCAATGTCCAGACGCTGTCTGGTATAGCCTGGCGTATTAATATTTGCAATATTCTGACCGGTAACATCAAGCGCGCGCTGACTGGTAGCCATTGCAAGCTGCGCAGTGGTAAAACCGGCAAATGTAGAACGTATCATATTTATCTCCTCCTGATTGATTAAACTGAACGGCTTGTAAAGTGATTAGGTTTATCATTATCACTTTTTTTGCCTGACGCAGAATAAGTCTCCCTGCCGGGAGCTTTCTCGGCAAGGGAAGACTGAATTACATGAAGATTAACTTCAATCATGTCCTTTGCACTTTCACTGATTGATTGAAATTGTGTAACCTGTTCTGACAATCGGTCAAATAAAGGCTTTAAAGCAGAATAGATATCTTCTGGAACTTTTTCCAGAATCTGGCGGAAAGTATAGTCCTTCATGCCGAGATGTTCCTGCTCTTTTTCTCTCTTTTGCTCCAATCCCCGGAGACGCAGAACGGCAGCTTGTTCTTTGTGCATACATTCTTCCACAAAAGAAACTCTATTCTTAATAGCAGCGTCTAACTTCTCCTGTTCTATTGGTATTAGATTATCAAAAAAATCAATGAACTCTTCTAGAATCTTTATATAATTTGAAAATTCACCCATACTTTCTGCATCCTCCTATATTAACAGCATTCTGGAGGCAATAGCATAGGCGTCTACCTGATAAGTATGCTCCGAAACTTGATTTTGCAGCCGCTCAATCTTCTCAGCGGATGCAGTTGCATTAACCTCTGAGGATAACTGACGGGAAACAGACTTCGCAAAAGTGTGTTCCTCAATCTGTCTTGGGTTTGACTTGATGATAATTGCATCAAAACTATGTCCGTCATTTGTAACTGCAGGAGGAGTTGAATTTTCTTTTGTATGAATACGTAAATCAGGATAATTTTTAATTATGTTATTAGTAGTTATCTTCATACTGGACTCCTTGCTTTCACTTATTGTTAGCCTTATAACTGATAGTGTAAATGAATAATTATTAAGGCTTAGTTTAACCTGTTATACTATAATTATCGGCATAACTTTCGGAATCATAACAAAAAAAGTAAAAAAGAATCCCGCTTAACAGGATTCTTTTATAATGATACGAAAGCGTATCCTCTATTTTTTTAAATGGTTCAACAGTACGGATGGAATATTATCACAGGAAGCCTGAGTACATACCGCTCCGATATTATGTGCAACCATTGGCATGCCATATACTACGCAGGACTCCTTATCTTGTCCGATGGTAAAAGCACCGCTTTGACGCATCTTAAGAAGTCCGTCCGCACCGTCGCGTCCCATGCCGGTCATTATAATGCCGATTTTATTAATAGCGACATTCTTTGCAATGGAATTGAAAAGAACATCCACCGACGGACAGTGACCGCTTACTTTGGCGCCAGGGTGGCATTGAACCATATAATTACGTCCGGAACGTACAACTTCCATTTGTTTGCCGCCTGGAGCAATAAGGGCGAGTCCGGGATGAATAGTATCGCCGTTTTTGGCTTCTCTGACCTCCATGCTGCAGATGCGGTTTAAACGCTGTGCATACATAGCAGTAAACCCTTCCGGCATGTGTTGGGTAATTACAATACCCGGAATATTGGCAGGAAGTTTCTGCAGAACGGCAAGGGTTGCCTCAGTTCCTCCAGTGGATGCTCCCAATCCGATAATAGTAGAATCAAGAACGTTCCGCGCAATAGGAGGAAACGGCATCGGTTTTGCAGTAACCTGAGATTGAGACGGCATATGTCCTGGAACATTACCAACCGCAGAATTTCCTATCGGCTGTTTAGCAGGCCGAACCTTTGCCATGGAAGCAGCTCTGACCTTGGGAACCAGTGAAGCAAAAAACGTGCTCTTTGAATTAGAAGCGCTCATATCCGGTTTGCGTACAAAATCGACGGCGCCGGCAGACAGAGCATCAAATACATTTAAATTCAGCGAAGATACAAGGACGACAGGAATAGGATTTGTAGGGAGTAATTGTTTTAAAAATTCAATTCCGTTCAATCCTGGCATCTCTACATCCAGAGTGAGAACGTCCGGTTTTAAAAGCGGGATTTTTCTCTTGGCATCATACGCGTTGATAGCATAACCTACAACTTCAATGCCAGGCTGAGCCGCTAAGTGATCCATGATCATTTGTCGAAAAAGAGATGAGTCATCGACAACAAGTACTTTAATATTGGTAGCCATTAGGTTACTCCTTTCATAACTATAACTGGGAAAAGCCGCTTCTGAAACGTTTGTTATTTCAGAGGCAGCTTTGGTTTAAACTTTTCGGTAGGTTGCAGGCATCAGATATTGGTAAGGAGTTGCTGTCTTACTTAAATTTTCCGAGTGGCCAATCAGAAGATATCCTCCTGGATTCGTTGCGTTATAAAACCGGTTGACTAAAGCTTCCTTTGTTGCCTGATCAAAATAAATCATAACATTTCTACAGAAAATAACGTCAAACTTCAATCGGAATTTGATAGGGTCCATAAGGTTAAAGGTTCGGAAAATAACGTTAGACTTAATCTCTGGTGTCACTGTATAGGTTCCAGGTTCTCCTGCCGGAGTGAAATATTTCTTTTTCCAGGCAGGCGTTAACTCTTTCAGTGAATCCTCGTCATAAACAGCGTTGGTTGCCGCGTGAAGAGCATTCTGTGAAATATCGGTTGCGAGTACTCTGGTGTCCCACATACTTGCTTTTGCTCCAAAAAATTCTTTTAAAAGCATAGAAATGGTATAAGGTTCTTCTCCTGAAGAGCAGCCGGCGCTCCATATACTAAGTACTTTATCCTTCTTCGTCTCCACTAGCCATGGAAGAATTGTATTTGTAAAATATTCAAAGTGTGCTCCCTCACGCATAAAAAAAGTATAATTTGTAGTGAGTTTATTCAACATAAGTTCCAAATCTTCTGGCTTTTTGTTCTTAATCAGGTGATCTACATATTCCTGAAATGAACCAAATCCCATGGAGAGAATTGTGTTGGAAAGTCGTCCGACAATAAGCTGGCGTTTCTTGGATAAGTCAATACCATAGTTTTGGTGTATAAATTTGTATAAGCGTTCAAAATCTTTGTCATTAATAGTTAACATTGTAATATAGGACTCCTTCGTGTATTAATATGTCTGTACAAGCTGCTCACAGTCCAGGAAAAGGATTACAGAGCGGTCGCCAGACGATACCATCCCGCTGATAAGTTCCTGCTGGTTCTCAACTGGAACAGGAGATATCTGACTCTGATCAATGTCCATAACCTGCTGTACCGCATCTACAATAATACCAATCTGAACAGAATTGATATTCAGAACAATAATACAGGTTGAACTTGTGTAGTCAATAGAAGGCTTACCCATACGCAAACGGATATCAATGATAGGGATAATCTGTCCGCGCAGATTGATGATGCCTTTCACGTAGTCCGGGGCGAGCGGAAGCATGGTAATCGAGTGATTCGTAATAATCTCAATTACATAGTTCGTACTAACGCCGATATTCAGTCCATTAGAGCTGAAGGTAAGGAAACGTTCTGTGGAAACAAGTGTGTCTCCATCCATACCTTCATGAACAGTTGTATTTTCTAAAGTATCTGCTGACATAATTCTTCCTCCGATTCTTCGTACAATTTAGTATTGATTATAAAATGCTGCATACATGCTTCTGATATCCAGAATAAGGCTTATATTACCGTCGCCTAGGATTGTACAACCGCTGATACCTGAATTCTTAATGTTAAAGTTGCTTAAGAATGAAGGAAGCGGCTTAACTACAACCTGCTGTTCTCCAAGCAGTTCATCGACAAAGAGGCAGTAAGATTTGTCGGCAGCTTCTACCCAGATTAAAATACCGTCTTCAATATTGGTAATCTCAGTCTCAATGTTATATAACTGATGTACTCTGATGATCGGATAAAAATCATTCAGGCACTTAATAATCTCATTGCCGCCTGCATCCAGAAGGACTTCGTCTTTTTGTGGCTTAAAGGACTGACGAATATTAGCAATCGGAATTGTAAACATAGAATTACCTACGGATACTTCCATACCGTCTGTAATCGCCATCGTAAGCGGTATCTTCAGTGAAGTACAGCTTCCTTTGCCCAGTTCACTTGTAATTGTGATAGTACCGCCTACAGATTCCACATTCTTCTTAACAACATCCATACCAACGCCACGTCCAGAGAATTCCGTAACTTCCTCGTTTGTTGAGAAGCCGGGGAGCATAAGCAGTGAAAGAATCTCTTTTTGAGAGTATTCACTGGCAGGTTTGGTAAGGATACCGTTGCGCTCTGCTTTGGCAAGAATCTTATCTGGGTCCATACCCTGGCCGTCGTCGCTAATTGAAATGATAACTTCACTTCCGGTATGTGCAGCAGACAGAATAATCTCTCCCTGCGGATTTTTTCCAGCAGCGATACGGTCTTCCACATTCTCCTCTATACCATGGTCCATGGAATTACGGACAATATGCATAATTGGATCGCCGATACTGTCTACGATAGTTTTGTCTACTTCTGTATTCTCTCCTATAATAGTTAGACGTACGTCTTTATTTAATTTCTTCTTCATATCCCGCACAATACGGTTCATCTTCTGGAAGGTGCCGGAAACAGGAACCATTCTAAGAGACATAGCAATATCCTGAAGGTCGTCGGTCAGCTTCCTTAACTGGCGTGCAGACTTGGTAAAGTTATCAAGCTTAAGATTCTGCAGGTCAGGAGAGGATGTAACCATGGATTCTGTAATAACAATCTCACCAACGATGGCAACCAGACTATCCAGCTTGGAAAGATTAACGCTAATTAAGCTCTGCTTAACCGGCGCGCTGTTATGAGAAGCAGGAGCCTGCGCAGATTTCTGAGATGGAGCTGTCTGAGCGCTTTTTGACGCTTCTCTAGACGGCGTCTCTTCGGAAGGAACTGACTTAGGCTCCGTAGGTTTCTGTTCTTGCTGTTTGACGGTAGCGTTCTCGATTACTTCATAAGTCTCTACACTGTTTTGTTCTTTAATAACGTGAAGAGCTCTATTCACATCATCCTGTGAAGACAAACCGATAAAGAACCCGTTCTCAATGATGGTTTCTATTGTGTCGCTATTAGTTTCTACGTCTTCTGGATAGTATTCAAAGTGTAGATCCAAATCCTTCAAAGCAGTAACGACCATAAAAGCACGTAGATGCTCCATACCGGAACCCTGTTCAAAATGAGTCCGTATAAAATAAGGAAGGTCACTGGAAGGACAACCTGCAAGTTCTTGATTGATAATAGCAATCTGCTGTTCGTCTGCAGGCGGTATGGTATCTGCATTATCTGTCTGTGCTGCAGCTGTGTCAGCATTTTCAGAAGAACCCTTTCCTGAGCCGCTGATTTTTTCCAAAAAACTATTAATATTTGCAATGATTGAGTCGATATTAGTGCTAAGAGGCTCATCGTTTTCGATTTTTTCGACTTCATTGCGAAGGGCGTCTGTAGACTGGAACATCAGATTAAACAAATCGCTTTTATGTGATTCATCCATAGAATCCAGTCCATTCTCACGAATATAGAAGAAAAGATCTTCTATATGATGAGCAATTTCCATCAACGTGGAAAACTCCATCATGGCAGATGAACCCTTGATAGTATGCATGCTACGGAAGATTTCATTCACGTCGTTCGTAGTGAAATCCCTGTTTTTTTCAGCTTCTATTAAAAGTTCATCTAGTTGTTCCAAGAGAGTGTTTGTTTCGTAAAGATACATTTCAAGCATGTTATCCATAATATTAGTACCACCTTCATCTAATGTGTTTAAATAGTATTATATTTAAATATATCGTCAGTAGGTGCAAAAAGGATAAGAGTAAATTATAGAGTAGGTGAAAAAATGTCAAATATTTTAAAAGTAACGACCCCGACAACCGGATATGACAATAATGCAATCAACAAACAGAACTCAGCGCAGCATACACAGGACTTAAGCGTTAAGAATCCTGTGGACCCTAGCAGAGTAGTTCGCGCAGACGGAAGGAATCAGTCAAACGGAGAGCAGAATGCTGCAAATAAAGGGATTTCACATGAGTCTAATTTTGGTAATTTTGTGCAGTCTTTAAGAGATCTTCCGAGACTTGAGGATGTGATGACCAAGCTGGTTTTCAGTGGAATGGCGAATGTGGTTGAATCTGGCGTGGGAAAAGGAACCGCGGAGGAAATCCAGTCGTTTCTTAATATGATTCAGATGACTCCTGACCAGATGACTGAGTTCTTAAAAGGGCAGATGGCTGGAGCCAACCGTCTTCAGGGTCCACTGTTTGATATGCTCCGTCAGGTGATGAGTGAAGCGACGACAGTAGAACTAAAGGCGGGGATTTTGGATTTCTTGAAAAAATATAATGACATGTCGTCAGGAAAGCATCTTCTTCAGAATATTACGGATACGTTGAAAGAGATGGAGGGATATATGTTTCGCAATGATAGGGAACAGCTCTCCAGTCTTACGGCTAGATTACTGTCGCACAGTATGAATGCGAATGCAAAAAATGTACAGATATTAAAGGAACAGATTATTCCATATTTGGGTAAATATATTTCGGAAACCAGAGACATGGGACGAATCCGCGATTTAATATCAATTCTTACTTTGAATACGTCCAGATATGAGAATGGAAATATTGACAGATTACTTCAGGCTTTTCAGAGACTGATGGAATTTCCTGCCTTTGAGAAAGGATTTGGGGGGATGTCGCCGGCTGATTTTAGGGCGATGCTTCAGAATGTGGATTTTGACAGAGCGGCAGGTAAAATGCCATGGGTTGACAATTTTTTGAGCATAATGGAAGCTGGTATAAAGGGTGAAGCGGGAATTGAGAACAGGGAAGCTTTTATGAATATTATGAAGGCGACCCTTGTAAATGAAAGCGTCTATATGCCGGTTATGCATGTGATGATTCCGGCAATTCTTGACGGAGTGCCGATGTTTTCGGAGATATGGGTAGATCCGGATGAAGAATCCGGCAATCCGGAATCAAAAGAAAGAGGTATTAAACTTCTCATTAAATTTGATTTGAAAGATGTTGGCTTTTTTGACATGATGTTGTATTATGAAAAAGGGAAGATGGATATTCTGCTCCATTATCCAGAGGAGTTATCTGCTCATGAAAGTGAAATCAGAGAAGGTATCCGTAAGATAATGAAGAATAATAATTTAGACATCGAGTATCTTGCCGTAGAGCAGGGGAAGCAGTCTATACCAGTATCCGCTGCATTCCCGAAGATATTTGAAAGGAGAAATTCGATCAATGTCACAATATGATGATGTGTTGAATAAGAAAGCAGTCGCACTACGGTATGATGAGAATAAAGACGCAGCTCCGGTAATTGTTGCTTCCGGGCTTGGATATATGGCTGAAAGAATCGTAGAGATGGCTAATGAGAACGGGGTTCCGGTGTACGAGGATAATTCTCTTGCAACGGTTCTTACACAGCTTGATTTGGGAACGCCGATTCCGGAAGAGTTGTATAAGGCAATTGTTGATATTTATGCGTATTTCTTGAAATATACGCCAAAGCATTCCAGGGAAGAAATCGAAGCGGCGAAGGCAGAGCAGGCTGCCAGAGAAGAACAACAGGAGGAGAATCCGGAGACGTAATCTTTGATATAATGTGCAATACATAGAACAGGGCGAAAGATTTTTCTGATTGTCAGATTTTCTGATAGTATCGGTACAAAATTTTGCCATACCTGGAAGGTATACTTACCAACTGTTAATAGTCCAAAAAACTAATGAATTTAATACTAAAAATGCGCTGCCCTCGGAATTTAATAATCCGGACTGCAGCGCATTAATTTTATAATTTTATTGCTAAACAATGGCAAAAGCTCAAGTGAAGTAAATCTACCTTCCAGGCACCCCGTTATGGCCATTCGGCCGATTCGTAAGGTATACCTTCCAGGCACCCCGTTATGGCCATTCGGCCGATTCGCAAGGGATACCTTCCAGGCACCCCGTTATGGCCATTCGGCCAATTCACAAAGTATAGAATTACCAAACTTTGCTTAATTGTTGTCTGTATACATATTGGCGGATATCTCTTTCTGCACTTTTTGGTAGCCTGAGGAACTGGCATCCGTAACCATAACGACCGTTGTGTAAATCTTGCTCTCGGAGGACAACAGCCCGGACTTCATATTCTTTCTTAATAAATGTGTAACGAAATTCAAATTCTTCCTCGTTATTTAGCTTAGTTCTGGTAACAAAATAAAGACCGCCCACGCTGATATTCTGAATAACGCCAGTAAACTCCCCATGACTGGAAGAGACAAAACGAACTTCCCGCTCCATCTTTGCGCGAAGATCCTTCTGTCGCTGTACAATATCAATAACTTCAAGAATCTCACAGTCTGCCATCCAGGGTTCTAGTATAAGCGGATCATAATTCCTCCGG
The DNA here is from genome assembly GCA_910574185.1 of Lachnospiraceae bacterium. GTDB lineage: Bacteria > Bacillota > Clostridia > Lachnospirales > Lachnospiraceae > Claveliimonas. Next base: position 46,738 of record CAJSZQ010000005.1, read on the forward strand.
ATAAAAAGCTCGCAGTATGTCTGAATATAACCAATCTTGCTGTCAAAAAAATCTATACGTACCCGTTCTGATTCAGTAATTTCATCACTTTTTTTAAAATGCAGAGTAATCTGTTCCCCGGTACACTTGACGCGGACTCTTGCCTGAAGAGTCATATTATCCGGTCCATAGACAGAGCATATGGTACAATCGTTTAGAACCATGGAAGTCACCTCTCTTAATTGTTTTAAATAACTAACATAACTTACACTAATTAACCGTACGTTTCACTTGTCTAAATTTCCATCTGTTGCGTTGTCGTCAATCGACGTAACCGCCGCTACATCTCATTCCTCCGCCTTGCAGGCAGAAAATTTATCCCACGTGAAACGTATCGGTAATTAGTGTGGGTTATACTAGTGTGCTGACTGCATTATATTCAGCCAAACCTCCTTGCCTATCCGTTCATCTGCCGCGTTGGATTTTCTATCCGTAGCCACCGCTACGCCGTCGAAAATCCGCCTTGCAGATGAGCGAATATTCTGCGGAGTTTCGCCAGATATAATGCGGTCAGCACACTAGTGTTTATACAGGCTTTTCACTTACTGTAAAAGCTGTATGAATTGTAGTATTAAATAAGTTTATTATAACAATTTTAGCATGAAGGGGAGAGGAATGCAATCATTAAATGGGGGATGAAAATCTTTGAAATCATTGCATTTTCAATAGGCATATTGTATAGTATACCTTATGAAATGGCCAAAATGGGATGCCCGGAGGGTAAACCTTGTGAAACGGCCGAATGGCCAACAGTAATCGAGCTCATGGATTTGGCGAATTGAATATTGCTACATTTGAACCGTTTCCAAAAAATCCGCCAATTTCTAAAGTGTTTAGGGAAATAGGTCTGGCGGATGAACTTGGCTCTGGAATGAGAAATACCTACAAATATACTCGTTTGTATTCAAATGCGGTGCCGGTATTTAAGGAAAGTGAAATATTTCGGACGATTATTCCACTGAATGAAGCAGCAACAGTTACGGTTGGGCCATATAAAAATTATGGTACGGAAGTCAGTAAGGATATAAAACTTTCTTCCGGTAAATTATCTGCATTAATTGAGTTTTGTGCTGAGCCTAGTGTGCTGACCGCATTATATCTGGCGAAACTCCGCAGAATATCCGTCCATCTGCCGCGTTGGATTTTCTATCCGTAGCCACCGCTACGCCGTCGAAAATCCGCCTTGCAGATGAGCGAATATTCTACGGAGTTTCGCCAGATATAATGCGGTCAGCACACTAGGAGCCGCAGGGAAATGCAGGAATTTTGCGGTATCAGAACTGCGGAATATTTTAGAAAATTTGTTGTGAAACCAATGGTTGAAAATGAGATGATAGAGTTGACAATTCCAGATAAACCAAATAGCCGATATCAAAAATATGTAAAGAATCAAAAACTAATTGAGGAAAATGATGGAGGTACCAGTGAAAACTATTGGGTTGGTAATGATTGTAAAGAATGAGAGCCGAAGTCTGCGGAAATGCCTGGCGAGAGTAAAGAAGCTTGTAGATGAAATCTATATTACAGACACTGGTTCTACAGATGATACGATAAAAATAGCAGAGGAATTTGGCGCGCATATTTCAACATATGAGTGGAGAAATGATTTTGCGGCTGCCAGAAATTATGCTTTGGAGCAGTCAGACTGCGACTGGAATCTTGTACTGGATGCGGATGAGTATTTGTTATCCGGGAAAAAGAGAGAATTGGAACGATTTATGGAAAAAGGAGACAGAATCGGTGCAATCAGGCGATATGACAGTTACAGAGAGGATAATGGGGAAATTAGCCAGAGCTGTGTTTATCCTGTACGGTTTGTCCCAAAAGGCACCAGATACGAGGGAAGGATTCATGAACAGATTGTGAGCGAATTTCCAATCGTTCCGCTGCCGCTTGTCTTTGACCATGACGGTTATTTGCAGGGAGGAAAGGGTGAGCGGAATTTGGAGATTCTTCTTGAAGTGCTGGAAGAAAATCCGGAGGATTCTTATATCTTATATCAAGTGTCGCGTACACTGTGGCTTATGAAAAATTTTGAGCGGGCAGAAACGTATTTTGAACGATTCTATGAGGAAGTATCGGAAGTTGGGACGGGTTACCGGGTAAGCGGTGTTATTTCCTATATATATAATTTATTGGAATTAGAGAAATATGAGCAGGGCTTTCGGATTATTGAGAACGAGAAGGTACGTCTGAAAGAATATGCGGATTATCATTTTGCATGCGGTACATTTTACACGAAGGCGATATTTTCAGATGTGCAGAAGTATGTAGGGCTCCTTCCGAAGATTGAAGAATCATATCGGAGATGTTTAGAAATCGGAGAAATTCCCGAACATGAAGGAGTAAAGGGAAATGGTTCTTATAAGGCTGCTTATAATCTGGGAGTCTGGTTTGAGGTAAATGGAAAGACGCAGGAAGCGTTCAAATACTACAAGATGGCGAAGGATAAAGGGTATGCGCCGGCTGGGGAGAGGATAAAGGAGCTGAAAAGATAAAAAATAAGGTGTTGCGCATTATAAATCACTGTATGCGACAGCACCTTATTTTTCGTATAGAAGTCCTTCTTTGCTTGTATAGACCGGATTATCCGGATGGATTTCAATATAATAAAGTTCTGTAAGTCCGTTGAATGCGCCTTCTTGGATTACAGTAATGTTGGCAGGGATATAAATTTCATAGACTTGCGTACCGAGAGAAGCAAGCGCGTCTGCTGCAATGCCTGTACAGGTCTCCGCGGATGGAATACGAAGAACTCCGTCAATTACGACAATATCCTGACAGCCAATAATTATTCCTGATGAGTCACAGAGAAACCCCTTGCAGAGAAATGTTGTGTCGTCAACTTCTTCTTTAGGAGGAATTTTATCTATATCAGTATCGGATATGTCCGAATTGTTATTTGAATCCTCGATAACAGACGGAGGTTCTGGAGTGCCCGTCGTGGGATTGTCAATAATTGTTGGTGGATTCGGAAATACGACGTCGGGCTCAATCGTGGTACTCGGAGGCTTCGGTGTAACAATTTCTGGATTCTCAGTAATTGCAGGCGGCTGTGGAGAAACAACTTCAGGTTTTATTGTGTTGACGGAAGGTTTTGGAGAATCGGTTGTTGATTCCTCGGCAGTCGTCGTTGGGGCGGGAGAAATAATCACAGGCTCAACGGAAGTGATTGGAGGTTTTGGAGAATCGGTTGTTGATTCCTCGGTGGTCATCGTCGAATCAGGAGAGATAATTACAGGCCCGGTTGTAGTGATTGGAAGTTCCGGAGAAACGATGGTCGGATTTGAAGAATCAATTGCCGGTTCAGCAATAAATACCGAAGTCTTTGTAATAGCTGGTGATTCGGGAATAATACCTTCTGGTTCCTGTTCAATATCTGCGAGCGGGGGATTCAGCAAAGGAAGCTTAATGTATAAAAATCTCTGCTCGGTTCGGTTTACAGCCTTTGGGTTTAATTCGTCAAAGGTACCAATTCTTGCTGTCCAGCCGGAATTTTCTTGCATATATCTTGATTGATACATCTCTTTGGTTAGAGCATTCATTGTTTGATAATGTATGGCATGCTGTCTGGCAAAACTGTACAGCAATGTCATAATCAGAAGGATTCCCAGAATATCAGCCAGTTTTTTGTAATCAATTATTCTATTTATTGCAGTTTGATAATTCATTTTTATATACATATACATAAATCTATTATAAAATTCTGATGAATAGAAAGCAATGGTATGAGTCGTGACATTTTGACACTTTTTGACTTGACAATGTATGAAAAGATAGCTTAAAGTAGCGGAGAGTATGGTATGATTTATCAGGAGTAAAACGGAGGTAAGAAGAAAATTGAGAATAACGGTTGTTGGTACTGGATATGTGGGGTTGTCTTTGGCTGTTTTGTTGGCGAGGAGGCATTCGGTAACAGCTCTGGATGTGCTGCCAGAGAAGATTTTAGCGATAAATAATCGGATATCCCCGATTCAGGATACAGGAATAGCAGAATATTTGGGCGAGAAAGAGCTGGATTTAAAAGCGACGTTAGATTCCAGAGAGGCTTATAAGGATGCGGAATATATTATTATTGCTGTACCGACAAACTATGACAGTCAGAGAGACTTCTTTGATACATCAGCGGTTGAGACAGTAATAGAAGAGGTTTTATCCATAAATTCTAAGGCTGTTATTGTTATTAAATCGACCGTTCCGGTAGGTTATACGGAAAATATATGCAGAAAAAAGAGTACAAGCCGTATTTTGTTCAGCCCGGAATTTTTGCGGGAATCGAAAGCGCTGTATGATAATTTGCATCCCTCCAGAATAATTGTGGGATACGATAAGAAAGATTTGACTATGCGTCGATATGCGGAAGAATTTGCCGGATTGTTGTGTAAATGTTCTGAAAAAAAGGATGTGCCGAAACTTATCATGGGAATGACAGAAGCGGAGGCGGTGAAATTATTTGCGAATACGTATCTGGCTTTAAGGATTAGTTATTTTAACGAGCTGGATACGTATGCGGAGATGAAAGACTTAGATACCAGTCAGATTATAGAAGGAGTATGTTTAGACCCGCGAATTGGCGATTACTACAATAATCCTTCTTTTGGATATGGCGGTTATTGTCTGCCGAAAGATACCAAGCAGCTTCTGGCAAATTACAGGGAGGTGCCGGAGAATCTGATTGGGGCGATTGTAGAATCCAATCGGACGAGGAAAGATTTTATTGCGGATCAGATTCTGGAGAAGGTTGGTTATTATGCTTATGGGACGCAGAATGTTTATCAGAAGGATATTGAAAAACGGGTGGTTATAGGAGTATTTCGTTTAACTATGAAAACAGGCAGTGATAATTTCAGGCAGAGTTCTATTCAGGGGATTATGAAACGGATTAAAGCAAAGGGAGCGGAGGTTATTATCTATGAGCCGATGCTTGAGGATGGAGCGACGTTTTTTGGGAGCCGGGTAGTGAATGATTTGGAAAAATTTAAGGGTATTTCGGATTGTATTATTGCGAATAGGTATGAGGAATGTCTAGGAGATGTGATAGGGAAGGTTTATACGAGGGATATTTATAAGAGAGATTAGGAAATGGAAGCTTTTTATTAATAGTATCTAAATTGGGTATATTCTATCTATTTTTAAAGGCTAAAGAAAAGGAAAAATATGTCGATATAAATATAATAGGAAAGATTAGGAAGAGAATGTACAGGAATCTGTATTGATTTTATTTTAGGTTTTCGATATACTAAGCATAGTTTTGTTGTGAATACATTGTTAAATGCAGTTGATGTGATGCATACAAAATATAAACAGGAAGTGGAATCGACAAGAGGTTATTAATGAGAAGAACAGAGAAAAAGCAGGTTATAGAGTTTATTGATACTCTTCATATAGCTCATAATGAAATAAGAAAACAGCTTGAAGCTGGTAATAGCAACGCGGTACAAGAGCTTTTGGCAAACTGTCAGAATGGGACAATTCAACTGGGAAGTTTGATTGAAACAATAGAGGGAGAAGCGTGTGAAGTTATTCCGATGCTGGAAGAATATTGTGAGCTGCTATATCAGATTCATGATGATATTGGGCAGCTCAAAGAGATTAAGGCGAATAAGGTTTATAAAAGATTGAATAAGCAGTTAGTACGGATAGAGAATAGTGTGAAGTCAGCAATTGAGGACAGACTTGAAATCGTATTTCTTCCTTATAAAGCGTCTATGTGGGATTCTCTGGAAAGTGTCTGGATGGCAGCAGACGCAGATAAGAACTGTGACACGTATGTTGTCCCGATTCCATATTATGACCGTAATTCGGATGGTTCGCTAGGGCAATATCATTATGAAGGAAATGAGCTGCCGGACTATGTGTCAATAGTTCACTATAATCATTATAGTCTTGAAAAGCGCAGACCAGATATCATATATATTCACAATCCTTATGATGATTATAATTATGTGACAACTGTTGACCCTCGGTATTATTCCAGAGAGTTAAAGAAGTATACAGATATGCTGGTTTATATACCTTATTATTCAACAACCGGAGGAATGTCGGAAGCACAGATGTTCTGTCCGGCGTATCGTTCTGCAGATTATATTATTATGCAGGCACAAAAATACCGAAAATTCTTTGATCCATCTCTGCCAGAGGATAAGATGCAGGCATTTGGTTCTCCGAAATTTGACAGGATTATACGGATATGTAATAATCCGCCGGAACCACCAGAGGAATGGAAAGAGAAAATGAAAGGAAGAAAGGTTTACTTTTATAATACGAGCATTAACGGAATGCTTTCAGATACAGAATCTTTCCTAAAAAAGATGAAATACGTCTTTGATTGCTTTGAAGGAAGGGAAGATACATGTCTGTTATGGAGGCCTCATCCGCTTCTGGAATCGACGCTGGATTCCATGCGTCCACAGTATAAATCTGCGTATGGGACGTTAAAGAGATATTTTATAGAGAATAGTCTGGGAATTTATGACGATACTTCGGATATGACAAATACAATTGCATTATGTGATGCGTATATAGGGGATTCAGCGACTTCTGTGACATCCTTATTTGGTCTTGTGGGGAAGCCGCTGTTTATTCTGGATAATCATATTCATTCAGCGCCGAAAGAGGATGACTGGAAGGGAAAGGTTATTACCGGAATGGACTATTTCGGTAATGACAGTTGGAAAATTATTCAGGGAAATAAGCTTTATTATTCGCCTGACAATAATTATAAGTACAAGTATTTCTGTGATTTGTCCGATTATGCTTCAGGACAATATTATTCACAGGTAGTTACTATTGGGGAAAAGCAGTACGTATGTCCCGCGAATGCACGTGACATTGTTGTTATCAGTAATGGGAGAATTGAAAGAAAAATTCCATTAGTTCAATGTGTTGAACAGGGAGGAGCATTTTGTGGGGCTACAATTTGGAAGAGATACATTATGCTTATTCCTAATATTTATCCAGCTATCGTAATTTACGACACAGAGAATGGGAAGATTAATTACTTGGATCAATATCTGGATGTATTTATAAGAAATGTTGAAGGTGAAAGACGGATTGGAGGAATTTGGCTTCAGGATGGACAACTGTATCTGGCATCACCTACCGATAGTCAGGTTTTGGTGATCAATGTACAGACGAGGGAAGAACAGGTTATTTCATTAAATGTGAGTCATTCATGTGGCTGTATGGCAATTGTACCAGAAGGTGATGAGTTATGGTTGCTGCCGTACGAAGGATATGTGATAACCAGATGGAATCCTGTCAGTGGAGAGATTAAGGAATATGACAGGTATCCGGATGGATTAGAATGTACGCATATGATTCTTGGATATCCATGTTCGCAAACTCCATTTAATTCTCCTGCATTTTGTGGCGACTATGTGTATTTTCCGCCTCAGTGGGCGAATATGTATATTCGATTGGATAAGAGAACAGGAGAGATGGAAGAATGGAAGCCGCCGATGGAAATGCCGGAAGAGTTTGATAAAGGATATTTTCCTTCTGGAGTAAAGAGTTATTTTACTCATCCAGCTGGAGAACATAGCGAGAATGAATATCATCTGTTTTCAATGTATGATAGGAAACTCTATCGTTTAAATCTGGAAACGGAAAGCTACAACGAAGTGTCAATTGAATTTGATAGGAAAGAATTGGAAAGGCATGAGCCGGGATTTATGGAGAATTCCGAGTGGCTGCAGTATGCATGTGAGGAAAATGCATTTAACACATTGTCAGATTTTCTTGATGGAAATATTAAGGGACATACATTTGACAGAGATAGACAGATACGGGCTTATAGTAAGGTTGCGGCGAATAATGACGGAACCTGTGGTGAGAAAACACATCGATTTGTATGTGGGAGGTTGACGGGATGACAAAGGTTATTACATATGGTACGTTTGATTTATTCCATGAAGGTCATTATCGCCTTCTACAGAGGGCAAAAAAACTTGGGGATTATCTAATTGTTGGAGTAACAACAGAGGAATATGATCGGACAAGAGGTAAATTGAATGTGATTGATTCTCTAATGACCAGAATGGAGAATGTAAAGAAAACAGGATTTGCGGATGAGATTATTATTGAAGAGTCTACAGGGCAGAAGTTCCATGATATACAAAAATATAAGGTTGATATCTTTACGGTTGGTTCGGACTGGACTGGGCAATTTGATTATCTGAAGGATTATTGTAAGGTTGTATACCTGGAGAGAACGAAGAATATTTCAAGTACGATGCTTCGCACCCAAAATAAACGGATACAAAGAATTGGAATTATAGGAACGGGAAGAATTGCCGGACGTTTTATACCAGAGGCGAAGTTAGTAAGCGGAGTAAGTACACAGGGAGTATATAATCCTCATATGGAAAGTGCGGTACGATTTGCGAAAAGATGGGAAATAGACGCATACAGGAGTCTGGAAGAGTTTTATACTGCGGTAGACGCAGTCTATATTGCTTCACCTCATGAGACGCATTATGGATATATAAAATCTGCGCTGGAGCATGGAAAACATGTGTTGTGTGAAAAGCCCATGGTGCTGGATATGAAGCAGGCAGAGGAACTGTTTGAGTATGCAAAGGAACGGGAGTTAGTACTCATTGAAGGAATTAAGACGGCATATTGTCCGGGGTTTTCAAGTTTGTTAGGGGTTGCCTGTAGCGGGTTGATTGGGAGTATAAGGAATGTTGAAGCATGCTTCACAAAATTAGAGAATCCGAATTTTAGAGAACTGACAGATTTACAATATGGTGGAAGTTTTACGGAACTGGGAAGCCATGTTATGTTGCCGATAATTAAATTGTTTGGAAAAGAATATGAAGAGATTACTTTTCATTCGATTAATGATGAACGTGGGCTTGATTTATTTACAAGGGTTGTATTTAAATATCCGAACGGTTTAGCAACGGCGACTTGTGGTCTCGGGGTTAAATCTGAAGGAAGGCTTCTGGTCGCGGGGACTAAGGGATATATTGTTGCAGAAGCGCCTTGGTGGAAAACGACATATTATGAGGTTCATTATGAGGACCCTGGAAAAGTGGATAAATTCTCAGACCGTTTTCTTGGTGAGGGACTTAGGTATGAGGTTAGTGACTTCCTGTCTATGATTAATGGAAGCAGTAAGAATGAATTTAAGCTAACACGTGGAGAATCAATTGCTATGGCAGGAATAATGGAGAAGTTTCTGAAGGAGAACAGGTATCATGAAAATATGGGCGCATAGAGGTTGCAGTCAGATGTATCCGGAGAATACATTGCTGGCATTTGGGAAAGCGGCTGGAATAGAGGGGCTTACGGGAATTGAACTTGATATTCAGCTTACGAAGGACGGTTATCTGGTGGTATTTCATGATGAAAGAGTAGAGAGAACTACAGATGGAATTGGTGAATTGAGACAGTATACATTGGCTGAAGTGAAAAGACTTCATATTGATGCAGGTGGTGGAAAATATGAGCAGATTCCTGCTATGGAGGAAGTATTGGAGTTTCTTGAAGATAAGTTAAAAGAGGGGTTGAAGCTTAATATAGAGCTGAAGAATAGTGTATTTCCATATGAAGGAATAGAAGAGAAGATTGTTAATCTTGTATATCGTTTTGGTTTACAGGATAGAATTATTTATTCTTCATTTAGTGCTTTGTCGCTTGAACGGATTAAGAAGCTTGATCCAAAAGCGAAGATAGGGATTCTTGATACAAAGGTGTCTGATTGTCTGTATAAGCTGAAAGGCGGTTGTGGGGCGGATGCGCTGCATCCTTACTGGAAAGAGATGGATCTGCCAAAGGAGAGGTTGGAGGGTTATGTGGTAAGAGCATGGCTTACAGGTCATCTATATCCAGAAAAATCTACAGGAAATTTATTGAATTTAGATATGTTGAAACAACAAGGGATAACAGATGTATTTTTAAATGAACCGGAGAGGTATTTATAAAATAAATGTCCTAAAGAAAAAAGGGAAATTGTCGATATAAATATTATAGAAGATTGATAAAAAAAAGTATTCATTTAGTTTACGTTAGTGGTTAAGTGTTTTCTCACAACTTTTGTGAAATTGCAAAATTTGTTTTATCAGGGGTAGGAAAATATAAATGTATGCAGATATAATTAGTATATATATATTATTATATAAGCAATGAAAGGAAGATTGAGAAAGGAGGAACACCATAATATGCTTAAACCAGAAATAAATCGTATTATTTCTGTAGTACTTTTTGCAACTGTGGTAACCATAACGTTATCTGTAGGTACACAAAGAGTTATAGCAAATGAAGACGTTGCTTTAGAAACTGAGGAGAATGAAGAAGTAATAGACTCTACGGCGGTAATAGTTTCTGTCCCAATTTATAATTATGATATTGCGGATATTGTAGTACCAACTTCCTATGCTGTGGCGCTTAATCCATATGAACTACCTATCAAAATAAGTAGCGATACTGTGTCTACGGCACAGGTTATATCTCAAAATTATGGGATTGTTAATAAGAGTACGAGAGATAAAGTTGTAACGACGACGCTTAAGATAGAAGATGAAAATGCTGGGAAGATTGTGTTTGCAAAGTCTAAAGAGGATGTTCTGAAAGCAGATAAAGATACGTATGCCGTATATTTAGCAATGGTTCCTGCAGATGCAACAGGGATTAAGATTAATGGTTTCGATGTAGATAAAGATACATCTGCAGAAGTATTGACGAGTGTTTCAATGAGCAAGTCTGAAGATAACGCGATTGCATTACAGGAGGGAGAAAATAATATCTCATTTAAACTGTCCAAAGCAGTATATGGATTTGATGGAAATGAAGGAATTATGCTTGAAGATGCAGATAACATTAATGCAGATAAAGTTCCCGAATTAGCAGATTTAGCGGCTGATAATGCAGGAGTGACAGCGTTTACTTTTGACGGGGTGATGAATCCTAAAGCAGACTGGTCGAAATTATCTAAAGGTGTGAAAATATCAGTTACTTACAAATATGAGAATGCGACAGGTGATGAGGTAGTTGCTGATGGTACGGGAGCCATGGTCTCAAAATAAACTTAAAAAAATGAAAGTGTATAGACATTGAAGTTAATGGGGGTTTTGTAACTAGCAGGAAAAGCGGCTGAATAGCTGCAAAGTATTATTTTATTCAGATATGAATATAACATTCATATAGAGATAGGAGTTGTAAAGATGACCAGCCAAAAAAAAAGCGGAGTCCATTCTAAAAAGAAAGTTATCATTATCATTGCTTTTGTTCTATTACTTGCGGCATTAGTGGTATGTATTGTTTTACTGTTAAAACGGAATGAGGAGACGAAAGAACCTCTGGAACGGGGATTCGTGGATGAAGATAATGCAGATTATATTATGGATGATATGGCGGATAAAGTTGCAGAGGGTATGTTTGAATGTAAGATGAGTACCACTTGGACTTTTGAAAATTCTGATGCGGTTTCTCAAAATGCATACGTTGCCAATGTGGAGAGTAATAGATATACGATTTGTTTTGACGTATATGAAGCAGAGACAAATGAGCTTTTATATTCTTCTCCATTGCTTCCAGTAGGAACGGATTTTAATGATGTGAAGCTGGAGAAAGAGTTGTCTGCAGGTGATTATGATGCGGTGGTGATGTATACTTTGGTTGATGATAATAATGAGGAGGTGAGCACTGTAGGTTTCAATATTACAATTTCTATCATACATTAATTTGAATTTAAAGGAGGAAAAAATGAAAACAAAAATGATGAAAAGAACAATGGCAGTTGCATTGAGTGCAACAATGATTATGGGAATGTCTGTAACAGCTTTAGCCGCAGATACTACAACAGGAACAACAGGAACCGCACCGATTTATAGTTTTGATGTTGAGGATGTTGTAGTGCCTACAAAATTCGTGACAGCATTTAATCCAGATGGATTAACGGTTAATACTGGAGGTTCAACAACTTCTACAGATCAAGTATTGTCTCAGAATTATGGAATTTTAAATAAGAGTTCAAAGGATAAGCTTGTAACAGTTGAATTAAAGGTTACAGATGAAAATACTGGTGCAGAAAAAGTTACTTTTGTTGATACGGATGATGAAGTGACTTCGGCAGATAAGGAAACATATGCAATGCATTTGATAGCTATTCCTGCAGATACGACTGAAGTTCAGGTAGGAGATACCCCTGCCTCTGCTGATGAGAGTACAGATGCAACAGCTCTGGGCAAGGTTACTATGACAAAAGCAGCAGACGGTAAAGAAGTAACACTGAAGGCTGGTAATAATCATATAGGATTTAAACTTGATAAAGCTACATATAGTCCGATAAGTGGTAGTGAGGTTACATTAGGAACTACAGAGACGAATGATGTCACAGCTAATTATGAAATAACGGCTGTAGCTGGCGCAGGTAAGGGAATTACAGCTTTTACATTTGGCGGCAAGCTGAATGAAAAAGCTGACTGGACTAAGTTGGCAAGCGGAATAAAGCTTGAAGCTACTTATAGTTTTGCTAACGCTGAAACTACTGATACAGTTATTAGTGGAACAGGAGCTATGATTGAAGTTAGCAAGGAGCCTACCTTTACTACTGGTACAGAAATTGGCGTAATTGATCTTGATGCTGGATTAGGTGATAAAGCTTTTGCAAGTATTGTGAAGGTGACGGGGCCTTGGCAGGGAAGTGATTTTGATTTAACATCATTTGTAACGGTTGCTGATGATAAGTCTAATATCACAATTGATCAGGAGACATTAGGCGGTTGGGCTACGAATGGAATTAATCCGACAATATCTATCACATATATGAATGCAAGTGGTGAAGAAAAAGAAGCAACAGTGGTATTGTTGACGTATGATGCAACAAATTAAAGTATTTGAATTTATAGTTATATGTAAATTATAAACAGTCCCTGATAGAAGTAAAAAGTAATTACTGATACTTTTATCAGGGATATTGGAGAGATGGTAAGATGAAAGCATTGATTTTAGCGGCAGGTATGGGGACAAGATTAGCTCCATTAACCGATAATTGTCCAAAAGCATTAGTTAAAGTAAACGGGGAATCTATTATTTTAAAGCAGATTCAGAATTTATATGATAATGATGTAAGAGATATAACTGTTATAGCCGGGTATAAAGCAGAACTTTTGCAAGAAACTGTTTTTAATAAGTATCCAGAAATTAATATTATAAGCAGTGTAGATTATGCTGTTACAAATAATATGTATTCGGCTTATCTGGCAAGAAAGATTATAGGGGATGAGGAATTTTTAATGATGAATGCAGATGTCTTTTGTGATGCATCTGTAGTTTCTGGATTATTAGATTTTGATGCGCCTAATGCAATAGTGACGGAAATTGGAAATTATATAGATGAATCTATGAAAGTTATTCAAAGAGACGGAAGGATTGTTAGAATAGCAAAGACCATTACAAAAGAAGAGGCGTTTGGGGTATCTATAGATATATACAAGTTTTCCAGAGAAGGAGCAAGGGTATTTTTTGGAAAATGTGCTGAATATATAGAAGAAAAAAAAGAATTAAAGTTGTGGAGTGAAGTTGCACTGAATGATATTTTGTCGGAAGTTGTATTCAAAGCTTGTCCATTAGTTGGAAGGTGGATTGAAATTGATAATCACGATGATTTGTCAGATGCGGAAAAACTATTTGCTAAATGATTATAGTAATATTAAGTATTAAAACATTTAGTAGGGAGAATTGTAAAAATGATAGATAAATCGTTAAGCGAGAGTTGGTATGATTTAGATACAGTAATTGTGTACGGAATGGGAGTAGTGGCAAGTCGTTTTGTAGACAAAATAATACAAGATTTCCAGGTCCCTTACATTATTGATAATAAAAAATACGGAACGAGTTATAATAATATTCCAATAGTAGCATATGAAGAGATTAAAGAAAAAGTACTAAAAAAAGAATACAAGATTGTAGTAACAACGGCTGGAGCAACCTATAGTGGTATTCAACAAACATTGGAAAGGGATGGCTTGGCAGAAGAAGAAGATTTTTGCCATATAGAGCAATTTGCGGTTGAATGGTATCGAATGAACCGAAAGCAGACAAATATTATTGAGGTTCATACAGCAGTGACTACAAGGTGCACATTAAATTGTAAAAATTGTAATATGTTTATGCCATATTATCCTCAAGACAGATGGAAGAATTATACATTTAATGAAATGAAAGAAGATATAGATCTTATGCTAAAATATGTAGATTATATTTTCTGGTATATTTTTTTGGGTGGGGAGCCTTTTTTGAATAAAGAATTAAAAAATATTATTGCATATATTGGTGAAAAATATTCCGATAAAGTTGGCCATATGGGTATTACAACAAACGGAACAATAATACCTGATGATGAAACATTAGTGCAGATTAAAAAGTATAAGGTCAGAATATCAATTAGCGACTATACAAAGACTGTATTTTATGAAGAAAAAATGGTGAAATTTTTAAATAAATTAGATGAATGGGGAATTTGGTATATAAAAAACCAAATGTCAGATTGGAAAGATTTTGGTTTCCCCCGGGAACCATTTCAGTGGGGTGAAGACGAAGCGAGTTCGCATATGAGAAGTTGTTCGCCCCTTTTTCATGGTGTAAATGATAAAAAACTTTATTATTGTCATGTTATTTGGAGCGCAGAAAAGGCTGGATTATATGTTAATCCAGAGCAGGATTATATTAAACTTACAGAGCTTGACTGCAATAAAGAATCTGATAAAGAAAGAGTTAGTGAATATTGTCGGGGTAAGTGTAAAGACGGATTCCTGAGATTTTGTATGTTGTGTGGCGGGTGTGGCGCAGATAATAAAAAAATTATACCAGTAGGAATACAGGAAGAAAGAAAATGAGTGAGAAGGTTTATATACAATATCGAAAATTAAAAGCGTTTGGAAATCGAATATGTTTTGCGCTTTGTAGAATTTTTCCTATTAGGAAAAATCGAATTAGTGTATGTACATTTGAAGGAAAAAGTGGGTTTGGGTGTAATCCGAAATACATAGTTGAGGAGTTACATAAGAGAAATAAAGAATATGTATTTATATGGTTTGTGAATGATATGTATAAGGAATTTCCAGCTTATATAAAAAAGGTTCCAAATACACTATGGAGCAGAGCATACTGGCTTTCTACGTCTAAAATTTGGATTGATAATTATCGAAAACCGTATGGTACATGTAAGAGAAGAGGACAATATTATATTAATACATGGCATGGAAATATAACATTTAAAAGTATTGGATTGTGGAGAGGGGCGGCATTTTCAAAAATGGCGTATCTTGTAAGTAAAAATGACTCGGCTATGATTGATAATGTTGTAATAGATTCCGAATGGTGTGCAAAGGTTTATCCGAAGGGAATGCTCTATAATGGGAATTATCTTAAGGTGGGAGCGCCCAGATGCGATGCGCTATATGGTGATAAGACAAAATATAAAGAAAAATTTTATCAGAGATACGGGCTTGATAAAGAAAGCAGAATAGTTATGTTTGCTCCCACGTTTCGGGAAAAGTCAATAAAAGGGAAACGGACAGTCTACTCAGAGGCATGGACATTAGACTTTAGTCGATTACTCAATATCTTGGAAAAAAAGTTTGGTGGTAAATGGTATCTTTGTTTGAGACTGCATCCTCAGTTGGCTTCTAATATCAACGAATATAAGGAACCGTCCGTACAGGGACGAATGATTGACGTTAGTCATTTAGATGATATGTATGAGATATTAGCGGCAGTGGATGTTTTTATAACAGATTATTCCTGCGCAGCAATGGAAGCAGGTTTTGCCCGTATACCGGTATTTCTTTATGCGGATGATATTGAACAGTATCTAAACGATAGAGGAAGTATGATGTGGGATATGTCGGGTGATTCAAAGAAGCAGATAACGAATAACAAAAAGATGACGCCAGACATAGATGTAATACTTCCATATCCGATGGCTCAAAATAATGACGAGATTGAGGAAAATATCATGAAGTTTGATGAAAAAAAGTATTTAGTTATGTTGGAAGAATTTGAAAAAGGGGTTCAATTGGTCTTTGATGGAAAAGCAAGTGAAAAAGTAGCTGATGAAATAGAAAAGTATATGCAGGCGTAATACTAAGACTTTCTGCATGAGACGTAGATAATGAAAAGGAGTAGATATGGGTAGTACAAAAACTAAATTTGACTGTGAAATAGAATCTTTTGAAGCGGCTTTTGCAGATAAGAAGGAATTAAAAATTGCTTTATATGGAACAGGTAGGATGACAGCTACGTTGTTAGGACATGCAGGAGATTTTCATATAATTGGATTACTTGACAGGGATACGTCCATGATTGGTAAAGAAATGTATGGAGTTAAAATTATGGGGCGCGAGGAAGCAGAAAAAGAAGCGGACATAATTGTTATTAACACAACAGAAACATATTGGGCTACAATATATCAACGGATTTGTATGTGGGAGATACCTATTTATTTTAGAAATGGAAAACGTGCAACAGAGGAATTTCTGCATATAGACAAAGGGCAATCCTATTGGAAAAAAAATTATGCTGAATTAGAAAAAAAAGTTATGGAATATGAAGTGGTATCTTTTGATATCTTCGATACCCTATTGATGAGAAAAGTATATCTTCCAGTAGATATTTTTTTTATAGTAGAGAAAGTATTTCGTAAAAAATTGGGAGAGAAGTTTTCTTTTGTTGAACCTCGAAAGAAAGCCGCAAGTTTATTGAATAATGCAAATATTGACGAAATATATGCGCAAATGAAAGAGGCAGAAGGATGGAATAGTGAATTGACGGAATCAATTAAGCTGTGTGAAATTGAGGTTGAAAAACAGCTTATTGTTCCGCGTAGGGATATGA
This sequence comes from Lachnospiraceae bacterium, assembly GCA_910574185.1. Classification (GTDB taxonomy): domain Bacteria; phylum Bacillota; class Clostridia; order Lachnospirales; family Lachnospiraceae; genus Claveliimonas. Next base: position 63,619 of record CAJSZQ010000005.1, read on the forward strand.
TTGAATTATGTAATTCCATTAAAAAGATTAAGGAAGTTTTTTTGGTTAGTGATATGTATTTCCCGAGGACGTTTTTAAAGCAAATATTGATGGAGTGTGGTATAGAGATTTCTGAAGATAAAATATTGGTATCCTGCGATTATAAGAAGTCTAAGGAAGAGGGTACTCTCTGGGAGTATTATGCAAATGAATTTGTTTCAGGGAAGAAAGCATTGCATATTGGTGATAATGAGAGATTAGATGGAGAAATACCGACGCAATATGGTATTGACAGTTATTTAATCTGGAGCGCGAACAAAATATTTCAGGAATCGTCTATAGGAAATGTTGCACACGATATTAATACATTATGTGCATCCATTTTTTATGGGATGCTTAGTTCAAAACTGTTTAACAGTCCTTTTGCATTGCATAGAACATGTGGCAAGTTATTATTTAATAATGAACAGGAAGCGGGATATTGCTTGTTGGGAAGTATCATATACGTCTTTTGCGATTGGCTTGTAAAACGAGCGACAGATAATAATGACAAGCAATTGGCTTTTTTTGCTAGAGAAGGATATTTATTAACAGAGTTATTTGAATATTATTGTAAACTAAAGAGAATAAAAAATAAACCGGAAGTTATATATATGGAGACTTCTAGGAGAGCCGTATTGGTTACATCAATACAGAACATGAAAGATATTTATGAAGCGGCAGCCTTTCCTTATATAGGAAATATAAAAGAATTTTTGAAGGATAGATTTGGTTTATTATGTGAAGATGAAAGTCTTCAGAAAATTGATTGTGTGTATACAGATGAAAATAAGCAGAGATTACAAAACATGCTAATGAAATATGAAAAGGAGATTATGTCTGAAGCGAAAGAGGAAAGAAAAAATTATTGTGAATATTTAAATTCAATTAAACTGTCCTCTGACTTTGCAGTTATAGATTCACAACTTTATGGTACTACTCAATATTATTTAAGTAAGTTACTGGGAAAGAAACTAAAAGGATACTATTTTTGCGTATGTTTAGATAAAACAAATAAATATCTCGAACGAAATAATATGGAAGGATGTTTTCCGTCTAGAGAAGATTTGGATGGAAAGGATTCGTCTATATATAAAAATTCGGCGTTTATTGAAGCGTTTTTTACTGCACCAAATGGGATGTTAGAATATATTGACGGAGATGGAAGAAAAAAATATGCGCCCAAAAAACAGAATCAGATTAATTTTGATGTTAGATTTGATATGGTAGAAGGGATACGTGATTTTATGAGTGAAATAGAAAATATATTTAGTAAATATCAAATCAAAATAAGTTCTGAGGATATATATTTTGTAGACAAAGTTTTCGGTGAGATGATGAATAATGGATTTGAAGCGACAGATAGGATGAAAAAAAGCTTTTATTACGATAATGGAATACTCAGTTCCAGGGAAATGCCAATTTGGGAGTAAAGAATTTCTGCAAAGTTATAGGAGGAGATTTAGTATGAAGAAGATTTCAGTTATTGTTCCTGTTTATAATACTGTGAGATATTTAGAACAATGTTTAAAGAGTATTTGTAATCAGACATATTCAGAACTTGAGATTATATGTGTAGATGACGGCTCAACAGATGGTTCTGAAAAAATTGTAGACGATTTTGCAAAACGTGATAAAAGAATTATCACTGTCCATCAGAAAAATGCGGGTGAAAGTAATGCCAGAAATATAGGATTGAAAAAAGCAAGTGGCGATTATATTACTTTTGTTGATTGCGATGATTGGCTGGAATTAGATATGTATGAGCAGCTAATGAATATCATGCGGCGTGAAGATGCTGATATGGTTGCGTGTAGCTGGTTTAGTGATTCAGAAAAAGAAAACGTAATTATTAAGAATAGAAAAGTTGTTGCTTCGGGAAAATTTGATCGTCAAATGTTATTGCAATATGTTTATGAAAGAGATTCCTATAAGAGTTTTGCATATATGTGGGATAAGTTATATAAGAGAAAACTCTTTTATGACTCAAATGATAATTTGATTTTATTTGATGAGAATATACGCTTAGGAGCAGATGGACTGTATTTAGCACAGCTTGTATTAAACACTGAAAGTGCAGTTTTTCTTGATAAGCCATTATATCATTATAGGCAGAGATATGATTCGGGATGTCATACAGAAGATATCGGGAAACGTTTAGATTGGGTTTACACATATGTAAAAATAGTAAAGCTTTTTGAAAATCAGAAAATTAGTGAAAATGTATTGGATTTAGTGAGGCGATTTTTAGCGTATCATTGTAGTAATGTTGCGGAGATGGCTTATAATCAAGGGAATGAAAATGCATTGGAGAAGTGTCAAAATTTAATGAAACAATATGAAGAAGTGTATAAACGTTTAAACATTGGTAATTTAGACTATATAGAAAGATATGATAAAATATTACATTATAATTTGTAGAATAATAAATGGGAGGAACATCTAATATGAAATGGAAAAATAAAGGCCATGAATATGATGATTTATTTCAAACGATTAATAGTAAAAAACAATTTTATCTTTTCGGTATGGGCGATTATGGTGTACAGTTTTTGAATATGTTTGAAAATGAAATACAAATAAAAGGATTTATTGATAACAATCCAAGTAAGCAGGGAACAGTGCTTGGTAACAAATGCTGTTATTCCATTGAGGATATTGAACTTGCTGGAGATGAAGGGATTATTGTTACAATGTCTCAGATAGCCAGGCCAAGTGCCATAGAGCAGTTAAAAATCTTGAATTATGTGGAACGTAAAGATTTTATTGTTATTGAAGAATTTATATCTATTTATTATGTTTACAAATATAATAAAGTTTATTTTTCTAGTATTTCATTTTTGCCAAGTACGGTTTGTAACTTAAATTGTAGACATTGTTTAAATTTTAACCCTTTTGCTAAAAAATATTTTGTAAGAAAATGGGATGAATTAGTAAGGGATGTGGATTTATTTTTTTCTTGTGTAGATTACATTATGTTGTTTCATGTAAGTGGCGGAGAACCATTATTATATAAGTATACTGCCGATATTATTCAATACATTGATCAAAAATACGGCCATAAAATAAATACGTTAAGATTTGTAACAAATGGAACAATTGTTCCGGATGATGAGGTAATAGAGAAAATTTCGCAATGTAAATGTAATGTAGAACTTACTGTGGATGATTATCGTGATGCAGTTCCAGAATATAAAGATGCATTTGATAAGTTAATCAATAAATTACAGAAATATAATATAAATTATTATATTAATAAAGTAGATTCTTGGATTGATTTGGCGCCAGAGAAGACGGATTATACTTACATGACAGAAGAGGAACTTCAAAAACACAGAGAGGAGTGCAATCAGACATGGCAGGAATTGCGGGATGGTAAGCTCTATAATTGTAATTATGCTGCTTATGCAACTGTAGCGGGGATTGCAGGAGAGCAGGATTTAGAAGAAGTGTATGATTTGACTGAATTTGTGCCGGAAAAGAAGAAAGAGTTGATAGAATTTCGATTAGGATATACGACAAAAGGGTATACGAATTTTTGTAAAAAATGCAGAGGATTTACCTTAGAAAATACAGATGAAGTAAAAGTAGCAGAACAGGTATGATAAAAGTATTGGGGGATAAGATGATAAGTGAGATATAAGACAACAAAAACATATATTAATGCAATAAGGGAGCTGGAAGGAAATAAAATATATATTGTTGGCGCTGGGAAATATGGCGAGATAATAGGGAAATATTTTGATAAGCATAAGATTCATTGGGAAGGTTATGTAGATAAGTGTTCAAAATTAGGTCAAGTGAATGGAAAGATTGTCTATTCTTACGGAGGGGCTAATGACGGATATTATGTAATATCTAGTTATTATTTTCGAGAAGAAATAATGAAAGAGTTGGAAGCGGTTGGAATAGGGACGGAGCGTATTATTTTATATGAGAATTCAGAGGTATTTTTTGATATATATAGCGATATAATTGATACAAAAAAATATACGGACAGGGTAAAAGTATTTTATAGAAAATATAGTGGAAAATCATGCTTTATAATAGGCAATGGACCAAGTTTGAGGATAGAGGATTTAGAGAAAATAGATAAAGAAATTACTTTTGCATCGAATTCTATATATGCATTATATGCACATACAGATTGGAGACCCACGTATTATTGTGCAGGAGATCCTATTTTTTGTAAGCAAATGATGACAAGTAAGAAAAATCTAGCCAAAATAATGGATGGCTGTGAAGCTATGTTTACATCAGTAATTGGAGAGGGAATAGAATATAGAAATGATACTAATATAAAAAATATATATTATATATGTCGAATGAACAAGAAGTTAAATAATAATTTACCAGAATTTTCAACAGACTGTAGTAAACAAGTTTATTTGGGAGGGACCATCACATATGATATGTTACAGTTAGCAGTGTACATGGGCTTTAAACAGATATACTTGTTAGGTATGGATTTTAATTATTCTGTTGAGAGATATGAGGATAATACGATAATAAAAAAAGATATATGTAATCATATGAAGGAAATTGAAAAAGAAGAAATGCAGTTTTATGAAGCAGTATTACAGCGTTATGGTACATCTTATTTGGCGGATATAGATTTGCAGTTAGCAGCTTTTCAAGCAGCTAAAGATTATGCGGATAAACATAATATTAAAATCTATAACGCAACTCGCGGAGGTAAATTAGAAGTCTTTCAGAGGGTAGACTTTGATGGATTAATTATATAAGTAAAGTGTTATTATGTATTTCTAAGTAAATTGAATTCGCGTAGTTATAGTATCTAAATAAAAGGAGAAAGTGGAGTATAATGAATCGAGTAGAAAAAAAAGAACGGGCATATATACAAGAGGTACTTAACGGTCAGTTTTCTTCTGCAAGTACCTATCAGATGGTTACGAGGCTGGAGCAGACCTTTGCAGATAAATTTCAAGTGAAACATGCTATTGCGATGGTGAATGGAACTGCAACTCTTCATATGGCGTTGGAGGCTGCTGGAGTAGAGCCGGGCGATGAGGTGATTTGTCCGCCGCTTACGATGAGCAGCACTTCCATTGCAGTATTGCAGGCTAACGCAGTACCTGTTTTTGCAGATGTCGATAAAGACACATTTTTAATTACAGCAGAACATATTGAGAAGGTGATAACAAAAAAAACGAAAGCAATTATTACAGTATCTCTTTATGGTCTGGCGCCGCAGATGAAGGAAATTATGGAGATTGCTGAAAAAAATCAGATTACAGTCGTTGAAGATAATGCGGAATGCTATGGCGCGTATCAGGAATGTAAATTAGTAGGAACTTTTGGTCATATGGCTTCTTATAGTTTTCAAAGCTCAAAACACCTTACTGCAGGAGAGGGAGGCATTGTAATAACAGATAATGATGAATTGGCAGATAGACTGAGAAGATATTCTGGACTAGGCTATGCCGGAATTAGCGGAAAAAAGGGACGGATTACAAAAGATGATATTCAGAGCCCAGATTATGAGAGACATGTGGTTTTAGGTTGGAATTACCGAATGGCAGATTTGTGTGCGGCTGTTGCATTGGGGCAGACAGAGCGGATGGAAGAATTGGTAGAAGCAAGGTGTAAGGCTGCTGCATGTTATGAGGAACAGGCAGCAGCATGCGAGTGGCTGCATCCACAACTTGTAAAAGATGGAAATATTCATTCTTATTGGACTTATGTTTTAAGGCTGGATATAGAAAAAGTGGGCTGGCATGAGTTCAGAAGAAAGTATTTGGAATTGGGGGGAGACGGTATTTATGCAGCATGGCGTCTTTCATATCAAGAACCAATGTTTCGAAATAAGTTCTTTTTAAATAGAGAGAAATTAGGTCTGTATGATTCTTATGATTATAATAGTGTGCATTGCGAGAATGCAGAATTTCTGCAACCGCGCTTACTGCAGTTTAAAACCAATTACTATAACCTGGAGGATGCAGAGAGACAAGCAGATATTCTTAGAAAAACAATTGCATATTATGGAAAGTAAAGAGTGAAATAAATGAAATTTTTAGCAATTATTCAAGCGAGGTGCGGGTCATCTCGCCTTCCGTCAAAGGTATTGAAAGATTTATGTGGAAAAACCGCTCTGGAACATGTTGTGGAACGGGTAAAAAAAAGTAAATATGTTGAAGAAGTTATGGTAGCAACTACTATAAATAAAGAAGATATCCCGATTGTTCGGTTGATGTCTGGTATTGGCGTTAGGGTCTTTGCAGGTAGTGCATTGGATGTGTTGGATAGATACTATCAGGCAGCGAGGCTGATTCAGCCAGAATATGTAATTCGCATTACGGCAGACTGTCCTGTATTTGATGCCAAAATATTAGACGATGCGATTGAAAAACTAATGCCGGAAACGGATTATATGGCAGCGCTTTCAGAAACGCTTGCAGATGGTCTGGATTTGGAGATTATGCGATTTGAGGTATTAAAGCGTGCATGGAATCAGGCGCGATTATCCTCTGAGAGAGAGCATGTTACCCTGTATATAAAAAATAACAAAGAATTGTTTCAGATTCAGGATTATAAAAGTGCCTTGGGAAATTTGCATGAAGAACGCTGGACTATTGATGAGCCAGAGGATTACCTGTTTATAAAAAATATTTATGAATATTTTGAGGGGATAGGGAAGAAAGAATTTGATTCTGTTGATATACTGGAATATTTAGATAAAAACCCGGAAGTCAGGAAGATTAATCAGGGATTTATAAGAAATGAAGGACTATTAATCTCGCTGAGAAATGATAGGATTGTAAAGAAACCAGAGGAGGAGTGAAGAACATGTATAGAGATATCATTGATGGAAAAAACATTCTTATAACAGGTGGGACAGGATCTTTTGGGAAATGTTTTGTAAAATATGTATTGAAAAATTATAATCCACAAAAGCTCATTATATATTCGAGGGATGAGTTCAAACAGTTTATTATTGCGAATGAATTCAAGGAATATGAGGAAAAGATGCGGTTTTTTATTGGAGATGTGCGTGATCGGGAACGGTTGAAAAGGGCATTTCAGGGAGTAGACTATGTGATTCATGCTGCGGCTTTGAAGCAGGTTCCAAGCTGTGAATATAATCCGAACGAAGCAATTAAGACGAATATTCATGGGGCGATGAATGTAATTGAGGCGGCATTAGACTGCGGTGTGAAAAAAGTAGTTGCTCTTTCCACTGACAAAGCCGTCAATCCGGTGAATTTATATGGGGGAACGAAACTGGTTTCGGACAAGCTTTTTGTAGCGGCGAATTCTTATGTGGGAGCATTTGATTTGAGTTTTTCTGTTGTTCGATATGGAAATGTTGCTGGGAGTAGAGGATCGGTTATTCCATTTTTCAATAAAATTATTCAAGAGGGAAAGAACGTACTTCCAATTACAGACTATCGGATGACAAGGTTCTGGATTAGTTTATCAGAAGGTGTGGAGTTAGTGCTGAAGGCATTGAGAGAGGCGCAGGGCGGAGAGACGTTTATCAGTAAAATTCCATCTTTCAAGATTACAGATCTGGCGCAAGCAATGCTACCCGGATGCGAGATGCCCGAAATAGGAATTCGGGAAGGCGAAAAACTGCATGAAATTATGATAACTCCAGAAGATGCGCCGACAACATATGAATATGAGAAGCATTATATTATATATCCACAAATGGTGTTTAATGAACGTATGCGAGTAATACCGAGCGGAAAGAAGGTACCCGAAGGATTTGCGTATAGCTCTGGTACGAATAAAGAATGGTTATCTGTGGAGCAGATTAAGAAGGAACTAAAAAGTGAATTTGTCATTTAACTGAGAGAGGGAGAGCGCACACTATGCAAGACGAAAGAGATATTTATGAATGGAAATCTTCTAAAATGATGGAGTATCATGAAAGGCAAATACAGAAACCATATAGAAGCACCATACTTTTTGAAGAGTTTTTAAAGGAAAATACTTGTTTAGATAATAGAAAGATAATAGATATTGCTTGCGGAGCCGGAGGCACAACGAGATATTTAGCTGATAATCATAAAAGCAGTAAATTTGTCGGTATGGATTTTAATGAAGAATTTGGCGTTTATTTTTCAAGGGCGGGGGGGGGGTAAACATAATACTGCCTTTGAAGTTGGCAATTTATATGAAATGAATCCAAAGTGGAGAAATAATTTTGACGGAGCGCTTTGTTTGCAGACATTATCGTGGCTTCCGGAGTACAAGGACGCTTTAAGAAATATATGTGATTTGAATACAAACTGGATTGCCCTCTCACTACTTGGATATGAAGGAAAAATTAATTTTAATATTAGTGTGGAAAACTATGAAAGTCTGACACCGGAAGGAGATTTTACTCATAGCTGGTACAATATCTATTCCTTACCACTGATGAAAGAGTTTTTGAATGAGCAGGGATTTAGTAAATTTATATACAAAGAGTTTGAGATAGATATTGATTTACCAAAGCGGGAGTCCATGGACATGGGGACATATACGATTATGACGGCAGAAAAAAAGAGATTACAGGTGTCAGGAGCGTTAATGATGCCATGGTATTTTATTTATGCCGAAAGATAGGAAGATTGACTATGAACAAAAAAATAAAACAAGATAAAATATATGTGACAGGTATAGCCGGAATGTTGGGGTATAATATTTATGAAACATTGAGGGATAGGGCGGATATAACAGGCCTTGATGTAACAGATATTGTAATTCCGGGATTATCCTATCAAAAAGTATCGTTGTATGATAGGGAACATGTTGAAAGAAGCATAGCGGAAGCGGCTCCAGATGTACTGATTCATACAGCGGCAATGATCCATGTTGATGGTTGTGAAGAAAATCCGGTGGAAGCCAAACGACTGAATACGGAGGTAACAGAGCAGCTTGCTGCCATCTGTCATAAGTATCGGATTAAGATGATTTATATTTCGACAGATGCTGTTTTTGACGGGGAAAATCCTGAGTTATACAAGGAAGAAGATCCAGTAAATCCATTAAATGTATATGGACAGTCAAAACTGGACGGGGAAAAATGTGTTCTGAATTATCCAGAGAATTTGGTGTTACGCACGAATATTTATGGAATAAATATACAAAAAAAGCAGAGTTTTGGGGAATGGATCTATTATTCGCTCAAAGAAGGAAAAACATTGAATATGTTTACAGATATAGATTTTTCCCCTATCTTGGTAAATGAATTAGCAGAATTAATTTATTTGTCTTGTCAGAAAAATCTGTGTGGTTTGTATCATGCCTGCGGTACAGGCTGTATTACGAAATATGATTTTGGAATGGAAATGAAAAGGGCCTTTCAGATAAATACAGGTGATATTGTTAGGACGACAAGTGATAATATGTGTTTTAAGGCGCGGCGCTCGAAACATATGGGAATGTCAAATAGCAAATTATGTGAGGCTTTGCAAATTCGGATTAGCACACCGAGAGAAAGTATTGAGAAATTCTGTAATCTGATGCGAGAGGGAAGGAAAAATGGAAATTAAAATTGGAAAGCGAATAATAACAGAGGTTTCTGAACCATATTTTATAGCCGATATTGCTTCTAATCATGATGGAGATATTGAACGAGCGTATCATTTAATAGAATTGGCAAAAGAGTCGGGAGCGGATGCCGCCAAGTTTCAAAACTTCAAGGCGGAAAAAATTGTCAGTAAAAATGGATTTGAAAGTCTTGGTTCTCAGTTATCACACCAATCTTCCTGGAAAAAATCCGTATTTGAAACCTATCAGGATGCAAGTATTCCGGATGTCTGGTCGGAAAAACTAAAAAGAAAATGTGATGAAGTCGGGATTGAATATATGACCAGCCCGTATGATCTTGTTTCTGTAGATATTGCAGATAAGTATGTGAACGCATATAAAATTGGGTCTGGTGATATAACATGGCTGGAAATTTTAGAATACATTGCTCGGAAGGGAAAACCAGTTTTGCTTGCTACAGGAGCTGCTAATTTGGAGGATGTACAACGGGCGGTAGGAACGATTCAAAGGCATAATAGACAGATAGTTCTTATGCAGTGTAATACAAATTATACAGCATCGGAAGCTAATTTTTCGTATATCAATCTAAATGTACTGAAAACCTATCAAAATTTGTATCCAGATTGTGTTATGGGATTGTCAGACCATACACTTGGACATACAACGGTTCTGGGTGCGTATATGTTGGGAGCAAGGATTTTTGAAAAGCATTTTACAGATGATAATGATAGAGAAGGGCCAGATCATAAATTTTCTATGAATCCATCCACGTGGAAACAGATGGTGTGTGCATGCAGGGAACTTCAGGAATCCTTAGGAGATGGAATCAAGCGGGTGGAAGAAAATGAAACGGATACAGTCAATATACAGCGTAGAGCGTTATATTTACAGCGAGATTTAAAAAAAGGAGATACAATTAAGCCAGAGGATATATTTCCCCTCCGGCCGGCAAAGAGGGGAGCAGTTTTGCCATTTGAAAAAGAGAATGTGTTAGGCAGAAGGTTAGTAAAGAATAAGCCAAAGGATACATGTCTGGAATGGGGGGATATAGAAAATGCTTAAAGGGAATCAGGTGTACTTATGCGCATTGGAAAGAGAGGATTTGCCATATTTAATGGCGTGGAGAAATCAGAGAGAATTTCGTAAGCATTTTAGAGAATACCGCGAATTAAATTCGGATATGCAGAATTTGTGGTATGAAAAAAAGGTTCTGGATGATCCTGGCACTATTATGTTTGCTATTCGGAGTGTGGAAAATGAGGAATTGTTGGGGTGTTGCGGCTTGTGTTATATTAATTGGGTGCATCGGAATTCGGATCTTTCTCTGTATATAGGAAAGGATCAGGTTTACATTGATAATAGGGGTTATGCGGAGGAAAGCTGTCGTTTATTGTTTGATTATGGCTTTTTGGAATTAGGTTTGGAAAAGATTTGGTCAGAGTTATATGAATTTGATGAGAAAAAAATAACGCTGTATCAGAAATTGGGTATGCAGATGGATGGAATTTTACGGAATCAATATTTTTATGATGGCAGATGGTGGGATTCCAAAATATTTTCTATATTAAGTGGAGAATGGATAAGGAGATAAAAGTATTGAATAAACTATGTTTGGGTACAGTGCAGTTTGGAATGAAATATGGGATAAATAATCAGATGGGACAACCATCGGAAGAAGCATGCTTTACTATATTAGATACTGCTCTGGAAAGTGGAATTGACGTTATTGATACGGCAAGGGCATATGGCACTGCGGAGATAGTGGTGGGAAATTACTTAGAATATCGAAAATGCCATCACAAAGTAGAAATTATCTCAAAATTGAGGCCGAATGTTATCGAGCCAAATGAAAAGGATGTTTATTCAGTTATTAGGAGGGAACTGGAGGAGAGCTTAAAGCGGTTGCATGTTTCACAGTTAAATGGATATCTTTTGCATACGCCGGAATATATATATGACGAAAGAATTGTAGAGTCATTGTTCCGTTTGAAAGAAGAAGAGATGGTTCAGAATATTGGCGTTTCTATATATAACATGGCAGAGGGATACGAAGCAATAAAAAGAAGAGTGGATTATGTGCAGCTTCCATTCAGTGTTCTGGATCAGAGGGGAAGTCAGTCTGGGTTTATGAAAGAGGCAAAAAAAGAGGGGGTGACTGTTTTCGCAAGGAGCGCTTTTTTACAGGGCTTATTTATGATGGGATTGGATAGGATTCCGAAACATTTAGAATATGCAAAACCATATTTGATTCGGTTAGAGGAATTGATAGAACAATATGAGGGAAGTAAAGTGGAATTTCTTCTTCAATTTGTGAAATGTGTAAAAGAAATTGATTTTCTGGTATTTGGTGTAGATAGCAGGGGACAATTATGTGAAGATATTGCGGCGTTTGAGTGTGATATGCCTTTGGAAAGGCGTTTATTAAGCTTATTACAGGAGGCTTATAGTCAGGTAGAGGATAGTGTTATTATGCCTAGTTTGTGGTCAAACGGGAGAAAAGCGGAGTAGCTTGCGTGTAATATAGAGAGGTGTAAAATGGATAAATTATTTTTGTCAATAATTATACCAGTGTATAATGAAGTAGATAGAAATAACGGAGAAGAAAGATTAAGAAGATGTTTGGATAAAATCTTAATTCAGGATTGTCATAATGTAGAGATTATTTGTGTAGATGATGGTTCTATGGATAAATCATTGCAAGTCTTAACGGAATATGAAAAGACATATCCTAATATTGTGGTTTTGCGAAATGAATATAATAAAGGGGCTGGATATAGCCGTAATGTGGGAATAAGAAAGTCGAGAGGAGAGTATATCTGGTTTGTTGATGCGGACGACTATATTGACTCGATGTCTATAAAGAAACTTGACGATATATTTACCAAAAATGTGATAGATGTATTGTGCTTTGACATGAAAGCCGTGCAAGGGGGGATGGAGAGTGTTAGTCATTTGCTTGCTGATTCTGAGACGGAGTTAAAGACTGGAGGCGAGTTATATTCAGAAATCGTATCGAAAAGTGCAATTCGGACCTCGGCCTGTGGGCAAATATATAGACGAAAATACTTGCTGGATAATAATTTTGAATTTACAGAAGGTATAATAGCTGAAGATGCTTTTTTTAGTACAAGAACGTTGATTTGCGCTGATAAAACAAAGTATATTCATGAAGTTCTATATATATATCATAAGAATGCTTATTCTGTAACGACTAAAACTTCGGATTGTGATTATTTTATTGGTTGTTTTACTGCATATTGTAATATGTTCGAACTTTTTTACTCACAGGAATGGAGTAATGAACTGAGTAAATGCTTAACAAAGAATATATCTGAGTATTACAAAATTGCGAATGAACATTTTAATATAAATGATAAAAAGGTTATTGACTTATGGATGGAAAATGCAGATCAGTTAATCTATAAGCAATATCAGTTATTTATTTCAGAAGAAATTGAAGGATTATATTTAAAAAAAATAGATGAAAATAAATTAAAGATAATGAAACAGTATGATACTTGTATTGTATATGGCGCAGGTACAGTAGCGAAGGAATTTGCAAATAGGTTAACTAAAATAGAGCGTACTGTTTTGGCTTATGCTGTATCAGAGAAAACACAAGAAAATCTTGGGAATATATACGGGGTTCCGGTTATGCTCATAGATGATTTGGTGAAATACAAAAATTCTGCGCTTGTAATTATTGCTACACTACCTAAGAGACATAAAGACATAGAGGATACATTGGATAAACTTGGGTTTCTTCATGTCCTAAAATTAATAAATTAGACAGGAAAAATTAAATGGATAATTCTTTGATTAGTATAATTGTTCCAATATTTAACGTAGAAACGTATATTTCAGAGTGTATAGAAAGTATACAAAACCAGACATATCAAAATTTGCAAATCATTTTGGTTGACGACGGTTCTGTAGATCAGTCAGGGATAATTTGTGATAAATATGCATTGAAGGATTTAAGAATAGAAGTAATACATCAACATAACCAAGGGGTAGTCGCAGCAAGAAAGCATGGACTTGACAGAGCCAAAGGGAAATATATTGGTTTTGTAGATGGAGATGATTATATTGAACCTGATATGTATCAGATGCTGATTCAGGAGATGGAAAGAAGCAAAGCTGATTTTGTGCATTCAGGTTTTTGGGAAAGTAATAAAAAGATCGAGTTCTCAAATGAGAGAATCAAAGTTTCAGAAGTTAGGTATAAATTGTTAAAAGATGTCATTTTGGAAAGCTATATTACACCAAGTAACTGGTCGAAATTATTTAAAGCACATTTGATAAAAAGAGCTTATGACCAGCTTGATAATGATTGTTCATTGGGAGAAGATTTGCTTGTTCTTTGTGTATGTATTCTAGAGTGCAATATAATTTCCATTGTAAAGGACAGCTATTATCATTACAGGGTAAGAGAAGGATCATTATCGCATAAAAATGAAATTGGTGATTTAAAAAAAGTGTATAAATTATATGAGAATTTGAGCAATGTTCTCGGTTTATATGGCTTAGAGAAGAAGTTTAAACCTATATTAGATGAGTTTTTGTGGAACAACATGATGAATTATATGGCAAGAATAAATCAAGAAGGTTTTCAAATAGCAAAATATTATTTTGGAGACACAGAAAAATTATGTGGTAGGAAAATTGTTATCTACGGAGCTGGCACAGTAGGTAGGGATTATTATGCACAAATATGCAGATATTCAGACTGTAGGGTTATAGCGTGGATTGATTCGCATCCCGAAAGGTATCATTATAAACATATTAACCTGTATGGAATAGCTGCGCTAGATACAATAGAGTTTGACATGTTATTAATAGCAGTACTGAATAAAAAGCTGGCGGATGACATACGAAATGAGTTAATAAAAATAGGGATTGGCAGAGAGAAAATTTATTGGTCAAAGCCAAAAAAGTGGGGGTATACTAGGTATTCAGCCGACTAAAAATAAAACGTAAAAATGGGGTGAGTAAATATGCAGAAACTTCTTCGGGAAAAATATAAATATCTACAGCAAATGTGCGAATTGAATTTTTCCGAAAATAGTAAGATAAATTCTCTGGTAAAAAACGCAATTTGTACTTTTGTTGAAAGGTGTAATAATCCCGCGATTTGGTGTTATGGAAGACATACAAAGATGTTGATGTCTGACTTCATGTTTGAACTAAAGAAGGTTCATTTTATTATTGATAATGGAATTAATAATAGTGCGGATACCGGATTTCAAATTATAGGTGAAAGCAGTATATTGGAAAAGCAGATTGACGGTATTATTATTTCCAGTAAGAAGTATAGAGAAGAGATTGTACATAATTTAAAAAATAATTATTGCGATATTCCATATTTAGATATTTATGCTGAGCTTGAAAAGGAAGGGTATTATTTGACAGGGGGATATTATGCGGAAGACCATCCATATAGTAAATATTCGTATTTAAATGCTCTGCAGAGAGAGTTTTTCCGGGAAAAGGATATGGAAGTCTGTATAAACAGTTTAAAGAAAATCATAACTGCGTATGTAGAGATAAAGGATTTTCAATCTGCGATAAGGTATGCAGAAAAACTGATTGAATTGTTAGATGACACATGGTCGAATGAGCTGTTAGTGCGGCTGAAAGAGATTTATAGACTACAAATGGAAGCATTAAAGGGAATCAACAAAGATAATGTAATCATGTTGTGCATGGACGGGTTGAGAAGGCAGGATGTATCTAAGAAATATATGAAGAAATTGTATACTGTAATTAATGATAACATGAAATATTATTCTAATGCTTATTCAGTTTCTACATCCACATTTGAAAGTCTAATTCCTGCGTATAGTGAAAATTACGATTTGCGAACGAAATATTTTAATGTAAATGAAATAGCGATGGATAACTGCAGATTTGTAAAAGAAGCAAAAAAACAAAAAAGGAGAATATTTTTTTATACGGATGGGATCTCCTACGTTGAAGATTGTTCGATACAGGTAAAGATGCAGGCGCAGACAGCAACTGAAAAATTATGGGATTTTATAATAGATGCTGCAGAGGAAGAGAACGGATTATTTTATATTCATGTACTGTATGAGAGTCATTATTCGTATCCAAATCCATATACTACTGACGAAATTGTTGCAGAAGGAACGAATATTATGTTTGATTATTTGGAACATAATGGCGGACATATCCGAACGGATTATAACAGACAGCAGAAGGAATCACTAAAGTATCTAGACGATGTGATTGTTCCCATGTTAGAAAATTTACAGTGCAGGATGGTTTTATATGCGGATCATGGAAATATTCTTATTGATAAGGGAACGGACTTGAAGTCTGTAGAAAAGACAAAATACACATTTCATGAGGATTTAATTCAGATACCTTTTGCGGTTAAGGCTCCCGAAATTGAAGTAGGGAAAGATGATAGGCTTATTTCACTTATGGATTTGAATAATGTTGTAATTGCATTAATGAGGAAAGAAAGAATTCTATTAAAAAAGAATAATTATATAAAAGTATTGCGCTCGGATATATATAATCCTGATTTCAAGTATTTGTATAAAAAAGAGAATCATGAACGGGGACTCTTGGCTTTTGAGGTATTTATTTTCCAGAATGGTTACAAATTAGCAATATATTCAGACGGTACGGTTGAATTGTATTTTTCCGGAACAGATACTGAGGTATATGATGCAAAAATAAAAAAGAAGCTGTGGGAAGAGGTAAGGGAAAAGATAACGGTTTGCGATAAATGCGATGTATAGACGGGGTAAGGTATGAGAATAGAAGAATTTGTATGTAATCTGTATAAATCAGGGATAGAGACAATTGCGGGAATACCGGATTCTACATTAAATCAGTTCTGCGACTATATAGAGAATAATGAAAACAATCTTTTGAAAACACACATTGTTACGGAAAATGAAGGGGGCGCGGTGGGAATTGCCATAGGCGAGTATCTGGCGACCGGTAGGGCAGCGTGTGTGTATATGCAGAACAGCGGTTTGGGAAATATAGTAAATCCCATTACTTCTCTTGCGCATCAGGAGGTTTATGGAATACCTATACTTTTTCTGATTGGATGGCGGGGCGAGCCGGGGATAAAAGATGAGCCCCAACATAAATTCATGGGAAGAATTACGATAGGGATGCTGGAATTGTTGGATATTGATTATTCGGTTGTAGACAATGGAACGACACAGCAAGAGATGGATGACATTTTCAAAAAGGCAAAGAAGTGTCTTTCTTGTAGTAAGCAGTTTGCGATTGTCATTAAAAAGGGGACATTTGATAAGAGAGAATTATGTACATATAGAAGTAAACAAGCGCTGGCGCGTGAAGATGCGATTCGGGAAATTGTCAAATGGATGCGAGCGGATGATTTGATAGTGTCTACGACGGGGAAAATCTCTCGCGAATTATATGAACAGATGGATTCGATCCGAGGGAATCATAAGCAGGTGTTTCTGACAGTAGGAGGAATGGGACATGCTAAAATGATTGCTTATGGGATAGCGCAGAGAAGAAGGAGCCAAAGAGTCATCTGTTTGGACGGAGACGGTGCTGTACTTATGCATATGGGTGGATTGGCGATGATAGGACAGCATCCGTTGAGTAATCTGGTTCATATTTGTTTGGATAATGAAGCCCACGAATCAGTAGGAGGAATGCCGACAGGGGCAGCAGGTCTGGATTATTGTAAGATAGCAAGGGACAGCGGATATCCATATGTATCTAAAGTAAGTACAAAGGCGGAGCTGTCTGAAATATTAAGTGAAGTAAGGCGCAGAGAAGAATTAGCGTTTATTCAGGTTAAAGTTGCGATTGGTTCCCGACGGGACTTAACAAGGCCGAAAGAATCACCAGAAGAGAATAAAAGAGCTTTTATGGATATGATGGAGTGACGAAATGAAAAAGATATATACATGTTTTTGCACAGATATAATACATGAAGGACATAAAAATATAATCAATGAAGCAAGAAAATATGGAGAGGTGATTATCGGAGTTCTCTGTGATTACCAGATGATTCGGTATAATCGTTTTCCAGCCATTTCTTTTGAGGAAAGAATGGGCATGGTTAAGGAGCTGGATGGGGTTTCCAAAGTAGTTGTCCAGAATAAAATTATGTATGATGATATTCTAGAGGAACTGCGGCCGGATTATGTAATTCATGGAGATAATTGGCAATCCGGCCCGATGGAGATGATACGAAGGAACGTAATAAACAATTTGAAAAAATATGGAGGAAAATTAATTGAGGTTCCTTATACGTGGAATGACTCTGTTAAGAAAATCGAGGATATTTCAAGGGAAAAACTGGCGATGCCAGAATATCGCAGAAAAAGGCTAAAGCAATTACTGGATATCTGTTCGATTGTGAAGACAATAGAGGCGCATAATGGATTGACCGGACTAATTGCAGAGAAAACAATTGTAGAAGACGGAGAGGCGCTGGATCAGTTTGATGCGATGTGGATTTCCAGTCTGTGTGACTCGACGGTGAGAGGTAAGCCGGATATTGAGTTGGTAGATATGTCTTCGCGGATAAAAACAATTGATGAAGTAATGGATGTGACTACGAAACCGATTATTCTGGATGGAGATACGGGAGGATTGATTGAGCATTTTGTCTATAACGTGCGAACATTAGAGAGAATGGGGGTATCGGCTATTGTTATTGAAGACAAAGTGGGACCGAAGAAAAATTCATTATTTGGTACGGAAGTAGAGCAGACACAGGACAGTATCCAGAATTTCTGCAGAAAGATTGAGGCTGGGAAACGAAGCCAGCGAACGGAAGACTTTATGATTTTTGCACGTATTGAGAGTTTGATATTAGAAAAGGGTATGGAAGACGCCTTAATGCGTGCGAGGGCTTATGTGGAAGCCGGCGCTGACGGGATTATGATTCATTCAAGGAAAAAAGGTCCAGAGGAGATATTTGAATTTTGCGATGCGTTTCGTAAAGAGGATAAGGAAACACCGATTATCGTTGTGCCGACGACATATTGTGATACCTATGAATCTGAGCTAGCAAAGCATGGAATTAATATTGTCATTTATGCGAACCAATTGACGAGAAGCGCATTTCCAGCAATGGAAAAAACGGCGGAAATGATTTTGAAGAATCACAGGGCGCGTGAGGCGGAAGAGCAGTTAATTTCATTTAAAGAGATTATTACCTTGATTGATCCTATTTAGTAAATGATGGAGGCAGATAAAGTGAAAAAAACAGATGTAGAGAGAAAGATATTATTGAATCCTGGACCGGCTACAACAACGGATAGTGTTAAGATGGCACAGATTGTTCCGGATATATGTCCAAGGGAGAAAGAATTTGCGGATATGATGAAAGATATCCAAAAGGACCTGGTGCGGATTGTACATGGAAATCCAGAAAAATATACGTCTGTTCTTTTCTGTGGTTCTGGAACCATCAATATGGATATTTGCTTAAACTCATTGCTGCCAGAAGGAAAGAAAGTATTGATTATTAATAATGGAGCGTATAGCCAAAGGGCGGCTGAAATCTGTGATTATTATGATTTGGACTATATCAACCTGGAATTTGCCTATAACCAACAGCCGGATTTAGAGGTTATTTCAAATGTTCTGGCAAAAGATTCAGATATTGTACTTGTCTACACGACGCATAATGAGACGGGGACAGGGCTTTTGAATCCGATTCGGAAGATAGGAGAGATTGCCCATGAGCATCACGCTATATTTATTGTAGATACAACGTCATCCTATGCAATGATACCTATTGATATAGAAAAGGATAATATTGATTTTTGTATGGCGTCTGCGCAAAAAGGACTTATGGCTATGACAGGCTTGTCATTTGTAATAGGGAACAAGAAAATAATTGAAGAATCAGCGAATTATCCCAAACGTTCTTATTATTGCAATCTATATCTGCAATATGACTTTTTCCGAAAAACTGGAGAGATGCATTTTACGCCGCCTGTGCAGACGGTATACTCGGTGCGACAGGCATTGAAGGAATATTGGGAAGAAGGGGAAGTAGGAAAATGGGAGAGGCATACAAGGGTTTTCCGGGCGATTCAAGATGGTATTGACAGATTAGGATTTCAATATTTAATTAATAAAGAACTGCAGTCAGGTTTGGTTGCGGCAGTACGTTATCCGGATGATAATAATTGGGATTTTGCAAAGGTACATGATTACTGTTATCTGCATGGATTTACAATATATCCAGGAAAGATATCAGGGAGAGATTCCTTTCGGTTATGTGCATTAGGCGCGATTGACGAAGGGGATATTGAAAGATTTTTTGAAGTGTTTACAGAAGCGCTTCAAATGCTGAACGTACAGACACCAGTGAAATATAACAAATAGAGGTTGGAATAATTGTGATGAACAATGAGATTGCGATATTGCTGGCAGCAGGGCTGGGAAACAGAATGCTTCCGTTGACGAAGAAAATACCGAAACCGTTAGTAAAAGTGCAGGGAGTTTCTTTGATTGAAACGATTATAGAAGGACTGCAGAAACGTCATATCGGAAGAATATATATTGTAACAGGTCATTTAGGACAACAGTTTCAATATTTAACCAGAAAATACTCTAATATCGAACTTATTGAGAATAGAGAATATTTAGAGAAGAATAATATTTCTTCGTTATATGCGGTGGGCGATGTATTAGGCAGTGCGAATTGCTTTATATGTGAGGCGGATTTGTATGTGTCTGATACAGATATATTCCAAAATAAACATGAAAGTTCCTGCTATTTTGGTAAAATGGTTAAAGGGTATTCTGATGACTGGGCGTTTATTATGGAAGGGAATCGGATTGTACGTATTAAGAAGGGTGCGAGGGATACTTATAATTTAGCCGGAATTTCTTATTGGCAGAAAAAAGATGCAAAGTTGATAAGGGATAAAATTGACGAGGCATACAGACTGGAAGGGCATGAGAATCTATTCTGGGATGAAATTGTCGATCAGCTACTTGAAGAGCTAGAGGTTCAAGTACATGTAGTATCGGAAAAGAGTGTTGTGGAGCTGGATACAGTGGAAGAGCTGAGAGAACTGGAAGAAAAATTGAGTGGCAGTAAGTAGGAGAACTGACTGATGAATGAAAATAAGTGGAAGAGTATATGGGAGAAGCGCACAGCAGATTTTCATATCTTGCAGGGTGATGATGTAAAAAGTATTATTAAAGAATTTTTATTCAAAAGAATTTTTTGCTGATTTTGCGAAAAGTCATAATATGGCTATTAGATTTGTGGAATCGGATATGCCGGGATATTGGAATAATGAATTTGTGTTTAACTGTTATTTGACAAAATATTAAACGATAATTAAAAGACGTTAGGAGAAAAGAATGAAACCGTTAGTAAGTGTAATAATGCCAGCATATAATGGAGAAAAATATATTGGAGCTGCAATTGAGTCAATACTAAATCAGACTTATGAAAATTGGGAGCTTATTATTGTAGAGGATAAATCAACAGACAATACATTGGATGTTGTTCAAAAGTACAAAGATTCGAGAATATCTTTATATTTAAATCCAAGTAATAAGGGGATTGCTTATTCTACTAATCTGGGAATTACGCAAAGTAAAGGAAAATATATTGCGTTGTTGGATGACGATGATTTGGCAACAGAACATCGGCTTGAATGGCAAACTGATTTCATGGAAGAGCATAGCGAGATTGATATATTAGGCGGTCGAAGCGTGCTTATTGATGCGGATGGCAAATTTATGAGATATGATTTGGAACCTCTTCGCAATCCCAAATTTATTAAAGCACTTTTACTTTTTTCTAATGAAAAATTTGCAAATTGTTCTGCTATGATTCGGAAATCTTTTATGATAAAAAATGATTTGTGGTATCAGGAAGGATGTCTGGGAATGCAGGATTTTAAATTCTATATTGATAGTTCTAAGATTGGAACAATAACTTCTATAGATCGACTTGTGCATTGTAAAAGGATTCACGAGGAAGAGGCTACAAACATGAGTATGAAGTTTCATGGTGAGGAAAGGGCTAGATTATTTGCACAATTTCAAAGAGAGTCTATTAGAAAAAGCGGATTTCATCTAAAAGAAGAACATCTTCAGATTATCAATGAAATTTTATCAGAGACAATGAAGGGAAGTTATACGAAGGAGGAAGCGAGTTGTTTATATAATGCTTTAAAAGAAATATTACGGCAGGCAAAAGAAATGAGAATTGATTATTTAAAAGAACTGGAGCAGGCATGTAAAAAAGTTCTTTTGAGAACAGTATTAATGAAAGTTGATATTTTTAAATAATCAAAAGGATGAATGTCTATGAAAAATATACGCGACACAAGGGATGAAAAAAACTTGTATTATATATTGTCGAATGAATCATTGGCTAACAGCGTGCCTTGTTATGAAGATGCAGCTGTAATAATTATATGCCTGTATTATGAGGATAGCATGGAAAAATATTCAGGTTATATTGATAACATACCTGAAAATATTCCTGTTTATATTGTATCGAGTAATAAAGAGTTGTATGAGTCAATTTTGGAATATATTAAGAAAAATAAGAATAGAAAAATAGAACTAATAAAAAAGAAAAATAGGGGAAGAGATATAAGCGCTCTCTTAGTAGCAGGCAGGGAAGTTTGTTTGAAATATAAGTATATATGCTTTGTTCATGATAAACGAAAGAAGGAGGAAGTGCCTAATTCAGAGTTTGATTTGTGGATAGAAAATTTGTGGGGAAATAGTTTAGGTGGACAAATATATATACAAAATGTTTTGAGTCTTTTGGAAACGAATGGAAAGCTTGGTGTATTGGCGCCGCCGGAACCTATAGGAACATATATTAATGCATGGTATATAAATGCGTGGGGAGAGAAGAATTTTATATTGGCCAAGCAGCTTGCAGCAGAATTAAACTTAGAGTGTGATTTGGATATTGACAAGTCACCCATTACATTTGGGACGGTTTTCTGGGCGAAGAGCGCCGCACTGCGAAAGCTCTTTGAAAAGGAATGGAAATATGAAGATTTTGACGATGAACCATTGGGACGGGAAACAATTAGCCATGCGATTGAAAGAATACTGGGATATGTGGCACAGGATGCAGGATATGATACGGGCACTGTAATGAATACCACATATGCGGGGAAATTATTGAGTTATACGCAGCAAAGATTCTTTCCAATGTATCAGTTATTAGTAAATGATTATTGTATTTATGATATAGATTTTTTCCTGAATAAACAGAAATTTATCTATGATTTTTGTAATAGAAATAAAAGAATATATCTCTATGGAGCGGGAAAGGTTGGAAAAGGCTGTCTGCATTTCCTGCGTGCTGGTGGGTTTGAACCAGCTGGATTCATAGTAACCAGAAATGCTCAAAAGGAAAAAAGGATTGAAGGATTGTTCGTAGAAGAGTTGGCGTTTGTAAAAGATATTACAGATGTAGGTATTATTATCACAGTTGGTAAGCAAATGGTAGATGAAATAGAACAGGTTTTAAAATCAAGAGATGTGAGAAATTATATCAAATATATTGAATAAGTATGCAGGATAAATATAAGAGGTGTTCTGTCAGCAAAAGTGTTATCGCTGGGAAAGGGATTAGTATTATAATGAAAAGAGCAGCTATATTTGTTTTTTTTGAGAAAGAAGGAATTGTTGGAAAATATGTAGAATATTTATTATCCGAAATTCGACAGAATGTTTCTGACTTGTTTATTGTGAGTAATGGAAGGCTAATAAAAGAAGAGAAAGATAAACTATATGCCTTTACGGATAGTATCTATGAGCGGAAGAATGAAGGATATGATGGCGGGGCGTATAAAGAGATGATATGTGATATAATTGGGTTTTCTAATCTGAAGAACTGGGATGAATTACTTTTAGTGAATGATACTTTCTATGGCCCTTTTTGCCCGCTTTCTTCTATTTTTGAACGAATGGAGTCCCTATCTTGCGATTTTTGGGGGCTTACGTTGCATGGGGAGAGAAAGGATGAATATGTAACTATAGCAGAGCATATACAATCGTATTTTATGGTAATAAGATCAAAGATGTTACACAGTAGATGTTTTTTTGATTTTTGGCTTGAAATGGGAAATATCCGTTCATTCCAAGAGGCTGTTAATAATTTTGAGATTAAATTTACTAGTTTTTTTGCCAAACATGGTTTTACATATGACGTATGGTTGGATACGACTCGTTTGGAAAACGATTATTGTCGGCAGGCAGTTAATATTCCGCATTATATGGCGGAGGAACTGATTATAAAGGAACACTTTCCTGTTTTAAAAAGGAAGGCGTTGACACAGTCGAATCCTCATTTTTCAAATCCACTAAATGTAATTAATTATATTGAGCAGCATACAAATTATGATATCGGCATGATATGGGATGATATACTTCGAAGATTTAGCATTGAAAAATTGCTACACCAAATGCATCTGTTATATATAGTAGATGAAAGTGGAAAAAGAGATGTGAAACTTCAAAGTATTATTATATTTCAGGTAAATAATTACAATTCATTTAAAAATAATCAATCATTCATTATAAAGAGTTCTAAAATTTCTAAAATTTGCTTTTTATTGGAAAATATGGATTTAATGAAAAAAATTAATGAAGATTTGGGAAATTCGTACATGTTTTTTAATAGGAAGCAATGGAATAAAGTAAAACTATGGAAATGGTTTTCAGAAAAGTTTAATTGTATAGGATATATAAATTTAGGACATTTAAGATGTCAGTCTTATGAAATGACAAAGATGGTAACAGATAGGATTCAGTATAATTTAGTAAAGAATCAAGGTTATATTTATCAGATTGCCGATATAATGTTTCATAATAAATTTCTTGGAATGCTGCTTCCGCCACAAGAGAGATTTGGATTTAGGGGTGAATATGTGTGGGGAGAAGATGCTTTTTGGATTAAGGGAGAATGTTTACGAGAGTTGTGTTGCGTTCAGTCGGATACGGGGTGGCTGCCTGAACAAATAAGAAAACTTGGTTATTATTCTGCAATCGCACAGACAGCAGATTATGCATGGAAGGAATTAGCACAATTTAATCAGAATAGGACAAAGATGATATTTCAGACTCCGGAAGCGTATCTGGATGAGTTCTGGTCCAAATATAATAGAAGATTTATCTATGGAACGGGAGATATAGCAGAGGAAGTTACTAAGTATCTCATGTTAAAAGGTTGGAACGAGTACGAAGGATATATAGTGTCAAAAAGAAAATTGGACAATCAGGAATATTACGGAAAAAAGGTATGGCAGTTAAATGAAATAAGTGGGGAAAATATAGGAATAATTCTTGCAGTGAATTATACACACTTAAAAGAGATATTACCATTATTAAATCAAAGGAAAGAAATTCACTATTTTATTATAAGAGGTATGGAACTTCCAGTTTAATCAAGCAGGTAGTTCTTTATGGGGAGGAGCAGAATCAATGAGGTTAATTCTTTATGCAATGGGGCAGATATTTGAGAGATATAAAGACAGACTGAACTGGAATAATATTGAAGCTGTGTGTGATAAAAAAATCGAGGAAAATAAATTTACTTATGGAGAGTATGAAGTACCTGCCATTTTACCGAATATATTATTTGATTTCGAGTATGATTTTGTTGTTGTTTTTTCAAATAAATATTTTGAAGAAATTAAGCAGGAGCTGGTTGGGGAATATTCGGTGTCCAAAGATAAAATTATTTCTTGGAGAGAAATTATTGAGGAAGAAAGGAATGTTTTATCTGATTTTTTAGTTTTTTGCAGGAAGAATTTTAGAGAGAGAAGATATAGAAAATATCTGGATGTAGGAATGGCTTATCTGCATAAGAAATATTTGACGAAAGCAGAATTGCAGTTGGGCGAGCAAATTATTTTAGATGGCATATTAAGTGAGGACGCGGAATTAAATATAAATTTGTATGATAAGGTTTATGAAAGCTGTAAAGAAATAAGGGACTTTTATGACGTAGCGATTTTATGGAAGATTCCGCAGCGCTGGGAAGATATCTTAGAAGTGGTGAGCAAACATACAAAATGTATTGTGTTCTGGATGAGACGAGATGTAGAATTGAATTTAAAAAAAAGATTAGAGCAGTTTGGGAATGTTAAATGTATTTCGACGAGCGATGGAGATTTCTGGATTGTAGATACAGAACGTAAATGTCTACCAAACGATGTATCGATCTATGTTGTCACACATAGAAAATATAATGTAAACAAAGATGTTCCATATATCCCTCTTTGTGTGGGTAATTATCAGGAAGAAGGTTATTTAACGGAACAGACTGGCGAGAATATAGCGTATTTGAATAAGAGAATAAATGAGTGTACTGCATTGTACTGGATTTGGAAAAATACGAACTCAAAGTACGTAGGTCTAAATCATTACCGAAGGTATTTCTATAATAATGAAATTGTGAGCATGGATAACTATCTGGATATTGAGCATATGAATGAAATTTTTAAAGAGTATGATATCATTCTGCCCCAGACACGTCCTTACGATAATATGACTATGCTGGAACAGATTAGAGAATCAATGAATCCTGAACTGTGCGAAAAAGGGTATTCTATAATCAGAAGGAAGATAGAGCGGAATCAGCCATATTATGTAGATGCATTCGACAGTGTAATGAATGGTCATGTAATATTTAACTGCAATATTTTTGTAACAAAGCGGGAAATATTGAATCAATATTGTGAATGGTTATTTTCTTTTCTGATAGAAGCAGCGGAGGAAATTGATGTAGAAGGTTATGATAGTTACAGTCAGCGTGTAATTGGATTTTTTGCTGAGAGAATGTGGACAGTCTGGCTGAGAAAGAACAGATTACGGATTAAAGAATTACCCTATGTAACTATCAGATGATGCTGTCTGTATTCAGTTAGAAATTACAGTTTTATTATAGGACGGCGTTTTTGGATAGGATATAGCGCTGGTACTCTATTATGTGAAAGAATATGCAGGAGTATTTGTATGGGAAAGTTATATTTTAAAGAAAATTATGAAGCCGCGTTGGGAGTGCTTAAGCGTAAATCATTTTATATATTTGGTAATACCTTATACGCGCATATGTTTTATCTGTTTTGTAAAGAGCATGGAGCCGAGAAGAATATTAGTGGTTTCATCCTGTCGGATATGAGCAAGCTTAGGGATAATAGGAAGGTGCATATACTTCATGGTGTACCGATTAAAGATATCGATTGGCTGGCGCAGGAGGATAGAGCGTGTTGTTTGTTTCTGGCGGCAAGAGAAAGAACGGTAAACGGACAATTATTTTTGATGCTGGAGGACAGGCTGGATGCGGAAATGTATTATGTGAGTGATTTTGTTCATTCTATTATGTTTCATCATTATATGTCGCATGCTTATGAGAATATCATTACCCGTTACAGTATATCAGAGAATCCATATGAAGGCATTTCATTAAATATCACAGGCGGTAGGGAAAATAATCTCTACAGTTATACTCCTAGAGTGTCTCAGGGGGTACTGCCGGATGTCCGTATATTTGGGAAGAGTGAAGAGCTGGATAGAATTTATCGCAGGCAGTTAGGTGATTATAGCTACATTGACGATAATTGTATAAGCAGAAAAAAGGAGGATGGATGCCGGTGTAAGATTTATTTGACCAGGTCGCACTTTGATAAGAAGTTAAAAGAGGATTTTTATACGCCATTTACAGAAGAGATTCAGGTTGGAGCCGCATTGACGGATGCGGATATTTCTGAATTAAAGGATAACATAGGTGAAAATCTGTCAGACAGAAACAGGGATTACTGTGAGATGTCAGCGGTCTACTGGGCTTGGAAAAACAACAGGGATAGTGATTATATAGGCTTGTGCCATTACAGGCGCAGATTTGTCATAGATGAGGATATGATAAATGATATTATGGCGGAAGATTATGGAGCTGTCTATACGGTTCCTCAGTTGATAGACGGTGGTTTGCGGGAGGAGTTTGTGGAGAGAAATTACTATCTTACTCCAGAGATGTGGGAGCTTACGGAAAATGCGATTCAGAAATTATCTCCGGAATATCTGCCGACTTGGAAAGAGTTGGAAACATCTTATTTTCTTCTTTCCTATAATATGTTCATTATGCGCCGAGATGTATTTGAGGGGTACTGTTCCTGGGCCTTTGCTATTCTGGAAGAGATAGACAGATTCTATCTGAATCAGGGAATCCAGTGCAATAATCGGTATCTGGGCTATATAGCGGAGTTATTAAATACTGTGTATGCGATGAAGCACAAAGAGACTTTGAAAAAGGGATATGTATGTATGAAAATTCTTGAGAGTGAGAATTAGGGATGGATTGCCGAATGAAATAGATAAGTATATAAATTATGAAAGACAGTTTCAAATTTTACGAATAGCGGAGGTTCATTAAAGATGATACAGGCAGAAGAGCTGATACAAGAAATCAGGAAGGGGCTTTTAAAATGGTATAATTTTAAATCCGGCAGTACGATTCTTTATTTCGGAAAAGAGTCCGACAGTTATGCGGATGTATTGAGGGAGACGGCAGGGAAGCTTGTATGTATTCAGCAGAAGTATCCGGAGTCGGCGGAGGTTGCAGAAAAAGGAGTATATGATTATATTGTGGCAGTTGAAAGCCTAGAGCTGCATCCGGAGCCGAAGAAGCTGCTGCAAAGTTGGAGGGAATTTCTCAAGCCCGACGGTACATTATTGCTGGGTATGAATAACCGTTTTGGCCTTCGGTATTTCTGCGGAGACAGGGACCCGTATACTGAAAGAAATTTTGATGGAATTGAGGGGTATCGGCGGACGTATGTTAAGGAAGAAGATGGTTTTCATGGACGTTGTTATGACCGGGCAGAGATGCAGGAGATGCTGAAGTATGCGGGGCTGCATACGTTTCGTTTCTATTCGGTACTCCCGGATTTGCAGAACCCTGCCTTGATTTATGCTGAAGATTATCTTCCGAATGAAGATTTGTCTAACAGACTGTTTCCAACTTATAATAATCCGAGTACTGTTTTTCTGGAAGAGGAATGTCTGTATAATGATTTGATTAAGAATGGGATGTTTCACGAGATGGCCAACGCCTATCTGGTCGAGTGTTCTCTGGATGGGGATTTTTCAGATGTTCTTCATGTAACAGGCTCTATGGAGAGGGGCAGGGAGAAGGCGGTTTTTACCCTGATTCATAAGTCTGGTATTGTGGAAAAGAAGGCGGTATACCCGGAGGGAAAAGAGCGGTTAAAAAAGTTAATCGAGCATGGACAAGATCTGTCCGACCATGGAATTACAGTGGTAGAGGCAGAATTTAAAGATGATTCTTATGTTATGCCTTATATAGAGGCGGAAGTGGGACAGCTTTATCTGAAGAGGCTTTTGCGTACAAACAAGGAGAAATTTTTGCAGAAGATGGATGATTTTCGTGATTTGATTCTGCAGTCATCCGAGATTGTAAGAGAAGATATGGGAGATGGCGAGGGAGCCATTTTGCGGAAAGGCTATATGGATATGGTGCCTTTGAATAGTTTTTACCAGGATGGGACATTTGTATTCTATGACCAGGAATTTTGTGAGGAGAATTATCCGGCGAATGTTCTGATTTGGCGGATGATAGCTACATTTTATTCTGGAGATATGGAGGCGCTTAAGCTTTTTCCGATGGAGAGTCTGTTAGAACGGTATAACTTGAAGCAGAAGTTAGAGAAGTGGCAGAAGACGGAATGGGATTTCCTGATTGAATTGCGTCAGGAAAGAGCTTTGCAGAAATATCATGAAAGATATCGTTGTAATTATGGGATAATCAATTCAAACCGGCAGAGATTAAATTATTCTGCAGATGATTATCAGAGGCTATTTATAGACATTTTCCAGAATGCGGATACCCGTAAGTTAGTATTATTCGGTTCCGGCCAGTTTGCGAAGTTATTCTTAGATTTATATCAGCAGGATTATCCGGTATATGCGATTGTGGATAATAATAAAAAACGCTGGGGACAGACGGTAGAGGGAATTGAGATTCAGTCGCCAGATATATTGCAACAATTGCAGAGTGGGGAATATAAGGTTCTAATATGTATTAAGAACTATATGTCTGTAATGAAGCAGCTAGAGACTATGGGAGTGAGGGAATACAGTATCTTTGACGCAAGTAGGGACTATCCCAGAAAGCGGAAGCCAATTGTACAGAATCCGGTTACAAATGCGAAAATGACCGAGCGGAAGAAGTATCACACCGGATATATTGCCGGAGTATTTGATTTATACCATGTAGGGCATCTCAATATGTTTCGGCGTGCGAAGGAGCAGTGTGAATATCTGATTGTTGGCGTGGTTTCTGATAAAGGGGTCCGGAAATTTAAGCATACGGAGCCGTTTGTGCCGTTTGAGGAGAGAATAGAGCTGGTTCGCGCTTGCCGCTATGTGGACGAGGCTGTAGAGATTCCACTGAATTACAGAGGAACGAGGGATGCGTGGCGTCTGTATCATTTTGATTGTCAGTTCTCAGGAAGCGATTATGAGAATGCGCCCGGATGGCTGGCGGACAAAGAATTTTTGGAAGAACATGGAGCGGAGATGGTATTCTTTCCATATACAGAACAAACCAATTCGACGAATATAAAAGCATTAATTAAAAAGAAACTCTTATGAAGGAGATTGAAATATGAAGGTAATCTGTTCTTCTTCTGGTATTATACATCCGCCGCTTCCCAGACAAGGGGCTGTGGATATTGTGAACGCCGGATTTGAAAATATGACTTTGGAATTAGATATGTGCTGTCCTTCCTTTGAGCTGGAATGTTATGGAAAATGGGAAGAGTACGGGGAAACCATCGCTGACAGGAAGAGAATTTCTGAGTATCCGGCTGAAATAGGCAGTTTTTATGAGAAGATTCTTTCGGTATGTAATGAGAAATGCCTGAAGATTCCGGTCGCAAGAGGAGTTTCTCTTCCGAGGGATACAAAAAGAACGGATTTGAAAGAGGTACTGCTGTCTATCCATAAGGAGAGTATCCGGTTTTGCCGGAAAGCAGGCTGCAGCGCTATAATGATTCGCCCACTATATTCTGATGGTGGAATCGAAAAAGAATGGGAAATTAATCGCGATTATTATCTTCAGCTTGTCGATGTAGCTAGAGAGAATCTGGTGATGGTTCTGCTTGAGAATCAGTGCTGCAACAGAAATGGGCATATGGTGAGAAGTGTTTGCTCGGACAGTTATCAGGCGGCAGAATGGATTGATGAACTGAACAGAGCGGCAGGTGAAGACAGGTTTGGATTCTGCATGGATGTAGGAGTGTGCAGCCTGTGTAAACAGGACATGTATGAGTTTGCCGTTACGTTAGGAAGCCGAATTAAGGCGGTTATTTTGCGTGACTGCGACGGGCAGCAGGAAGGCTCGATGCTTCCATTTACCTGTGCATATGGCGGGCAGGCGCAGACGGACTGGCTTCGTCTGATTCGGGGATTGCGGGAGATAGGGTTTGACGGAAATCTGATTCTTAATCTGCAGGATACGGCTGGTGCATTTTCTCCATTGCTTCGTCCGCAGCTTATGATGCTTGCAAAGGCTGCGGCAGAGTATTTTAAATGGCAGATTGAGATTGAAAATATGCTGAAAAAATATGAATCCATTGTTCTTTTTGGCGCGGGAAATATGTGCCGTAATTACATGAAATGTTATGGAGAGAAATATCCGCCTTTATTTACCTGCGATAATAACAGCGAAATGTGGGGAACGGTATTTTGCGGGCTGGAGGTAAAGCCGCCAGAGGCCATTACGAAGGTTAAAGGAGACTGCGGGATTTTTATTTGTAATATATATTATCGTGAGATTGAACAGCAGCTTAAGGACATGGGGATAGAACATATTGAGTTTTTCAATGATGAGTATATGCCGTCATTCCATTTTGACAGGCTGAAAGAGGTGTGAGAAGATGTGGCAAATCGGAGTCCAGACGAAGAATGTAATCGATGATTCTAATCCGAAAGATGGATTTGAAATGTTAAGAAGAGCAGGTTTTTCCTGTGCGGATTTTAGCCTGAACTCGTATCTTTTAAATACGTCTTTGTATAAATTCGAGCTGAACGACTTTTTTAATAAGTCTGTGAATGAGCTGGAAGCGTATTTTCAGCCGCATAAAGAAGGAGCAAAGAGCGCCGGGATTCGGATTAATCAGATGCATATGCCGTATCCAAACTATGTTCCCAATGGAAAAAAGGAGCTGAACGATTACTTGCGGGATGTTGTTGCGCCGAAGAGTATGCAGGTCTGCGCTTTTTTCGAGTGTCCGTATATTGTGGTGCATGGCTTTAAATTATCAAGGAATCTTGGCTCTGAGGAAGCAGAATGGCAGGAAACAGGGAAATTTCTGGATTCGCTTGCGCCGCTGGCAAAGGAAATGGGGATTACGATATGTGTTGAGAATATTTATGATATGATTGGCGGTCGTATTGTAGAAGGTCCCTGTTGTAATGTAAAAAAAGCCGTAGACCGAATTGACCGGTTTAATGAAAAGTATCATGCGGAAGTGTTGGGATTCTGTTTTGATACCGGGCATGGGAATTTGACAAGTCTTGATTTTGAAAAGTTTATAACAGAGCTTGGCGAACGACTGAAGGTATTTCATATTCATGACAATGATGGAATCAGAGACCTTCATCAGATACCGTTTACCTTTACAAAGACAAGAGAAAATACTTCTTCGACGGATTGGGAGGGGTTTGTACGAGGAGTGAAGGGGTTAAAGCAGGAACGTGTGCTGAGTTTTGAG
This sequence comes from Lachnospiraceae bacterium, assembly GCA_910574185.1. Lineage (GTDB taxonomy): Bacteria > Bacillota > Clostridia > Lachnospirales > Lachnospiraceae > Claveliimonas. Next base: position 95,916 of record CAJSZQ010000005.1, read on the forward strand.
ACGGCGCCTGTTCTGGCTTCATTTCCGGATGAGATGAAAGAACAGGCGCTGGGATTTATTGCGCAGATAGGGAGATATTTTGCGGAGAGAATTTAAATCTCCCGAATTGCAGTTAATATCCAGTCTGCGCAGTTGCTCCATGTGAGATTCTGAAGAACTTTTTCATATCCGTTCCGGATAATCTGTTCAGCCTTCTCAGTATCCTGCAGCAGCCGGGATGCGATATCCGGCAGCAGTTCTAAGTGTTTTAAATCATAAAGCGCAATATCTGCTCCATCTGTAAAATGTGCGTCGACCCACCTGCTGGAATCGGTAAGAGGGAGAGAATGCTGTAGCAGCGTATTGAAGATTCTGTCATGAGTTCCTGACTTGAACCATGGAAATACATTCAAATTAATCTTTGCATTTGCCATTACATCAAGGCTTTGGGCATAAGGAACGCGGTCTGCAATCCGGTGTACGTTGGGATACTTTGCTGAACTGTGGTTTTCCCATCCCCGTCCGAGGAGGTATAAGTTCAGTCCGGATTTTGCAAGAGCGGATACGACTTCTCCTCTCTGATACATCCGAATCGCCCAGTCTACATACTCAGAGCAGCGGAATATGGTTCTTAGAGTCTCCTCGGAAATACTCCATCCGGCCTGTTCCAGAGTGAGGAACACAGCCTGCTCGGTAGTAAGGCTGCTATCTTCAATCAGATTATGGTACATCTGGTGATAGAACTGCTGCATGTCACTATTTCCGGCAAGTACTTGCTCCATCTCCGCAAGCTTGCTCTGGGGAGAGTAGTAGGTTGCTGAAAATAAGATATCGTATTTCCTCTGTTCAAAAGGAATAACCGGAGCGTTCTGCTTGGGAACAGTGCCAACATGAGGCATAAAATCAACATGCGAAACTTCGTTTTTGAAATATCTTTTTACATAGTCTACATGATCATAATCACAACAGAAAAGAAGGTAATTTTTCGGATGTTTCTTTAAAGAAGGATGAAAACGCAGGGGTGGGTCCATCAGAATATCTACCACAATTGTATTCCATGCATTCCATATGTCGATCAGAATACCATCCCGGATACACATCCCGTCAAAACAGATTGCCGAGTCAACTCTCGTGGAAGCAAATGCGACGAAATTCAGGTAAGAATGGGGGCTATCGGCGGGGGGATTCAGTAAATCCAGAATAAATACCTCATGGCCCCGAAGCTTTAATTCCTGCTCTAATTGGTTGGTGAAGAAGTTAAAGGATTCGGTGTCTGTATAAAAAAGTGCAATTCTCATAATCTTATGTCCTCGTTTCCTTATTGTTATATTACGTATTTTATCAGATGAGCAGGAAGAAGGCAACGTAATATAAAGTCTGTGCAGTCCCAAAATGGGCTTCCAGACGTGTCGGCGAACGGTCCGGTAAAGTACACTATATTGGACATTAGTAGTCCAATAAGTACACCTTGTAAAACGGCCGGATTCCGTAACAGTGAAGCAGGAAGGCTTAACTGTTACGTTTGAATCCTATAATTTAAACTCGGTTCTTGTGTAAAAAGATATTAATAGAGTATAATACAAATGATTACTTTTACATTATATTTTATTAGGGATATTATTGTTGGAAAGGGAACGACTAGTGGATTTTGATATAAAAAAATTTGATGAGTATAGAGAAAACAATCGTATGGAAGTAAAAAAGGCAAAAGGCGGATTGCCAGATAGTCTTTGGTCCACATATTCTTCTATGGCAAATTGTTATGGCGGCGTAATTCTTCTTGGAGTTGCAGAAGAAAATAATGGCAGCTTTGTAACAACTGGGCTTAAGAATGTAGAAAAATTGCAGAAAGACTTCTGGAATACAATCAATAATGGAAAAAAAGTAAGTATTAATCTCTTGAATGATGAGGATGTGCAAACCTATAAAGTTGGAAACGATATTGTACTGGCTATTTATATCCCGATGGCCCAACGAGAAAACAAGCCTGTTTATATCAATGACAATCTTTTTCATGGCACATTTCGTCGCAATGGAGAGGGTGATTACCATTGTACAAAAAGTGAGATCAAAGCAATGCTACGCGACCAAACAGAAGAAACTTCTGATATGAAAGTTCTTGAGGATTTCGAACTTAGCGATCTTAATATGGAGACGGTTCATGCATACCGTAACAGACATGCTGCTTATCGCACCGAACATGTCTGGGAAGGACTTACAGATAAAGAATATCTGGAGAGAATCGGTGCAGCAAAAAGAGCAAAAAAAGACGGTAAACTACATCCCACCGTCGCGGGTCTTCTTATGTTTGGAGAAGAATACCGCATTCTGTACGAATATCCAGAATATTTTTTAGATTACCGGGAAGTGCTTGATCCTACAATACGTTGGACAGACAGAGTGCAGTCGACTTCCGGTGACTGGACGGGAAACCTTTTTGATTTCTTTTTTCGTGTATATAACAAATTAGTAAAAGATTTAAAAATTCCATTTCGATTAGATGGTATAACACGTATAGACGATACTTCCGTTCACAAAGCGCTTCGGGAAGCGCTTGCTAACTGCCTTATAAATACAGACTTTTTTGTAGCAAGAGGTGTGGTTATTAGAAAAGATGCTGATAAAATAGTTATGGAAAATCCAGGTTATATCAGGACTGGCAAATATCAAATGTTAAAAGGCGGAATTTCTGATCCAAGAAATAAAGGATTAATGAAAATGTTCAATATGATTGGTATCGGAGAACGTGCCGGGAGCGGCGTACCGGATATTTATGCCGTATGGGCTTCGCAAGGATGGGAAGAGCCTGTTATCGAAGAACAATATAACCCAGATCGTACAATTCTAACACTTGTTTTTTCTAAAAAACAAGCAGAAAAAACAAGCAGAAAAAACAAGCAGAAAAAACAAGCAGAAAAAAAGAGCAGAAGCGGTCAGGCTGCAAAAACTATAGAAAATAAAAAACGAATTATTTCATTTCTTGATTCCAAAGGAAGCTGTAAGGCTGCGGAAATTGCAGCATATATTGAACTTAGTTCAGCCAGAACAAGAGTTCTTCTTTCTGAATTAATAGAAGATGGAAAGATTCAGGCGACAGGCACCGGACGAGCACGTAGATATTGTTTAGAAGAGGCAGAAAACTAAATTATTTCTGCCTCTTCTAAAAGTTGTGATTTCTTTTCCAGATAATTATTCAGATAATTTATGGAAATTTTCTTTTGTGGATAAAATTGGATAGCTTTTCGCAGAACGGTGGTACCATCTTTATATTCTCCAGATTCAATATTAGATAATACTGCTTCTATGCAAAATGCAAATCTATAATTGTAAGGAAGGATATAACATTTCGGCCCAGTAAGTATCCTTTCGTTGTATAAAATTCTCGCTTCCATACGTATACTTGTACAATACTGTTCCAGAAGTTTTAGAAGTTTTTCATCTTCCACATCCTGGTTTGAAAACTGTTTTTCCAGAAACTGCTGTTCAAGTCTTCGGATATAAATTGAATAATCCGACAACGCAGGGGTTAATTTCTGTATAAAATCCGGCATATCCGATACATCCAGTTTTCCTGCCAGAATCTTTGCATACTCATCCCATGTTTCAATAGAAATCTGTTCTGCCAGCGGACTCAAAGAGCATCCCGTTCTCTTTGCAAATTCCACCACCTGATGCATAACCTCTGTAGGGCAGTTACCAGCACAGATTTTAAAATACTCTTCCGCTTCTGTTATCTTATGCTCTTTTTCCGCATACAGCGCTTTCTGCAAGTTCACATAGGCATTGTCTGTCTGAAGATAAGAATAACCTTCCAGAATGGCTTCTTCCATCATTGGATATACCGCTTTCAATTTTTCCAGATTATCATAGTAAGCCTGAATCTGATTCTCGTCATTCCATGGCATCCAGGAAAGAATGTTTTTCAGCATTCCGATATCTTTTAGTTCGGCTGCAAAAAACAGCCCGACAACATAAGCCGGTATTTCATGTTCCCTGGCTGTGGCATAGGTAATGGATGCTCCTGTCTGCCGCATTGCCTTCTCTGGATGTTTCTCCAGATACAACATCGTTTTATGCAGACTCCGTACATGCCGAAGTCCGTTCTTATATTCCCTTAAATCCAGACATAGCGTAGCAAGGATGCTGTGAATGTGCGCCTGGCCTACTTCTAAGAGACGCGGGGAGCGTAAGATACGTTCGCCCTCTTTCAATGCTTCTTCTGGTTTCCCAACGACAGAAAGCATCAGCGGTAAGTGTACCTGCATCCATAACTCATAAGTATGGATTCTTTTCTCTTTACTGGCAAGCTTTAGCCCTTCCCGACAGTATTTGATTGCAGTAAGTTCATCATCAATATAGCGGTATTCCTGCGCCAGCTGCATACAATTATGTGCGGTAGGCTCCTTCTCATAAACTTTCAGAAGCAGCGAAGCATTCCGCTGAAACCGCGCCTTTCGGTCCGCTTCTGTACCGACTCTGGCATAAGCATAGTGATGTACATAGCTGCTGAAACTCTTAAAGGAATCGGGGAATGGATACAGGCTCTCATGAATCGGTGAAACAAACTGTATATCCGGCGTGAGACGGCACATCCGTCCCACGTGGGCGTCATTATAGGTTTTTCCCTCTAAGTCGTTATAATTACGCTGAATATATGTGGCCGCATCGTAGCCGCGGCACTCTCCGGTTTTAAAAAACTGGATAATCTCTGAAACATCCTCAAACCACTCGTCATCATCCAGATAAAGAAACCACTCTCCTTTTGCTTCCTTTAATCCGGCATTTCTGGCTTTTGCAAAATCATCGCACCAGGTGAAAGGGATGAGGTGGGAAGTATATTGTCTGGCAGTCTCTAATACGGCAGAATCTTTTCCGGTAAAGACAATAATTAATTCGCTATTCAACTCCCGAAGAAGAGGAGAAATAGAATCCAGACATTTTTTTAAAGTATCCATCCTGTCAGATACAAGCAGGGAAATGGTTAGTTGTAATTTCATGAGATAGCTCCTTATACATTTTGTAGTTGTAAAACCTGACAGAGTGGAATCGAAAAAGGTTTTATGGCATATATACGCCACTCATTAACAGGTTTCGTTTAGAAAGTAAAACAACTAAGAAAAAAGCTCCTTCCGGAGAAGAAGCTTTTTCCCATATGAAAATCCACCTAATTACTGAAGTAACTGAAGAACTCCCTGTAGTACCTGATTAGCCTGAGCAAGCATAGCCTGAGCGGACTGAACAAGAATGTTATTCTTGGTGTAAGCCATCATCTCTTTTGCCATGTCTACGTCACGGATACGAGACTCAGCAGCTGTAATGTTCTCAGTCTGAACACTTAAGTTGTTGATGGTGTGATCCAGACGGTTCTGCATAGCACCAAAGTCAGAACGCATAGAAGAAACCATATCAATAGCAGCCTGTGCTACAGAAATTGCGTGTCTTGCGCTGTCAGCCTTTGTCAAATCAAGGTTCTTAATAGTTACTGCCTTTGCTCCAGTACCTTTTGTATCTGTAAATCCAGTTGTTCCTAATGTCTTTACAAAAGTTTTAGGATCTGTCTTATGAAGTCCAAGGCTCTCGGAATTCATCTTCTGGAATGTAACTTTCAACTGGTTAGCGGTCTCATGGGAATCACCTACATGAAGCGTAATCTTCTGAGTTGTTCCGCCAGCTGCAAATCCAGAGAACAGTTTTGTTCCGTTGAAGTTAGCAGTCTGGCTGATTCTGTCAATCTCATCATTCAGACGGTTAATCTCTTTCTGCATCTCCTGACGGTTAGCAGTAGAGTATGTTCCGTTGGCAGCCTGTGTAGACAGCTCAACCATACGATTCAGCATAGAGTGAACTTCTGTCAGAGCGCCTTCAGCGGTCTGTACAAGAGAAATACCGTCGTTAGCATTCTTCTGAGCAGTCTCAAGACCTGTAATCTGAGCGCGCATCTTTTCAGAAATAGCAAGTCCGGCAGCGTCGTCGCCAGCGCGGTTGATTCTGTAACCAGAAGACAGTTTCTCTAAGCTCTTACCAACAGCAGAGTTGTTGTTCGTTAAGTTTCTGTGTGCATTTAATGCGGTAATATTATGTTGAATTCTCATAGTTTTTCCTCCTTGAAATTGTGGACAGGGAAGTCCTTTTCCCTGCATAATTATAAATTTTTTCTGTCTAAAAGGAAAATTCTGGACTAATCCAAAAATGTGATTCCAGACGTGCCGGCGAACTGTCCGGTAAAGTACACCATATTGGACATTAGTAGTCCAATAAGTATACCTTGTAAAACGGCCGAATGGCCATAATGGGGTACCTGGAAGGTATACTTAGAAACATGTCATGAACTGAACCAGATTGTGTTTTTTCATATAAAATTCTTACACGCATACTTTTATTTTTACCTTATTTAAGAATAAACATTTATTCGTATAATTGAAAATAAAAAATCTACGAGGAGGTACTATATGAACAGTAAAGTGTACGGTTATGTTAGAGTTTCTACCAGAGAACAAAATATTGAAAGACAGATAATTTCTCTTCTTAAAGCAGAAATAGACAGGAAAAATATTTATATTGATAAACAAAGTGGAAAAGATTTCCGGCGTCCGGCGTATAAAAAAATGATAAAACATGTTCGAGAGGGTGATCTGATTATAATAAAAAGTATAGACCGACTCGGACGAAATTATCAGGAAATTATGGAACAGTGGCGTATTATTACGAAAGAAAAGAAAGCGGATATTCGTATTCAGGACATGTCGTTATTAGATACAACAAAAACAAAAGATTTGTTAGGCACATTCATTAGCGACGTTGTTTTGCAGCTTCTCTCTTTTGTCGCAGAAAATGAAAGGGTTAATATCCGCCAGCGTCAGGCAGAAGGAATAGCAGCTGCTAAGGCAAAAGGGGTTCGATTTGGGAAACCGGTAATTCCGTTGCCTGACAACTTTCCTGAATTATATCAAGAGTGGACCCAATCCCATATATCCCTTGAAGAATTAGCGAAAATTTGTAATATGGGAAGAAGTACCATGTACAAACGTATTGGGGAATATCGACAAACATTGCAGCGAGAAAATATTTAAAAAAGTAATAGTAGAAAAAAAGAATTTTTTTAGAAAAAAGTATTAAGTTATTTAAATAACGTTCGATATATAGGTGTCAGGAAATTTTCAGAGTAATCCAAATAAGTGTACTTTACTGGACAGTTCGCCGGCACGTCTGGAAGCGCATTTTTGGATTAATCCAGAATTTTCCTTTTAGACAGAAAAAATTTATAATTATGCAGGGAAAAGGACTTCCCTGTCCACAATTTCAAGGAGGAAAAACTATGAGAATTCAACATAATATTACCGCATTAAATGCACACAGAAACTTAACTAACAACAACTCTGCTGTTGGTAAGAGCTTAGAGAAACTGTCTTCTGGTTACAGAATTAACCGCGCTGGCGACGACGCTGCCGGACTTGCTATTTCTGAAAAGATGCGCGCTCAGATTACAGGTCTTGAGACTGCTCAGAAGAATGCTAACGATGGTATTTCTCTTGTACAGACCGCTGAAGGCGCTCTGACAGAAGTTCACTCTATGCTGAATCGTATGGTTGAGCTGGCTACACAGTCTGCCAACGGAACATACTCTACTGCTAACCGTCAGGAGATGCAGAAAGAGGTTAATCGTCTGAACGAAGAGATTAACAGAATCAGTGAGACTGCTAACTTTAATGGAACCAAGTTGTTCTCTGGATTTAAGGCTGGCGCATCATCTCAGAAGATTACGCTTCATGTAGGTGATTCTCATGAGACTGCCAACCAGTTGAAAGTAACATTCCAGAAGATGAATGCTGATAATCTTGGCCTTCATAGTACAGATGCTACAAGTTTTGCTAAGACAATCGGTACAACGGTTGGAGGAAAGACATATAATGCTACTGGAACAGGAGCAGATGCAGGTGTTATTTCCAAGATTGATCTGACAAAGGCTGACAGCGCAAGACACGCAATTTCTGTAGCACAGGCTGCTATTGATATGGTTTCTTCTATGCGTTCTGACTTTGGTGCTATGCAGAACCGTCTGGATCACACCATCAACAACTTAAGTGTTCAGACTGAAAACATTACAGCTGCTGAGTCTCGTATCCGTGACGTAGACATGGCAAAAGAGATGATGGCTTACACCAAGAATAACATTCTTGTTCAGTCCGCTCAGGCTATGCTTGCTCAGGCTAATCAGGTACCACAGGGAGTTCTTCAGTTACTTCAGTAATTAGATGGATTTTCATATGGGAAAAAGCTTCTTCTTTGGAAGAAGCTTTTTTCTTGGTTTTTCATATTCTGGTAAACCTGCTTGTGGGTGAAGTATATATTTGACAAAAAGCCATTTCACATTTTACTCTGGTGGGTTTTAAAAATAGAAAATAGAAAAGGAGCTGCAATCTTATGAAATTACAACTAACCATTTCCTTGCTCGTATCCGATAGGATGGATACCCTAAAGAAATGTCTGGATTCTATCGCCCCTCTTCTCCGAGACCTGAATAGCGAGTTGATTATTGTCTTTACCGGGAAGGATTCTGCTGTGCTGGAGGTTGCCAGACAATATACATCCCACATTATTCCTTTTGCCTGGTGTGATGATTTTGCAAAAGCCAGAAATGCCGGGCTTGAACAAGCCAGAGGAGAGTGGTTTCTTTATCTGGATGACGACGAGTGGTTTGAGGATGTTTCGGAGATTGTCCAGTTTTTTATAAGCGGAGAATATCTAGATTATGAGTCGGCGACATATGTTGTACGTAACTATATTGATTTAGGCGGAAGGGAATATAATGATTTACATCTGGAACGCATGTGTCGTTTAAGGTCGGATACGAGATTTGTTTCCCCTATCCATGAGAGTCTGCATCCCTTTTGCGGGCCGGTAAAAAATTTCAGAAGCTTTGTACATCACTATGCTTATGCCAGAGTTGGGACGCAGTCAGATTTGATGGTGAGGTTTAAGCGAAACGTTCCGTTACTCCTAAAGCTTTACGAACAGGAACCGACTGCCCATAACTGTATGCAGCTGGCTCAGGAATACCGCTATATAGATGATGAGACGACGGCTATCAAGTATTGTCGTGAAGGACTGAAGCTTGCCGCCAAAGAAAAACGAATTTATCCATATGAGCTGTGGATGCAGGTGCATCTTCCGGTGATGCTTTCTACCGTCGGAGAGCAGGAGGAAGCATTAAAGGAAGGGGAGCGCATCCTGCTGTCGCCGCGTCTCTTAGAAGTTGGCCAGGCGCATATTCACAGTATTCTTGCTACCCTGTGTCTGGATTTGAGAGAGTATAAGAAAGGGCTTGGGCATGTACGAAGCCTGCATAAAACAATGGCGTATCTGGAAAAATATCCGGAGAAAGCAATGCAGCAGACCGGAGTATCAATTACCTATGCTACAGCCAGGGACCATGAAATACCGGCTTATGTTGTCGGGTTGTTTTTTGCAGTCGAACTGAAAGATATCGGGATGCTGAAAGACATTCTTTCCTGGATGCCATGGAATGATGAGAAGCTGGTTCAAGCTCACTATGGGACTCTGGAAAAGTTGAAGGGGCTGTATCCAGCGCAAGTAGAATCAATTCTGGAAAGTTATTTTCCTCTTCAGACAGATAACGCCTATGTGAATCTACAGAAGGCGCTGTATGCGGAAAAAGCGAAAAAGATTGCGGAAGCGGAAAAGTACTTTAGAATTTGCGCCGCGAACTGTCCTTCTGGGTTTATGCATCAGGTAGTAGAATTTGCAAAGAGAACGGGATTTTCTCTAAATTCACTGGTAGAACAGATTTCAATTGAAACCTGGGAGGAGTATACGAAGATACTGGCAGACAATCTGGATGTATCCGAAATGCCAGATTTTGTGCGGGGATTAGTCTCTGCCTTGGCGGATTATCCGGTTTATATCCGAAGGCTTGAACAGCGGTTTCTGGAAAGACAGTTTTCAAATATGGATGTGAAAGATGCAAAACTTGCGGAGCTTCTGGAGCAGTATTGTACAAGCATACGTATGGAAGCTGATATCTTATACAATGAAGAGCTGCTGAGCGGAGCAAACCAGTATATCCTTCCGGCTAAGTATCGATTTGCTTCTTGTGCAGAAGAAGCGCTGGCCAGGGTTGAATCAGGCGAATCGGAAGAGTTGCTCAACGCTGTACTAAATACTATTTTTGTGGTATGATTGTTCATTATAGGAAAAGGAGTTATATACTATGAATATACAGCTTACGATTTCTCTTCTTGCATCCGACAGGATGGAGACTTTAGGGAAATGTCTTGAGTCTGTTTCGCCGCTGCTTCGTGAGCTAAACAGTGAATTGGTTGTTGTAGCGACAGGCAGGGATTCGGCGGTGGCAGAACTGGTACGGCAATATTCCGCACGCATTATTCCCTTTACCTGGTGTGATGATTTTTCAAAAGCACGCAATACAGGTCTTGCAGAAGCGAAGGGAGAGTGGTTTCTGTATCTGGATGACGATGAGTGGTTTGAGGATGTTTCCGAGATTGTTGATTTCTTCAAAAGCGGAGAATATAGGAAATATCAGTCTGCCACATATATTCAGCGAAATTACCACGACTGGGGCGGAAAGGCTTATACGGACGCCCCAGTGGGGCGGATGTGCCGTCTGTCGCCGGAGACACAGTTTATTTATCCGATTCATGAGTGTTTGAGCCCGTTTATGGATCCTCAGAAGCGGTTGAAGAGTTTTGTACATCATTATGGATATGTGGAAAAAGCAGTGCAGAAGTCCGAGAGGAATCTTCCGTTGCTGCTGAAGCGTATGGAAGAAGAGCCAAGCGCTCATGCGTGTATGCAGCTTGTGCAAGAATATCAGAATCGGGATGAGAATGAAACTGCTCTGAAGTATTGCCGTCAGGGGTTGAAGATGGCGGAAAAGGAACAGAGAATCCATATGCATGAGCTGTGGCTTCAGGTGAATTTTCCAATATTGCTGGCGTCTTTAGGACGGAAGAAAGAGGCGCTAAAGGAAGGAGAACGGCTCTTGCGCTCCCTGCGTGTGCTTGAAGTGGGAGAAGCCCATATCCATGGGATTCTTGCAGAGATATGTTGGGAACTGAATGAATATAAGAAAGGGATTGAACATTCGTATGGGTTCCATAGAACGATGAAGTATCTGGAGAATCATCCTGAAAAGGCGGAACGTCAGGTGGGCGGTAATATAACATATGATACAGCTAAGGAATATACTGTAACGGCCGGTATTGCAGGATTGTTGTTTGCATCGGCGCTGAATGAGACTGGTAAGATAAAAGAGATTCTTACCTGGCTGCCCTGGGAAGATGAAGGAGAGATTAGAAAACAGTATGGGAATCTGGAAAACTGGAAATGTGGGCATTCGGAGCAGAAAGAAGCTATTCTGGAAGGGTATTATCTCCTGAACTCAGGCAATGGTTATGTGAATTTGCAGAAAGCGTTATATGCAGAAGAAATGCATAAAAGGAAAGAGGCGGAGGAATATTTCTGTATATGTGCCGGCAATTGTCCGGAGGATTATATGTATCAGCTTGTAGAACTGGCAGAGCGGAATACTTTTTCGCTGAGCCCTTTGCTGGAGAAGATTGCAGCAGAGACATGGGATGCATGTGCAACAGCGATTACAGAACGTACAGATGAAAAAAGTATGCCGGAGAGGCTGCAGAGATTCAAATCGTTAACGGCAGATTATCCGCTTTTTTTAGGAAGACTGGAACAACGTTTTCTTGAGAAGCAGCTTTCGGACGGAGGGTGTGGGACAGAACAGCTCCTGGAGCTTTTGCGGCGGTATTGTAATATTGTATATAGAGAGGCAGAGAGTATATATAAGGAAGAGATTGTTGCTAATCCGGATTACTATGCGCTTCCTTATCAGATTAAATTCGCGCTTTTTATTAGACAAGTATTGGATAATTTTGAAAAGAACTGCTATGCAGAAAGTATTCCCTTGCTGAAAAAGGCAGTTCGCGCTTACCCACAGATGTCAGTGGCGGTAGGACGGTTGTCGGAATACCTGGAGGAGAAGATGAAAGAACCACAGCAGCCAGTGTCGGAGGAGTTCGCGGCGCTTGGCAGACAGGTGAAGCAGATGCTTCTGGGACTGATGGAGAACGGGCAGTGGCAGGAGGCTTATGGCGTTGCGGAACAGCTTACATCGCTTCTGCCGGGCGATTTGGAAATCTTGAAATTAAAACAGGAAATTATGGGACACATTTAAGATAGATTATTCTAATCAAAAAAGGAGCAGTTTTAATTATGAAAATACAGCTTTCGATATCGCTCTTGGTATCAGACCGGATAGAAACGTTGGGGCGGTGTCTGTCTTCTTTAAAACCGCTTTTACGGGAGCTTAACAGCGAACTGATTATTGTTTATACCGGGAAAAGTGAAGAAACGCTGGCTCTTGCCAAAGAGTACACGTCCCATATTATCCCATTTACCTGGTGTAAAGATTTTTCTAAAGCAAGGAATGCCGGACTTGGGGCGGCAAAGGGAGAATGGTTTCTTTATCTGGATGATGATGAATGGTTTGAGGATACGGAAGAGATTATCCGGTTTTTTAAAAGCGGTGAATGTGAGAAATATCAGTCGGCAACTTATGTTCAGCGCAATTATCTGGATTGGACTGGGAGAACCTATGCGGATGCTTATGTGGGCCGTATGTGCCGTTTGTTAAAGGAGACCAGATTTATTTATCCGATTCATGAGAATCTCAGACCATTTCCGTCGCCCTGTAAGGAATTTGAAGCTTATGTACATCATTATGGTTATGTGCGGGCAAATAATGAAAAAGAACAGGATTCAAAAACCGAAAGGAATTTAACCTTGCTTCGTGAAAGGCTGAATACTGAGAAGCCTTCCGCTCATTTATATGCTCAACTGGCGCAGGAATATGCAAGTATCCCTGAGTATGACGAGGCAATCCGGTATTGCAGGGAAGGTCTTAAGCTTGCGAGGAAGGAAGACAGAAGGGACTCTCTTGAGATGTGGCTGCAGCTAGAACTGCCGCATCTTATCTTCTGTACCGGAGATTTAAAGGCTGCGCTTGAGGAAGGAGAAAAAATCCTCGCTTCCCCGTATCTTGCAGAGGTGGGAGAAGTGAATCTGGCGGCGAAGCTCGTTGGATTCTGCTGGAACTTAAAAGAATATAAAAAGGGGCTTAAGTATGTTCAATGCTACCGGAGAGTATTGGAGTATTTGTGGAAGCATCCGGAGAAAGCAATGGTACAGAATGGTATTACATCCTCATTTTCCGGCGCTGAGAAGCAGGCGGCAGAGATTTATGTAAAAGGTCTGTTTTTTGCGGCGGAAAGCAGGGATTTTGCTGTCATGAGCCAGATACTTGGCTGGTTACCATGGGAGGATACTGTGCAGATGTCGATTCAGTATGGGAATCTGGAAGAATGGAAACAGAAGTATTCTGCGCAGAAGACAGTTATTTTAAAGAGCTATTACCAACTGGACTCAGATAATACTTATGTGGCGCTTCAAAAAGCTTATTGCGCGGAAGAGAATGGGGAAGTTTCAGAAGCAGAAAAGTTCTGGGAGAGATGCGCCGCTAACTGTCCGGAAGGTTATTTAGAACAATTGATAGAGATGGCGGTGCGGAATGGATTTACATTAAAGTACTTACTGAAAAAAGTATCTCTTGAGGATTGGAAGCTATGTGCAAGGGCATTGGCAGAGCGGATTGAAATTCCGAATATGGGAGACTTTTTTGATAAGATATCTCCAGAGTTATCTGAGTATATGTTTTTTGCGGAGAGCTTAAGACAAAATTTGCTGGAAAAACAACTTGTGCAGGGATTTTTGGAGCTTGGCCGTTTTCTGGAACTGATGGAGGAGTACTGTAATAGCGTGATAAGAGTGGCGGGGATGATATACAGAGATGAGATTTTAGCAAACCAGGACTCCTATCTGCTGCCGGCACAGTATAAATTTGCCGTTCGAGTCATGGATATTGTGAAGCATATTAAAAATGGAGACTTTGGGTACAGCATTCCGCTTTTGTCGGAGGCATTGCACATTTATCCGCAGATGTCGGCGGCAGTTAGCCATATGACGAATTATCTGAATGAGCAGATGAAAGCAATACATCAACCGGTGTCAGAAGAGTTTGCGATACTTGGCGGACAGGTAAAGCAGGTGGTGAGCGGACTTGTTGATGGAGGACAATGGATGGAGGCTTATGGTGTTATTAATCAGCTAATAACACTTTTGCCGGATGATACAGAGGTCTTGAGGTTAAAACAGGAGATTGTGCGGAATTTGGGGTGAATTAAAATAGAAACCCCGAAGGCAGGAGAAATAGATGCCTTCGGGGTTTTTATTAATATTTGTCCATATTATTTCTAAATGGTACAGTTCCCGGAGCCGATGCGTGAGACTTTTTTGGCGTTGGTTCCGGCACTGGAGTATAATTCGGAATTATCTCCGGTTCTGGTGTTGAAATATCTATCACATCTGGAATATCCGGTGTATAAGATAAGTTTGTTTCCGTTGTGTTTGTTATTCCGACGTTGGAGTAGTCAGGCGTGTTATTTATCGGTGCGGGCTGCTCTATCATTGGAGCAGCCATTCCCCTTAAGCGGAAGTGGCTAACCAATGTTCGCAGTAAGTTTGCCTGGCTGGACAATTCTTCACTGGCAGCGGCGCTTTCCTGTGCCGTTGCAGAGTTCGTCTGAATAACGGAGGAAATCTGGTCGATTCCGATTGTAACCTGCTGGATACCTTCTGCCTGCATGTCGGATGCTTCTGTAATCAGCGCCATATTGGATGAAATCTTCTGAGCGCTTGCTACAACCTTCTGTAAAGACTTCTGAGTATCTGCCGCAATGCTATTACCTTCTGCTACGGCTGTCAAAGAATTGCTGATTAATGCTGTAGTCTCTTTTGCGGCTTCGGCGCTCTTAGAGGCAAGGCTTCGTACTTCGTCGGCAACAACCGCGAAGCCCTTGCCGGCTTCTCCTGCACGCGCGGCTTCTACAGCGGCGTTCAGCGCGAGGATATTGGTCTGGAATGCGATATCTTCAATCGTCTTGATAATCTTCTCAATCTCGCTGGAACAGCTATTAATCTTAGTCATGGCCGTCATCATAGATTCCATCATCTGATTACTGTTTTCCACTTCTTTACCAGTATCGGCAATCAAAGTGTTGACATCGCGGGAGTTATGTGCGGTCTGGTTTACCTGATTAGACAGTTCGCTTAAAGTAGCTACCAGCTCTTCTACAGAGCTTGCCTGCTCGGTGGTACCTTGACTGAGCGCCTGAGCGCCGCTGGATACCTGCTCCGAACTGTTGGCAACCTGTGCGGAAGCGTCTTCAATCTGACCAAGCGTATCATTCAGAGATTCGATAATCTTATTGCCGGAATGCCTGATTGATTCAAATTCTCCCAAATAATCCATATCCATAGTAACGGTCAAATCGCCGCTTGCAAGGGAATCCATTCTGGTACAGATATGCTCAATATAGCCTGCCAATGTCTTCAGTACAAAGCGAAGATTCCCAGCCAGAACACCTAATTCATCCTTGGATTGATATGTAACTTCCGTATGCATGTTACCCTTGGCCATTGCTTTGACAGCGTCTTCAATCTCGGCAATCGGATAAGTAAGATTGCGAATAATCTTAATAGCGATGATTAAGGTCAGGATGATACTGACAACAGCCAGACCAGCCAAAATGCTGGTGCAAATTTTCTTTGTCGACGCGCCGGACGCGTAATAATTCTCTGCTTCAACCTGTGCGCTATCAATCACGTTCTGAATGGCTGTCTGCAAGCCGCTTGCTGCGTTTGAATAGTCGCCTTTCAAGATTATCTGCGCGTTGTCTAAATCATTGTTTTTGATATATTCGATTGCTTTTGCACGCATAGCACGCGTCTGTTCAGAGGCCGATGTAACTGCCTGAAGTAAAGCGGCGTCGCCCTCATAAGAATTTTCCAGTTTTTCCAGTGAGCTCATAAGCTGTGCAGAAGTTTCGTCAATCTGGCTTAAAATAGACTGAAGTTCTGCGTCTGAGTCGGCAAGAACCGCCCGGAAAACATCTGTCTGAATGCTTTTGGTAGCTGTCTGTGCTTCTAATGCGGATTCTACCATGTTATAGGGAACCTGATAGAACTTCTCTAATCCTCCAAAAACGCTCCTTAGTCCTATAAGAGAAGCTGTAACAGCTATAATATAGAAAACTAATATGACACAATATGAGAAGAAAAGTTTGCTTCTCACTCTCAAATTTTTTAACACATTAAATACCTCCTCAATCCCTTATTATTTTTTAGTATATAGATACATATAGTGTTAGATATATTCTATACCTGAATTATCAGAATGTAAATATCTGATTCGTGATTTTGTGTCAGATTCACATGGATTTTAGTTGTAATTTAGTATATTCGTGCCATAATATGCCAATTGTTACCATCTAGTGTAGTGTATCATTCACTTTCTGCCAAATAACGCAGAATGAATTTTCAGTCTGCAAGGCGGCTGAATGAGGCGATGCGGTTGACATCGTCGATTGAAGCCAACGCATCAGATGGAAAGGCAAGTTGTTTTGGTGAAACGTGAATGATACACCATGCTAGTATGCTGTCCGGATTATATCTGGCAAAACTCCGCGGTATATTCGTTTAAAGATACCATCGCTGCGTTCGGCGCCTTGCAGTTTGAAAATCCATTCTGCGTCATTTGACTGAAAGTAAATGTGTCGGCACACTAAATGTTTATTTAAAAATCTGTAAAAAATAAAAATAAATTTGCTGATTTAATAAAATTTTACTTTTCTTTAGCGGACAAAAGTGGCATAATAAAAACAGAGTATGGTTTTTTATCAATCTGCCGAAAGGATATTGGCATAATCTGATTACAGCATATTATATAATAGATAAGCAGGCAGATAACAGAAGAATGACAGGAGAAAGGATATGACAAATAATAATATTACATATACGAATTTGTATAATTATATGAATAATCTTTTATATCAGATTCAGTCTGCAGCGGGATACAACAGTCAGACAAATCAGATAAATCAGTTTCCATGGAGTCAGAGGACGGGCAGTCAGAATTTTGCGGCTACATTTAACGAGGTATCTCAGAGACTGGGGGTGCCGGAGAGTATGGATTCGATTTTTGAGGAGGCCGCGCAGAGATATGGAGTGCCGTTGACACTTTTGAAAGCTGTTGCGAAGGCTGAATCGAATTTTAATGCTGGCGCGGTATCGTCAGCGGGAGCGCAGGGGGTTATGCAGCTTATGCCTTCCACGGCGGAATCTCTTGGTGTAGAAAATCCGTTTGATGCGAGAAGCAATATTATGGGCGGCGCGAAGTATATAGCCGAGAAGTTGAATCAGTATGATGGAGATATAGAACTGGCGTTGGCTGCATATAACGCTGGAAGCGGCAACGTTGCCAAATATGGAGGTGTGCCGCCTTTTTCGGAGACTAGGAATTACATCAAGAGAATTAAGGAATATATGGGAAGCGATTTGACTACAGGGCAGACGGTTCAGGGACAGTTGTATGAAGAGGAATCTGCCAGGGGAGCGAGTGGTTCTGGGATGATGGAGATTACGGAGCTTGCCGCGCAGTATTTGCTGGGGAGAATGCAGTTGCAGATGCAGGATCAGATGAACCGCCTTTCTTCGTCTCTGGCAGGAGGGGATACAGAAAAAGAGAACTCCTTAATATAGGCTGTTTTTACGAATACGAAAAATATTGCGGCGAGTATAAAAAAAGGTAGATAAAAGGTTAGAAAATACTGTAAATGCTTTCAAATGGCTTGAATTTGCGGCTGAGACGTTGTATAGTATATTAGATAATACTCATTTTTGAGCATATGCAAAGAATGGTTACACAATTACATATTTTAATAGAAGGAAGTGACATTGTAATGTTAGGAAATTCAGGTTCAATATTTGGAAATACGATAGCCTTGGCGGAGAAGGCGATGGATATGTTGTGGGTGAAGCAGGAAGCCATTTCCAATAATCTGTCTAATGTGGATACGCCGGGTTACAAGAGGAAACAGGTCAGTTTTGAAGAAGCGTTTCGGAAGCGGCTTCAGGCTGCCGGAGAATCAAAGGGCGGTACGAGTATGAAGGATGCGATTTCGGGAGCGAATTATACAGTAACCAGCAGAGATGATTCGGCAAGAGTAGATGAGAACAATGTGAATGCGGACGTTGAGAATACAGAGATGACGAGAACGTGGCTTCACTATTATTATCTTACTTATAGTGCGAATGCTGATGTTAAGAGACTTCAGTCAGCAATTAAAGCACAGTAATTATAATAATCAGTAATTTCACAGAAAGGATGGAAGCGCAGTTATGGCGGAGATGTTTATTACCCCTATCCAGTTGATGAATCCTGTTGGTCAGACCACTGCTAAGTCAGAGGCGGAGACGGCTGCACAGGACGTGATTTCTTCTTTTAAGGGGATTTTTGAGAATGCAATTAACGATGTAAAGACAACGGATGATACTCTGGCGAAAGCACAGTATCTATTGGCGACGGGGCAGACGGAGGACCCGCATTCAGTTACGATTGCGGCGTCGGAGGCGCAGCTTGCGGTAGATATGTTGGTGGCGCTCAGGTCCAAAGCTTTGGAGGCTTATAATGAGATTATGCGTATCAGTTCATAGATTGCAGAGATCTATGGACTGAATTTTCTCGCGCTTCGGGTAAATTACAGTAGTACTGCAGTATACATTGATTACATGCATATTTTACGCATTCTGAAAATTCTTGGTACAAGGCGTCGGGGGAAGGCGATGTGGTGATATTGTCGGCCGGTGATAAAGCCGTAGGAAGAATTTTCTGGTAAGTAAGATGTGCGGGTGATTCGTGGGTGGACGGTATATAAAGAATATGTAAAGTTGAGTGGGTTTTGGATCATGAAAGAGAGATTGGGGCAATTAAAAGAATTAGCTGGAAAGCTAAGCGATAAAACAAAAAAAATAATTATTGCCGGAGTGGCTGTATTGATTGTCGCGGCTATAGCAATAGCGCTTGTTTTGAACAATCAGCCATATGAGACCTTGTTTACCGGATTGGGGCAGGATGAAGCGAAGCAGATTACCGAGAAGCTTCAGGAAGACGGCATAGAGTTTAAATATAACGGAGACACAGAAATTCTGGTAAAAAAGGATGTTCTTGACCAGACGAAAGCGGCTCTTGTGCAGGAAGGGTATCCTAAAAGCGGATTTACCTATGATACTTTTAAAGATAATGCGGGTATGCTGACAACGGATGCGGATAAGAATACATATAAGCTGTATGAACTCCAGGATCGCATCGGCGCTACGATTGAGTTATTTGAAGGAGTGAAGACTGCGAAAGTAACGATTGCGCTCGGTGAGAACAGCAAGTACGCGCTAAATGATGATGAGCAGAATCCGACTGCTACAGCGGTTATAACGATGAAAGACGGCGGTTCTCCTACGGCGGAGCAGGCGGCCGGAATCCAAAGGCTGGTTGCCAAGAGTGTTCCGGGAATGGAGCTTACGGATGTAGCGGTGTTTGATGGCAACGGTAATGATGTGTCTGTGGAATCGGAAGACGGTTCTTCTAATTCGGCTACCAGTTCGGATGCGGAAGAGATTGCAAGAGTGGTTGAGAAACAAGTTGCTAATAATGTCATGAAGGTGCTTGGGCCGATTTACGGTCAGGATAATGTGAAGGTTTCTGCAAGAGCGCAGATTAATCTGGAGAATCTTATTCGTGAGACGATTACATACAATACGCCTGAGAAGACGGGAAGAGACGACAAAACAGGAATTATTAATCACGAGGAAGGTTATTCGGAGGGCACCGGAGATGGAGAAGGCGCTGGAGGTGTTGCTGGAGCTGAGACCAATGCGGATGCGGATGAGTATAATACAGACAGTAATGCTGGCGACGGCTCTTCTTATAGCAACAGCTATTCCAGAGACTATCTGGTGAATCAGATAAAAGAACAGGGGCAGGTGTCTCCGGGTGCGTTAGAAGATCTTACGGTTTCGGTTGCGATTAACGGCGAGGATTTTGGAAATTTGAGAGAGAGTCAGCTTCTTGCGCTGATTGGTAATGCGGCAGGAGTTCCGGCAGCAGATCAGAATGAGAAAATTGCAGTTGCATGCGCGCCGTTCAGTGAAGCTGTCGATGTGGATGAAGAAGAGGCTAAGACAGGATTTGCAAAACTGATAGAGAGCGTTCCGATTTGGGTATTTATTGCGGGCGCGATACTCCTTGCAGTGTTGATTGGCCTGGTAGTGCTTCTGATTATGAAGAAGCGCAAGAAGGATGAAGAAGAGGAAGAGTTAGAACAGATTGCGGAAGAGGCGGGGGAAGCCGTAGAAGAAGTTCCTGCATATGATTTGAATCAGGAGCTGCAGGAAATCAAGAACGACAGAGGTATGGAGTTGAAGAGAAGTATCCGGGAATTTGCGGAGCAGAATGCAGAGATATCTGCGCAGTTACTTAAGAACTGGCTGAATGGAGGCAATGGAAATGGAGAATAATACGAAGCTGACATCAGAACAAAAAGCCGCAGCAGTCATTGTTTCTCTTGGAGCCGACAAAGCGTCAAAGATTTATAAACATCTGAGCGAGAGCGATATTGAGAAACTGACCATAGAAGTGGCGAAACTTGGTCATATTACACCAGAGCAGATGGAAGAGGTTCTGGATGAGTTCTATAAGACTTGTTTGACTCAGAAGGTGGTAACTGACGGCGGTATGGAGTATGCCAGAGCGGTTTTGGAGAAAGCCTTCGGCGAGAGCACAGCTCAGTCGCTTCTTGAGAAGCTGTCCAAATCTTTGAAGGTGCGTCCCTTTGAGTTTGTCAGGAAGAGTAACGTTAAGAATCTGATATCTTTCCTGCAGTACGAGAGGCCGCAGACTATTGCATTGGTACTTTCTTACGCGGATTCGGATCAGGCGTCTTCGGTTATCAGTGAATTGCCGAAGGAAAAGCGGATTAAGGTCGTAGAGTCCATTGCCAAGATGGAGAGCGCGTCGCCGGATGCCATTAAGATAGTGGAAGCCTCACTGAAGAAGCGATTCGAAAGTATTCTTACCACAGCAGATTACACGAAAATTGGCGGTATTGATTACATAGCAGACGTCATGAATCATATGGATAGATCCAATGAGAAATACATCTTTGACGAATTGGGCAAAGAGAACGAAGAGCTGGCTGAAACCATCCGTAAGAAGATGTTCGTATTCGAGGATATTGTATCCATGGACAACAGATCTATTCAGCGGTTTATTCGTGAGTGTGATGTTAAGGATATCGTATACGCACTGAAAGGCTCTGACGATAATATTAAGGATCTTGTAT
This sequence comes from Lachnospiraceae bacterium, assembly GCA_910574185.1. Classification (GTDB taxonomy): domain Bacteria; phylum Bacillota; class Clostridia; order Lachnospirales; family Lachnospiraceae; genus Claveliimonas. The sequence continues at coordinate 117,239 of CAJSZQ010000005.1, forward strand.
TTGCTAATGTATCAACGCGTATGGCTGAGAGCATACGGTCTGACCTTGAAGTTACAGTTAATGTTCGTCTGAGAGATGTTGAGGAAGCTCAGCAGAGGATTGTTGGCGTAATCAGAAGACTTGAGGAAGCCGGCGAACTGATTATTGTTAAGAGCGGAAAGGATGAGATCATTGCCTAGGATTATGAAGGAACCGGACAAAGGGCGGGACATTAAGCCTTTTGATTTCTTTGCCGGGTTTAAGCTCCATGAAGAACCGCCGGAAGAAGAACTTTCGGAGGAGACGAAGGAGCCTGATGAAGAGGAAGAAGCCGCAAAGGCAATAAGCGCAATGGAAGAAGAGATTTTGGCGAATGCCAGAATGCAGGCAGATAAAATTCTTGCCGATGCGCGTGAACAGGCAGAGATATTGCGTGAGCAGGGCTATCGGGAAGGCTTAGAGACGGGCCGGACGGATGGTTACCGGGCGGCTTATGAAGAACAGAAGCAGATTCATGATGCTGAGATTCAGGAGCTTGAACGTAATATCCGGGAGGTTATAACAGATGTTTCTATTGAGAAAGAGAAGCTTTTAGAAAAGTATGTGGATGATTTGAAGCGGGTTTCTCTTGCTGTGGCAGAGAAGATTATTCAGACCAGTCTTCAGTCAAGCGGAGATATTGTTAAGCGAATGATTATATCTGCTACTGATAAGATGCAGAGGAAACAATGGGCAAAAATCTATGTCACAAAGTGTGAGGCTGGCATATCTATGGAAGTAGATACAGAATTACTGGAGGCTTTGTCAAAGCTATCGGATAATATAAAGCTTATTACGATGGATAACGGAGAGCCTGGAACCTGTATTATAGAACTTCCGGATGAGATTATAGACGCCAGCGTCGGTACACAGTTAGAGAACATCAAAGATATATTAAACAACGTTAGAGTATAGCTGAGGTGAAGATGTATGTTTTCAAGGCTGCCGGAGTTAATCCAGAAGTCAGAGACGGTGAGTTACATAGGTAAAATTGAAAATGTTGTCGGAATGGCTATGGAATCCTCAGGGAATCGTGCCAGTATCGGTGATATTGCCATGATATATAATGAGGAAAAACACAGACAGATACCGGTGGAAGTTGTAGGATTCCGGGGCGATAAGATGCAGCTCATGGCGTATGAGAATATCAATGGCGTTGCGGCGGGAAGCTTCGTGAGGAATACAAAGCGCCGGTTAAAGATACCGGTGGGAGAATTTCTGAGGGGTAGAATTATTGATGCAACAGGGAATCCGATGGATGATTTGGGCCCTTTTCTGTCACCGAGATACTATTATGTTGAAAATACATATATTAATCCTCTGAAACGTCCTCCGATTACAGATACGTTGGAATTTGGCGTCAAGGCAATTGACGGGTTGAATACGATTGGTAAAGGACAGCGTATCGGTATTTTTGCGGGCAGCGGCGTGGGTAAGAGTACCCTGCTTGGGATGATTGCAAAGAATGTAAAAGCAGATATTAATGTGATTGCGCTGGTAGGAGAGCGAGGCAGGGAGGTTCTGGAATTTGTTGAGAAGGATCTGGGGCCGGAGGGACTAAAGAGAAGTGTTCTTGTAGTAGCTACCTCGGACCAGCCGGCTATGCTTCGTATGAAATGTCCGCTGGTTGCGACAACGATTGCGGAATATTTCAAAGACCAGGGCAAAGATGTATTGCTGATGATGGATTCTCTTACCCGATTTGCTATGGCACAGCGTGAGATTGGGCTTGCAACCGGAGAGCCGCCGGTTGCAAGAGGTTATACCCCTTCGATTTATGCAGAGTTTCCGAAGCTTTTGGAGCGCAGTGGGAATTTTGAGAAGGGTTCTATCACTGGAGTATATACTGTGCTGGTAGAGGGCGATGATACGAATGAGCCGATTGCGGACACAGTCCGCGGTATTCTGGACGGACATATTGTTTTGTCCAGGAAGCTTGCAAATGAGAATCATTTCCCGGCTATTGATGTGAATGCAAGTATTTCTCGTCTTATGACGAATATTGTCTCAGATGAGCACCGAACAGCGGCGGCGTGGATGAGGGATACATTGAGCGTTTACTCAAAGAATGAAGATTTGATTTCTATAGGGGCCTATAAGTCAGGGACGAATCCCAGACTGGACCGGGCAGTAGCCAAAATCGACAGGGTAAACGAATTCCTGATGCAGAAGATAGACGAGAGTTTCTCTATAGGCGAATCTGTAGAGATGATGAAGAGGATAATGAAGTGAAGAAATTCTATTTTGCATTAGATACGGTGCTTAGATATAAGGAACAGGTGCTGGATGGTCTGAAGGCAGAGCATGCAAGAATCCTTGCGAAAGTTAGGGAATGCGAGCAGGCTATAGAAGAACTGGAGCTTCTTCATAGGCAGTGTACCGATGAATTTCGGCAGAGTAAGATGAATGGAATTACGATTCGAGAAATTCATACATATGAGAATTATCTGGAATCTTTGGGGCTTCAGATTAGACGGAAGAAAGAACAGCTCAAGCAGCTTCGCAAGAAAGAAGAAGACAAAAGGAATGAAGTAGTGGAAGCAAAGAAGGAGACTTCTTCTATCGATAAGCTGAAGGAGAAGAAACTGGATGCTTACAACAAAGAAGTTCAGAAAGAAGATGAACGGTTTATTGAAGAATTTGTCGCTACAAAAAGGGCGATGGCAAGACTTAGTATTTAACCGTCGGTTTGAGAGACGCTGTGGTTTGGAATTTGCAGCGTTGTATGATAACGGGTAATCCTGCGATTGCAGATTACTATAGATAATAATCTAGAGAAAGGAGGAGAATGCGATGGACAAAATCAGCGTAAAAATGTCGGACGTCAGTTTACGCCAGACAGAAGGAGCAAAGCCGGCAGGTCAGACCAGAGAGGTTACCGGAGATTTCAAGAAGCTTCTTCAGAATCAGAGTGAGAACAGCAGCAAGGATGTGTCGAAGGAGACTAATACAGAGAAACAGCCGGAAGCTGTGAATGAGCAGACAAAAGAAGAGCCGAAAGAAGTTAACGGAGCAAAAGAAGAAACTGAAGAAGTCGTGACTGAAGAAAATGTTCAGACGAATGGACTGCTTGCAGCGTTTCAGTTGGCTCAAAATTTCAAGCCGGAGATGATTCAGGCGGAGCCTGAGACGGTTCCTGTGGAAGCGTTGCCGGTAGAGGAAATGGTGCCGGAAGAGACGGCTCAGCCTGTGATTTCGGAGTTGGAAGGCATGATAGAAGCACCAGTACAGGCGGCAGAAGTGCAGATGGGGGAAAACCTTCAAGTACAGCAAATGCAGCCAGAGAAATCTGTGGTGGAAGATGTAAAACCGCAGGCGGAACAGACAGTACAGGAAGTACAGATATCAGAAAAGCCGCAAACGTCAAATCAGCAGAAGACCGACACATCCAATCAGGAGAGTATGGCACAGCATGAAGACAGTCATCCTGCAGAACAGACTGTACAAATTCAGAATCCTGAGCCTTCAGTAAAGGTGGAAGTGCAGGAGATGAAGCCTCAGGAGCCGGTAAGAATACGGGTTCCGCAGCCAGAGGAGCTGCCGGAGAAGGTAACGGACCAGCTTATGGCGAAAATTTCTGAGGGAATAAAGGAGTTTGAGATACATATCGAGCCGGTAAACCTTGGAAAGATTGCAGTAAAGATTCTGTATCAGGCAGGCCAGACGACGGTATCTATTATGTGTTCCGAGAAGAGAACGCTTGACATTTTAGGTCGTAATGCCGGTGAGATAGGTCAGATTATTGACAAGAATTTGGGTGGAACCACCACGATTGTTGTAGATAAACAGGAAAGCGACTACCTGAATCAGACGAGAGACGAGAACCAGCAGAATGGCCGGAACGGCGAACAAGAGCAGCAGGAAGGAAGAAAGAAAGAAGAAGGCGTCGACGATGCACAGGATTTCCTTCAGAAGCTTAGACTTGGGCTGGCAGGGTAGAACAATCAGAAATTAAAAAGGAGACTGGTAAGATGGCAGTAGATGCAACAAGCACATTGATGAGTGATGCGGCGAAATATATTTATGATGAGGCAAAGGCAACACAGGCGGCTTCCACATCCAGCAACACTCTGACAACCGATGATTATTGGAAACTTATGGCGGCACAGCTTCAGTATCAGGATATGTCGAATCCTATGGATAACAGTGAAATGATGAATCAGATGACACAGATGTCTTCCATGAGCGCGATGTCGAAATTGACTGAGGCAGTTGCAAACTTTTCAACAGTAACAAACAATCTTTCAACAGTTACGCTGACGACGTATTCTACAGGACTTCTTGGCAAGGAAGTTACGGTTGCGATTCCGGACCCGAACGGAGAGAAGGACAAAGACGGGAATGTGAAGATGACCTATAAGAAGGGAACTGTAACAGGCGTGGATTTAACAGGCGCTACTGCAGTATATGTGGATGGTAAGAAGTATGAACTGTCGCAGGTAATGTCCGTAGGAGAGGTTCCGGAAGAGAACAAGGATGAGAATAAAGAAGAAGAAGGCGGCGGCAGCGCAGGAAGTACGGAAGCGGATAAAGAAACCACATAGGACAGGAAGTAAGAGCATAAAGTTAAAGGCGGTGTGTCATTGATGAGCAATGTGAATCAGATTACAAATGCCGGCATACTTAAGCTGCAGCATGCACAGACTGCGCTGCAGACAAAAGCAAATACTGGTAATACGGTACAATTTGCAGAAATTCTGCAAAAAGAATCGGATAAAGCGCAGTCCGTTCAATTCTCCAAACATGCGGCACAGAGGGTGCGGCAGCGGGGAATCGAGGTGACAGATACTCTGATGCAGAACTTAAATCAGGCAGTAAGGAAGGCGCAGGAAAAAGGTGCAAAAGATGTGGTTGTCATCGGTGAGAGCGGAGCCTTTATTGTGAATGTTCCCAATAATATTGTAGTAACGACAATGTCGGGAGCAGAGATGAAAGATAATATATTTACTAATATTGACAGCGCTGTCTTAATGTAAACCGGACCATTTTATGGGGGTTTTGATATCTGTGCGACTCGCAGATATCGTCAGACAGCAGATGATGAAAAGAAAGGAAGTAATAAAAAATGGTCAGATCAATGGTTGCGGCAGTCGCAGGACTGAAGACCCATCAGTCAAAGATGGACGTAATTGGTAACAATATTGCAAACGTAAATACCTGGGGATACAAATCATACAGCTTCAACTTCCAGGATTCCATGTATGCCAATTCGATTAATGGCTCGGGAGGAAGCACAGAAGCAGGAGCGGCCGGCGGGCGTAATGCGTCTCAGGTTGGTTATGGTTCAACCCTTTCTTCTATTACGAACGAATTTGGAACGGGCGCTCCGTCGCCGTCGTCCAATCCTCTGGATTGTATGATTGACGGTACCGGATTTTTCCTGGTAGGTAATATGATTAATGGAACCTTTACTAATATCGAAAGTTCCGGATTGTATTTATCAAGAGTAGGTATTTTCCGGGTGGATAACAATGGATATTTGGTAGACGACCAGAGAAGCTATGTATATGGATACTCTGTAGTAGAGGGAACCGGAACTCCGGAAGTACCGGCAACACAGGCGAAGTACGCTTTTGAAGGGGTTCAGATGACTATTACTGATGGAACAAATGCAGGCGACCCGACTACAATTCGTATCGGTAGTGTAGAGGTTACAACAACACTCTATAAAAAAGATGATTTCCTGAATGATCCAGAAGCGTATAAAGCAGTAATGAAAGATTGGGTAAAGAAAGCGCAGGATGATCCGACTTTTAGCGATTACCGCATCAATTTTGACGGTGTGGGCAGTACGCTTTCGGCGACGGGTGCGAACGATGCTACTGTAAAGATTTCACTGACGGCGAAGACGCCGGGGGCTGCTGCAAATGCAGAACTTGAGACGTTTACTGGTTTGGGGACGGGGAATACTTTAACTCGTAAGCAGACTGTAGCGGGAGCGGACTGGGTTCCGGCAGTTCCGGCGGAATATGCAGAAAACTTATCCACCATCAGTATCCCAATCGATCCGGATACCGGAGTGCAGTATGAGATTCAAAGTTATAAGATTAATGAAGATGGAACTATCATCGGCGTAGATAAAGAGAATCGTACTATCGCAATCGGTCAGCTTGCGCTGGTTACGGTAGAGAACCCGAACGGTCTGGAGAAGACGGACGGATATTACTATACGCCGGGCGGCAATGCGGGAGACGTTGCGGCAATGAAGCCGAACGGCGGACCGTCAGGCAAGATTCTGGGAGGTTATCTTGAGATGGCAAACGTAGATTTGGCGAATGAGTTCTCTAATATGATTACCTGTCAGAGAGGTTTCCAGGCTAACTCAAAGATTATCACAGTTACGGATGAGATGTTGTCAGAGCTTGTTAACATGAAGCGGTAGTGATAATCAGAAACCATGAATAAGGCTATGCGTGCCGGGATATAACAGAATATCCCGGTTGCGCTTGAAATATGTGAGGAAGTGTATTATGATAGTGCTGACTAAGTTGAATAACCAGCCGGTTCTGCTGAACTGTATGCAGATTGAAGCAGTAGAGCTGATTCCCGAATCAAAAGTGGTTATGATGAACGGGAAGTTCTACTTGGTAAAGGAGAGTGCAGAAGAGATAATAGAGAAAACAATTGAGTACAATGGAAGAGTCCATTGTTACGATGCAGATAGATAAAAAAGTTAGGGCGGTGAAGATAACGTGGATGTTACAAGTATTGTAGGTTTGGTCATAGGAGTTGTGCTGGTGGTATTTGTCGGAATTACGCCTGCTAAACTGGGTAATTTCTGGGACGGCGCCAGCGTGGCAATCGTGCTTGGAGGTACGCTTTCGGCGATTATAGCGAGCTATCCGGTTGGTCTGCTGAAGACAGTTCCCCGGCATACAAAGATGCTGATGCAGGGGAATAAATATAACATTGGCGAGCTTGTGAATACTCTTGAGGAGATGGCTCAGACAGCCAGAAAGAACGGTCTGCTGGCTCTTGAGGAGAAGGCGAATGAAATTGACGATATGTTCTTTAAGTCGGGAATTATGTTGATTGTAGACGCTACAGAACCGGAGGAGGTTCGTTCCCTGATGGAGAATGAAGTCGATGCAATGACGGCCAGGCATGAAGAGTGTATCGGTATTTACGAGAAGGCATCATCCATGGCGCCTGCGTTTGGTATGATTGGTACGCTGGTTGGTCTGGTAAACATGCTGAAGGGTATGAACATCGATGAAGGTGGAGCCGGTGAGATTGGTCCAGCTATGGCGACAGCGTTGATTACAACCTTTTATGGCTGTGTATTGGCGAATATGGTATTTTCTCCGATTGCGAAGAAGCTGAGAATCAGGAATGAGGAAGAGCTTCTGTATAAGCAGATTATGATTGAAGGTATTCTGGCAATCCAGTCAGGTGACAATCCGAAGTTCCTGAAGGAAAAGCTGGTTACATATATTTCCCAGAAAGAACGAATGAAGGTTCTGGATGTCGAGGGGGCAGCGGAATCCGGCAAGAAGGGTAAGAAAGGCAAGAAGGGAAAGGACGAGGAGTAACATATGAAGAAGAGGGGTAAATCGCAGGAATCCGGCGCTAACTGGATGGACACATACGGTGATTTGGTTACATTATTACTGTGCTTTTTTGTACTGCTGTATTCTATCTCTACCATTGATCAGGCGAAATGGGTTCAGATTGTTAAGAGTTTTAATCCGGAAGCCAAGGACGTTTCTCAGATTGCTGATCCCGAACAGGAAGACGCTGTAGACGATGTTCCAGGTTCGCCGGAAGCGGATGAGTTTGACGATTTGTATGAGAGTCTGAAGAAAGCAATTGAACAGGCCGGACTTGACAGCGAAGTGGAACTGTTTAAGGGCGATGGTTATTCGTTTATCACTTTTAGGGATAATGTATTTTTTGACGGAGACAGTTCTGTGATTAAAGAGGGTGGAGAAACAATTTTGGCACAGTTTGCTTCTATTATATCAGGAGTCAGCAGTTCCGTTAAAGAAATTGAAGTGCTGGGGCATACGACACAGGCAGATCCGAATGTTCCGAATGATGCCACAGGCGACCGTGTACTTTCCGCAGAACGTGCGGCTAGGGTTGCGGCATATCTCCAGGAACGGACGAATGTTTCGCCAGCGAATATTGTTGGAGTTGGATACGGACAGTGGAGACCGATCGCACCTTTTGATACGGAGGAGAACCGGGCAAAGAATCGAAGAGTAGAGTTACTTATTACGAAATCGGATGCTGTAGAACATAGCCTTGAGGAATATTATAAGGATATGGGACGGCAATAATGAAACGAAGGTAGGAGTTTAGGATGGCAGATGTATTATCACAAAGTCAGATAGACGCGCTGCTGAATTCAATGCAAAATGGCGCTTCAGAAAGTGCGCCGGAGGAACCGAAGCAGACAGAAAAAAACCATAGAAAATATGACTTCTACAGCCCGAAGAAGTATACCAAAGATAAGCTGAAGATGCTTCGAAGCATTTATGATAACTACTCTAGAGTGGCGTCTTCGCAGATTAACGGATTGTTCCGGGTGGCGAGCGAGGTAGAAGTTGTAGATGTTGAAGAACAGAGATATTACGAGTTTAGTAATGCGCTGAATGAGACGGATGTTATCACGCTTGTCAATGTAGGGCTGCAGGATCATTCAACCAATCCGCCCATGGTATTTCATATTGCGCCGACTTTGATGGGAGCAATGATAGACCGGATGCTGGGAGGAATCGGTACGGATATGTCGGTAGATATGTCTTATACATATACGGATATCGAGTTGGATTTATATGCAAAGATTATTCGTTATTTGGTAGCGATTACGAAAGATGTCTGGGCAAATTATACAGAGCTTGATGTAGAATTTACTGGTATTGAAGAGAATCCAAGTATGTTCCAGGGAATCAGTGTCGACGAGACGGTTGTTATCGTTATGTTGAGGATTCAGATGGGCGACATTGATGGAGCGATGAATATCTGTATTCCGGCAACGCTTCTCAGTGGTATATTTGAAATTATTGATAAAACCAAGCATTTGGCGAATAAGAGCGCCAGCGCGCTTCGGAACAACCGGGAAGATATTATGGAGAGCATCAGGGAGTCTAAGATGAATGTGATGGCGCAGCTCGGAGTTGCGCAGCTTAGTTTGGACGATGTATATAATCTTCATGTTGGAGACGTCATTGATTTGAATAAACCACAAAATTCTTTGATTTCTCTATATGTGGAAGGGCAGCCATGGTTTAACGGTCAGTTAGGAGTGCATAACAAGAACATGGCGGTTAAGATAGAGAATCGTATACTGGAAGCGAAGAATGAAGATGTAGCGGTATAATTACCAGATAAATCCTTTGAATTATCTGAGTATATAAATTACAATGAGAACAAAAAAGTGAGGTAAAAAAAATGGCAAAAATTATGTTAGTAGATGATGCGGCATTTATGAGGATGATGTTAAAAACTACATTGACACAGGCCGGATATACAGATCTTGTCGAAGCAGAGGACGGCGCAAAAGCTGTTGATCTGTATGCAGCCGAGAAGCCTGACCTTGTGTTTATGGATATTACGATGCCGAATAAGGATGGTCTTGAGACATTGAAGGAGATTAAGGGGATGGACCCGAATGCAACAATCGTTATGTGTTCGGCTATGGGACAAGAGACGATGGTTATGGATTCCATCAAATCTGGGGCAAAGGATTTTATTGTTAAGCCTTTTAAACCGGAGCGAATTCTGTCTACCGTAAAGAAAATCCTTGGTTAATTTGGGGAGGAACTAGTATGTCTTTTTTGAGTTCATTTGACATCAGTGCGTCGGGATTGACGGCTGAGAGACAGAGGCTGGATATTGCGGCTGAGAATCTGTCTAATACGAATACGACCAGAACGGAAAGCGGCGGACCCTATCGGAGAAAGATGGTGGTTCTGCAGGAAGTACCTTCCACCTCGTTCCGTACAAGATTTAACAGCCTTTTAAACAAGAGTGCATCTGCTGCAAAGGGTGGAGTAAAAGTGACAGAGATTATAGAGGATCAGAGAGATTTGAACCCTGTTTATGATCCGGATCATCCAGATGCGGATGAGAACGGCTATGTCATGATGCCGAACGTTGATCCGGTTAAGGAGACCATAGATGGAATGTCGGCAACCAGGTCTTATGAGGCTAACATTACGGCCTTCAATGCAATAAAACTGATGGCGCAGAAGGCGTTGGAGATTGGAAAATAAAAACGGTGGAATGATTCCCCCGGAAGGAGAGAAGGGTTAGTATGGCTTCGGAATGCTTTAGTAAAATGGAAATAGACGCGATAGGCGAGATACTAAATATCAGCCTTGGCTCCTCTGCGACAGCAGTTTCCACGATGTTGAACGCCAGAGTAGATATTACGACACCAGTTGTGAATATCGTGTCAAAAGAAGAGTTTGAGATGGATCGGGTAGAACCGGCTGTAGGTGTTGAAATAACTTACGTTGCCGGTCTAGAAGGGGAGAACGTTATGCTCCTTAAGAGGCATGACGTTAAAGTAATCGTGGAAATGCTCATGGGCATGGAAGTGCCGGATGAGGAATTTGAGCTGAATGAGATTAATATCAGCGCAGTCTGTGAGGTCATGAACCAGATGATGGGCGCGTCTTCTACCGCACTGTCAGAGTTTCTGGGAAGAATGGTTAATATTTCTACGCCAATTTCTTTTGAGGTAAAGGACGAACAGGAATTTATTGATAAGTATTTTGTAGATGACGCTCCAAAAGTAGTTGTTGTGTTTACTCTCAGAATTGCAGATAAGCTTGAAAGCGAGTTCTTTAACGTAATGCCAATGGAGCTTGCTAAGGGATTGGTGAGAGGGTTTCTTCCTGAGGACCAGATTATTGAGATTGGTAAAGACGGGAAACCGTTGTCTGCACCGGCAAGCGCACCGGTAGAATCGGTAAGTGAGCCTGCGGCCGCATCAGGTGGAGGCGGTACGCTATCACAGGAAGAGATAGAGAAATTATTAGCGGGAGGAGCGGCGGAAGAGCCGGCAGCCCCTGTACAGCAGCCGGCGCCTGCAGCGTCAGGCGGAGGCGGTACGTTATCGCAGGAAGAGATAGAGAAACTGTTGGCGGGAGGAGCGGCAGAAGAACCGGCAGCCCCTGTACCGCAGCCGGCGCCACAACCTGTATCAGCGCCGGTACAGTCGGTAACGCCTGCGCCAGAGGCTGGGGCACAGCCTGTACAGCAGCCTATGCAACCGGTTATGCAACCGGTAGCGGCAGTGAATCCGGAGCTTTCTATGATGCAGATGCAGATGATGCAGCAGATGATGCAGCAGATGCAGACGATGCAGCAGGCAATGCAGGAATCGATGCAGGAGAAGAAGAAAGCGCCGGAACCAAAGATGATTCATGTTCAGACTCCGTCTCAGACCAATTTAAAGCCAAGCGGAGAGATTGTGCTTGAGGCAGAGCAGGAGGAAAACATGGAGTTAATCATGGGCGTTCCTCTTGAGATTTCTGTGGAAATCGGAAGAACTAAAAAATATGTAAAAGATATTCTTGACTTTACGAAAGGTTCATTGGTGGTTCTGGACAAACTGGCTGGAGAACAGGTGGACTTATATGTGAATGGACAATGTATTGCAAAGGGCGATGTTGTTGTTGTTGAAGATAATTTTGGAGTCAGAATTACAGAAATCATGAAGGTCAATTTGCTTGCATTAGAGTAAGAAAGGAATTGTATGTGGAGAGTAATTGCTACTTTTTTTGTGGTAGTGCTTATTATTTACGGAAGTTATTTAGCTAGTAAATATATAGGTAAGGGACTGTCAAAGAGCAGCAGTTCCATGTATATGCGTCTGATTGATCAGATTACGATGGGACAGGACAGACATATTGCGATCATACAGGTGAGCAATAAGTTCTTTCTTGTGGGAATTACCGCAGGTCAGATCAGTGTTCTGTCCGAGCTTCAGGACGAAGAGCTTTTGCCATTGGCGCCGGATATAAGTGAGGTCGGTGCGAACGCTCTTGACTTTAAAGCGATGATGGATAAGTTCAGTGACTTGGGCAAAAAGAGGAGGTAGAGACTAGTGTATGACTCACTGATTAATGTTAACGGCAGCCAGGTTCCTACATTAGATATATTGTTACTTCTGACGATTATATCACTTCTGCCCTCTCTTCTGATTATGATGACCTCGTTTACGAGGACCATAATTATTCTTTCTTTTTTGAGAAATGCGCTTGGAATCCAGCAGACGCCGCCGAATATGGTGTTGGTAGGTATTTCTATCTTTTTGACGCTTTTTATTATGGACCCAATTATAGGTGAAATCAATACAGAGGCTTATCAGCCTTATCAGAATCAGGAAATTACGACGGAGGAATTTTTTGACCGGGCGCAAGGGCCGATAAAACGGTTCATGCTGAAGAATACGGAGAAAAGTTCGCTGGCATTATTTACAGATATCGCTGAGGAAGATATGGAGGAGGTAGAAGAATTAACGGACCTTCCAATTACGGTTATTATTCCATCTTTTATGACAAGCGAATTAAAGAGAGCGTTTACAGCAGGATTTTTGCTATATATCCCGTTTTTATTGATAGATATCGTAGTTTCGAGTACGTTAATGTCTATGGGAATGATGATGCTTCCGCCAGCAATGATTTCTTTGCCGTTTAAACTTTTATTATTTATAACGGTAAATGGATGGGAGTTGTTATTCAAAACAATTGTAGAGAGTTTTAATTTGTGACGGTGAGGGAGGCATATAGATGACAAATGGAGAAGTTGGAGATCTAATGTACGAAGTGTTTGTGATGTCAGTACAGCTTGCCGGCCCGCTGCTGGTTATTAGTATGTTGGTGGGTATATTGATTGCTATTTTCCAGGCAGCAACGCAGATTCATGAACAGACAATTACGTTTGTGCCGAAACTGTTGGTGATTGGAGTTATTCTTGTATTTACCGGAGGTTCGATGCTTCAGACGCTGCAGGATTTTACGGTCAGGATATTCCAAATGATACAGGGATAGAACGAGGAGTGACGAGATGACGTTTGATACGACTGCACAGCTGACTCTGTTTTCTCTAATAATGATGAGGATGTCAGGGTTAATACTGTTTAATCCGTTATTTGGAAGAAGAAATATACCGATGACTGTAAAGTCGGGACTGATTATCGTATTGACGTTAACCATATATTCTGCCTCTGTAGATTCGGCTTTTGAGATAGCGAGTGTATTTGAGTTAGGGTTCCTGCTTATGAAGGAATTTGCTGTGGGGTATGTAATCGGATATGCCATGGAGTTATTCTTTTTCGCGATTACTTTTGGAGGGTATGTAATAGATTTTCAATTGGGTCTTACGATGGCTACGGTATATGATCCCCAGAGTAACACACAGATTGCAGTAACAGGAAGCGTACTTCAAACATGGTTTATGCTTTTGTTTTTTGCGACAGATGCTCATTTGGCATTAATGAAGATATTAATTACTTCAGCAGAGATTGTCCCTTACGGGGGAATTGTAATTAAGGCAGGGCTTGCAAAGAGGATGATAGAAATATTCCTGCAGTGTGTGGAGTTGGGAGTGAGACTTTCGCTTCCGATGCTGGCTGCAGAATTTCTGGTACAGGTAGGAATTGGAATCATGAATAAAGTGGTTCCGCAGATTAGTATATTTGTTATAAATATTCAGTTGAAAATAATTGTCGGGCTGGGCCTTCTGGTTGTCCTTTTTTCGCCGATGGGCGAGCATTTGAATAGGATATTAACAGAAATGATGAAGACGGTTCAGGGAATCCTGACATTCGTATAGATAGGAAGTGAGTACAGTTGCCGGGCGAAGCAGGTGAAAAAACCGAAAAAGCCACGCCGAAAAAGCGAAGGGAACAACGAAAAGAAGGTAATGTGGCTACCAGTAAAGATGTGATTGTGGTCGTTTCGCTTTTTGTATGCTTTTATTGTCTGCAAATCTTTTTTCCGACGATTTTCAAATCTATTAGGGATATTACGGTGCTTTTCATTTCAGCAGTCGGCAGTGTAGAAGAATTATCGCTGGGCGTGCTGCAGGAGATAGGCATGGAATCGGTAAGCATTCTGGTAAAGTGTATTATTCCGCTGGGTCTTATTGCTATGGTGGTTGCAATTGTAATGACTGGAATTCAGACAAGATTTCTTTTTACTATGAAACCGCTGGGTTTTAAGTTAAAGAACTTAAACCCCCTGAATGGGATAAAGAAATTGTTCTCCGCTAAGAATATTATAGAACTTTTGAAGGCGGCGCTTAAGATTACGATTCTGACAGTAGTATTATATCAGATACTAAAGAATGAGATTGTAGTGATTGCCCAGATGATGGATATGAATGCAGTCGCGGGTTTTTCCTATGTTCTGAAAGAGATTATGGGGATGGTTATTAGAATTGGCCTTGTATTTGCGGTGATTGCAGGCTTTGATTATTTCTATCAGAGATGGTCGTATGAGAAGAAATTGAAGATGACCAAGGAAGAAGTCAAAGAGGAATATAAGCAGATGGAAGGTAATCCGGAGATTAAGGGTAAGATTAAGAGTCTGCAGCGCAGTATGGCAAGAAATCGTATGATGCAGGCGGTTCCAGATGCAGACGTTATCATTCGTAACCCTACGCATTATGCGGTTGCGTTAAAGTATGATATTGACCATGACAATGCGCCGGTTTTGATTGCAAAAGGGCAGGATTATATTGCCTTAAAAATTGTTGAGATTGCAGAACAGAGCAATGTTACGGTTATTGAAAATAAACCCCTTGCAAGGGGAATTTATGCGACCACGCCGTTAAACTGTGAGATACCGGCGGAGTATTATGGAGTGGTAGCGGAAATCCTTGTTAAGGTATTCCGTATGAATAAAAAGTTGGGGTAGGATATGAAAAAGATATTAAACAGTGCGGTGTCATTGATTGTAGTTATGATTGTTCTGCTGCTAATCATACCGCTGAATACGTTTTTAATAGACGTAATGATTATTTTGAATATTTCCGTATCGATGATCATACTTCTGATTAGTATGAACATTAAGGAGCCGTTGGAATTTTCCATTTTTCCTTCTATGCTTCTTATTACAACCTTGTTTCGTATTGGACTAAATATTTCTACCACAAGGAGTATTCTCGGTAATTCCGGTACTGCTGGCGCCGTAATACGGGCGATGGGGGATTTCGTACTTCAGGGAAATGTAGTTGTCGGCGTAATTATCTTTATGATTATTGTGTTGGTGCAGTTCCTTGTTATTACGAAAGGTGCAGAACGTGTGGCAGAGGTTGCAGCCAGATTTACACTGGACGCTATGCCGGGTAAACAGATGGCCATTGATGCTGACCTTGGAAGCGGACTGATTGATGAGACAGAGGCGAAACAGAGGCGTCACAAGATTCAGAAAGAGGCAGATTTCTACGGTTCCATGGATGGTGCGGCGAAGATTGTCAAGGGTGACGCGATTATGTCCCTGATTATTACGGCCACCAACTTTATCGGCGGCTGTATTATCGGTATGGTACAGGGCGGCATGGGATTTACGGAAGTCTTATCAGTGTACTCTATTGCAACGGTTGGCGACGGTCTGGTATCCCAGATTCCGGCGCTTCTCATATCTACGGCAACGGGTATGATTGTTACTCGTGCGGTTGCGGAAGATAGTCTGAACCTGGATATAACCAGACAGTTTATGGCACAGCCTAAGGCGATTATGCTGACTGGCGGAGTTCTGGCAATTCTGCTTGCGGTTCCGGGAATGCCTAAGCTGCAGTTAGCAGTTGTTTCTCTGGCGCTGATGCTTGGAGGCTGGCAGCTTTCCAGACGTATGGAATCAATGGCTGTGGCGGACGCCCAGGCAGCGGCAATGGGGATGGCGGACGGAGAACAGATACAGGTTACAGAGGAAGAAGATTTTAAAGATATCAACAGCGTATACTCATTGATTACGGTGGAGCCCATTGAGATGGAGTTTGGTTACAGTCTGATTCCCCTCGTAGATGAGGAAAGTGGCGGAAGGATGATTGACCGTATTGTTATATTCCGAAGACAGTATGCGCAGGAAATGGGGCTTGTAATTCCCTCTATCCGGCTGCGTGACAGCTCCAGCTTGAATACGAATCAGTATGTAATCAAGATAAAAGGCGAAGAGGTTGCAAAGGGAGAGATTCTCGTTGACTATTATCTGGCGCTTGAACCGCCGAATCCAGAAAAAGAGCTGGATGGTATCGATACCATTGAGCCTGCATATGGTATACCAAGTAAGTGGATTACCGTAGATAAAAAAGAAATGGCAGAGATATACGGATATACAGTCATCGATCCACTGTCTGTTATGTTGACTCACCTATCTGAGACGGTGAAAAAGCACGCTCATGAGCTTTTGAACAGACAAGAGGTTGTACGTCTGGTAGAGAATATGAAGAAACAGTCTCCAGAGCTCGTGGATGAGCTGATTCCGACGCTGATTTCTTATGGAAATTTCCAGAAGATTTTAACGAATCTTCTGAAAGAAGGCATTCCAATCAAGGATATGGAGACAATCATGGAGACGATTGTGGAGTCCTCTATGACAGTCAAGGATATCGAGTCTATTACGGAAAATATTCGTGTGGCAATGAAGAGGACAATTACAAGAAAGTTCTGCGAGGGCGGAAGTATGAAAGTAGTAACGCTGGATGCAGAGCTGGAGAAGAATATTATTACAAGTCTCACTACTGGAGAACATGGCATGTATCTTGCGCTTAGTCCAGATGTGATGCAGAATGTAATCACACAATTGTCAGATGAGGTTAAGAAATTCCATGACTTTGGCCAGCCGCCGCTTGTGCTGACTAGTCAGGTAGTAAGAGTACATTTCTATCGTCTTATTGAGCAGTTTTTCCCGGATGTGTATGTACTTTCTTTTAATGAGATTAGCAATAATATACAGATACAGGCGATTGGTAATATAACACTTTAGAATTAGTAATTATGGAGCGTCGACATGGGGACACAGGAATTATACAAAGAGAAGTCAAATGAAGAGCTTTTAAAATTGTATAAAGAGACGGGTAGCCTAGAAATTAAGCAAGAGATTGTTATGCGTTATATCTATCTTGTGAAAAGTATTGCGCTCCAAATGAGAGATATTTATCTAAGCTTCGTGCAAGTGGATGATATTATCAATGAAGGCGTAATTGCAATCATGTCCGCAATTGATAAGTTTGATCTTGAAAAAAATGTTAAGTTTGAGACTTATATATCAAAGCGGATAAAAGGCATGATTATCGACTTGGCAAGAAAGCAGGACTGGGTGCCAAGAAGTACAAGAAAGAATACAAGAGATATTGAAGATGCAGTGACAACGTTATATAATAAACTTGGATATTATCCTTCTGTTCAGGAAGTGACAGAGTATCTGGATATTTCGACCGAGAAGTATCATGATACAATGCGAAAAGCCGCGCTTTTTAATATTCTTTCGCTGGATATGGTGCTGGCAGAGGCACAGGGCAATGAGATTGGAGTAAAGATATCTCAGGGAGAGGTGCAAGACCAGCCGGAAGAACAGTATCTTAAGAAAGAACTTTCGGAAGTGTTAGTAGCGGCGATTAATAAGCTGAAGGAGAATGAACAGCTTGTAATTTCCTTATATTATATAGACGAACTGAATATGAGGCAGATTGCAGATGTACTGCAGGTGAGCGAGCCAAGAGTTTCGCAGATTCATGCCAATGCAATTAAGAAACTACGCAAACATATGGAAAAATTTAACGAGGAAAGGGAGAGAAAAGATGTTTCAGGGGTATTATGATTTAGCTTCAAACATGATAACGCAGAATCGGAATATGAATATTATTAGTAATAATATATCTAATGTATCTACGCCGGGTTACAAGGAAGACCGATTGATGGAGAGCACGTTTCGGGAAGAGATGATTTACCGGTATGATCAGTATGGAAAGACACAGGTAGGTACGGTATCCCGGATGAATATTGCGGATGAGAGAGTGACCGATTACAGCGAAGGAGGTCTGCGGGAAACAGGAGGCGCGTTGGATGTAGGACTGACTGGGAACGGTTTCTTTGCGATTCAGACGAATAACGGCGTAGTGTATACAAGAAACGGTTCTTTTAATCTGGATGACCAGAGATATTTGGTTCTGCCAGGAATTGGACGCGTAATGGGAGCGAATGGTCCAATTCAGCTTCCGACAGATGAAGTTGCAATTGATTCTCAGGGAAATATTACGTCAGAGAATGGATTGCAGTATTTTGGCAAAATCCAGACATATGATTTTGCGGATTATAATCAACTTACGAAGATTACCGGAGGCGTATTTGAGGCAAACGGAGCGCCCCAGGTATCGAATACAAAGATAACCCAAAGGTATACAGAATATTCCAATGTCAATATGGCTGAACAGATGACAAGAATGATGAGTGGACAGCGTACTTTGCAGGGGTCGGCACAGATTCTTAAGATATATGACCAATTGGTTGGAAAGATTGTTACCATTGGTACTGCAACATAAAAACGAGGGTAAATGTAGATATTGAACGTATTGTACACAGTTAAATAAGCAACGCTGTACAAAGCATAATATTGATGAATCTGTATGGCTAATGAGAGAAATAGGATGGAATCCAAATCCTAAGAGAGGAGTAACAGGAGATGTATACATCATTTTATACGGCTGCAAGAGGCGCGATGGAAGAGCAGAGAAAGCTGGATGTTATTGCCAATAACTTTGCAAATGTGAATAACTATGGTTATAAGAGTAAGTCGGCGGTATTTTCAGATTTGATGTACTATAATCTGAACAATTATAATGGGGATGATACGCCGCTGAAGGCAGGAACCGGCGTGGTAGTAGAGAAGACGGATACAAAGTTTGACCCCAGCGGGTTTGTTCCGTCGGAAGGCGAGTATGATTATGCGATAATTGAACGAGGATTTTTCATGTTAAGGAGTCCGATTACCGGTGAGATTACTTATACGAGGAACGGTCATTTCAGCTTGTCACAGCGGGGAACAGAGTTTTATCTGGTTAATGACAACGGTAATTTTGTCTTAGACCAGAATCAGAATCCCATTCGTGTTACAGACGGAGAATTAAGCGGCGAGATTGGCGTATATGGATTTAATATTCTGGACGGAATGATGAGCGTAGGGAATAATGAATTTTCTCCGGTGGCCAAAAACGGGGCTCCATTTTTGATTCCGGGTGCGAAAATGAGGGATCATACTTTAGAGATGTCTGGCGTTGATACGGCAGATGAGATAACGAAGACGATTGAAGCGCAGAGAGCGTATTCTCTTGCGCTCAGAATGGTAACGACGTCAGATGAGATTATGAGTACGATTAATGGATTAAGATCATAGCGGGGTGAGATATGGCGATAAAAAAATACGAAGAAATGAATGCACTGGAACTGGATATCCTGAAAGAGATTGGAAGTATTGGCGGAGGTAACGCGGCAACTGCATTATCCAGTATGCTGAGCGCTAAGGTTAACATGACGCTTCCGAGGGCAGAGATATTAGAATTTAATGAAGCAATTGAAAAGATGGGGGACCCGGAGAGCGTTGTTGCTGCAATTTTTGTAGAGATGAGCGGGGAGATAGAGGGTATCATGTTGTTTATTCTTCCGCAAGAGTTTTCAGATGATATTCTTTTTCGAATGTTGGGGAAGACAAGAGTGGAACTTTTGGAACTGGAAGAAATCGACACTTCTGTTCTTACCGAGATTGGAAATATCGTTATCTCTTCGTATGTAACAGCGTTGTCGTCATTGACTAATGTTGAGGTGGAGCTGTCGGTTCCTCAATTTACCGTGAATATGCTTGGCGGTATTTTGAGCGTGCCAATAGCAATGATGGGGCAGCATTCGGACAGAATTATGATGGTAACAGGCGACTTTAAAGTTGATGAAAAATCTTTACATAGCAGTATGCTTCTTCTGCCGGATGTGAAATCGTTGAATATTCTAATGAAAAAGCTGGGAGTTGAATGATAAATGGCCAAGAAAATATCGGTCGGAATAGCGGATATGAAGATTGCAAGACAGGAAGGCGAACTGATTACCTATGCGTTGGGTTCCTGTATAGGTATAGCCTTCTATGATCCCATGATTAAACTGGGGGGACTTCTTCATATAATGCTTCCCGAGAAGAGCGCGACAGACAGTAATGTATTGAAATATGCAGATTCAGGAATCCGGGAAACATTGCGCAAGCTTTATGCATTTGGGGCTACAAAAGGAAGACTTGTAGTCAAGATTGCAGGCGGTGCGAAGATGTTTGAGATGAAAGGTCCGGGGGGACTTGGTAATATTGGAGAAAGAAACGCCCAGAATGTCAAAAGGATACTGATGATGGAAGGGCTGCGGGTTTCTGCCGAGGATACGGGCGCAAACTATGCGAGAACTATGTCGTTGGACGTAGCGACCGGGCAGGTATGCGTTCGGACAGCCGGGAAACCAGAGAGGAAGTTATAAAAAGCTTAAGATATAGAGATATTATGTCGATAAATATGTAATAGTAGAATATAAAGGAGAAAGTGGTTATGGCTGATACAGAGATTTTATTGGAATCGGGAACAAATGAGATTGAGATTATGCAGTTTACCATTTTTGGAGAATTGTATGGTATCAATGTAGCAAAAGTACGGGAAATTATGATGGCGGATAAAGTAAAGCCAATACCTCATTCTCATGAGGCAGTAGAAGGGATTTTTAAACCAAGGGAAATCCTGATGACGGTAATTAATCTGCCTAAGTATCTGACCGGTAAGGTTGATGATGCAAAAGAAAGGGATTTGTTTATTATTACAAATTTTAATAAAATGGATATTGCTTTTCGTGTGCATACAGTGGTTGGAATCAGCAGAATTTCTTGGGAAGATATTCATAAGCCGGATAAGACGATTACAAGCGGAGACGATGGAGTAGCTACTGGTATTGCCCAGTGTAACGGTAATTTGGTTACAATTCTTGATTTTGAGAAGATTGTGGCTGAGATTGCGCCTGAGACCAGCATCCAGGTAGAGGAAATTGACCGGTTAGGCGATAGAATTGCAAGGGATCACAGTATTATTCTTGCAGAGGATTCCATACTTTTAACAAAGATGATTAAAGATTCACTGATTCGTGCGGGATATGCCAATATTAAGAATTTTAATAATGGTAGAGAAGCATGGGAATATCTTTTGTCAGTGCGGGATGAACCCGATTTTGATGATAGGGCGGCGCTGCTGATTACAGATATTGAGATGCCGGAGATGGACGGACATCGTCTGACAAAGCTGGTGAAGGATGATGAGGTTATGAAAAAGATACCGATTATTATCTTCTCATCTCTGATTAATCCAGAAATGAGAATTAAAGGAAAACAGCTTGGTGCAAACGAGCAGTTGTCTAAGCCGGAAATCGGACGTCTGGTTCAGGTGATGGATCAGCTTCTGGAAGAAAGAGGGATGATGTAGCATGGAAAAGTGTGTAGTAAGACAGGCAATTAAAGATATTCGGACAGACACGATTGTCGGCTACGAGCTTAAGATTCAGGAAGACATGGACAGCTTGTATAATCCGAGTACAGACAGTGTGGCAGCCAATGCAATGGTATCCTTTTTGTCGGAAAATTCAGGCGCTATTTTTAAGGATAAGAAGACTTTCATGACATTTACGCCTACATTGTTATTCCGCAATACGCCGAAGATTTTTGATAAGGATAAAGTGATTATTCAGATAGAGGATAATATAGTCGTACATTCGCTCGCGTCTATAATTATTGGGAAATACAGAGACGAGGGATATCATTTTGCAATAAATGATTTTCAGTTTACACCGAAGTATTTCAGTATGCTGGAATATGTGGATTATATCAAAGTAGATATTTCTAATAAGATGGATGAGACGCAGCGGCGTTCTATTTCAAACGTCGTGGATATGGCTCATGGCTTTCAAAAAGAATTTATTGCTACGGGTGTGAACAGTAAAGAGGTTTACGAGTACGCAAAAGAGCTTCAAGTGGATTATGTGGAAGGCAACTACATCTCTACAGCTACTTTAACGAAGACCAGCAAGATGGATTTTATGCAGGGTAATCTTTACCAGCTCATTATTGAGATTACGAAGGATGAGCCGGATATTGAGGTATTAGAAGAGATTGTAAGCAGGGATGCGGCCCTTACCTATGCTTTGCTGAAGATGGCAAATTCAGCTTATTTTGCGTCCCATCGTGAGACGACATCAGTTCGTCAGGCAATGGTCAAGGTTGGTATCAGTCAGCTTAAGCAGTGGATATATCTTTTAAGTTTTGAAGAGAACGACGAGGATAATTCCTCCGAAGAACTTCTAAAGACTTCTTTTATGCGTGCAAATTTTGCCTCCAGATTAGTGAAGAGACTGAGGAAATTTGTGATTACTAATTCTGACGCATATCTTCTTGGTATGTTCTCTACGCTGGAATATATGATTGACGCGCCGATGGAAGAGATTCTGCTGGATATTCCGATTGTAGAAGAGGTGAAGGCTGCTCTTGTCTCGAAAGAGGGACCGGCTGGCAGATTGTATGAACTCATACTTTCTTATGAAAGAGCTGAGTGGACAGAGATTAAAGTGATTGCCGAGGAACTGGGACTACATACGAATGAGATGGCGCAGATTTACATGGAATGTGTGGAGGAAGTGAACGACATCTGGGATAATGTGGTAGGAAGCAAGGAATAGTCTGAAAATAGCGGATATTGTACCATATTCATAAGGAAAGGAGGGCAGGAACGTGATAAACGGAGTATTTGGCGTAAATATAATGAGCGGGATATCAGGAGTAAGTTCATATGGCCGGTATGGTTCTTATGGCGCTTACAGCGCTTATGGTTTTTATGGTTCGGCGCGGACGGCGGAAACCTCCCGAATGGTTAGGACGCAGCCGGTGCAGAGAACAGGAGCGGTTCCGGTAGTTAGGCGCGCATCAGATATTGGAACACCGGTGGAGCCTGTCCGTCCGATAAAAGCAGTGAATGCGAACGCTACAAACGGGGTTGGCTATGCAATTCCTTTTTTGCGGAAAGGGATGGACCCGGCGGAACTTGCGGTGCGGATGCGGATTCACTATGGAGACGAATCACAGGCGGAAGAGGCGAAGACTGCTATAGGCAGGGAAAGAGTTTCTGATGCAGCGGCGAATGCAGACGCGGATTTGAACGCGGCGCAGGGAGCAGAAGGCGTACAGAAGGCTGCCAAAGAAGGCGAGTGTAAGACCTGTGAGCAGCGGAAGTATCAGGATGGCTCGAATGATGCGGGGGTTTCCTACAAATCACCGACGCATATTGCTCCGGAACAGGCAGCCGCAGCGGTAAGAGGGCATGAGATGGAGCATGTTGTCAGAGAACAGGCAAAGGCAGTCCGGGAAGGCAGAGAGGTTGTTAGTCAGTCTGTGACGATGCATACGTCGGTTTGCCCGGAGTGCGGGAAGGTCTATGTATCAGGAGGAACAACAAGAACTACGACGGCAGAGAGTCAGAAGCCGGAGACAGCGGAGCCAGAAGAGAAGGAGCAGCAAAGAATACCATTTTCAGCAGTTGCTTAGGCTGTGTTAAATACGGACTGCTAATGTCCGGTCAGGAATGATTAAACGAAAGGGGATATATCTTTATGCGGAAAGGCATTAAGACGATGGTTGGAATACGTGTATTTTTTGCACTGGTTTCTGTGCTCTTGTACAGTATTCTGATTACAATAAATATTTATGGGATTAAGGATACGCAGAAAAGAAGTATTGAAGCAAATTCGTTGTTAGAGAGGATTCAGAGCGCCGAGGTTGCTCATTATAAATGGGCGTCGGGCCTTAGTAATGCGTTGTATGCCGGAACAGAATTTACCGGCAGTATTGATCCGACTTCTTGCGTCCTTGGACAATGGGTTTATGGAGATAAGATAGAGAATGCGGATATTCTGGCTCTCAGGGATCAGATAGAGCCGCTGCACAAGGAATTGCATGAATCGGCCAGCTATGTACTGGATTTGTTAAAGACCGATCCGGAGGCGGCAAGGGAATACTATCAGAAAACGATTCAGGGGAATCTGACGACTCTTGTAGGGCTTCTGGATAAAATTGTGGAAGAGGTGACGGCCCAGAATGAACTCTGCAAGGAAGAGATGCAGCAGACGATACATGTGATGCAGGTGATCTCCGGAATTTGCTTCGTATTAGTATTGGCTTGTCTTGCAAGTCTGGTACAGTACGTACTGGCAAGAATCATTAAGCCGATTATTCAGATTATGGAAAAGACCAAACCTTTGCAGGAGGGGCATCTAGAGCTTGAACTGGAACGTAAAGAGAATAATGAATTGGGAGATTTGGTGATTACAATCAAGGATTCCATGCATCAAATCCACAAGTATGTGGAAGATATCAACCGGATTATGGGCATGCTGTCGTCAGGTAATTTTGACGTACATACCTCAGAGCCGTATATTGGTGATTTTAAATCCATTGAGGAATCCATTGACAGCTTTACCCGAACCATCTCAGGAGCGTTTGGCAATATTAATCAGGCTGAACGTCAGGTATCCGGGCATGCGGAACAGCTCTCAAGCAGCGCGCAGTCACTGGCGCAGGGCGCTACCGAACAGGCAAGCGCGGTGGAAGAGCTTTATGCAACTTTGGACGAATTGTCAAAGAACGCAGAAAAGAATGTTCAGGACGCTGCTTACGCGCAGGAAAATGCTCGCCTGACAGGAGAACAGGTAACGGTAAGCAGCGAGCAGATGAAACATATGGTAGCGGCTATGGAAGACATTACTCAGGCGTCGCAGCAGATTGGCAAAATTATTGCAACCATTGAAGATATTGCTTTCCAGACGAATATACTTGCGCTTAATGCCGCTGTAGAGGCAGCCCGCGCAGGTACGGCGGGAAAGGGATTTGCAGTTGTTTCCAGTGAAGTTCGAAGCCTTGCGTCTCGCTCCGATCAGGCGGCAAAGGCAACCAAGGAATTGATTGAAAATTCCGTTCGAGCTGCAGAGAGAGGAAGCCAGATTGTAGGCGAGGTATCTGAGACACTGAATAAGACGCTGGAATTGGTTGTAAAGTCTAACAGTACGATAGGTACGATTGCTGAAGCGGTACGAGGAGAAGCAGCGTCTATTGCACAGGTAACGGAAGGGATCGGACAGATTTCAGATGTAGTACAGACAAATTCGGCAAGCAGCGAAGAATCCGCGGCAGTTAGCTCCGAATTGTTTAATCAGGTGCGCATATTACAGAGCCAAACAAGTAAATTTAAACTGAGATAATAGAGAAAAAATAAGAGACTGTGAATGCTCTGTTCACAGTCTCTTATTTTTGAAATTAAAAATTATTAATTGGAATATTTGTAATTATCAGGAATCAATGTCTGGGATTATCTTTTACAATGACGCAGGCTTTCGTAGCTTCAACTGTTACATCTGAAATCAGGCGGTTTGTATAATAACTCATCAGCGGGTCAACAGCAGCCCGCGTGGTTACAATATACTTTGGCAGTAATCCATTCATGGTCAATGCAATCGTATCATTAACACAGCGGTCACAAGTACAAACGTCAAACTGCCGCATAAAATAGATAATCTTGTCCTTTACAATACCCTCCATAACATTCAATCTGACAAAATCAGGTTCTGGGTCCGGCGTCGTTGCGTTTGGTTCGGCGGCAGGCTCAGAATGAGAAATAACATCTGGCTCGGATTTCGGCTCAGAGACAGAAACGACCTGCTCAGAAATCGAATTTGACGTAGAAGACGATTCTGATGCAAAGGATGATTCAGAAACAGTAGTGGTCTTAGGTTCAGAAGTTGGCTCCAAAGCGGTAGCAGGCTCCGATTCAGAAGCATTCTTCGGAGTAGAAACTGGTTCTGGGGCGGAAACAGCAATGGTTTCTGTATCTGTTGGAATCGGCTCAGAAGCCGGAATGGATTCTGTTACTTGAATCGGATCCGCAACAGGAGCAGATTCAGCTTGTAAAACTGACTCAGAAGCAGGTTCCGATTTAGAAATCGGCTTAGAAGCAGAAGTCGGTTCTGCTTCTGTCTCAGGTGTCAGAAATTCATGAGATAAATTCTGCTGGATGAGATCCGCAACAGGATCCTCTTCAGTAGTATCAATGACAGAGATATTCTGCGTGGCTGCAGCTGGGGCAGCAGGTGTCTGTGGCGCCAGGGAATGTCCGGCTTCAGTGGATGTAGCAGCGCTGTCTGGCGTCGTAGCGTCTGCGGTATCGGTGTTTTCTTTAGCAGCATCATGTCCGGCAATGAGATTCAGAACATGAGCTGTCTTATTGCTTCTTCTGGCCATAACTATTACCTCCTGTTTATACCGTCTTTGAGGTCATATTCACTACCTCATTCACAAATTGCTTATAATCTTCGGTAGGTTTACCGAATGGGGAATGGTCAAAAATACTAAGACCATGAGCTGGCGCTTCCGCTACGGAGACACTTGTACGAATCTGGGTATGAAATACGCGGGTTCCAGTCTGAGAAGCCACATTCTCTGCAAGTTCTTTAACTTCTCTGGCAAGCAAAGTGCGCTTGTTGAACTTAGTAAGAAGGATTCCAAGCACATTAAGGTTCGGGTTCACGCTTTCACGAACAGAACTAATTGTCTCCATCAGCTGAGTAACGCCAAGAAGACTGAGAATTTCAGGCGCCATAGGAATAATCAGGTGGTCTGCTACAGCATATGCGTTCACTGTAAGGACGTTCAGCGCAGGCGGAGTATCAATGACTATATAATCATAGCTTTCCATAATTGGGGTAAGCGCCTTCTTTAATAAAAGCTGCCTGTCAGAAGACGTAAAATCAAGTTCCGCGCTGCTAAGGAGAATATTGGAAGTAATGACGTCACAGTAATCGGTCATCTGAACTGCCGACTGAATCGGAACCTGACCGGTTAGAACGTCATGGATAGTCCGGCAGTCCTCGATATCAAGTCCAAGACTGAACCCCAGGCTTCCCTGGGGGTCTAAATCAATTGCAAGTACTTTTTTATTATAAAACGAGACCAGGCCGGCTGCTAAGGCGCTGGAAGTAGTAGTCTTACCTACGCCGCCTTTCTGGTTGGTAAGTGCGATAATAGTAGCCAAAATAATTCCTCCATTCATAATTAAAACTCGAATTTAACTATTATTTAAAGTATACTATATGCCGATAAATAAGTACAGGATAAATTTAAATTTGTAGAAACGCGGCGAAATTGCACTGAAAGTGTATTTTACATAGGATGTGAATGCAGACGGTAAAGGAGGCGCCGCAGAATATTAATAAAAAAGGAGAGATTGATATGTCAACAACAATAGGCGGCTTAAGCAGCGCAACAGCTAATAGTATCAGAGGATATGGCGGATTAGCCAGTGGATTAGACAGAGATACTCTGATTGAGGGAATGACCTATGGAACCACCAGTAAGATTACGGCGCAGCAGCAGAAGAAGCAGCAGCTTGAATGGAAGCAGTCAGCCGTTCAGAGTATCTCGAATTTGATGATTGCATTTGCTAATAAATATACATCTTCATTTTCGTCATCTACGAACCTGTTCAGCTCGATGTTCTGGGGAAGGTCGAATATTACGACTACGGGAACGAACAGCAAATATGTGTCTGTATCCGGTACAGGCAGTTCGGCGGAATCCGTTTCGATAATGGGCGTTAAGCAGCTTGCGCAGAAGGCGAAGTGGAGTTCGGAGGCGCGCACGTCAGGAGCAGATTCGGCTTTGACGACAGGTACGATTGATACGACCAAGCCGTTAGTGAGAAAGGAGCTGATTGGCGAGTCTCTGACATTTAAAGTTGGAAACGATTCCTATACAGTATTCCTTAATACGGTAGATAGCGAAGGAAACGCACTTAAGTATGATACGGCAGAGAATGCGGTTGAATCAATAAATAAGTTATTAGCAGAGGAAAAGGTTGGAGACGGGACACTCGCAGATCATTTTGTGATTTCGCAAATAGATGTGCCTGGAACGGGGCCTAATGCCGGCAAGCAGTTTGCCTTCCAGGGAAAAGGACCGGATGCGCATGCTGTGACGGGCGGTACAGCTTTGGAGTTTCTTGGATTTGAGACTCCGGGAGAAGGAGGAATTAAGGTACCTAATAATGGCGCGTATGCAACAGGGACAAAAGGGATCGATAAGATTACGACACCGATTAATTTTGCAGAGCAGCTCGGCGGTCAGACATTGAATTTCACTTATAATGGAGTGAGGAAAGATATTAAGATTGCAGATGTGGAGACCTTGTCGAAGGGTGTGACATTTATAGATGGTAAGCCTGCCACAGAAGAGGACGAGAAGCAGTTAATTAAGAATTTGAAAGCTTCATTACAGGAAGAGCTGGATCGTGCCTTTGGTAAAGGCCGGATTCTGGTTGGTAAGGTTGACGAGAACGGTAAGGTTGTCCAGGATGATATGAGCATCAGCTTCCAGACGATTAATGTGTCCAAGTCAACGGAAGACAAAAAAGTAGTTGACGGAAGCGCAACACTTACACTGAATTCCGGAAGCTATGGACTTCTGGGAGAGGACGGCGTGCTGAATGTAAAGAGTGGCGCAACGAATAAGCTGGACCGGAGTACGGCGCTTGATAAATTGGGATTGACGAACGGCGTTACTTTTACAGAAAAAGTGGTTGGAAAAGATGAAGATGGAAATGATATTAAAAGGCAGCATACAACAATCAAAATTAACGATGTAGATATTGATGTATACGAAGATGATACGATAAATTCTCTGATGGAGAGAATTAACAATACTAAAGAGGCGGGTGTGGAGATAACCTATCAGCCGGCAACAGATAAATTTACCTTTACTTCAACAGAGAATGGCGCCAGTGGCGCGATTAAGTTTGGCGCTGCAGATGATGCCAACGGAAACCAGCTGCTTGAGAATATTTTTGGTATAGATTCGGGTGATATGGGTAAAGAAGTAGCTCGTGGACAGGACGCTATTGTTACTGTAAAGTATGCAGGTTCCGATGAGGAGATTGATTTGTATCGGGATGCTAATACATTTACGGTAGATGGTCTTACCATTAATGTTAAGAGTGAATTTGGATATAAAGCGAAGACAGATGCAGATGGTAACGTTGAGACAGATAAAGACGGAAATATAATCTGGGAGAAAGATAAAGAAACCTTTGACCCGGTAGAAATTACTGCGTCGGTGAATACAGATAGTATTGTGGATGCTATTAAGAACATGGTGGAAGAGTACAATGCTATCATTGCCAAAGTAAATAAAGAAGTATCAACCAGGCCAGATCGCGACTATGTGCCGCTTACCAGCGAGCAGAAGAAAGAACTGAGCGAGGATGAGATTAAGCTATACGAGGAGAAAGCAAAGGAAGGTCTGCTCTTTGGCGACAGTGATTTAAGAACTTTGAGCAGCGATTTACGTTTTGTTATCAGCGGAGGCAATCTTCAGGCGCTGGAGGAGATTGGAATTACCACATCCAGCACCTATTCCGACAATGGTAAGTTGTCTTTGGATGAATCTAAGCTGCGCGCGGCATTGGCAAGCGATCCGGAAAAAGTGGAGAAACTCTTTACCGGAACCGCGACAGAGGGAAATGCAAATACTTCTAATGGACTTGCGACAAATCTGAAGAAGGTCATGGAGAAGTATGTGGAGACAATGGGGTCCTGGGATACGAAAGGTATCCTGATTCGTAAAGCGGGATCTGAGCATTCTCCGGTTAGTATTACAGAAAACTATATGTATAAGCAGATTGCAGAGATTAACAAGCAGATTGCAAGTTTGCAGACTAAACTGGAGACAGAAAGAGACCGTTATATCAAGCAGTTCACAAGCTTAGAGACACTGATTTCGCAGATGAATAGCCAGAGTAGCTGGCTGGCTCAGATGGGCGGAAGCTATTAAACCGAAGAAGGGAAAAGATATGTATCAGAATGGATATGAACAGTACAAAATGCAGTCTGTGAATACGATGACCCATGGAGAGATGCTCTTGCTTCTCTATGACGAACTGATTAAGCGTCTTACCAGAGCGCAGATGGCGCTGGAAGATGAGAATTATGATTCTTTCGACAAGTCTGTTCAGAGGTCGAAGGATATCGTGCATTATCTGGAGCAGACGTTGAATATGGAGTATGAGATCAGTTATGAGCTTCGGAGAATGTATGAATTTTTCCAGTATGAGCTAAGCAGACTGCAGGCTGGAAGAAACACTGCTGTAATCCAGGAATTGAAGCCGCTTGTAGCAGAGCTGCGGGATGCCTTCAGGGAAGCAAGTAAGACGGCGGCCGTATAGTCGGGAGGATATATGGATCATAGAAAAGATGAACTCTTGTCGGAGATATTAAGGCGAGTCCAAAGGAATTGTGTCCGGATGGTTGAGATTGAGAGACTGACGAAAGAGCTGGGAGATGCATTGTCGAGAAATGATCAGGAGTCGGCGCAGCTCCTTATGAAGATGCGCCAGGATGAGATGGAGCGTGTCAGCGAGATAAGGGAAGAGATTCGTCTGCTTATTCAATCGGCAGAAGTCGGGGAAGGGACGAAACTCAGAAGCTGGCTTGCGGGAGAAGATACGTATCAGCCTGATTGTTTTGAAGCCGGTAAGATTATAGAATTTAGTAAACAGATAGCGTTGGTGCTGAATCGAACAATCAGCATAGATAAGGTAATTAATCAGAAGCTTGCTGGAAAGGATTCCTACTATCAAAAAACGTCATAAAAATATTGCAAAATAATAAGAAAAGCCTGAGCCGTAAGAGATTTCAGGCTTTTCTTAATTGTATGGCATAATATTGTCAGACAGAGGCTAAAGTTATTTTGGAGAAATACTCCAGAGTGGTCCGCCTCCGTTGGCTCCATAGGCTAGTTCGTTAATAAGCGTCTGTATATCCCAAGGGATTTGAGTTCGTTCCAAACTGGCAGGGTCAGCAATACTCACCTGATTGCCTGACCAATAATCATATATGATAATAAAATGCCCTACATTGGTAAACTGTCCTGGTCCCATCAAAGCAACCAGAACATGGCCGCTTTTCAATTCGGATATAATTCCCTCCGGAGTAAAATTTTGGAAAGAGGAAGCGTGGAAACCAAAAGCCGCAGCGCCCTCCAAAAAAAAGTTATGTTTGGTGCCGGCGCCGGCGGACCAGTAATTATTGGAAGCCGCCCAGTTGGCCATATCAGCCGGCGTATAGGTTTGATTGGTAAAACTGGTTACCAGCATAGCAAGGGCGGTGGGTCCGCATCCATAGCTTGCGATGGGATCTCTGCCGCCATATAGAGCGTCCGCCCAGCGAGCGTCATTTTGATTATAATAAGTAAGAAGTCCTACGCTGCTTGTGAGGGATAGCGTGTAGGTTCCATCTTTAAATACCGGGACTTCTTCTGGGTCTGGCGCTGCCGCCGGAAGTGTTTTAGGGGGTTCTGGTTCGCCGGAGGCTAAGTCTAACCGGTAAAAGGGAGCGCATACCAAAAACAAAAGAGTAATAACTCCGCATATTAGTTTCTTCTTCATTTTTTCTCCCTGTTTTAAGAATCTGTATTGACTGCTTTGTTTTAAAACAGTATAGTATAATTTATCGAACAATATAATAAGCGTTATCAATTTATTATATTGTTTATTATAGTAGTTTGATAAGCATATACTATGAATATCGGAAAAAGTTGAAAAAAATTAAGGAAGGAAATTATGGCACAAATTATCTTTAATCATGTGACAAAAAAGTTCCGGAAAAAAGCAGTGCTGAAAGATATTTCGTTTGAGATAGAAAAAGGAGAATTTGTATTTATCATAGGAAAAAGCGGCGCCGGTAAAAGTACGCTGCTGGACTTGATTATGAAGCAGGAGGAAGTGACGTCGGGAACAATTACAGTTGAGGGAAGGCGGGTTGATACGATGAAAAGAAGCAGGATTCCAGCTCACAGGAGAAGGCTTGGAATCGTATCGGCGTCGGTGGGTCTTCTGAATGACCGTTCTGTGTATGATAATATTCACTTTGCTATGCTGGCAACGGGAAATAACGACGGAAATATGAGAGTTCGGATTATGAAATTATTGGGACTGGTAGGCCTTGCAGAAAAGTATCAGGCATATCCCTTGGAATTATCCGGAGGCGAGCAGGCGCGAATACTTTTGGCAAGGGCGCTCTCTGTGCGTCCGGAGATATTGATAGCAGACGAGCCTACGGCGAATTTGGACCCGGATTCGGCCTGGGATTTGATGCAGCTTCTTGAAGAGCTGAATTATCAGGGAATGACGATTGTAGTGGCGAGTCATGCCAGAGAACTGGTTACTATTATGAAACGTAGATGCATTACATTGGTGGCAGGACGTTTGGTAGCGGATGAAAAACGTTCCATTTACAATTCAAAAGCAATTGATATATTCGAAGAAAGAAGAATTTTGCAGGAAGGAAAAAGAAATCGATAAAAAATGTTATTTTTTCTGTGAAATATCCGATAATAATTTAAAGGTATGATTTATAGACAGGAGGAGGGAGGGACTGCTATTAATTATGAAATAAGGTATATGTTAATCGTGCTTGCAGCGATTGTAAATCAGAATCCGGTCCAGAATCTGAGAAAATCCGTAAGCTGGGAAACAATTTTAAAACTATCCGACTTTCATAATATTACAAACATAATTTATCTGGGATCTCTGGGAGTTGAAAAAGAGATTTCGGAGGACTGTAAATTACAATTCTATCAGAGCTACAAAAGAGAGCTCCTTTTGCGAGAATCATACCATAAGGCAGAAGAGGTTATTCTATGGCAGCTTGAGCGGCATGGAATTGATGCGCTCGTATTAAAAAGTGTAGGTGCGGATGAATTGTATGACAAGCCGGAGATGGCATATACAGAACAGATAGAGTTTCTTGTGGGAAAGAAACATTTACCTCAGATACATAGATTCATGCGGGATATGGATTATGAGCAGCAGGAGGACCGACTGGGAAATGGAATTATGTATGTGAGAGTACCGGGTATCAGGATTGTATTTTATAATTCGGTGCCGATTGAAAACAACACTGTAAAGCGGTATTTCACAGGGCCAGTCAAAAAATACCGGCGTGTTGCAGATTATAAGTTTATTTATACTTTGTCAGAGGAAGACGAGTATTTATACCATGTGGGCAGGATGGTTGAAACGTATGTCACAGGTATGTTAAAAATAAGGGCGGTTCTGGATTTCTGGCAGTTTCAGAGACGTCTTGGAGAAACCTTTCGCCGGGATATTCCGGCAGAGCATGTGGCGAAAGCAGGATGGGATGAGTTCGTCCGTCAAATAGACGTTCTCGCCGCGCTTTGGCTTGAGGAAGGCGTTAGGCAGGAGTATGGACTTGCACTGGAGTTAGAGGAATATATAATTGCTCGCAGTCAGGAGAACAAACAATTGGATAAGGCTCTTTTGCCTTATGAAAAAGCAAGGTTGGATTTCTACTGGCGTGACCGCAAGGGAGAGTGGGCGGCGAGAAAGAGGGAATGGCTGTTTCCGCCGAAGGATTATATGTTCCAGTTCTTTCCGATATTAGGGAAATATCCCTTTTTATTGGTTTTCTGTTGGCTTATCAGAGATCTTCGTTTTGTGAAGACAGTGCTTTCAAATCGGGGCAGGAAGGCATGGCTTACTATACGTGTCAGGCTGTTGGATATGAAAGAAAAGCTTTGTGAACAGTTACGAAGAAAAGAGAAAGAAGAGATAGAAGAGACGGAAAACACCATACATATTAATAATAAAGAAACGTAAAGGAGAGAAAGATGTTAAAGAAGTTGAAAATCAGAAGTAAATTACTTGTGTCCTTTGGAGTTGTGTTGCTGTTGACAGTTATTATATCTGTCTTTTCAATTTTGCAGCTTCGGAAGGCAAATGATAACCTGAGAAATTTTATTGACGGGGTAGTTGCTGCGGACGATGCAGTAAAGGTTTGCCGTATTAACACATTTATGGCGGCAAAAGATGTGCGGGATATGGTTATTGTCGGTAATTCCGACGCACAGACGAAGCAGTCTATCGAGGAAAATATCGCCATGATTCGTGAGAACATTCAGATTGTTCAGGATTTGAATGTGTTGGATGCTGAGAAGGTAACAGAACTTAGCAATGCATTAGAGAGCTGGTTTGAGATAGCCAATGAAATAATATCAGATTTGGACAGACATGATCAGACGGCTGCGGGTGGAAAGATTATATCGGATTGTGGACCGGCGCTGAATCATGTGATTGATACAATCAACGCATTGATAGAAGAGACGGTTGCCATTCGTGAAACGACTGGTAAAGAAAGTGTTGCAACAACAAATGAAAGCATGATTATTCTTCTGGTAATTGCAGCGGTTGCGATTGTATTTGCAATGATTATCTGTGCAAGGGTAACAAGAACGATTGTTAGGCCGGTACAGGAGATTGAAGTTGCAATGGAAGGGCTTGCAGATGGCAATATGAAACAGGAACTGACTTACGAATCCGAAGATGAGTTCGGAGCTCTTGTAAGGAGTGTACAGACAACCTGCCGAAGATTAGAAGAGGTAGTACGCGATCTGTCATACTTATTAAATGAGATGTCAGGAGGAAATTTCAACCTCTTTGCGAAAGAAGAAGTGTATATTGGCGATTTTGAACCGTTGCTGAAAGCGATTCGTCATATGAATTTAACTCTGAGCGATACCATGAGACAAATTAATGATGCTTCTGATCAGGTTGCAAGCGGAGCAGATCAGGTATCTTCCGGCGCACAGGCGCTGTCGCAGGGCGCGACCGAGCAGGCAAGCTCTGTAGAAGAGCTGGCGGCTACTGTTAATGAAATTTCCAGAGAAGTAACTACAACTGCAAGTAATGCAAAAGAGGCAAGCGGAAAAGTTGAGGAAGCTCAGGAGAAATTGTCTGTATCCAATTCACAGATGCAGGATATGATAGTAGCAATGGAAGATATTAGTCAGAAGTCCGGAGATATTGGTAAAATTATTAAGACCATTGAAGATATTGCGTTCCAGACAAATATTTTGGCTTTGAATGCCGCAGTAGAGGCTGCGCGTGCAGGAGAAGCGGGTAAGGGATTTGCCGTTGTAGCCGATGAAGTACGTAATCTGGCGTCTAAGAGCGCGGAGGCTGCAAGTAATACGACGATTCTTATTGAAGGTACGATTCAGGCGGTTGAAAATGGAACTGAGATTGCAGGCAGAACTGCAGAGGCAATTCAGGCTACAGTAGAAAGTACTAAGAGCGCCGTTACATATGTAGATGAGATTTCAACAGCAGCAGACAGACAGGCAGAAGAGATTTCACAGGTAACTACAGGTATGGATCAGATATCCAGCGTGGTACAGACAAACTCTGCTACAGCAGAAGAAAGTGCGGCGGCGAGTGAAGAGCTGTCTAGTCAGGCTCAGATTTTGAAAACTCTGGTTTCACGTTTCAAATTAAGAGATCGGAACAGAGTATAAGCAGGTGGGTATTAATATTTGCACCTGAGATGTCGATATAATATATGTAGAAATATAATTAGAACTACAAGAAAGGAGGGAAAGACATGGCAATCAATGGAGTTAATTCCAATCTGGGATATTTTAACTACCAATCTTCCATTAATAATTTCCGTTTATCACAGGCGCTTTCAAAGAATCAGAGATTTATGGAGGCAGTTACTCCTGCATCCAAAGTGTCATCCAACTCATACCGGAATACATCTCTGACATCCAGTATGGCATTTGTGAAGAATTATAGCAGTAGTATGTCTGATTTGATGAGTTCTGCGAACGCGCTGAAGAGTTCAAATCAGAAAGGAGTAATGAGCGATCTGGTTGTTAGCAGTTCTGATTCCTCAGTGGCGTCTGCTACAGAGAAACTGCCGGTTAGGAATGCACAGCAGATAGACTTGGACGTTAAGCAGCTTGCTGCCGCTCAGGTAAATGTGAGCGAGGGTGTAAAGGCTTCTGATAAAGCACAGTCAGACATGGATTTTACAGTTGGCAATGCTGTTAATTCTGTAGATGTTAAGGTGAGTGCAACGAACGCAGATGGTACATCTAAGACGAACGCACAGATGCTGAAGGAAGCGGCCGACCAGATTAACAGAGGGTCATCGAACGTGAAGGCAAGCGTAGTGCAGAAAGACGGAGTTGCATCTTTGCAGCTAGAGGGCAAATACACAGGCGCTGCGAATACATTTGATGTAAGCGGTAATCTTGGTGCGGCAGCAGGGGCTGACACAGTAAAGACTGAGGCAGCTAATTCCAAGTATTCCATAACAACAGGCGGAAAGACAACGCAGCATGAGTCTTTCAGCAATGATGTTTATGCGGATTCTTATAGAATCGGCATAGAGCTTAAGGGTGTCGGCAAGGCATCTATTAAGGCTGATGTAGATTCAGATAAGATTGCCAGCGCGCTGAGTGACCTTGTTAACTCTTATAATTCATCGTTGAAGCTTCTTAACGATAATTATGACAGGGGAACAGGCGTGGACAAACAGCTTCGCAATCTTGTTGCAGGTTTAGGTTCTGAGCAGTCTTTAGGGCAGCTTGGTATTACTGTGAACAAGGATGCAACCCTGAAATTTGACAAGGATGTATTTGCAAAGAATATGAAAGATAATCCGTCTCTGACAAAGAGTCTGATTTCTGGTCCAGGAGGAATTGCAGATAAAGCCTTTAATAAGGGAAGTGCAGGAATGAACACGCGCTCTATTTCTCTGATTAACGGAGACTTAATGGGTGCGCAGGCAGAGTCTATTACGAATCCGATGAACGCATTTGGCTCTTATTCAAGAAGTGGAGCATATGCAATGAACAATTACGCTGCAGTTGGCATGATGCTGAATTATTTAGTATAGGCTAGTTGACAGGGAGAAACAAAGGGGAGACTGAATAGGTCTCTCTTTTGTTGTTCAGTTATAGTTTGCAGGGCAGAGTAAAGCGGCGTATGATATTATAATATATTGTAAGTTACAGTTCGCAGGTCATTAGGTAAACAGCAACTATTGTAAAATAAGATTTGTAACAGTTCAGCCCTTCCGGCTTCACTGTTACGGAATCCGCCCATTTTAAAGTTTGCCTACGGCAAAGGGGCGGTTTTCCTGGCTACTCAGGTTCATTGGCTGCTAACTGCGCAGCAAGTGCGCAGTTGCATGCTGAACTGTTACTAAGATTTGCTCCTTTTGAAAAAAAGGGATTGACAAGAGCTGTAGGGTTTAGTATAATAAAGTCCGCTGGAGAAATACTCAAGAGGCTGAAGAGGCGCCCCTGCTAAGGGTGTAGGTCGGGTGACCGGCGCGAGGGTTCAAATCCCTCTTTCTCCGCTTTAATAGAAGCTGTTTGGAAATTTTCCAAACAGCTTTTTGAATTATGAAGAAATATGTACTAAGTTCAGCCGCCTTGCAGATGAGCGAATATTCTGCGGAGTTTCGCCAGATATAATGCGGTCAGCACACTAGATTCCAGATAAAAGTTTAGAGCAATATTGTTTTTGAATCATGATTATATTATAGTCTCAATTTCTCGGCTTGATCGTCGCGCCAGAAGAAATTCCATTCTTTAAAGTGTCCCCACTTGGCTGTTTCCCTGGGGTCCATTCCGGCAAATTCGCCGGCAGCATACATCTTATCGATAAATTCATCAGAAAAGCCTAGTTCTTTGAATATTTCAATGTTATGCTCTCCCAGAGTAGGCGCAGGAGCCACGATTTTTCCAGGATTTTTTTTGAATTTATTAACAATACCGATGCCTTTCATTTTTCCAAAAACGCTATCTACCCAGGTTATGATATCTTCGCGGGCAGCATATTGAGGATCGTTAAGTATGTCGTCTGGGCCATAGGCTCTCTGATTTGGTATTCCATGTTTTGTAAGTAGCGTTTCAACTTCTTCCACAGTGCGCGCCGCGCAGAATTTTTTGATGGCGGCTTCAACGCGCTGGCCTACCGGCAAACTGATTAGACAACCGCCCATGTTTTCGTATATATCGGGATCAGTAGTGCCAGGTGCAGGAAGGCCAAACAAAGGATAGCCACGTTTGATATTGCCGGCCCCTACGCAGCCGATAAATATCGTACCGCCATCTTTACAGTCGTAGAAAGAGAATCCGGCGGCCTGGTCGCTGATATTTCCGGTGCGGCATTGCACTGGTTCGCCGGGAGCGGGATAGCCGCGGTTAAACCAGTCTGCCGGATAGCCGCCTAACAAGCGGAACATTGTTTCATATTGAGAAATGTCTACACTGTCGCCTTCGCCGGTTTCCCGGGCGTGAGTCATGAGGGATAGTCCGCAGATGCAGGCATTTAACGCGGTGGCATAGTCTGACAAGTAGGGATTTACTTTCAACGGAGGAGATGTAGGACTTTCTCCGTTGAGATACATGTATCCGCCCATGGCCTGGCCAGATACGTCGTAGGAGGCTTTGTTTCGGTCAGGACCGTATTGGCCGTAACCGGAGACATGAACGATTGAAAGTTTTTTATTAACATTCTCCCATATATATTCGTCTGTCAGGCCTAGCTTGGCATATGTGCCAGGGCGGCCGGATTCAATCCAGATATCCGCCCATTCCAGGATTTTTTTGAAAACTTTTTTGCCGCGCTTGCAGTGCGTGTTTAAAGCCACAGAAAAGCCGTTTCTATGATCCTGGGCGTAGCCGTAATAGCCGCGGGTAGTGCAGGGCTGTTTTGGATGCTCGATTTGGACTACCTGAGCGCCCATTTCAGACATCAGGCTGCCGCCAAAAGGACCCGCAATATTTATACCGGTAGTAACTACCTTAACGCTGGAAAGAACGCCGAACTTTGGAAATTCGGTAAATTTCATGTGAGTTCCATAATAATCTGTGTGAGTCTTAGACATATAAAATAGTTATCCTTTCTATTGTTTTTTAGTTTATCAGATATTCAGTCAGCTCAGCTCAATCTTCATTTCTGTATCAGAAATCTGGATTTGTTGGGCGAAGTGCTTAATAATCGCTGGCATATATATGATTTTTAGTAAATATTACCCGTTGTTGTCAGATTATCATTTAATCATTTTATTGTCCAATACATTATTTGTGTCTTGTCATAAGTTAAACTTATGAATATAATATGTATATAATGAAGTTTATATATGAAAGAAGGCGAGGCCATGAGCATACAGCGACTTCCGGTTTTTTTATCCGCCGCGAAGCATTTGAATTTTACAAAAGCGGCGAAAGAGCATTGTATTTCTCAGACGGCTGTAAGTCAACAGATTAAATTATTGGAAGAAGAGATAGGCTTTCAGTTGTTTGTACGTGAGAAAAGAGGCGTTTCTTTGACGGCAGCAGGGGAGTCATTTTATCATCAGTGCAGGATATTGATGAATCAATATCAAAGCGCTATTCTGAAGGGACAGAGGATTTCACAGGATAATCTTACAGAACTTCATATTGGCTATGGCAGTGCGTATGATCTTTGGGCGATGGCTAAATTGATTAGAACTTATCGGCATGCATATCCGAGGCGCCAGGTAGAATTTCGCTCTGGCAACGATCAGCGCTTTCTGGAGCAGATTTTGGAGGGGCGAATTGATATGGCTGTGGTTACAGGCAATGTGCTAAAATTGACGGATGAAATAGAGACTAGGACAATCGTGTCTGATACATGTGGGCTGATGATTAGCGCCAGTCATCCTCTAGCCGCGCGGAAAAGTATTGAACCGGAAGAATTGGGAGATATTCCTATTGTATATAACAATGGACAGAATTATCGGTCTTATATGACGCAGCTTGAGAAGATGTACACTCATCTAGGACTTAACAGCAATAAGCGAATCTATGCAGATGATTTCTCCAGTCTGATTTTGATTGTGAATATGGGACAGGCCGTCTCTGTCATGCCTTGCGGAGCCAGAGACATGGGGATTGCAGGACTAAAGATTATACCGATTAAAGGATTCCGGCGGACTGCGCAGACGATGGCGCTCTATCCCAGACGCAATGCTGCTCCTGTCGTAAGGGATTTATTAAAATTGCTTTAATATAGATGAAATTATATAAGTACGCCTGGGGACGCGTCTTAGTGTATGCCCCTGTAGAGCGGACGGACTTTACCCGATAAGGTACACTTTTTAGATATCTAACAAAAATATTATATGGACGAAAAGCATTTAACTTGAATGTAGCGTTACTAAACAGAAGAAACTATTGTTAAAATATACTTGGAAATTGCAGAGAATTTTTCTCACAAAAAGTTTATATTTAGCAGAATTATAATTTCTATTTTTGATTTATAGTAGAACATTGAGTAATAGAAAAAACGATATATATGCTTTTGAGTTGTTAAAAACACTATATATAGTGTATAGAGAAAGAGGTCGAAAAAAAGAAGAAAAAAATTGAAAAAAATTATAAAAAGGTGTTGACAAATGGAAACACTGATGGTATTCTAATATAGCTGTCGCTGATAACAACAAGCAAACAGCAAAAAAGAACCTTGATAACTGAACAATAGACAACAACCCTGAAGATTCTTTAAAAGAGAAAATTCAGAACGGATATCAGATAGAAATAGATGATATCAAGCCAAAAACAGTAAAACGGGAAAAGAAAAGCTAGTAGTTTTTCTGACCGGATTAAAACTTGTATTTAAAAGTCGTGAAGAACGGCAGTTAAATATTTTAAGACGAGA